>JABIHA010000073.1 GCA_018649885.1 Bacteriovoracaceae bacterium
GTTCTAGGGGCATTGCCCCCTGCTCCTTTAAAATTAAGAAGAAGAGAATCTAAATGATTGAAAAGAGGAATTTAATTTAACCACGGGGTGGGTGATAATTCGGCCGTTACAGTGGATGACTTTTCAACTGCAAAAACCACTAATGCAGCCTTTTTGGAGTCCACTGCACTGAAAGATCGTGTTCTTTCGGTAATGCAAAAGAACAAATTGTCAGCTTTTATTGATGAAATAGAATTGGCGATTCCTGCATCGTTTAGAAATAGTTTTAAAAATAAGGTCCAAGTCGTTTTTAAAAAACTGGATAAAACATCTAAGTTGGTATTACCCCTGTGTCCTGGAGAATCTAAAACATTTTCTGAAAGGGTGATTTATGGCCTAAATAACCCATTTGGAGTCAATCAAAGAAAAATATGGATCAATCAACATTTTTTAGACACAATATTGGACGGAGAGGAACGGGCAGCAACATATCGATGTGGACACAAAAATTCTTATAAGTTAGCAAAAGCGGCAGTCATTCATGAATTGGCCCACCAATTTGATTATGATGGAAAAATTCTAGGAGTTTTTAAAAGTAAAATCTCTTCAAAAAAACGTTTTAAATATTTAAATAATTTCAATAAATCTTTTTCTACATTACAAATCTGGAAAAAGAAAAATAAAAATCATATTAGAGATTTAAGCTCCACTGAGTCCGACGGTCTACGAGAGGCCTTTGCAGTCAATATGGAATACTTTCTTCTCGATAAGGACTATAAGTGTAGAAGACCAAGTTATTATAATTTCTTTAGCTCTGAATTTAATCATATCCCTTTTAAAGAATACAATTGTGAAAGTGGCACAACAATATTTCTAAAAGATGACCCGTTATTAGATCGTAAAAATCTTGTGGATTTAGATCCCTCACGCATTTATCAAATTCATTATGTTGTAGCAGGGAAAGGAAGAACTATTGGAAGTCGCTGGGGTCATTCCATGTTTAAATTTGTAATTTGCTCTCCCAAACGGGTGGATATCGGTCCCGATTGTCTAAAAGATGTTCAGTATCATGTGATTGCCAACTATCGGGCCAGCATTACAGACATAACAGTTTCAAATTTTAAAGGAATTATTGGAAAATATCCCTCACGCCTATTTTTTCAAACTTTCATATCACTTCTTAGAGAATATAATTCTGTTGAGTTTAGAGATGTTATAAGTGTTCCATTTAATTTTAGTCGAAGTGATATTGATTTGTTCACATCTAGAATTTTAGAACAATATTGGCAATATCAAGGGAAGTATTATTTTTTTAGTAATAACTGTGGCCATGAATCGAATCAATTTGTAAAAGCAATATCAGATGATCATCAAATATTAGATAGTAAAAAGTTTTTCCCACTCAAAATATTGGAATATTGGGGCCAGATAGGATTTACTGACAATTCTGTCCTAAATGATGAAAAGTATGCCATTGAAAATGGTTTTTTATTTAAATCATCTCTCGATATATATGAGAAAGCATTCCAGGCAATAGGCCCTAATTTAGAAGATGTTTACACTTATATAACAAAATCTACAGCGCTTGAGCGAAGAGAATTGTATCTTAGAGGAAAGGCGGAAGTGAAGAGTCATCAACAAAAAATCATTCTAGTTAGTTCTTTTCTCAAACTGGAAAATAAATTTTATCATAGCTTACAGGCAAACTCTTGGAAGAAGCTCGCCACAATGTATGTTAAAAAAGAAAAATATCCTCATGTTGCAGATATAATTGACCCTGTTAAGGATCAAATCGTAGGATTTTTCACAAAACATATCTCTTCGTTTCTAAATACGGGATATGGCATACCATTAAAAAAAGAAAATGATGAATTAATTGATTCACTAATAAAAAAACAATCAAATTTACAGAAAATTAACGTCTTTTCTTTTATCCGTGACAATTTTTCTGCTGAATTAGCTGAAGAATTTAAAGAATTAGATTTAACAAATGAAAATATCCAATTATTTATGCGTGGATATTTAAACCCGGAGGGTTAAATGAAATTTTTTTTTGTAGCAGTACTAGTCTCTAGCATTTTAATGCTAAGCAACTCAAATCAAGAAGCAAAAGCGGCGAGCTCAGGTGAGGTTGCAATGACAATTGGAGCATCTATTGGAACGATATTGCTTGTGGAAGCTTCTCAAATGTCGTCAATGCAAAACCATGAGTACAATGAGGCCATTGGCCAAGAAGTTTTAGATTACTTGATTTTGACTCCAGCCGAGAGAGAAGAGGTAATTTTGGGCCCTATTTTGCAGTCTTATATCGACTTGGGATTGGAAGAAAATCCTGAGAAAGATGTTGCTGAAATTTTTGAAGATCTTCTAGAAAGTTCGATCAATTAAAAAAATACTCAGGTGCCAGTCAAGCTGGTGCCTACTCACATTTTACAAACAACAATGTTAAACTGGCATCACCCCGCTTTTTACAAAACACAAAATATACTAGTACTACCCACACATCTAAATTTTAAAAAAAACAAAATTTGATGAAGAATTTGCGATGCAAAGTATGCGGTCAGGTGGGTCGTTGTTTTGTTATTTATTTGTGCCCGAGCCGAATCAAATTAGGAGGGGAATTGGTTTTTCTTTCGGCCCTTGTTCACGGCGTAGTTTGGAGGTTGGGATTAGTTAGGTGTGAATTGCGAGGGCATCTTTTTTATGAATTTGGGTGGAAGACTTCTGGTAAGGAATGAATGGTGAATCTTTGGGAGATTTGATAGCTCCTTGAAAGAGGAAGCGTGGGCCCCCTCAAGGGCCCCTTGAGCGCCTGATCTGATACTTCTATTTTTATTCCAAGAATAAATTTTAGAGAAAGATTTTTCGATGCAAAGTGTGCGGTCATATGAAATTATTTTAACTTTGGGAAATGTAAGAAGATTTTTTTGGGAATAAAAAACTTTGCTTTTGATGGGGATGCTAATGGGTATTGATAAGGCCTGTTTTTGAGTATGGTTTTGTTGAATCTTTTTTTTGGAAAATGAGTTCAAAATTTAGGTTTTAGTAATTAGGTTTGAAGTGATGGGGCTTACATTTTGGAGGGGTTTTTGTTTAACCTGGTATTGTGGTAGAAATGATTGTGGTTTGGGGGTTATATGAGAATTTTTAGTGAGATAAAAGAATTGGTTAGGGTTGAAAAAAATTTTACTCAGAAGGTTTTGAGGAAGTTGATGGTTATTGAAAAAGAGAAACTCTACTGTGATTTGAAGTATTCTTCCTTGTATAAATATATTGTGAAGGAGCTTGGGTACTCAGATGCTGAGGCCAGTATTCGAGTAAATGCAACTCGCTTGATGCTTAAGTCTGAAGTGGCGCTTACAAAAATTGAGTCAGGGGAGTTGACACTGACTAATGCGGCCTGTGCAAATAGGATTTTGCAGGGGAGTCGTGATCAACAGTTTATTGAAGATGTCGTGGGAAAAGCGTCGGGGTGTTCTACTCGGGAGTTTAAGAAAATTGTGAGTGAAGACTACCAAATTGAAAGGCGAGAGACGTTAGTACTTAGTGAATTTATGCTTTTGAAATTTGATCGGCTTCGCAAGGTTTATGGGGATCTTTCAACTCATGAATTGATTCAGATACTTCTTGAAAAAGAATTATCGGCTCCTGGGAAGGTGCAACGTGTTCGCAAATTGAGTGTGAAAAACTCTCGGTTTATTCCTAAGGGGGTGAAGCGTGAGGTTTATACTGGAGAGTGTGCCAATTGTGGGGTGAGACATGGGCTTGAGTATGATCATAAGCTTAAGTTTTCTCATGGAGGGGATAATAGTGTTGGGAATATTCAAATTCTTTGTGGGGCATGTAACCGGAGGAAAGAAATTGTGGCCAGGGGAATGAATTTATTTTGTTAGGGGGGCACCTAGCTAAATTTCTCTACCACTGCAATAGAAGATTAATTTGTCTTAAGGCTCACTCCAAAGTGGTCGGATAAATTGGTTTTTATGTTTTTGCCTTTTACTTTGACTGTTACTTCATTATCAAAATCGATAGTGACTAGAGGGGGAGTTTTAGTGGCAACTCCTTTGGTGAAAATATGATCAATTAAGATATTTTTATGAGTCCTACTAGTAAGTGTATTTCTTGAACAAAAACTACATCCACTTTTTATGGTTTCAGGATTATAGCTACTCACAAAATCATCGTAGCCATCTGCTTTGATTAAATTACATATTTCAACAAAGTCGTCTTTTACTTTTGCCGTTTTATTTTCAAAGCTACAATTGAAATCTCCCAGCAGGTAGCGCTGGCCTGATTTTTTGCCAACACTTTGGTCCATGAATTTTAATATCTCTTTGGCCTGGGCCAGGCTCTCTTGTTTAAAGCCAGCAAGATCTCCAGCATAAGTCATGGTGGAGGCCAAATTGGCCTGAAGATGAGCGCAAACGATGTGGCGATCGACGCCATCCACTTTCACTTGTGCGTAAAGGCCGACCCTTCTGACAGTGCTTGAGATATCTTTTAAATCGACTGAAGCTGTCTTGGTAATAGGATGTTTACTGTATATAGCGAGCCCGTTACCTCCGCGGTAGCTGAAAATCGAAGGCCTTTGGAAGGGGCCGAGCAAATTGTAGAGCTGCTGAATCAGAGGAAGGCTCACTTGAGCGTAAACTGACTTTAAGCACTCAGGTCTACTGGCGGCCAAATATTTAAAAGCGGGATCACACTTTTGTAAGATACAATCATTTTTACTAGAATCTTTTTTGTCAGAGCAAAGATCTTGCATACAGGTAAGAAGCCTCTTTTCTCCCGACACTTCTCCGAAAAGATCACCGGTCTTGCAGGCAGGTGCACTTGTGGTCTTCACCATTTTACTCTCCACTTGGTAGGAGTAGGGAAAACTTTTCTTTAAGGCCCGAGTCATCTTTTTTCGATCACTTTTTGACCACAACTCTTGAAGACACAAAATATCACTATCAGACTCAGCAATTGCTTTTTTAAGTAGTGGAAGTCTCAGCTGAGAGTACTCAACGAAGCCTTTGGCGAGACCTACATTATAGGTGGTTAATTTAAGGCCGGCTGCCATGGAGGAGCTGATTAAAAGGAAGTGCAAACAAAGATATAAAGATTTTTTCATTATTTTCTCCAAAAGTTCTGGGAGGTTAGCATCTTCGTGCTTCTGTGCACATAAGAAATTCCTATTTTACCTGGTTAACTTTGTTTCAACTGTCATGTTTGCTAGAGATGATAACTTCTGATATTAAGCACTTATATGAAATTTCGCGAAAATAAGAACAAAGATATTATAGTGTGGTTGGGTGTTGTATGCCTTCTGGTTCTCTCTACAGTTATTGTGGGCGGAATTACCAGGCTGACTCATTCAGGTCTTTCGATGGTGGACTGGAAGCCTATTATGGGCGTGATTCCTCCCATTACTGATCAGCAGTGGGCCCTAAGTTTTGCCAAGTACAAAAACTTTCCTGAATATATCAGTGTATTTCCGAGTATGAGCTTAGCTGAATACAAATCTATATTTTTTTGGGAATACCTTCACCGTATGATTGGTAGACTGATTGGGATTGTCTTCTTTTTTCCTTGGCTCTATTTTTCCCTAAAACGCAGATACAATTTGTGGACAGGTACTAAATTATTTTTTGGATTTATTCTTGGTGGCATGCAAGGCGTGCTGGGTTGGTACATGGTCAAAAGCGGTCTGGTCAATATCCCAGAAGTCAGCCACTACCGGTTGGCCGCTCACCTAGTTTTGGCCTTGATTATCCTAGGCTATCTTTTGTGGCAATTATTAGATTTCCTAAATTTAGCTCACACTGAAAAAACTCAAACAAATAATGGAAGCTGGAAGGCCTCCTTTTTCATAAGCATGGTGATTTTGCTCCAAATTGTTTACGGTGCCTTTATGTCGGGGCTTCATGGTGGATTTGTGCACAATACCTTTCCCAGCATGAGTGGCAGCTTTATGCCTTCTGATATTTGGATGCTGACACCCGGATGGCACAACCTAGTTGAAAATGTCACAAGTGTTCAATTTATCCACCGCTCACTGGCCTGGTTTTTAGTGCTCCTTGTGATCTTGCATTTTGGAACTGCTAGGAAGAAAGTTCAAAATAGATGGCAGCAAAACTCACTGAAATTTTTAATAGCGGTACTTTCTTTTCAATTTTTTATTGGGGTGGCAACTCTACTTCTTGTTGTACCTGTTCCACTTGCTAGTCTTCACCAATTTGGTGGCGCCCTTTTGTTTATGGCCGCCATTTTCTCGGCTTACACTTTTAAGAACACCAGTGCTGCCTAAAAATTACATCCAACTCTTCCAATACTCAGAAATTTCATGACTAGAAAATTGATCAGTTGGTTTTAGTGGATATCTGGTATCAATCATCACAGCAAATTCATCGGTGCGAGTTTTATCATCGATGGAATTAACGGCCTTTGGGTGAGGCCCGTGGTCAATGCCTTGGGGATGAAAAGTCAGCGCTCCTGAATCTATATTGGCACGAGAGAAGAAGTCTCCTTTGTGATAAAAAAGAACTTCATCGTAGTCAATATTTGAATGATAAAAGGGAACTCTCAGTACTTTTTCATCTTTATCTTCAAGAGGCCTTTCCACAAAACTACAAACCACAAAGTTATGAGACATAAAAGTTGTGTGGCCTGAAGGTGGTATATGGTAGCGGTGACTCATAATAGGGCAGATATCATAGATCGATAGCTTCCAAGGGTAGCCTGAGCCCTTCCATCCCACAACATCAAGAGGATTAAAGGGGTAGGTAACAGTGGTGATTTCACCTAAGCGTTTTATTTCTAATTGGTACTCGCTGGCATCATTGTCACTTCCCACTCTTGCCTGTGGAGTTTCAATGGCGGTCTGGTCGTAAAGAGCGTTGGGCCCTAGTAAATTTCGGTCCACTTGCTCAAACTCTCCAGCGGATTCAACTTTTAATATTTTAGAATGAGTTCCCACGAAAATTTTATAAGTTGTCCCTCGTGGCATTACAACATAATCACCTCCCAGAAAAGGAAGAGGTCCAAAGCTTGTTTCAATGACGCCATTTCCCTCGTGAATAAAAAAGAGTTCATCGGCATCAGCATTTCTAAAAAAGTTTACAAAGCTATTTTTAAATTCTCCCATGGAAATGATGACATCTGCATTATACAGAAATGGAGTGAAGCATTCACTCAAAACCTTATCTCCAAAAAGAGGGGGCAGACACCTAGGCCTTAGATTTCCCTCTATCTTGGTCCAACCAGTAGGTGGATTTTCATGGTAGAGCTGAGAGACTCTTCCGAAAAATCCTTTTCGTCCAATCTCTTGCTCGTATGTCCCATCAGGAATTCTGACGTGTGCTTGTTTCGTATAAATACCCGATGCTTTAAATGATTCCACCTATACCTCCTTACTCTTCAAAGTAACCACGTTTTTGCTGATCTTTTTCAATGGAGCGAAATAATGCACCAAAGTTTCCCTCTCCAAATGAGAAGTGATTCTTTCTTTGAATAATTTCTATAAAGATTGGTCCAAAAAGATTTTTTGTGAAAATTTGAAGTAGATAACCTCTATCATCCCCGTCAACAAGAAGCTGCAGCTCCTTTAGCTTGTCATGATCTTCAGTGACGCCAGGAACTCGCTCAAACACAGTGTCATAATATTCATCATCTATATCAAGAGTATCGATAGAAGTGGTTTTTAAATCATTTATGGTGGTCACAATGTCATGGGTAAGAAAGGCCAAGTGTTGAACCCCAGGGCCTTTGTATTCATCAAGGTATTCGTTGATTTGAGATTTTCTCTCGGTGCCTTCATTAATAGGGATACAAAAAAGGCCGCAAGGAGACTTAAGAGCAAATGATCTAAGACCGGTCTTCTCACCTCTGATATCAAAATACCTGACTTCAGTGAAACCAAAAATATTCTTATAAAAATCTGCCCACTTTGAAAGCTCACCTTTGTAAACATTATTTGTGAGGTGATCAATTAAAATCATTCCTTTATCTGCCACTTTTGTGGGAGATGGATGAGCGGTAAAACTTAAATTTTTGTAAACATTTTCATGACTGTCTTCTTCAATGAAGTAGATAATACTGTCGCCGATGCCATAGATAGCAGGAATCAGATTTCCACCACTGCCTTTGAAGTCTCCTTCCTCGCAAGCCTTGGCCCCTGCACTTACGGCCTTTTCTAAGGCCACGTTCGCGTCCTTTACTCTCCAGCCCATTGAGCTAATGCTGTGGCCGTGAAGGCCCGCAAATTTTTTGCCAAAACTACCGTCTTCATCATTGATCATGAAGTTGATAGCATTTTGCTGATAGAGGGATATATTTTTTTGGGAGTGTTTGAGGGTTCTTGAAAATCCAAACTCTTCAAATATTTTATGTAAGTATGAAGGGTCGGGGGATGCGTACTCAACAAACTCAATTCCGTTTAGTCCAAGCGGGTTCATTTGTTCTCCATGCAGAAGTTAAAAAACTGCTAAATACTATGATACCCGTTAGAAAAAGTATAGAAGTCCCGGTGCGCTTCACCGAGACATAAGGGGACCTAGAATGCTAAGGCCACTCCAGTATAAGTTCCTATTAAAACAACTCGAATCAACTCAGATTTTGAGGCCCATTTTTTCTTTTCAACAATGGCCGCTAAGTTCATTAGCCCCCAAACAATTACTGAGACAATAAGAAAATTTTGAATTGCATCTTGAGTTCTATGAAATTTAAGGCCGTAGACTAAAAATCCCAGCAGAGCTATAAATTGAACTACCACATAGTTTTTCTCCCAATTGACGAGAGATTTTTTAGCAGGTTTTTGGACCGCCACTTTTTCTCCAAGAGCTGCTCTTTCCTGGTCGCTCAACCACTCAGGAGCTGCGATCCACAATTTCAGCTTGTCTGAGAGATTGTCCATTTTTTTCATCCGCGCTATTAGGTATTCGAAATATACAGTGTTGGCATAAAGAGGATTAATACTATCAAAAGGAGTTTGCAGACCAAACTTAACCTCTTCAACTTCTGGTTCAAAAGTTCCAAATAGTCTGTCCCATATAATAAAAACAGCTGCGCAATTTTTGTCTAAGTATTGAGGGTTTTTCCCGTGGTGAACTCTGTGGTGACTGGGAGTAACCATAAACCACTCTAGAGGGCCCATTTTATCAATAACTCTTGTGTGAAGCCAAAATTGATAGAGCAGGATTATCACTGAACTACCAACAAACATCACAACTGGAGCGCCTACTAAGGCCAGTGGTAAATAGAAAACCCATCTAAAAACAGGAGCAAACCAACTCTGCCTTAGGGCCACAGACATATTGTACTGTTCACTTTGATGGTGAACGGTGTGAAATCCAATAAATATATTCACCCGGTGACCCATAATGTGAAAGCAGTAAAAGCATAGATCTGTTAGGGCGACTACTAGGAGCCAATGGAGGGCATTGCTTGTATCAAGGTCGGTAAAGCGGTAATTTTCCCAAACATAGTGGTAGCCACCAAGGGCCACTACTTTAATAAAGATACCAATGGCCTGTTGACCTACACCTTGGCTGAGATTGCTGAGTGTATCTTTAAAGTTATAGAACCCCTTTTTTTTCCACACAGAAAAGGAAATCTCTAGCGCCATCAGCACGAGCATAATAGGTATTGATATAAGCATTAGATCCTTCATAAATTATCCCTTGTCACTAATTTCACTGGTTTACATTAGTTCAAAAACCATAATAATGACACAGTGCATACTTTTCAAGGCTTTTACCTATATTTACAAGGCCTTGAGCTCAATATCTATTTCTTGAATGGTGAAACGCTTGGAAAATTTCGCTCAGTAGCATTAGGCGACACTGATAAACTCTAACATCTCTATTTTTAACTACACGATCCTTTTCAGCTAAGTTCATAATTATCCACATGAAGAAATTATTAATAATGACACTATCGATGTTTATGACTTCCACCTTTGCTGCGGACTACACCGTGGAGCCCGATTGGGATAAGCTCTGGCTTACACCAGATTGGACCAAGGACGCTAAGCTTGGTGCCTCCGGCAATCGCTCCAATGTCTACAAGCTTCCGCCTAAACAGTGGCAAGAAGTGGTAGCAAAGGGCCGAATGCACACTCTATTCTATCCAGTAGACAAACAAAAAGTGATGATTCCGCATAAGCCGCTCAAAAACTTTTTTGAAAAGGGCGCAAGTAATCCTCTCAAAAAATTCATTTTAAAATTACTTAAAATACAGACAGGCTGGAATCAAATGGATCAGATGTTTGATTACGTAGGTCTTCATCCATACCCTGCTACCGAAGGAGCTGGAGTCTACCAAGTCCCCTTTAAAAAAGGGATTAGACCTGACTACCCAATGGGTGTCACCCTTAAAGATACTCCCAATGGTGAAATCATGACAGTTGGCTGTGCCGGTTGTCACGCCGGAAACCTCTTTGGGAAAAAGGTCATAGGGCTTACGAATCGCTTCCCTCACGCCAATGAATTCTTTCTGATGGGCAAGAAGTATGTCCCCCTGGTTCCCAAAACATTATTTAAATTGGGAACAAACGCCTCGAAGGGCGAAGTCAAAATGTTTAAGAAATTGAAAAAGAACCTCAAGTTTATTGAAGGAGTCGCGCCACAGGCCCTAGGACTCGACACAAGCTTGGCCCACACCGGTTTGAGTCTTTCAAGAAGACTAGCAGATAAGTGGGCGACAAAACACCCCTACACTGGTGCCATCCCAAGGCCTTCAAGACTAAGAAAAACCCACACCGACAGTAAGCCTGCGGTTTGGTGGAATTTAAAATACAAAACTAAATGGCTCTCTGATGCTTCAATCATCTCAGGCAATCCTATTTTTACCAATTTTTTATGGAATGAAATTGGCAGAGGACAAACCCTTGAAGACCTGGGTGAGTGGTTTAAATCAAATAAGAAAACCATCATAGAGCTAACAGCTGCAGTATTTGCAGCAAAACCTCCGAGGGTTACTGATTTCTTCCCAGCATCTCATATCAATCTTGACTCTGCTAAAAGAGGGGAAAAACTCTTTAATAAATCCTGTCGTAAATGTCATGGAACCTACACCAAAGCTTGGTCTGGTCTTGATGGACATAAGCTGCCTTTGAGTGAGCAGTTCAAAACGACTAAGGTTCGCTACCACCAGCAAACCCTGGTTAAAGACGTAGGAACATCAGATCTCAGAAGAAGGGGAATGGGATATTTCCTTGAAGATCTAAATCGACTTGAACTCTCAAAACTTACTAATACAGTTGTGGTCGAGCAACCTGGCTACATCCCACCACCTCTTGATGGAATATGGGCGAGATGGCCTTATCTTCATAACAACTCCATTCCCTCACTTTGCCAACTTCTGACTCCAGAATTTGATAGAGAAAAAGGATACTGGATGGGAGCTTCTATAAATGCTGACAAAGACTTTGATTTTAAATGTAATGGTTACCCCTCTGGAGCTGGTGTACCTAGCAGCTGGAAAGCAAAAATGAATCACTACTACGATAATTCAAAATCAGGGCTTTCAAACCTTGGTCACAGTAGAGAAATTTTAATCAAAAAAGATGGAAGCCGAGTCTACTCTGATTCTCAGGTGCTCGACTTAGTTGCTTTTTTGCAGACACTATAATTTTCCGTATTCTTATAAGGTTTTGAGGTACTCTAAAAGCTCCCACTTTTGTTGTTCGCTGAGCTCACTGCCAAAAGAATGTCCCTTGTTAGACTTGCTATGGCCTGTTGTATCAAAAAACCTTCTTTTCATCTCGTTATCATAAACAATGGGTACACTTAAAAACTTATTGAATGAAAGGCCCATATTTTTGTGATCATATTTTTTGTAGTCAGTAACTTTCCAAATTTTGGGCCTCTCACTTTCAAATAACAAATGATACAAAGTTGGGACAGATCCGTTGTGAAGATAGGGAGCAGTGGCCCAAACTCCGAGTAAAGGAGGCGCCATATAGCCTTTGGGATCAACGACAAATTTGTCTTTGCCGTAGTTTCCAAGCCATGAGTTTTGGTAGAATTGTCTCCAACTTACAGTTAACCCTTTTCTGACTCGTGCTGGGTCTGTCTTAAGTTTGCTGAGAGGAATTCTCTCTTCTGGAAAGAGTAAGGTCATAACCCCTGCGACTCTTTCATAGTCTCCATGACAATTAGAGCAAGACTGATAAAAATGATCCTCACCTTTTTTTGCCATTTTCCAGTCAATTCTACCAGGGAAAGAATTCTCATAGGAGGGGGCCTTGAGGGATTTAATATAGTGAAGGACATCGTCAAATTCACTCTCCCATTTTTTAAACTCAGGGTTTAGTGGTGCCGCCGCTGGAGACATAATAGTTCTACGTGTGAGAGGAGAAAATCCGTCAACCCAAATTCGACTTTTAACAGAAGTGGTAAACCAGGCCGGCATATCGCTAT
Source organism: Bacteriovoracaceae bacterium (assembly GCA_018649885.1). GTDB lineage: Bacteria > Bdellovibrionota > Bacteriovoracia > Bacteriovoracales > Bacteriovoracaceae > JABIHA01. The sequence continues at coordinate 12,384 of JABIHA010000073.1, forward strand.
CTACAGGAATAGAGCCGAAAACATTAATCTTAAGACTCCTCGGAAAACCAAAGGGGTCCATGTCAATATTTCTACCACCTAAAATAGCGGACCAACCAGAGACCACATTGGGTGTCCCCTTGCTCAGTTGATGGCGATATTTTGAGAAGTAGCTTCTTTCATAGAGCCTAACCATCAAGGATTCACTAAGGGCCTTGGGAAAATTGATTGGGTAAGCGTTAGAGCTGATGGGGTAGCGCTTAATTTGTTTGATTCTATCTTCTGTAAAAGTACCAATATCTATTTGATTATTACCAAGGCCTAGAATGACTTTGCCGCCAACTGAGCCAGCATGGCACATAAAGCAGCTTCCTTCCCATCTGCCATCGGGCTTGACCACAAATCCCAAGGGTGCTCCCTTGTTATCGTAGGGAGCTTTCAAAAACCCGTATCTTTGATAGGCGAGTTCGCGAAATTTTGAAGGGTCTCTTTTAAGCCTTTTCCTCAGCTCTCTAGGCCACACTTTGGATAGCCGATTAAAGGTTTTTTCAGTAAGAGTGTAAAAGCCAGGGGAGACAGAATAGGCCTTATGAGTAAGATTTCTTTTACCAATTTGTGCTTTTTTGGCCTGATAGGTTGGTCCTTCCCAAGCGTGAACTTGAAAACTGAGTAATACGAATAAAATTGAGGCCATGGTTATCTCCGAAGCGAGTCATTATATTTTTGTGCCAGCAAAATCTATTAAAATAATTGCGTTCTTTCAAGCTCAGTACCGTTAAGAGATCTTGGTAAAAGGTAATATTTAAGGTATTTTGGGCGAACTAGACTAATCGCATAATAATCAGGAGCTAACATGAGCGTCAAAATAGGCAATATGGCCCCCGCATTCACACTCACCAACCAAGATGGAAAAAAAGTATCCCTAAGAGACTACAAGGGTAAAAAAAATGTTGTTCTCTATTTCTACCCAAAAGCAATGACACCTGGTTGTACCGTACAGGCCTGTGGCATTCGAGATACCAAGGCGAAGTTTGCCAAGCTAAAAACAGTAGTCCTTGGAGTCAGCATTGACTCTGAAGCAAGGCTTACAAAATTTATTGATAAAGAAGGGTTAAATTTTGATCTTCTAAGTGATGAAGACCACAAAATTTGTGAAAAGTATGGAGTTTGGCAAAAGAAGAAAAACTATGGAAGAGAATATATGGGCATAGTTAGATCGAGCTTTATTATTGGTAGTGATGGAAAGCTCAAGCACGTTATGGATAAAGTGAAAACAAAAACTCACCACGATGATGTTTTAGAATATATTTCTGAAAATTTGTGAAATGGGCGCAGGTAAAAATGAAAGATGCGCTAAGTCAATGTTGACGATTAAATTGCTTTGGTCTTTGGTTACAAGATTAAACTAATCTTCAGGAGAGAGAAAAATGAAAATATTGATAGCAGCGCTATTTTTTACAAATCTAATGGCAGCAGATGTTGTGGTAGGAGTCTTTGACCAAATAGAATGTCAAAAGGGAGAGGCACCACTTCAGCTTGCTCTTGAAAAGCTTGATGAGAGATACGCTTTATTTCAATCAAAAAACGAAATCATCACAATCTTTGACAAAATTGGGATGGGAAAACAAAGCTCCACAGTCTTTATTTCACTGGGCATGCAAAACAGAACTGATGTAGAGACAACCTTAGAAGGTGGTGTACTACAAAGAGTTGAAAAAAAATATACCCATTTAATTCTCTCACCTCTTGGGCTTCCATACTTCACAGATTCTGTGAAATTGAGCTTTTCAGAAAAAGCTCTCTCTTATGAAAAGTCTAGAAGAGAGGGTCTATTCGGACTCCCTGTCAAAACTAAGTGTACCTACGATATCAAATAACCCACTAAATAGTTTTTATTGTCTTATCTTGTGGTCACAATCCTGTGTCCACAAGATAAGCGGTATATGAAACCTTCTTACTAAGCTCTCGTATTATTGTATAATTAAGATAGATCTTTTAAGGGGCCATTCAAATGGACATTTTCGATTATTCAAATTTTGGTGATTTCATGCGCGCTTACTTTGAGAAAAAGAAGAGCGAAAACTCAAGCTTTAGTTATGAAGCCTGGGCCAGAAAGCTTGAAGGCGTTTCAAAATCATCACTGGTTATGGTCCTCGGAGGAAAGAGAGTTCCAGGAAAAGATTTTGTAGAAAAGCTTATCGAGTACTACCACTTTTCAAGAGAAGAGGCCCAATACTTTAGATGTCTTGTCAGTCTCAGTAAAGTAAGTGCGGATGCCCACCTAGAAGAAAAATTAACAAGACATGCAAAAGCACATCTCAAACCAGAACCCTATGTCACATTAGATGCAAAAAAATGTGAAGGAATTATGAGTTACGAAAGTGTTGTACTGCCTGAGCTTATAAAGCTTAAATCTTTTAAAGAAGATTACAAATGGCTTTCACAAAAATTCTTTTTCAATAGGGATGAACACCAATTAAAAGAATGTATGGACCAGCTTGAAGCTTCCGGGATTGTTGAAAGAGATAGTGATGGTACCCTAAAACCTCCATATGAATGTTTGTGGTGGAAATGTGATGAACAAACAAATAAAAAGTATCTTGATGAAGTAAGTAGTATTGCCTCTCTTGTGAGGGAGGCCGTCCCAGTCACCTCTCGTCTTACAGATGAAAACTGTGCTCCTCATAGCTCTGAAAATAAGAATGCGAATATCTTTCCCTGGAGTATTATGTGTATGAAAGAAGAAAATATTTCTGAAGTTCAAAAGATACTATATGACTGCCTCAACAAGATCAGAAAGCTTGAAGACATGATTGATGGAGACAGTGTGATCTTTTGTAATATGCAGTTTTTTGATATAAAAAAACCGGAATAATATCTCTCAGGTACATTCTATGAATGCTTCTCTGGTGCTCTTTTGACACTACTTCCTTTTAAACTACTGTGGTGCTCTTTTGACACTACCGTCTGTAATTTTTTTGAATCCCTTGTTGCGTAGCACATTTGTGCTATTAAACTACCTTCTGACTTTTGAGGGGAGTTAGAAAAGCAAACCGGGAGACTAATTATGAACTTGTACAAATCGATTATTTTGGTTGCCACCCTTGTTATCAGCGCTCAAGGATTTTCGTACAACACTGAATTATTTGATGGAAATTTTCTTACCATGAATTCAGATCAAGCGGTCGTTGGCCCCATTTTTAATGGCGATGAGGCCACCTATATAAATGAGGTTTTTGAGAATATTTATATAGAAGCAGAAAAAATCGCGGACGCCGAATACCTTAAATATGGTGATGAAAAGGCCTATTGGAGTTTTTTATTTGGCTCTTTGATTGTTCCTTATCACGAAAGTTATCTCACCCATTTCAGAAAACAGGCAAATAAAAATTGCTCTTATGGGCTTAACTCGGGAAGCCGATTTAAATCAAAGAGTAGCTGGCTTCATAAAATATTCATGAGAAATTTTAAAGTAGAAGGCGACCAGGTAACTCCTAATTGTGATCAAATTGATGGCCAGGAGAACTACTTTCAACTACTGAATTCTCAGGATTATTACTCAACAGGTATTATGCAAATTGCTATCAATTGGCACGAAGAAGAATATACTGCCCCTAGAAAATTTCTTAGTATTCCTGAATCTATTGAATATGGTTTGAGTATTTTTAACACTGGATTTAAAACCATCTATCACAACTCATCTAGTTACTGGTGTATCAAAAACACAGGTGTCGGACAAAACCCTGCCAACTTTGAGTATATTATTAGAGGAGCATGGGCAGGTGTATACAACTCGGGGAAACTTTCTAGAACATGCCGCTTTAAGATTCCAAGTGATTCATGGTATGGCAACGATAAGGGATTTTTTAGATCTCTTAACTCTATTAAATCAAAAAGTGGTAATCAGTATTCAATTCACTTGAACCCTGAAAACCTTCAACTCTACCAAAAAATTGTTAATAACTTTAAAAAGGCAAATACTGACACTCTCCAATTTGGTGAGGGTCAGCTTGAAGATACTGAGGATTACTTGAAAGTCACTGCAGGGGGACTCAATGTCAGAAAAGGTGGCTCAACACGCTATGATATTTGTGGAACTATATCTTACGGCCAAATAGTTAAAAGAGTTGCAAGTCAAGGCAGCTGGGTCAAAATCGAGACAGTAAACTTGAGTGAAGAGATAGCAAGTGAATGCGGCGAAAATGCTTTTGTCCATGGTGGTTATTTAAAACGAGCTAACAATTAAACCCGGCAAGTGGATATTGATTGTCCTTTTGTTAGTGGGTGGAGTCTCACTTCTAGGTCAACGTGAGTTATTTGAAAGAAAACCTTTGGTACATAGGACGGGAGGTATCAAAAAGTCCTTCAAAATTGGAAAGGTATCAAAAACTTCTTTTGCCAAATTAAAAAAGGATATGCTCAGAATCAAAAAATGCTGGCATACCCAATGTGTTTCAAAAAAGCTTGAGGGAACTCGCTACTACATAGCCTATAAAACCAAAGAATTTATCCAGTTTAAGAATCAGTTGAAGAAACTATCTTTATTAAAAGAGCAAAGCTTGCAAGGCGAGTTTGCTCCCGTTGATTTTATCAGTTTACTTGAGATCCCTTCTCCCAAATTGCAAATTGTGGTTGTCGATCTTTTGTTAAACCATTTTAAAGATGAACAATATCTAGATCAATTGCTGACAAACACTCCAAAGTTTACCTCACAATCAGCCCCCAAAATATTCCAAACACTACTTGGTAAATTTGGTGGAAATAAAATGGTAAGGGAAAAGGTGATGAACTATATGGGGCAGCTTTTTGCGGCTTCTGATAATCAAGTCAAAATCGAGTTGGCAAAAAGCTTTGATACTTATCAGCTGACTAAAAGTGAGCTTGCGACACTTGCTGAGAAGAGTTGCTACCTTGGAGAGAGTGCTGAATTACGACCAAGTTGGTTGCCTATTAAGTACCATCTTGAAGGGGCCGTCGAATCTTCCATGGTGGATTTAGATCTATCTGCTCACTGCCACTTACTGTAATGAAAATGTGTTAAAATGGTACTTAAATAAATTAATTAAGGACCATTTCAGTGAAGTATGTTCTCGCGAATATTAAGAAATTATATGACGGTAAATCAAACCACGAAGATTCAGTTCACAGAGACGTTGATGTTGTTATCGATAAAGGTCAAATTGATCAGCTGATTCTCGACCCATCTAAAAAGAAATACTCAAAGGATTTTCAAATTGTAGATTGTAAAAATCTATTTGTTACGCCTGGGCTTGTAGACTGCCACTCTCACATCACCATCGTAGGCCTTGAAAGTGAAGATGTTATTCGCACCAACTCTCCGGCCGGACTTCTCTACTGCGAAAAAATCCTCTATCAAACTCTTGTCTATGGCGGAGTCACTTCTATCAGAGAAATTGGAGGGGCCACTAATTTTATTAAACGAATGGTTGATGAAGGAGTGATGATAGGTCCAAGAATGAAAATAGCCATCGCCATTTTATCAACTACGGGAGGGCATTTGGATTTCTGTGGACCAGACAGGTGTCATGGGGATATTTCTCCGCTTTTCAAGGCCGGTCCAGGAAGACCTTCCTCACTTGTTGATGGGCCCTGGGAATGCAGAAAAAGAGTAAGAGAGCTCAAGGCCTGTGGGGCCGATTTTGTTAAGCTGTGCACCTCTCCAGGAGTAGCGTCACCTAATGATGAGCTTGAGCACGAGGATTTAAGCCGTGAAGAAATTGATGCCATTTGTGATGAAGCTGCCAAGAGGGGGATGAAGGTGGCCGCCCATGCTCATTCAAAGCATGGAATCAAAATGGCAATTGAAGGGGGAGTAAGAGATATCCAGCATATCTCCTACATGGATGATGAACTGGCCTCCCTTGCCCATAAAAGGGGATGTGTAGTCACTCCAACTTCATGGGTGATCGATGAGTTCTCTCAAATATCAAAGCTTCCTTCTGCAGTAAGAGATAAAATTGATCAAGTAGGGGAGCATCACGCTAACGCTGTAAGAGCTGCTCACCAAAATGGACTTAAAATTCTTGCAGGTACAGATGCATTTCTTCCAGGCATGCATGGAAGAAACTACCTCGAGCTTGGCTCGCTTCATAATAAAGGTGTAGATGCACTAAGTGTTTGGCATGGGGCCACCGGTCTTGCCGCTGATGAGATAGGTCTATCACAAACGGGCCAAATTTCTGCGGGTCACACGGCCGATTTGTTAGTTTTAAAAAATGACGTCATAGACAATCCCAATAAATTTGAATCTGACAGTATTTTAGAAGTTTTTAAAGATGGTCTCTCACACAAGAATTATTTTGAGGGACTACCTAAAAATGACTTTGATACAATAAACCGTCATTTTTTGGCGATGGAAAAGGCCGAAACATTTGGAGTTAAGCTTCCTCGGTAAGAATCTCTAGAATTACCAGCCTCCAAAACCAGAAGCTTTGGGTTCAACAACTGGTATTTCTGCTGCTTGGCCATGAGTGCCTGCTATAATTTCACATTTTGCCGAAAAGCTTCTGCGGGAATTTGAATCAGCAAATATTGAGACTGAACCTGTGATGAACTGTTTTTTACCAAAATTTACATTTGTGATAGCACCTTTTACTTTGGAAATGTGATTCCAATCTAGAACCCCTTCAATACTTCGCTCTTCAATAACCAATTCGCCGTCTTTCACGCTTAGCTCTAACCTTGAAGAATGCTTGTACTCATCATCACGGAAATCTGACACTTCAAAAAAGACTTGTTTAGGAAAGTCTTCACGGTATTCAAAAATTTCAGAAAAATTAAATCGTTTGGCCTCAGGAGTAGACAAGATATTGTACCAACCGGAACATTCAATTTTGTGGTCTGACTCTCCAGACCACCCATTATTTGATATTGTAAGCAATAATATAGCTAAAAATAAAGAATGCTTTTTCATATGGCCCCCCTTAATATTAAAAAACTATTGTTCTTTAATTTCCGCTTCGTATTGCATAATTTTCTCATTAATTCCTATTAATAGATTTGAAGTTTCTGGAAACTCTCCATCAACCATAGATTGTAAAAAATGAGTAAGACAGTCATACACTATTAGCCTTTTTTGCTTATTTGTTTGATAATTTTCTTCACCTAAAGCTGTTGAGCAGTACTTTTCTTTTGTCATCTGTTTAAATTCATCTACTATGATTTTTGCTGACTCAATGTAAGGTATTAAATTTACTTCAAATTTTTTCTTTAATTTTTTACCTTCAACAAACTCTTTGAAAGTGAATGTTTCATACCCAGGATTATAAGAGGCCATAAACATCAAAGTCATCCTGTCTACATTTTTGTATGAATTTAAATAACCCGCATTCCCAACAACCTGAAAAAGAGTATTATAAAAACATAAAGACCCGACAAAAGCAGGGATCGCTTTTCTCTTTCTAATTTTGCAATGATTTAAAATATACCCGGCGAGCTCACTGGCAAGAGGCATTCCGTCTACAAGGGCATCCCTTTCTAGCTTTAAACTTTCGTAATGCCTTGCCTTTCTGGCCTTTATCTCACTTTCAGATAGCACTCTTGGCCTACTCAGGACCTCCAGGTATTCAAGGTACGCTACTTTGCTTTCTGGATTTGCTACCAAGTTGACTTTTAAAGTATCACCATCTTGTCCGGCCACAATCCAATCTTTTTCTTCTTTATTAGATTGAAATGGGTATGCTGGATGCCAACCATTTTTTCCAATATGATAATTAAAAATCATCTCCTTATCAGTGAGCTCAGAGCTGAACATTATTGGCACTCTTGTCTCCCACATACCTGAAATCCCCATTCCATGAGGGTCACCTATTGTCATTAGTAAGTAAGCTTCATCGAGCTCGTACACACACTTGAAAGGTGATTTTACGATGTATTTTTGAACACGCAAGGCCTGGGCCTCACTTGTCTTTGTTTGATCTAAAGCAACGTCATTTCTTATGACTTTTTTAAAACAGGGACCACTGACTTTGCTATAACTACTGTAGATTCCCGCTTGAACCGTATCATCAAGGGTGACTTCAAGATTTAAAGTATCCTCGAATTTGCTTTGGTCTTTTACTTTGGCAAACGCAGAAAGACTTGTAATTAGCTGTAAAGCTACTAATAACTTAATCATTTTTTACTCCAGTTCCCCAATGACTATTTTGAGATATTGTATCTTTAAATGTGTTGGGAAAGCATAAACGTTGAAAAAACAATATGGATGTATAAGTTTTCGACAATTGAGGGCACCCCATTTTTGTTAAGTAAGTGTAATTAGCATCCCACCGCAAGGCTTCGCCGCGATGCTTACCTGCAAGTTCCTGATCTCCATCATCAATTTTTATCTCGCAATACACTATTTTAGTTGTTAAATCTTTTTCACAAAAGACACTACAAAAGCAATATTCACTTCATAGATTAACAACATAGGTTAGAGGTGTTTTATGAGACCTTCGTTTTTATTTTTTACCATTATTCTCAGTACTTTTATCACGAGCGCGGCCCTCGCCGACTCTCTTGAAAACTGGCTTGAGAAGTTTCATCAAAATCCTAGTGAAATGATGAATCTAGTCCCTGCTAAATTTGGGGACAAAAGAATTGATATCTTTGAGCAAACCATACTTGATCCCTATTGGTCTGAGAAGAAGGACTCTTTTCGTAACAAATTAATCCAAGACCAACTCGGCCACAAAGGTCCCATTACAGGCAATGACCTTGTTGAAAACTTACTCGAAGATGGGCAATTTATAAGCTCAGTTTTTGAAATGGAAAGTTTAGGACTCAAATCAGCTGAAGTTGAAACTCCTCCTTGGTCTGATGACTATTGGCCTATCTATAAAGGGATGCTTGGAAATAGATATTTCGATTTCAATTTTAGGTTTCTTCCCAACTGGAAAGAGTCCTATGATTATATAACTGCCAATACTTTTGATAAGGTTTATCAAACTAAAGATGCAGCTGATATCGATACCCTTTCTCCCTCTGAGAAATATGATCTTCTGCTAGGAGTGTCTCCCCACCTAACTACTCCAATGTGGGCACTTGGAAAAAATTATTTCGAAAAATTTAAAAAAGTTGAAAGATGGATGGGGCTTTGCCATGGCTGGGCACCTGCTGCCTTTATGGTTGAGCGTCCAAGAAATAAAGTTGAAGTAATGTCCTTTGATGGAGAGACTAAAATTTCATTTTATCCCTCAGATATAAAGGCCTTGATTACACTCCTATGGGCCAACGTCAGAACTCCTGTTAATTTTGTAGGCGGACGATGCGATGTAAAAAATGTTGAACGAGACGACGTAGGAAGGATTAAAGAAAACGATTGCTTTGACACTAATCCTGGTACTTGGCATCAAGCAGTAGTGAATCTCATTGGAAAAGACAAAAGAAGTTTTGTCATAGATGCAACTTTTGATTATGAGGTGTGGAACCAACCAGTAGTCTCATACAACTATAGATACTTTAACCCTCAAACCCTTGCACCAGTTGATGAGATTCAAGACGGCCTTGTAAAAAAAGACGATTTTCTCATTGATAAATTTAAAAGCTATCGCTCGCCTGATATGAAACAAATCATAGGTGTTGCAATGGAGGTTAAATATCTTGTTGAAAATCCCCCCTCACACAGGCTGACAGATTCCCCAGAAAATGATCTCCATCAAAGTGTTACCTATGTTTATGATTTAGAGCTTGATGAAAATGGGAAAATTGTAGGAGGGGAGTGGTACCAAAACGCTCACCCAGATTTTTTATGGGTGCCTTTAAAAAGTGCAAAACCACTTTCCTCAGGTGACTACCTTTTACTTGGTGACCCTCTGTGGGATGGAAAATTGCCTTTGAAGGCCAAGTGGACCGAGCAGGCGAGAAAAGCGGCTTACTACTCACAGCCACTGGCCAAGATAATTGAGAGTTTAAATGAATTGAGTCAAAAGAGTTTATAGGAAATAAAAGGAGAAAGTATGAAAACATTTACATTTTTAGTGGTCTTAGCACTAACAACGGGGCTTTTTGCAGACCAATACAACCCACTCAAGGCTGAAGAGGTAATGGTTGAAGCTGTTTATACTGCTCCCAGAGGATTTGATGATAATGATTCTGTTCAGCTAGTTCTGGCTGGAAAGTTAACTAACCTCTGTTACGAGGCGCTCAATGCCACTTACAAACTAGATAAAGACACAAATACTGTAACTTTGAAGCAATATGCTTACAAACACCAGTACCCAGAATGTAATAAAATTGAGCCGGGCAATTATCTCGGCACTTCTCTTAGGTTTTCAACTGTCCTGACTCTGGGAAGGTTAGCGGCCGGTGATTACCGGGTTGTTTTTCAAACGCCCGCACAAGGAGTTAAAGCGGTCACTTTTAATGTGGCAAAGGCCTCCAAGATTTCAATCGATGAGAATCTCTACGCTCCTGTATCAAGTGCCTTCATCCCAGAGGTCATCTATGAGACAGTTAATGCAGAAGTTGTACTCTCAGGCGCCTTAGAGTCCACCTGCGTAACACTTGAAGCTAAGGATATAGAAGTTATTAAATTTAAAAATGTCATAGTGATTTTACCAAAACTCAAAGTCTTTGAAGGCCAGGCTTGTAGACCCACTGTTAAGCCGATCGGAGAAGTTGTATCTCTAGGCAAAATGACTGAAGGGGAGTACCTGATCCACGTTCGTACAAAAACAGGGAATGCCATTAATCGGGTATTTCGTGTCATAAAAGACGATGATGATTTTAAAGGATATCCAGACTTCCCACCTCATAATTAGCACTACTCACAGGAGTAATTGACCAAGTCAGTTGCTCCTGCATTTTCTTTTTAATGACAAGCTCGCCCAAATCATTCAAAATATAAGGTAGCAAAACGAGGGAGTCTTGAAGTGACTTTAGTAGTCTCTATTGGTGGGAAGTACCAACTTTATGAATTACCAGACCATGATGAGCTCTCATCACATCAAATTAAAACGGCCAGAATAAAGTCCCTAGGCACCGAGCACTATGAAAGATTTATCAATGAAAAAGACTACCAAAAGATTGCAAAACGGCTGAAACCTGGAAAAAAACCTCCTAAGAAGAAAGAGGTCGACTCCTATGCCAAGGCCTCTAAACCTATCAGGTCTAAAGCACGTGCAATATTTGCTGAGGATATTATGAGTGATCATCTTATCTACGTAAAAGAAGATGATACTCTGACGGCGGCGATCGAAATAATGTTCAAATACCAAATTAGGCATGTCTTGGTTTTCAATGAAGATGAGCTTTTAACGGGGATTTTATCAGATCGAGATGTAGTGAGACTCCATCAAAAGAATGCAAGCGGCAGAGATTTAATTATCAAACACATGTCTCAAAATGTAATTATGGGAAATGCTCAAACAGAGATCAGTGACATCGCCAGAGTAATGCTGCAAGAGAGGATTTCTTGCATTCCCATTATCGACTCATTAAAAGTCGTTGTGGGCGTCGTAAGTGTCAGTGATATTTTGAAGACTGTTATGAAAGGCAGCGGTATTGCTCTAGAGGTTTAATTGGCCCAGAACTGGAAATAACTGCTTGAGCCCAGTACTAATAGTTTCTACCGCCACCGCCATTATAATAAGGCCCATAACCCTAGTCATCACATTAAGGCCTGTTTGACCAATTCTGGAAGCAATTTTGCGCCCCATAGACAGTATTAGCTTGATGGTAAGACATATTAGACACACCATTAAAATTGTACCTGCCCAATATGAAAATGTTGAAATCTCCTGTGAATACAAGATAGCAGTACTGATAGTTCCTGGGCCTGAGAGTAGGGGGATAGCGAGGGGGACGACACCAATGCTTTGCCTATTTTCCTCGTCCATAATTTCACTTCTATTTAACTTGGTTGATTGATTTTTGGCAGACAACATTCCCAGCGCCATGGTTGAGATGAGTATCCCTCCACCAACTCTAAAGGCCGCCAAGCTGATGCCAAAAAATTGAAGTACGCCTTGGCCAAAGAATAGAGAGACCAAAAGAGTGAAGAAAATGGCCCAAGCACATGAAGAGCTAATTTTGCTAATTTCTTTTTCAGGGCAAGACTTTGTCAGGCCTAAAAATACTGGCAGAGCACCCATGGGGTTAAGGATTGAGAAAAGGGCCACTCCAAAACCAAGAGAAAATTTAACTGAATCTATAATTTGAGCTTCCATTTCATTCCATTTTATTGTGCTATTTATATAGCGACTGGGTAACTAACTCGCTTTTGAGTTGGTGTAAAGACTTTAGAAAAATTAACATCATTGGATTTATTAATGATCTCTCATTAGTTTTGAGGTCAAAATGCACCTGGCAGACAGCAAAAAAACTGACATCTACTTAGGAGATGCAAACTTATAGATTCTGATCATTGCCAAATGCTATATTTTCCCTTTAATTCTTTAGGTTACAACACACGGGAGGACGACATGAAACACAGTATTTTTGGTCTTATGGCCATGGTTTTTGCACTGGCAAATGCCAGTTTTGCCAGCACTTCAAAGGTTGAAGTATCTTGGAAATACCAAGCTTCAAGCGCAGTTAGCTTTCAAAAGCACTCTACATCAGTAGATTTACCAGTCTTAAAAGACTTAGAAAAAAGTGAGCAGTATGTAACTGATCCAGGGATTTTTAAAACACTTCTGGCCGTATCTGCTGGAACAGTTCTCGAAAGCTCTCTTAAAGAGTTTGAAAAGTGTAAAACAAGCTCTCGTCCACCGAGACCCATAAAACCCATTAGGCCTACAAGACCCAGTACTCCCACAAGACCTATAAGACCTCCAAGGCCACCAAGACCTCCTATTAAGGATGCCTGTCTTAAACAAAGACTGTTAGCTGCAAAACACTTGGTAGCAAAGCTTGATGCTTTAGAGCTTAAGCTCAAAGAAAAAAGAGTAGTTGCAGGGAATCTCGATAAATTATTTGAAATAGTAGATATTGGAAGAAAGCTTGCCGCCAATATGGAAAAGGCCAAGACTTGGCGCCCGCCTCATCACAGGCCAATGCCAAGACCCTCAAGACCCAGTGGTCGGGGACCGAGCCGTCCATCAAGAGGGGGAATGAACACCAAGGCCCGTGGACTCAATATCACTACAGGCGGTGCCCAAGACATAGGCGCTCTTAAAAAGGCCGTGGCTGATGGGTTAGTCCCAGCTGCAGAAACTTTCTCAATGGAGGGCTTTTTGTCAGAATTCGATCTTCCACTTGCACCAAGTGCATGTGATAAGTTGATCTGTGTAACTCCTGCAGTATTAGTTGATCCAGTTAAAAATAAATTATTCGTCCAGATCGGAATGGATTCAAATGTCACTGCCGATACATTCAAAAGAAAGAAGCTAAACCTATCTGTAGTACTTGATATTAGCGGCTCTATGGGCGCAACAGATAATACTAAGAAATCCAGGATTGAATGGGCAAAAGAGGCCCTCAGAGAAACAGTCAGTAAATTAAACGGATCTGATTATCTATCTATTGTGCTATTTAATTCAAACCACAAAGTACTACTGGGAACAACCTTAGTAGAAGACAAAGCGGCGATTTTAAAGCTTGTGGATTCAATTCAGGCCCAAGGTTCAACTAACCTAGAATCAGGCCTCAAAAAAGGATTTGAGCTTGTCAGTGCCAGGCTAGAAGCTGATTATGAAAACCGTGTGATTCTGATCTCAGATGCTGGGCTCAATACAGGGGTAACTGATCCTAAGGCGCTTTTAAGACTTGTTACTGACTACTCGGCCATGGGAGTAGGGATAAGCTCAATAGGGCTTGGACTTAACTTCAACCAAGACTTTATCCACAACATAACAATGTCAAAAGGTGGCAATTACCTATTTGTTAACTCAGGTAAAGAGATGAACAAGTACTTCAAAAACTTTGATTTTCTTGTGACTCCAGCGGCCTATAATTTTAAGGCAGATCTTAGTTTTATTGGTAGCTCAGCAAAATTTGTCAAGGCCTACGGAATACCTGAGGCCAAAGGTGAGCAGGCATCAAAGAGTATTGCCAATGTGGCGACACTCTTTTTCATCGGTGAAGGTGGCGGCGCCATTTTGCTAGAATACGATCTTTAACTTTATTTAAATATTTTGGGGAGGGAAAATATCCCTCCCATTTTTTTAGCTTTAATGTTTAATCCCTCACAATACAATCAATACATGAATCACGTTGCTAACATATCCCATCAGTTCAACAGGGTCCATCGCCATTGGTAGTTGCTTTAAGGCATAAGAATTTTTTAGGCCTGCACATTCCCCGAGCAAATTATTCATTGCAGCCGATTCAGCCGATTCTTTTGAAGGTCCATACCCTGTAGCCTGAAGATTAAACTCAGTAGTAAATTTGGTTTTATCTGGATAATTTTCTAATGTTACCCAACATGTCGCTGACTTTTTTTCAAAATGTGTAGTTGCGTAACTATTGAGAGTAAAAAAAAATGTCATTGTTAATAAGAAAAAGTTCATAATGCAACTCCTATTAAAAGATTGTTTAACTTACTAAAGATTAAAAGTATTTCGGCCAGAGTTGTTGTTATATTTTTTGGAAGAATAAATTCAGGCAATTCCTTTGAAAGGGACAGAAATAAAATTTATTTAGATTCTGTAGAGGGGGCCGAGGACTCCCCATTAAATTTAAAAAGGATATAGAAATTTTCGTTATTATTTGGGTAACATTTTGGTGAGGCAACGACTCACCAATTTTTAAAATTATTCAAAATTTGGGTAACATTTTTTTCATGAAAATCCCTTTGTTATTTGGGTAACCTTTATTATGAGTCAACACTTTTGGAAAAAGTGGTTTTAAGTATTGATTTAGGTTACATTTTTCAAGGCGACTCAAAATAAGTAATAAGGATGATTTTGAAACAAAAACAAGAACTTGAAAAGGCCTCATAGAATAAATCCCAGTTAAGAATATCTTTTACTGAGTCAACACTATGTAAATCACTTGGTAGGGTTACGTTTTTATTGAGGCAATACGACTACCGTAATTTAATGCCCCATAATATTACTTATAGGGCATTGGCACTTCAAACAATAAATTTCGCTTAGTACTCAGGCAGCCTTTTCACTTCTGCTTTTAAGCTTAGCTAAGACCTTGGCCAATATGTTTTCCACTTCGCTTTCACGGAATGGCTTCAGAATATACTCATCAATTTGCTGGTGGGCCATAAGCTGATCTAAATCGGTGTCAATGCCACCAGTGATAACAATGGTAATAGGTTTCTTTTCTAAGCTTAGATCATTAATATGCTTAAACAATTCCTGGCCACTCATCACTGGCATACATAAATCTGAAAAGACAACATCAAATTGATTTTCTTTAATTTTATCGAGTGCTATTTGACCATTTTCTGCTTCAATAATATTAATGACCCCAAGTTCTTTTAGGGTCGAAGTGAGAATTTTGCGAATCTCTTTTTCATCATCTACCACCAAGACATTTTTTGGCATGATTACAGTACAAAGTTGCTCAGTTTTCTTTTCTTGATTGCATGAAGATTCCTGCAGAGGAAGACTGATATTAAAAGTGCTGCCACAATTCACCTCCGACTCAACAGTGATTTCACCGCCTATATTTGAGATTATTTTAGAAACAATCCCAAGGCCCATTCCAGTACCTTCACCAACTTCCTTTGTTGTAAAAAATGGCTCAAATATTTGATTTTTAATATCATTAGGAATACCACATCCATTATCTTTGATACTTACCAAAACATTAGACTTACCAGTCCTCTCAAGAAAGATATCTATGGTGCGACTATTTTGCCCTTTTGAGGCATCCTTGGCATTGACAAGAATATTCATTAGCACTTGCTGTAGCTTGCCAATAGTGCCTTTAACAAGGAGTTTGGAATCTGAAAAATGTTTATGAATTTTCACACCCTCTTTTTCAAATATTTCAAATAAAAGACTGATGGTTTGATTGATTGCTATATCTAAAGAGGTAACTTCAAGTTCATCTTCGTCAACCCTGGCATAAACTCTCAACCCATCAACAATTTTTCTAATACGTTCATTGGCTATTTCTTGTTTTTCCAATGCAGTTTCAACCTTAGGCCAATTGATTTCCTTACCCTTAAGAAGTCTGCGAACGACACTCAAATTTCCTGATGAAATAGTTAAGGGGTTATTAATTTCGTGCCCTACACCAGCGGCGAGAACTCCAATAGCGCTCAATCTTTGTGATTGTGCCACTTTTTGTTGGGCCTCCCTTATTTTAATTTCACCATTTCTTCTGTCTGTAATATCTGAACGAATAGCGATATATTGAGTGATTTCACCCTTAGAGTTTTTAAAGGGAACAATAGTTCCGTCTAGCCAATAGATAGTGCCATCTTTGGCCTTATTGGCCACTTCGGCTTTCCAGGTTTTTCCACTTTTGACTGTATCCCAACAGTTCTTCCAAAATTCCTTAGGGTGTACACCCGAATTGACTATACGGTGGTCCTTTCCAATTAACTCACTTCTAGAATATTTGGCAAATTTACAAAATAGATCATTTGCATAAATGATTTTATTAAGCCACCTACTATTTCTGTCGAATAAGTATAAAGTAATTAAAAGTAGACAACAGGTCAAAAAAATCAAAACCTGTATTGTTCTTTTATTTTTTTGAAAACTCGCATAGGCCTCATTAATATCAATTTTAGTTCATCATCCCAAACCCATGCTCCAGCAACAAAAACCCCGCGATAGTCTCGGTAGCCAGTTAAATGACTTTGTATTTTCATTTTTCCTGGAGAATTGATTACACTTTTGGCCATCAAAGTTAATGGAGCGTTGACAGCTATATTGGCTTGTGGGTTTTCGGCTAAATTGCTACCTGGGTCCGCAACCCTAATATTAAGTGGGGCATATTGATTTTTCTTAAGTAGGTTTATTTTTAATAATTGTTCTCTAAATCTAGTGTTGCTTGCCATCATTCCTTTTTTACTGATGGCGTATGTCTCACCAGAGCCCCCTATTCTGCCTCTTTTAAGTATCTTTGAAAAATGAGTAGATGGATCGATACGAAAGCAAAATGCTGCTATCACTTCTCCATTGTCATTTACTATAGGAGATCCTGTGAAGATACTTACTTGAAGCATCCCTTTTAAGACGACATCACTTTCTATCATTTCAGAAATGACAGTCTTGCCTTGCCAAATTTGCTTAAAGAATCCATCCTGTTTAGAAAGAAGGTTTTGGGCACCAATATTTTGATCTCTTAGTGAGCTAAGGTTTTTACGATCTTTATCAATGATAAAAAAACCTCTGTAGTCATGGGTCTTAAGTATACTTATCAGGTGCTGTCGGATGGCAGGTTGCCATTTAGACTCTTTTAAACTCTCATGAGGAACCCTCAATAACTCTACCACCATTTTTTTAATTTCTTTTGATTGGGCCCAAACTTTTGTTGTTGCAAGAAGAGTACTTTGCCACGATTTTAAGGCCTGCTGAGAAGTAACTAAAACTGTTTCTAGAGAATTTCCAATTTCTGATTCAGCATTTTTTTTCATTTTGCCAATGATAAAAAAATAGGTCGATAAAAATAAGATGACAACGGGAATGGCCAGTATCTTACTTGAAGTGAATTTCTTAATAACAGATTTTAATTTGTGATGCAATTCAAAAAACCTTAATCTAAGGGCCCTCAATTATTATCCTATTGCTAGACAAAATATTCAAGCTTCAAAACTTCCTCCCTATCTCAATCTTAAAATTTTAACTTGCTATCTTACCAGACAGTTTTTGTTGTTTCCGGGTTTTGCATCCGTATAATTGACAGTTTTAGATAGTATTCAAGCACCAAGCTGTAACCTCCCAATTTATAGTCTATATACAAACAATGAGGAGAGTCTATGAAGTCAAATAAATTTATTGGGTTGTTCCTATACCAGGATGGAAAAAGAAATGTAGCTCTCAACACGCGGGGAAGTTACAGCAGTGATACAAGGGCCGGAGATAGCGGCTACGACATAGATCTCATTTATCAATACCAAACTAGCACCATCCCCATTTATTCTCAAGGTTACAGCTTGCCTTTATATTTAGCTGGGAAATCCCAGCTAAATTTACTACTATAGATCCCAAAGGCCAAACTTAAGAACCCACTAGGAGAAATGACCATGAGTGCTGAACAAGTTCTTCGAGAACGTGCCAATTCAAAGTGTGAGCTATGCTCGTCTGATACAAGCTTAACCGTTTATGAAATCCCCCCTGCAATAGACTCAGAAGCGGAAAATTGCGTTTTAGTCTGCGAAGTCTGTCATAAGCAAATTGAAGACCCAAGTGCCATGGATGCCAACCACTGGCATTGCCTTTCAGATAGTATGTGGAGTGAGTTTAGCGCCGTTCAAATTATGGCATGGCGTCTACTTAGTCGCATAAAAGAAAATACCTGGGCACAAAACCTCTTGGAGCAGCTCTATATGGACGAGCAAACCCTAGAGCGCGCAAGTGCGGAAAACTCAGAATCAGACTCGCAAGGAGCTCCCACCTCAGACAGTAACGGCAATGCTTTAAACGACGGGGATACTGTTACATTGATAAAAGATCTCAATGTGAAAGGTGCAAATTTTACTGCCAAGCGCGGAACAATTGTCAAAAATATTTCTCTCACCATGGATCCAGAGCAAATTGAAGGCCGTGTTAACGGGACTCAAATAGTACTTCTTACTAAATTTTTAAAGAAGGCCTAGACAGTTATCATCAAGGTAGCGCGTGTCAGAATAATCAGCGCTACTCCTAATAGATAGTGAAGATAGTCAATCTTAGGAAAACCAAATAGCTTCTCTTCTGATCTTAAAAGTAGTCCTGAAACAGCAATAACTAGAATTGAAGACATATTGGCGGCCATAGTGAGTGTCAAAAGCTCTCCTTTGAACACCGGGATTATACCCATGATCAAAAGTCCTAAGAGCCCAAAAATCTTTCTTGCTAATTGAGATGGCCTAAAAAATGAAAAATAAACGGTAGTAGCTACTAAAATTACAAATGCCACCACTGCTGAAGTTTGGCAAATAACCTGGTACTTAAGCAAATGACTTATGGCCATGGAAGTGAATCCAAGCTGGGCGCTGAGTAGAGAGAATTTTTTGTGAAGCTCGGACAATTTCTCAAAACCAGACCACTTAAAAATGCTGAGAACTACAGCGACCCCTATAATTGATAATCCAATCAAATAGAACCCAAGCGGTGAGCTAAAACCATTAACTAAAAGATATTTTGAATAGAGAATGCAGGCCAAAAGAAATAAATCTGAAACTACTGTTGAAATAACCATAACCCTACTTTTCATTAAAATAAGTCACATTACATTAGGTCACAAAATTCTTTTTTACCTTCAAAGCAGCATTGTATTGTTCTATAGATAAGGTCTCCACTTTGAATCGCCCCCTCATCCTTCATTTCCTTGTGAGACTTTGTGTGAAATAGGCCTGTGGAATGCAGTACTTCGTGAAAGATAACTTTCGCAGCACCTTTACCTGAAGCTCGAACAACCTTATGTTCCATATTTAAATAAACAAAAGGAAATCTATCATCAAAACAGGCGACAGAATATCCGGCCAAATAGCTAGGCATATTTAGGGTATCCTTGTCTGTTAAATTGAGTTTAAACGGGTCTCCTGTTTCCATGCAGCCAATGATTAGTTCATTTAAAGGGTTTTCTGTTAATGAAATAACCTTTTTTGCCAGAAGTACCGAGCTCTCCGAGTGGCGAGCTAAACAACTAAGCCCAGTTTTAAATGCATCTTCTGCTATTTTTGCAATCTTAATTGGATCGTATTTATTACAACCACTTAATGTAATCCCATTGCCCAAGCGGTGATAATCAAGATAGGTAGCGTAAAGCTGATCAAGTGGCCACAGTGACAGTTTTTCAACATAAGTTGATATAGAGGTAGTAGATGCATCAACGCTATCTGTGCAGTGAAAGTCTAGGGCAGCCTCGTAACCAGAGGAAAATGCCCACTTTGCCCCAAAAATGCAAACGAGTACGGTAAAGATTTTCATAAAACGGACACTATACTAAAACAGACTTTTTATCTAACCTCTTGTAATTAGTTCAAGGATTTTACAGGATTTTTTCAACACTTTTACTACTGATAATTATCAATAAAGGCTGTGATGGCGGCAATTGGCGACTGGGCCCAGTGCCAATAGCCTACTAGTGTGTAAAAGGCAATTTGGTGGGAACCATTGCAACACCTAGAATTATGGCCTATCGGTCAAACCTAATAACTTCAATTGACCCACCTTAAACCTACCAACAATTGCAGTGGTCCCCAATATGCCTACACACATATCGAGATAATCCATATCTATTTTGTGAAAATATTGGACCCACAAAGATCAATTTGTAGGTCCACTTGAAATTATTTTTTGATAAATTTAGAAAAGGTAGTGCTATGCACTTGTTCAGTCATTTTTTTGCCCTCAGCAAAAATCGCCATTTTATTTCTTCTTTCAAGCTTTGCTTTTTTGTTAATGAAGTATGAGGTGACCTTGGTCATCTTGATCATTTTCCCCTCTTTCACAACATGCAAATCTAGTGAATCATGGGTGCAAACACTCCAAGCAGAACCCCAATGGTCTTTTTTAACCTTACCATCAGCATTTACCACTCTTTTAACAGTTACTTTTCCTTTTACAAGAGTCGCAAACAAAAAACTTTTCACTCCGCTTTTCACCACACTTGTAACTTCTAAAACCCCACCTACTCCAGTGTCTGATTTCCATTGTCCTTCAATTGTTGGACATGAAAACGCAGCCGCTGAAAAGGTCAATAGTGCAAAAAATAAAATCCCTTTCATAACACTTCTCTCCTGTTTAAAAATCATATTGAGCTACATTTTATTGCTCAAAATATTGATTGTCCAAACTTGGTCCATTCTCCGGGTCAAGAGATCAGGTATAGAGAGTCATTCTACTCAATTACATATACTTGGAGAGCTGATTTTTTGTTCTATTAATTTATATATGTCTTTCCAAATGATCACAGATAATGACCACCAAAGTGAAATCCATATAGGTACACCAAAAAGAATACCGTGGTGATAGTAGTGCAAGTCCCCTGCTCCTATGTAAAGAATTTCAACTACAGTCCCAAGTGAAATGCAAAGTAGCCCTAATTTAATTTCTCTTTTATTGGGCCTAAAAATCAAGCTATACAAAATCAAGGCCACTACAAAGGGAGCAAATGATAAAACTGAATCAAGATAATAGTGGTAGATAAATTGTCTGGTCACAAAAACAATAGCTAGCTGTAAAATGATTTTGGTAGGTGTGCTCTTCCAAACTTTTGAACCAAGATGAACTTCATTTTTCAATTCTACGTCTTTACCAAGACCAGGCCACCAAGCTACAGCGGCCATATATCTCAGTATCATCCCCCAATACAAGAGCATCCAAATGGGGATAGTCGAAAATTCCGGGAAATAGACGGGAGCGTGATAATCATATACCCCTTTTCCTACAACTGAATTCCAATCATTAAATGCACCAAGTATAGTGCAAATCGTATAGAGAATAATCTCTTGTTTTTTTTCGTCAAAGCGAATCAATGTGTAAATTAACCTTACAGCAAGAATAAGCGGAACCACAATACTCATTAAAAGTAATTTCTTTGAAAAAAAGCAGATCAATATACTGATTGCTACTATAACAAAGGTATCAACTAAAAGAGATTTGCCATTTGTTGCTTTAACTTTCATCATCATCTCCTTCATTTAGTTTAAGAAATCTCTTATTTCTGTTAAGATCGATGCTGGATTTTTAAGCCCATGATAATAAGTGTCGGTGGTATAGTTTTGGGCCCAATTGCAATTGGCGCCACATTGGGTTGGAGCTGGACCATGAAATTTATCGGGATTAATCATTTTCCTCCCCTTGGCCCAAACTTCATCAAGATGTTTGTGTGCAAGGATATTGAGCTTTTCCGGTTGTACATTTACACACGCCTTACATGGCCAAAAAAGCGTGCCATCAAAATCAATATGGGGTTTAAGAGTATTTCTGCAATTTAGTGGAACGCCATTATAGAGGCGATTATTCATGCGATATGAGCCAGCAAATTTATGACCTGCCTTGTGTCTTGTAAGGAGAGTGCTAACAAATTTTCTATACTCTAAATTCAGTAAAAGACCATCTTTTGCAACTGGCCCGTCATTTTGGGGAACTCCTGCGAAAGTAATACCTAAATCATTGGCAAAGTTAAGAACATCTACTGCATCTTGAATTCTACCTGGCTGAACCACGCAATTGACCATCAACTTAAAGCCATAGGTGTCACGCAATTCTCTTAGGGCCAATACATTTCTAATAATATCTTCGGATTTTTTATAACGATACATCTCATTTAACATATCAACTCGTAAACTATCAAGGCTGACGATAATAATATCAAAATCAGCAAGAAAATTAGACCAGTTTTTCCTTTTCAAAAGTTTATGAATCACACTACCGTTTGTATTTATAATTTGAGGAAAATAATTCAAATTTCTGCCGTGCCTTAAAATTTCGGGCAAGTCAGACCTAAGAGTTGGCTCTCCACCCGCATAATAAACAGAGGGAGTTCTCGTTCTCATCACTCCTAGAAGTTTTTTCGCCTGATCCGTATCGAGAGCACCTTTATTAGACATCTCAGGATACTTGTTTCCTCTATGGTCGTCACAATAGTCACATAAGAAGTTACAAGTTCTCAGAATTGACCAAATAAAGTATAGTGGCAGAAGGTCTTCCCTATTTTCTGAAACTCTTTTTTTGTTTTTAATCCAGTTAATGGCAGTCGTCTTATAGGATTTAAACATTCGTTTTAATTTTTGAATTCCCGTTTGAGGGAGCTCTTGAGTTTTTGTCGCCTCTTGGGCCAAGGCCTTTGCTTCAAAGTTAAGCTGATCAAAATCAGGATGCTCCTGCCTTGGTGTGAAGAATTTAAAGTTGAGAGAGTTTGTGGAAGTTGCTCCCTGTGTAAGCGGATTAGCGTCCTCAATGTTTTTTAAAATAATGTTTTTCATAACTGGGCCTTTTGTTGTCTATGTGTTTGTAGGTAAAAATTCTTCTAAGGCCCCCCGTGTAAGCCTTACTAGTGAGTCAATTGCGTCTTCTTTATTAACACTTTCATTAAATAGATATTGAAGGCCAACTCTCATCCACATACCAAAAATTCCATGGATAATGAGTTTCCCATTTTTGATGGTTTTCCCCAATGCCTTTGCCTGATCTTCTAAAGTCGAGCAAAGCGCATCTATTAACTCAGGGCTAAAGCCTTCGCTTAAATCTTTAAGACCTTTAGCACCTCTCACTTTTTCGATGTAAACGACTACAAATTTTTCATTTTCTTTCCAGTAGTCTAAAAATGCATGGGCCAAGCCATTTAAAAGATCGTCTCTATTACTTGGTATTCCCATTTCGAACTGATCACTAAATCGATCTAAGTATCCTGCATTAAAATTATTGAGAAGATTATCTACAAGGTCCTCTTTGTCTTTGAAATGGACATAAAAACTTCCCATTGATTTACCAGCATTTTTGGTAATTTCATTTATCTGGGTTGCCGCCCTACCCTTGTCGTAAAAGAGATCGAGGGCAGAGTTTAGTAGTGCCTGCTTTGAAAGCTCTTTTTTATTTTCCCTGAGTGTACTGTTGTAGCTTCTTGCTGATTTTTCCATGTAAAGCGTCCTCACAAAATAAGTGATTAATTAGATGAATCTTATTCAATGAAACATATTCATCCAAAATAATCAATGGAACATTTCCTGCCGTGTAAGAATTTCATGGAGTTAAAAGCGAAAGAATTTAGGAATCTGCGTAGCTCACAGTTTAACTTCTTGGTACTGTCCGCATTTAGCACAAAGCTTTTGTCCCAAATATGACACCCATATCCCCACTAGAGCATACCTAATAAATCGAAGTGGGTAGTACAAACTATCATCCACCTGGACAGCGCTGAAACAGAGCTTGAGGCCAAAATAGAGAATAAGCACTGACACTATCCCTACTCCCGCCCTTTTAAATCTAACCTCAAGACTGGGCGCCTGGGCCTGTGTATTTTCTCTTTGGTGTAATAGTACTCCGCAGCTAAGCCCAAGTACAGCGCTGAATAATCCGAAGAGAGACGGAAGCCTTACAAAGCAAATTCCTACAACAGAAGCCACTGCAGTAAGCAGTAGTGGAATTTTGAATTTAGTGGCCTCAAGCTTGCTGAGTTTTGAATAAACCAAAGCAATCAGAATTCCAATACTCCAACCGAGGGCAATATCTGTGGGATAGTGGACTCCCAAGTAGCTTCTAGATAAACCCACAACGAAAATCATAAAAAGTGCGAGTGGCCAAATATTTTTTTTCTTTGGGTAAAGTCTCGATAATTCCAAGGCCAAGATTCCCCAAAAAACAGCTGAAACTTGAGCATGGCCACTGGGAAGTGAAAAACCAGAAGCATGGACAAGACCAAGTTCAGGGTGAGATACAAAAGGTCTTGGGAGAGCAAAATAGGCCTTGAGTCCTTCATTGATAGCTGCTGAAAAAATAATAGTATAACTCAGTCTTTTGGCCAGTTTTAGATCCAATGCAAACCACAAAAGTGGTACAGCAAGAACAAAAAATTGCTCGTTTCCCAAAAGTGTAATCGCCTTAAAGAAAAAATCAAATACGGGGTTTCTCCACGCCTGCAACATTTGGATAAACTCAATACCACTTGCCAGAATTTGCTCTTTCACATTCTTCCTTTTTTCAAGATGATATTAATTCTATCATTAAGCTCTCGTGCACTCCACCTCGCAGCGGTATCTTTTTGGTGTACCTGATCTAAAAAGGAGCTGTCTCCATGAGAGAAAACCATATTCAAAAGCTCTAAATTAGGAGCTCGCACTAAAGACTTCTCAATAATCGCAATTGATTTATTCAAAGTCCTGCTAAAGCTTCCGCCTGTGATAGCATCCCCTTTTTCATAATTCATGGGGTTGAAATAAAGTAAAACTTTAATGTCTTTTTTACCTAGAAGCTGAGTAGTTTTATTAAAGTAAGTTAAATGCACATGCTCCGGGTGAACAACAGGCATAAAAAAATTAATGGCCCAAGATGCCCGTTTAAAAACATCTTTTATTATCCCAAGATTATTATGTTCATTTTTGATGGCAATTTGATCATATTTTTCACGAGATAATGGATCAAGCCACGAGGCGATTTTGAATAAATCCAAAAACCTAATTGTAGCAAATAAAATGGGATTGTGAGAAAACCTCACTTTCAACATCAATTCATGGTATTGATTTCCTGGATGAAGATATTGAGAAGGAGCAAAAGTAATCAAGTTTATGGGAAGCACTACTAGCTTGGGTAATTTTTTTGATCTCAATATTTTTCTTACGAAATGAAAATAGGCTTCAGAGGTGAGAGCTGTATGGTAAAATGCCTCGATGGAACCAGCAGGTCTCATTTTACTTAAAGATCTAAAGACCGCTTCCCCTGTACTATCTCCCACATAGACGACTTCACTTCCACCTGTTAATACAGCATCTTCACGAAGATGGTATTTGTAGGTAATCCCCACCTGGAAAGTCCAAGATATCATCACTAATAATAGAGTTTTTCCTAAAAGTTTTTTCATCTAAAATTGAAAGTAAATAAAAGGCACATGCACAGCACGCCCCAAGTTAATAATAGCAAGCATCATGAAAATATAAAAAGTCCACCGATATGGACGCTCCATTAACAATATTGAGTCTTCTAAAGGCCTCTTTCTCTCCCAGAGGTGAACTAGCTCCATAAATACAATGGCACCAATGGCGATTTGAAACTCGCTCGCTCTTTGATTAATGAAAAGATCGTGACTTCTATTTTTTAAAATTAAAGATAGTGAAGTAAAAAAATCCATTGAAATTATTTTTTTCAAAATATAATTTGCTGTAGTGATATCTTGAGCTCTAAAATAGATCCAACTTGAACATATCAAATGAAAAGTAATAAAAGCTTTCATCAAATTACGAAAAGGCCAATTGATACTTACACTTTTTGGCCAGTATCTTTTCAATACATTTCCACCCGCAACAAAGAGGCCATTAATCCCTCCCCACACAATAAAATTCCAGCTGGCACCATGCCATAGGCCACTTACTAAGAATGTGGCCATCAAGTTAGCGTCCCGTCTCCACTCACCCTTTTTATTACCTCCCAGTGGAATATAAAGATAATCTCTGAACCAAAATGAAAGGCTCATATGCCAACGCCCCCAAAACTCAGAAACTGATTTTGAAAAATAGGGTCTTTTAAAATTGTCCATCAAATTGACACCGAGACATCTGGCGATACCGATGGCCATATCAGAATAGCCAGAAAAATCACAATATATTTGGAAGGCAAACATTAAGGTTACCATATAGAGACTAAAGGCAGAAAAACCTTCAGGGTTTTGATAAACTGGATCAATAAATGAAACTAATCTATCTGCAATAACGACCTTTTTAAATAGCCCCCAACCAAAACGAATAAGGCCTCTTCTGATTTGTAATGGATCAAGCTCTTTTTGGTGAGAGATTTGTGGTAAAAGATTCTTTGCACGCTCAATGGGACCGGCCACTAACTGAGGGAAGTAACTGACAAAAAGTGAAAATTTGAAAAAGTTTTTCTCTGCTCTTATATCTCCACGGTAAACATCTATTGTATGCCCAAGCGTTTGAAAGGTGTAAAATGAAATTCCCACAGGCAATATAATTTGCTCTACAGAAAAACCACTAGAGTTAAGATCATTAAACACCCCTACCAAAAAATGAGTGTACTTAAAATATCCCAGAAGTCCTAAATTGCTGACGATACTTACGGCCAAAAACATTTTTTGCTTAAACCGATTACCCCTGTGAGAGTCAATTCCCCTAGAGCAGATATAATCCACAACTGTTGAAAATAGAATTAAAACTATATATTCAGGTCTCCAACACATATAAAAAAAGTAACTGGCCAGTAAGAGAAAAATGACCCGAAAGCTTTTGGGAATACTATAATGGACCAAAAAAACCACGGCGAAAAAGAGAAAAAATGAAAGGGTATTAAAGAGCAAGTCTCTCTCCGCGAAAGGCCACTAAATATATTTGATAAGTAGTTAATATAAAAGTTGGGTCAATACATGTCGAATTCTTTACTCAATAAAATTTATTTTAAGGCTTGCGAGTTAGTGATTGGAGCTCAAATTTGCCCAATACTGTCTGTTTTGTTCATGACTCATGTCACTGAATTAATTTCGCAAGGGGTCTAAAATAGTCAAGTATCTAAAAAGGAGGTAAAAATGAGTTCTCACAAGAATAATCCATTTGAGCATCCAGACCTTCCCGAAAACCTAAGGCCCGATCACTCACTTCTTAGAGATAATGAGACCAGGCAAACGCCAGACCAGGTTTTAGAGGATATCAATTCGTACATAGAAGACAATAGTGATAAAAAAGAAGGCCTTGGAAACTCTAAGCTCAGCACTATTATCGTTACTGGCATATACGCCCTATTTATGTTCCCCATTGCCATCTTCGTTTTTAAAGGCAATTACCTACTAACAATTCCACTTTCTATCTTAGTTTGTGCATTAGCTGTGGTGTATTTCAAATCTACGTTTGATCAAAAGATTCAAAGTGCCAGAAAAAGAAAAGAAGACCTAAACCTTGATAAGTATGAAAAAAGGAAGTCACTTACATTGATTAAAACGGATATGGATGAAACCCATGATGAGTCCGTGCCCTACAAAAAGGCAGCTTAGAAAAATAAGTAAACAAGCAGAACCAGAGTGTTCTGCTTAAGTACTTACTTTTCATCGTGAAAACAGTTCCCTATGCTGAATTTAGCTATATATAAAATGGATAAGAGTACCGATGAAGTCCCATGGGGCATTACTTCACCATACTACTTACCATTTTTCCCACACTCCTTTGGGCCCAAAGGCCTTATGCCCAAACGCCTAGATTCTCAATTTTTTCCTTGGAAGCGCAAACGCGTTTTGGAGTTAACAATCAAAATCTGATTATTAAAAGTTTCAATGATCATGATGTCATAACAAAATTAGTCCACAAAAGGGCACAAAAAAAGACCACTTACTACTATGATCAAATAGGTAGGCTTAAAAAAAGAGAAGTGGATATCAATGGCGATGGCCGTCATGAGATCATTACTCGCTTTGAAGAATCGATCACAACTTACTTACGTAGTGTTTCCCAAAAGGCCTTTCGCAAAAAATATATATGGAAAAAAAATTCGACTTCTTCCGTGACCAAAGAAGAATACACTGTAAAGAAAATCGGCAGAAATGAAATCCTGACAAGTAAACAAACTACAACTCCCGCCATGTATCTTTCCCAGGAACAAGATGCTGATTGCCCGCCTGCAGAAGACACTCCTGAAATCGAAATGAATATTGAAGGTATTATTGAAAATTTGGATCAAAGTGTAGAGGTTTCTCCCAGGTGCAGTAAATTTGAATATAGGCAAGCTGATGGCGAGAAAAAAACCTATTCAGACGTTGAGATAAAACAAGTTGTGACAGCAACTCTTCAAGAAGGTCTTAAGTGCATGACTGACTTAGGGGGTGACGCCGCTGATATGGTGATCTCAAGTTTTGTAGAGTCTTTTGGCAAAGGCCCTCTGAAAATTGACTGCGATCCAATTGATGGTTACAGATGCTCAAAGTACGGTGACCCCTTATCACAATTTTGTGGGAGGGCCTCCAATTACACCGAACAAAGATTTCCTGCACTCGACTTTAATAGTAACTGCGAATCAAAAATAGGTAATTTAGACACTGTCGTCTTTCATGAATTTCTCCACCTAGGATCCAACCATACCGGAGAGCAAAATCTCCACCACTACGATCAATCAGACTCAATGGAAAAAGTCGAAATTTGTGCTAAATACTGCTTTTACAATGAGCTGCAACAAGGAGATGGTGCTCAAAGAAAAAGTGACTACGGGAGCCTTTGTCGAGGTGATTTCAATGAAGACCCCAAAAAGCATCATCTGGCCTTTGCCATGCTCGAGTTTAATCAATCAAACCCACTTGTAGTTAAAAATGAGCTTGAAAAGGTTGTTGCTACTGATCCAGAAAATTGGCAAGCCTGGTCAATGCTGATCCATACCTATAAAGAAGAAGCTGCATTGACCAGCAATAATTTTAATCGAATGGCCATCTTAGGCAAATTGATAATGGCCTTAGAGAAAACTCGAGACCTTCCTATTCCTGAAGATTTGGTTTTTGAACAATACTATCCAACATTAAGCGTAAAAATGTACAAAGACCAGCAGATTCATATCGCTGAAGATACCATTGAGGATCTTTCCAATAGATTAGGTTTGTTAAAAATTCCAAGTGAAATGATTTCTCCTTTAAATCGCTCTCTTTCATCTTTCGGCTATTTCACCATTCTTAGAGACCGTTGTGAATCATATGCCGTCATTGCCGATCCAGATAATCTCCCGGCAGCTCGTTGCTACAGTGAGCTTATGAGTGCAAGAGAAGAACTTTCTATTGGGGCAAGAGAGCTCTTTCAGAAAAATGTGGACGAATCACTAGGCCTTGAACCGACCCTCTTAAATGAACTCAGCCAAGCTATAGAAGAAGACATGGACGACTTTGAAATAAAGGGAACTGATGACACTAATCTCATACCTGTATTTTCCTCACATCTACCAAAAGGGGCGGCCCTAATGATTAAGGCCATGGATTTAACAGCTGCCCATATTACAAATTGTTTTATGAAAAGCAATCCAAAGTCGATGTGTATTGCAACGCCACCAGTTGCTGAAATGGACCCTCGTTTTATTTGTACAGAAGAGAGAATCCATCCAGAATAATCACAGACACACTAGATTTATTGCACATAAAAAGTAAATGCATAAACTCCATCATCATATTTACATGTATGAGCTGCAAGAAGAGTGTATGGCCCATTAGCAGCGTTACATCCAGAGGCGTATCTGACAACACACATTTTGTACTTTCTATTCCACTTATATTTGGAACTACAAAGTTTGATTTTAGTCGGAGGTGTTAATAAAGTTTTAAAACTCTTCGCCTCTACTTTTGCGCTCAAGCACCCAAGTGCAATTGCAATCATTAAAATTGTCTCTTTCATTGTTTTCTCCCATTAAGCGTCGGTATGACGTCTGAAAGCAATCTCTATGGAGAGCACAAAAATGGATACTAAAAATAATTAAATCTGGGCCTGAAAATTTACTATTAGGAAAGTGCCCGGAGGGATTTTCTTGGAAAAGTTCTATAAATCACTAAAAACAAAGGCAGTTTTCTTATACACCCCTGTATTTTTAACTTACAACTCTAAAAAAATGAGTTGTTCATCAGTGGAGAACTTTGGTGTGAACCTCAAAAGAAAACGGTAATCAGCTGGCCTTAGATTGTTGATAGACCCTTAGGAGATCAGGACTTTTAGCATCCGACTTGTAAATCACCACCGCCTTCGTACCAGGCAATAAATAAATGTCTTGGGCCAGCGGCAGATTTTCCATCAACTCCACAAAGGCCACAAAGTCACCAGGTGCGATTTCTCTCACGAGACGTTTTTTCTTTTTTAAATGACCTACGCCTTCTAGTATCAAAATCGAGATAATCGGGATATGCCCTTGAGAAACAATTTTTCCCCCGTCCGCATAGTCGATACTCTCAAATTGATCTGCTAGTTCGATCATTTGTGTTTCATTTAAATGTATTAAAGATATCTTTCTTCTCATGTAACTATTTGACCAAAGAGCTGTATAAATATAAATGAGACAAGTCACATTTTATCTTGTTAGTTGCCGCAGACTTTCATGCTGTCAGCTAAAAGTATGAGATGGGGCATATATAAAAATTTCCGTCGCTTTTTCTATGTTTTAAATCACTTTAGAGTTTGAGACTTTCTATGTACCAACAATTAATAAATGGACTCAAAAAAGTATTTTGCTCGAAAAACCTTTACTCGATTTTTGTATTTTTGAACAATTTCTCGGCCCAATTGCGAAGCATTATTTATTTTTTTGAACTCACAATTAGCAAAAAAATATCCTTCACTCAAAATTTCAATTTGTTTAATTTCAACTAGTTAGTCTCTAAATCACGGCCATAATGCTTGAATTGCATGCCTACGCTTACTTTCAAGCATTTCAATATTTTGAATCCTTCAAAAGCCACATTATTTGGGCAATATTTTGTATTCAACAAATTTTATTGCCCAAAATTCATACCTAATTTCACTCTTTTATAAAGTCATTACAAGTAACTAGGTGGCCCGTTTTATTATATATATAGATGATTCTGAACGTTTGCGGAGACGGAACAAAAATGAGCTTGAAAAATACTTTTCAAAAAATTAGCTCCTACCTAAGCTTGGTACTACTGGCCGCATTCACCCTTTCAAGTTGTAATTTTAATTTCAAGGTTGCCAAAGAAAATGATGGCGAAAGTATCTGTGAATTATTTCCTACAGCACCTAGTTGTACTGGAATTTCTGTGATGCCGAAAAGTGATGCAGAGATCTTAAAAAAAGCTGCTTACATGCGGATCGAGGGTGCTGCTGGCGGCACAAGTGAGCTTGATACCCACGCAATGACCGCAGATGATTCCATACTCCTCTACGTTGCCGCTTATAATTCAAATAATACTTTTTTAGGAAATATTGCTGCCAACTGGAGTGTACAAAACGCACTAGGTCCTATCTCTTCAACCGCAACTTCCCCGGGATTATTTTCGGCCAATGTTGTCGGTGTTGAGGTGGTCGATATGACCATTGGGACCTTCACTGACAGCACTGGGAATATAACTATTTCTCAAGGGGCCCAAGCAAGTATAAAAATTAATAGCGCTGCTGGAGCTGGTGGTATTGAAATTAATACAAATACTATTACTGCAGATCAAACTGATCTGCTGTACGCCTCATCATACGACGCCGATGGAAACTGGATTGCCGATGTGGCCGCCGCCTGGTCTTTTGTAAACGACAAGGGATCTTTCGATGCTGGTGTAGATACTGTGGCCGCTTCGAGCTCAGTTACCTTTAATGCTGATGTTACCACTGCCGCTGCCGATCACGCTGTGATCCAGGCAAGTTTTGGTGGACACACTGATGATACAGGTACAGTGAACGCAGGGATTGAAATCACAGCTGGCGCTCTTGCAAGTATTCGTATCAATTCTGGTGTTGGAGCAGGTGGATCTGAGCTCAATACAAATACATTAACTGCCGATCAAACCGATAGCCTTTACTCTTCATCTTATGACGCTGATGGAAACTGGATTGCAAGTGTTAACGCTGCTTGGTCTTTTGTTAACGATAAAGGATCATTTAATGCTGGTGTAGACACTGTCGGCGCTGCCAGCTTAGTCACCTTTAATGCAGACATTGTAACCATGGCCGCCAACCATTGTGTGATTAGAGCAAGCTTTGGTGGAAAAACTGATGACACAGGTACCGTTAATGCTGGAATCCAAATTAATTATGGTGTCCAGGCCTATGTCAAAATTGTTGATGCTACAGGGTCTGGTGGAATAGAGAAAAATACAGCGAATGTAACAGCAGATGATAATTTCACTTTATATGGCGCCAGTTACGATAGTGACGGCAACTTCAGACTTAACCCTACTGGTAACTGGAGTTTTACCAATGATAAAGGCTCTTATGCTTCAGGAAGTGATCTCAACACAAAAAATGGTGTTAATTCTGCAACATTTTATGCCAATCAAGTGACATATGCTGGAGACCATGCTGTTCTCAAATATACTTCCGGTGGCCATTCAGATGACACAGGAACAGTTAATGCTGGGATTCAAATTATTCCTGGTGCCTTATTTGGAATTAAGATCGAAACAAAAAGTGATGGAAAAGGACTTGTCTACGCTACAGGGTTTGACAGAAATGATGTTACTGCTGGTGGATCTCAAGAATTCTTCTCAATAGGCTATGACTCTGATGGCAACTTCAAGGGTCTCACTAATGTTAATTGGAAATTTACTTCAACTGGAAACCAAGGAAGTGTCATTGGTACAATTGGTGGAGGTCCTTCCAACTTTACAATTTTAAATGCTTCCATGGTATTCAATACAGATAGTATTGAAGCCGATGACGGTGCTTCACATACTGCGAATACAGGAACCCTTCAAATTGGCGCTGACGTTTTAAGTGCTAATGCCCTAACAGGTGGGAAAGAGCTGGCACTTGGAAATAATACTGCCTGTGTTCTGATGAATAATCAAACTGTAAGATGCTGGGGACTCGGAAGAGAATCCAACGGAGAAGGTCTTTTAGGCGCTGCTGATAGCATGATTTCCCAGGCCATGATTCCTCAGAAAGTCCAAAAGTCTGGTGGTGGAAATCTTACTGGTGTCATCAAAATTAGCCTTGGATATGATTTTGCCTGTGCTCTAAAAAGTGACAACACAGTATGGTGTTGGGGCGACGGGAGCATGAGAAGACTTGGAAACGGAAGTCAGACCGATATGAAAGAGGCCACACAAGTGAAAATCAGTGCAGGGACCTACCTAACTGATGCTACTGACATAGCAGCTGGATATTACCATGCATGTGTAGCGACACTATCTAATAGAGTGAGATGCTGGGGAGAAGGCGCCGACGGAAGGTTAGGTCTTGGAAACACAACAGATCAATACTACGCCAATGAAGTGCTGGAAGCAGCAGCACTACCTCTCATCAATGTTGACACCGTCACAGTAGGCGAGAAATTTAGCTGTGCTTTAAAAACTGATAATACAGTCACATGTTGGGGCGATGGAGCCAGCTATGCTCTTGGTAACAACGGTACAGCAGATAAACTATACGCTGACACTTTAGTCCTAGATGACCAAGGTGGTAATTTATCAAATGTAATAAAAATTGATTCGTCTGCCTACTCCGACCATACTTGTGCCATGATTAACGATGGAACAATTAAATGTTGGGGAGAAGGCGGAAGTGGACAACAGGGCGATGGCTCCAATGCAGATAATGCCAAAGCTGCAGTCATGAAGTTTGACGCCACTACAATTTATAGCAATGCCACAGACTTTAGTGTAGGTGCAGATTATACCTGTGCAGTTGGCAAAGGCCAGGGCGCGACTATGTGCTCAGGTGCCAATATTGCTAAACAATTAGGAGATGACACCACTTCCGGCACTAACTTTATAAACAAGTTTGTCGAAGGCCCAGGTGGAAACAAAATAACAAGAGTCCACAGTATGGCCGCTGGAGCTGGATCATACGGAAATCAATTTTCATGTGCTATTTTTGCTCCTAGTGGTAATATTACCTGCTGGGGAGATGGAAAATACGGCAAGCTTGGAAACTTTAGAGATGCTACAAATAATGGATTTGTTTTCAATGAAGTCTTAGGGTCCAACACACAAAATTTTGGAGCGATCTCAAACGCAGCTCAAGTAAGTGTTGGCGAAACTTTCGTTTGCTACACCACCACAGGAAATAAGGCCCAGTGCTTTGGCAATGGAACAGATGGCCAGCTTGGAAATGGGATCAAGCCTTATCAGTGGGTTGTTCCCGTGAATGCTAATCCCAACTCACACGTTCAAGATTCAGGTGGGACGGATATTACAAATGTGACAGAAGTATCTTCTGGTAATATGCATGGTTGTGCCAGGCTTTCCACTAATCAAGTCAGATGCTGGGGGGAAAATGGATCAAACCAACTAGGAAATAACTCTACAGCGGACACTGATTATGCAGTCGTCGTCTACAAAGATAGTGGCACCACTGCCGTAAATGATATTGTGTCCATCTCAGTTGGACAAGAGCATGCTTGCGGAGTCACAACTGGGGCCAAAGTAAGATGCTGGGGGTATGGAACCTATGGCAGACTCGGCAATGGTGGGACTTCTAATAATGCCTATGCAAACTTTGTTAAAGTTGATGCTGGTACAGACCTGACTAATGTTTCAAAAGTCTATGCAGGTAACCGCTACACTTGCGCTGTTCACACAGATGGTACTGCCAGCTGCTGGGGTTATGATGGCAGTGGCGTCAGAGGCGACAACTCAGCGGCCAATAATAATTATGCTTCAACCAAAGTTCTCAGTAGCACAGGCCCAGATGTCGAGCTCACCGGCATTGTATCCATGGCCGTAGAGGACTCCCACACTGTTGCTGTGTTAAGTGACGGAACTGCAAGAATCTGGGGTGGTATTGTAAACACTCAAAAAGGCGCAGGACATACTGCCGCTACGATTGCCAGTGAATCAATGTACTCAAACTCTACTCCTTCAGATGCCACAGGAATTGCGGAAGTGGCGTTGGGAAGATTCTCAAGTTGTACTAGATACACAAATGGTAAGGTTCAATGTGTAGGATCTGGAAATAGATATCAAATGGGTGATAATAACGTAGGAACTAATCAATATTTAGATTCGGATGTCTTAAAAGCAACACTTGTGCCAATTGCCAATGCCACTCAAATATCCAATAACGGATATGCAACTTGTGTTGTCACTTCGGCGAAGAAAATTAGATGCTGGGGTTTTGGGACTTATATACTGATGCCAGCAGGTAGTCAGACTGTCTTTAAATCTTGGATGACAGCTCCCCTTATTGATAAGAAAGCAATCTAAAAGAAGGCCACTTCAAATTAAAATGACCCTAAATGCAACCATTAGGCCGCAAAGGTCGCTTTATCATGATTAAAAAATTTGTTATTAAAATAAGGATTAACCCACTTGCCTTTTCTTCTTTCAAAAATTTGGCAAAGGACTCTTTTACTACCAATATTTCTCATGTCTAATACCACATCAAAATCTGTGCCTATTGATTTAACAAACGGGTATAAATCTTCATAAGAGCCCTTATAGCCTACGTGAGCAAAGAGGTGCCCCGTTTGCTTAAACCATCTTCTTCTGTTTTTCCACTTTGTTCTCGTGAAGTAACTATCGAGACATACATTTTCTTCAAGTGGCATTACAACTGGATTGTATTGCAGTCTATAAGCGTACTCTGCTATAGAGTGCAAAAGAGTTGTTTTTCCAGAGCGCTTATTGCCGATAATTAGGATGTTTTTTTTCCTTTCTACATAACTTTTCAAAAGATTGTAGCTAGCGACATCTAAGCTGTCCCACCTCTTAAGGGTTTGAAGGTCAGTAAGTGGATATAACTTTCTTTGTTTTCTCATGGTGGTTCCTTTTTTTGACTTTGATTTTCAGCTCTATTATCTCGCCTTGGTGGGAACTTGCTATGTGGAAAAATTATCCTAAATAAAATATCTACCCGCCTAGAACACTAACCTTTACAGGGGCCCTAAATACTTTTCGTTTACATAGACTTAGGCGAAAGCATTTGGACTTCAATTATTACTTAGGGAGTGTTAGATGCACTTCTCCACTTACCAGACAGCTTCCTCTTGTCACCTACTCACTCCGTGTACCTGACACACTTTCTATCAAGGCGAAATTGTTTAATCAAAATAGTTTTGTATTGATGAGGTGTACTTGCTTGATTTATTGATGGTGGTAGCAAATGCTTTTATGGATGCGCATGCATTTATATCTTTTATGTTATCGCGCCCCTTGGATTGTTATGTCGATTTGTTCTCACGTCCCCCTTATCATTCAATGAAGCTTAGCAAGCTGATAAAAGGGGCTTCTATCAAGGCGAAAATATTTAAACAAAATAGTTTTGTATTGATGAGTCGTACTTGCTCGAACTATTGATGGTGGTAGCAAATGCTTTTATGGAAAGGTGATTACCTTGGCACTGCGATTGTTTGATTTTTTGTGAGAGAGGTTTAAAATGGGCGAGTTTTCGATCACCAAACCCGTTTAGCAGACTACGTTTCAACTGTTGTTAAAATAATATAATGGCATCTTTTATTTTATTAATCATGATGAAAATGGTATGTTAACTTCAATGGGGAGGTCGGATTGTCGTTACAAAATTTATCTGATGAAAAACTAATTGCAGACACTAGAATGTGGAATGAAAAAGAGGAGCACAGTACCTCCGACACATAAATGAAGTCAACAGAAGAAGACTTTTTTGCGATGATGGAACGGGAACGCTCTTTAAATATATTCGTAAGAACTTTAATAAGAGCGATAGTGAAACAAGTAGAAGAATTTTAGCGGCAAAGACTTTAAGAAATGTCCCGAGCCCTGATAAAGCGCTTGCAAGTAAACAGGTGACATTAACAAATCTTGCTGAAGTCTCAGGCCTTGTGCCAATATTAAAAGTAACAAAAAGAAAAATGAAATTCTGAGTAGTATTAAGGGGAAAACCCAAGACCAGACAAGAGAGCTAGTGGAAAAATTAACAGGAAAGAAACGTGCCACCAGACCCCAAGCAAGATCCCATACAGATGGAAGCCTTCGAATTCATATCACTCTTATAGGGCAAACCGCAAAAGTCTATCAATTTATTAAAGAGCAACTTTCTAATAAGGGTCTTTACCAGTCAGATCAAGTAATCGGCCATGCCATAAGTTCTACAGCAGAGTCCATGAGGAAAAGGATTGTTGCGATTGGGTCAAGAAAATCAAAACCAATTAAAAACTCCAGAACCATTTCAGCGGCCATCAAAAAAGCAATCATCACTAGATCAGGTAACAAATGTGAAAACCGTGGCTCAAAATACAATCTACACTTTGACCACATCATCCCCTACAGCACAGGGGGATCATCGACGATCGGTAACATGCGCCAATTATGCGGGACTGTTGAAAAAGTCTATTTTGGCCTTGTTTTTTAGATAAATCTTTGAAAAAATATTTTTTCACAGAAGGATTTATAATGCGCGGCCGTATAAACTCCCAGCCCACTCTCTTTTCCACTATAAATATTGAAGAATTTGTTCCTCAGGATCACTACCTTAGGAAATTGGATAAAGTCATTGATTTAAATATTATTCGAAAATCAACTGATAAGTTTTATTCAAATGGGCATGGCCGCCCTGCAATTCCAGCAGAGATTTTCTTTAGAACGCAAATTATTTACTATCTGTATGGAATAAAGTCTGAGAGACAATTATGTGAACAATTGCAATTTAATTTGGCCTATAGATGGTTTTGTCGAATTCCTCTTGAGGATGAAGTTCCTCATCATTCAAGTCTCTCTAAAATTAGAAGCCGTTTTGGAGAAGAGGTTTTTAAAGAAATCTTTGAAGGTCTAATAAAAAAATGGGTTAAAGAAAAAGTTGTTAATGGTGACAGGATAATAGCGGACGGTAGTTTGCTTGTAGCAGATGCCTCACTGGACTCGACAATTAGGAAGGATGGGAAAAAGCATAAAAAAGACGGTAGTAATAAGGATCGATATTCAAATTCGACTCATCAACATGTTCAGGATAAAGAAGCTCAAATTGTGGGAAGACCAGGATTCACCAAAAAACTTTGCTATAAAACACATTACTCAATTGATGCGAAGTCGAGAATAATTCTTGATTGCTATGGAACCCCCGGAGCCACTCCTGAATGTACCGTTTTTATTTCTCGAATTGATTACATAAAAAACAATCTGGGTCTAAGTCCAAAGGAGGTACTGGCAGATAGTGGTTATGGAAGTGGAGCTATTTATAAGGCTTTAGAGGATAGAGGTATCAGAAGCTACATTCCATTGCATCGTTCGAAGGCAAGAAAAAAAGAAATTAGAAAAAATGGATTTAGTTATGATAAATCAAAAGACAGAATCAAATGCCCTAAAGGGCACTACCTTTATCCTCATAATTATACTTACAGAAATATGCAAAAGTATCGAATGGTTGGAGGCCACTGCAACGGGTGTCCTATGGAAGACAAGTGTTTATCTAAAACACAACAACATCGGGCACTAACTTTGGATCGAGGAATTTATGAAGATTATTCTTATCGGGTAACAAAGAGGCAAGAATCGAAGTTATTTAAAAAAAGGCTTAATGAGAGAAAATGGAAGGTAGAAGGGTTATTTGGAAAAGCAAAGAGGAACCATGGACTTCATAGACTTAAATATAGGGGCCTGAAAAAGGTTAGCATACAAATGTTTATGACAGCAATCGTTCAGAATTTAAAAAGGGTGGCCAATAAATGTGAAATATCACTCAATGAAAGTTTATCCTTCTATTTAAAAAATCATTGTTTGGAAATAATTCATTAAAAATGATGGTTTTTCAACAGTCCCATGCTCAAACTGTAATACAAGAGCGGCCATACTCGCCCTATCACAACAAAAAATGGATCCTTATATAAATCAAAGCTAAAAAATAGCTACATTATCACAAACTCATTTTCTGAAAGACATTCGACAATCGAATTGCGCGCTAACAAAGGTAACTTCAAAGTCCCCGACGAACTCTAAGCTCAATCTACTCTTTGCTAGATTAAAAAGATCCTCCATCAACGAATACT
This sequence comes from Bacteriovoracaceae bacterium, assembly GCA_018649885.1. GTDB lineage: Bacteria > Bdellovibrionota > Bacteriovoracia > Bacteriovoracales > Bacteriovoracaceae > JABIHA01. Next base: position 51,665 of record JABIHA010000073.1, read on the forward strand.
CACCCAATAGCATCTTCTCCACTCTCCCCAGTTCTTATACGGTAGGTTTCCTCTATAGGGATTACAAAAATCTTACCATCCCCTATAGAGCCTGTTTTACCAGCGTCTATGATGCAGCCAACTACCTTCTCACAAAAATCATTGTTGACGGCGATTTCGACACGTATCTTTTTCATCAAATCCACCTCCATTTCGACTCCCCGGTAGGTTTCTAGAAAACCATCTTCCTCGCTGTGGCCAAATGCATCGACCACAGAGAATCGGTGGATATCATTTTGATAGAGGACTTCCTTTAGTGGATTGAGTTTATCTGGTTGTATATAAGCTATAATTAATTTCATGATACCTTCCTTATTTACTTGTGTAGTAGGCCTCAAGGCCGTGCTCTTCAATATCAAGTCCTCTGTACTCCTCATCCGCTGTGGCACGAAGGCCGAAAACCTTTTTAATCAATGCGAATAAGAGATAACCAGTTCCAAAGGCCCAAATAAAAGCTGAACCTATTCCTATTAATTGCGAAAGTGTTTGGGAAAATCCACCTCCGTAAAAAAGACCAAGGTTTACTTGTCCTATACCGAGAGTTTTATCTGCGTGAAAAAGACCCACAGCAAGCGTTCCCCAGACCCCACAAACTCCGTGGACACTAATAGCACCAACAGGATCATCTACTTTTAACTTTTTTTCTATAAAGAGAATACTCAGTACAACTAACACTCCAGCAATAGAGCCAACAAAAATCGCGGCCATTGCCGTTAAATTAGCACATCCTGCAGTTATTCCCACAAGGCCTGCAAGGGCGCCGTTTAAACTCATTGAAGCATCTGGTTTTTTAAATAATATCCATGCCGTAATCATTGAAGTAATAGCACCGGCGGCTCCCGATAAATTTGTGATCATAGCAATTCTGCCAATAGACCCATCCCCTACCGTTGTACTACCTGCATTGAAACCAAACCATCCAAACCACAAAATAAAAACCCCAAGGGCCGCAAAGGGAATATTGTGTCCAGGGATAGCGCGAGGATTTCCATTAGGGTCAAACTTACCTTTTCTTGGACCAATCACAAGAGCACCTGCAAGAGCTAACCATCCTCCCACTGAGTGAACTACAGTAGAGCCTGCAAAATCTAAAAAGGCACCCGAAGATAAACTCTCAAGCCACCCTCCACCTGATCCCAAACTCCCCCAGGCCCATCCTCCAAAGACAGGATAAATAAAGGCCGTAATGACGACACCGTAAACGAGGTAGCTAGTAAATTTAGTTCTTTCGGCCATGGCGCCTGAAACAATGGTGGCAGCAGTGCCAGCGAATACAGTTTGAAAAAGTGCAAAAGTATAATTCCAATCATTACCAGTGGTTCCTGAAAGAAAAAATCCTGTTGTCCCTAAGAAGCCTTCACTTTTACCAAACATAAAAGCGGCTCCCACCATAAAAAAACAAAGACTTCCTATGCTGAAATCCATCAAGTTTTTCATAATAATATTGATGGCATTTTTGGCCCGAGTCAGACCAATTTCCACCATGGCAAAACCAGCTTGCATAAAGAAAACCAAACATGCGGCCAGTAGAGTCCAAACAGTATTTAAATTTGTCTGCAGCGTTTCAAGACTTAAAGGGTCGGCCAAAGATTGAGGAATTGTGAGGATCAAAAGCTTTATTAAAGCAACGCCCATAAGTGCACCTCCGTGTGTGTGTGTGGTATAAACGGATTTTCGCTAATTAAAATCGATATTTCAAATAAAAAAGTCTGACGGCCGCCAGATTTTGGAAAGAATCTAAATTAAGCTAGGGGCCGAATGGATCTACGGCCCATGAAAAAAATGAGATTGAACTTATGGTTTGTACCAACATAAAGGCCTTAGACCTTTTTTGTGGCCTCTTTTCCTTGAACAAGTTGCAACATTTGGATCGGCATTGGAGACATCTTTATAGTGGTCTTGAGTGCATAATGAGGCTGCATAATAGGTATCCATTCTACATTGAGGCGCCGGGTGCTTGTCATTTGTCTTGGCCACCTTGCCTGCATCAGGAGTATCAAATTTTGGTGCACTTGGAAGCTTTCTTAAGGCCTGAAATAAATTAGACAGACTTTGTCCCGCCATTGCTGATCTCATGCATATGGCTGCTTCTTCTGCGTCTGCATACTGCCCGTTACAACTTGCACGTGCAATGGGGTCGATTTTCATCTTGGACACAATAGTGACATTGTCATCGGCCTCCATATATTTTCTCATGCACTTTAGATTTCCAAAATAATCGGCTTGACCTTCATTAGAGGCCCACAGTGGAAAAATAAGGGCCTTGAGTTTTGGTGCGCCTCCTAAGTGGTGTCCCATCTCGTGACATAGAACAAGAGCAAAGCCATCACTAGTTACTGTGCTATGTCTGGCCAGTCCCCCAAACATAGATACTTTCCAAGTAAAGAATTCTCTTTGTGCATAGGCATTAACTGTTCCATCAGACCACTTTCTAACAACTTTTAAAGAGGCCCATTTCTTTTTCACGATGGGAGCATAAATTTTTTCAACTCTATCAATAACTCTATTAAATTCGGCCTTATCAATACCACTAATCCCTGAAAGCTCAGGTCCAATCCACATATTATTTTCTTCTACAATTCCAGACTTTCCCATTGGATCACAGGCAAAGGCATTTCCCACTAGCACCAATGATAGCAGCAAAGTGATTGTCATCTTCATGATTAACTCCCCAAAAATTCATAGTTTTTGCTTTCATCTATTGTGAAGGCCATGGTGGGGTCTTGTCTAATTTAAAAGTTTTTTACTCAGGTTTGCTAGCAAGAGGTTTGATATTTTGCTCATAGAAATAGATCACTTGATCTTGAACTTTATCAGAAATAGATCGGTCTAGGATTCTAAACTGGTTGTACCATTTTCCGTCCTTCCCTTTCTTACTTGGGTAGGAAACAAAGGGACCATTTTTTCCAGTCATGATTTGCACTTCCACTTCAAACACATCGTCCATAATGATCCGTCCAAAGGCCAAAGACTTTCCCACTTCACTTTTTCTCAAATCAAAACCTGTTACTTTCACAGCTGTGCACTCCTATATAAATTGATTAGAGGGATTATCGCTGGGTAGCGATCATATTTAAAGTCTTTTCTCAAATAACTGGAATATTGAATAAACTCACTAGTGCCCAAAGGGTTACGGCCGAAAAAATGGGGATTGTAATATTGTCGTCTACCTTCATAGGGATCATCTCGAAGGCCGTACCCAGGACTGCCGCAATGAATGACATTAAAACGATTGTTAGACGCATGCCTTCAGTGACTGTCAAAAAGGGCACTAAAACACATACAAAGTTGGCCACAAAAAAGGCAGCTGAACCCTCAACACTTTTCCCCTCGGCAATTTTGCGCTTACCAAATGAAATCCCTATTATAGCTGAAAGAGGATCGGCAAAGCCCAGAGTCAATATAGAGGCAATGGCTATGATCTTGGGAAAGCTCAGTATGGTAAGTAAAATGGCCATGGCATAAGGCACAGAGGCCGATTCCTTAAGTTGCTCTTCTGCTCTCAAAAAATACTTAGTTACCGGAGCCAGTTTTTTATTGAGATTGGGATAGGCCACTCTAATTTGCTCTATAATATAAAAACTGCAGGCAAAGGTTCCTAGTATATAGACGGCCTGTTGATGCGAAAGAAAGTAGCCGTATAAGACAGTACAGACAAGACTATTACTCATATGAAAGCCACGCCTTGCAAGCTGTAGGCTATTTCTTGTGGAACGTATGTGAGAGCTCACAGACCCTGTGGCACTCACCTTCGGGGTAACATCGGGTTCTGCCTGAGTAGCAGATTCCCCTTCTTTCAACTGATCATTTTCCATAGTGTCTTTTCGGTTTAAATGATTTCAATGTGACTATAGCAAAGTTGTTTAACAAATCATTTAAGTATTTGTAAAAATAGGACAGCACAGAGGAATCTGCGAATATCAAAATAGATTATTTCTTCCCCATTGAAAGCAAAAACTCAGCCCCAGCTTGCTGGGAGCTAAACGACTCTTTTGAGTCAATCTCTCCCCAATTGTGCTCAACAAGACATTGCCCTATAGCTCCACCCACAGTAGTACCAGGCCCTGTCAAAAGAAGATGGTCAGGAGCAAACTCTTTGAGTGCAACTTCAATGGACTTACTAAAATCGTAGGTAGAGACCACCTGGCGCTCAAGAGTGTATATGTAGAGTTCAGTGAGATTAGTGGAGTGTGGGTAATATATTTTTCCCCTCCCATCAATAAGAGGCAACTGAGGTGCGGAAAATAAATCGGCTCCCAAGGCCTTGAATGCCTTCCCAGGAACTTCCGCTAGAAGTGGCGTATGGAAGGCCTTTGTTCCCAGCAATTTAAAAGGGAATCTCTCGTGAACTTTAGGTAGTGTGCTCATCAATTTTTTTATGCCGGAGCTACTTCCTCCAACTACAGCGTAACCTCCAAATCGAATAGAAATATAGGCACTCTCATTTTTGTTAGGATCTAGCGCAGCTACGTTGTCGTCCAAAATCTTAGAAAGAGAGGAATCTTTTTTCCAACTTTCATCTACTAATGGAAAAATCAACTGAGCTCCATGGCCATACTTTGCAGTCAAATCTCCCATGGTATGAATTAAATTAATAGCACCACTTGTATCAAGAACACCAGAGGCGGCCAAGGCCAAGTACCATCCCATGGAATTTCCACACATCGCCACAACTTCGTACTGGTCTGGATCAAGAGAATAAAAATCGCAAAGGGCACAGGTATAAATCAAATGAGCTGCATTTTCTGCACTATTAAATACAACGGGATCAAATTTATCCATGGCGTCTAACTGAGATACTTCTACCAGGCCCTGTTCTTTTCTAAATTGATCGACTGAATTAATGAAATTCTTCTTATCCCCATGATATTTTTTTAAATGGCCAAGCTCGCTTTTATTATAGGTTCCCCTACCAGGAAAAACGACTACCACCTTCTTTTTCATTTTTCCTCCAAGAAGGTTTTTATGGTCTCTGCAATTTCCTCCGCAGAGGGAAGTACAAATTCAGCTGCAGTTCCTAAAGGGATGAAACAATCTTTGCCGTGCACCCTTTTTAACCTGGGAACAGGATTCAGCTTCTCTATCATCAGTGTCATAAGCTCTTCACTGTATGAGCCACTTTTTCTGCCTTCATCAACAATCAAGATCTTTTTAAATCCCTTAAGCTCATCCATCACGTCATTTTGTTCCAAGTCAGACAGCCACTTTAAATCAAAGAGTTTGGCCCCAGCTTTAAGTGGTGAAGAGAGTGAGTCCATGGCCATTTGGCAAAGTTTTACCCCGTTGCCGTAAGTAACGATAGCTATTTCACCACCATTTCCATAACTTGTGTGACAATTTAAATCTGCCATCTCGTCAGGATCAGGATAAATAAATGTATAGAGCCCATCTTTAGGGGCCAATAAGTCACGAGCATTATAAAGAGCAATGGGTTCTAAAAAAATTACCACTCTTTTATGATACCAAGCTTCATAAAAGGCCCTTCTCAGCATTTTGACAGCGTCTGCTCCATTTGAAGGACAGGCAATGATCACCCCGGGAAGATCCCTAAGAACACTGAGAGAATTATCATTATGAAAGTGACCTCCAAAACCTTTTTGATATCCTAGTGAAGGTATTCTCACCACCATGCCATTACCAAATTGGCCTTTGGAAAAAAATGAAAGAGTTGCTGCTTCACCTCGGATTTGGTCCTCGGCATTGTGAAGATAGGCCAGGAATTGAATCTCACAAATGGGAAGAAGATCATTGTGAGCAAGACCTATAGCAGTGCCCAGTATTGACTGCTCATCCAGTAAGGAATTAAAGACTCTCCTACCGCCGAATTTTTTCTGAAGCCCAGCTGTGACATGATAGACCCCACCTTTTTTGGCCACATCTTCACCAAAAACAAGGGACTGTGGGTACTCAAGCATTAAATCCACAAGAGCAAAATTAATAAGCTTATTCATGGGCCATGGATTTTTTAAAAGCTCATAGTCTTTTCCAAATGTGTTTTGCCTTAAAAGATCTGATACTTCCTTTGTGCCTTTTTGATTTCTTTTTATGGGAAAAATAGACTCCATCACCTCTTCAGCACTTGTAAGCTTTGGTCTTTTGATACAAATATCCCCCACTCTATCAATTTGAGATTTTAATCTATTGTATAAACCTAATATTTCAGAAATTCCGAGTGTTTGGGTGTCGAGCATTATCCTAGCAGAAAATAAAAGAGGATCACGGGCCTCATTTTCTTCCAATTCACTCTTTGATAAATAAAGAGATTCAATATCTGATCCCGCATGACCCATCAAGCGAGTGGTTTTAATATGAAGAAAACTCGGCTTGCGATATTTTCTGGAGTATTCCACTGCACGCTTAGAAACAGCGTAGGCGTCAACAAGATTAGTTCCATCGGCGTAAAAATATTTAATCCCATGTCTATTAGATTGCGTGGCCTTTACCCAGTTTGCAGGAGTGGCCGTTGATATTCCCAGACCATTGTCTTCGCAAACAAAAACAATAGGCATTGAAACATTTTGATAGGCTACCCAAATAGCACAATTGATGGCGCCTTGAGAGGTGGAATGATTGAGAGAAGCATCACCAAAATTACACAAGACAATACTTGATTTTGGCATAACTGCTTCCACACCAAGAGCGCTTGCTCTATCAATAGACAGTGCCGCTCCCACCGCTTTTGGCAAGTGAGAGGCAATAGTAGATGTTTGAGGCGGAATAAATAAGCTTTTTGAACCCAAAACCTTGTGCCTTCCCCCTGAAATGGGGTCCTCTGCAGAAGCTGCAAAAGAGAGAAGCAAATCATAAATAATAGTCTGTCCTGGTAGTTTTTTACTTCTTTGAATCATCAGGGCAGCGCTTCTGTAGTGTAAAAAGGCCATATCTTCAAGGTCGCACACTTCACCTAGAACGGCATTACCTTCGTGTCCGCTCGATCCAATTGTATAAAAACTCTCAGAGTTGGCCTTAAGCGAGCGCGATTTAAAATCCAAAAGCCTGCTGGTAAGCTGACTTTCAAATAACTCAACCAGTTTCCATTTAGGTGGCAAATCGTCTGCCTGAATGATCACATCAGGAAGTCTGCCAGAGCCAAGCTTATTTAAAAAGTTTTTTTCAACAATTTGGGTTCTGCTAAACATAAACTACTTTTCCCAACCCCATTCAATTCGACCGCACTTATCCACGCCATCTTCAAAGACAATATGTTTTTGATAGCCCAGCTTTTTACAAAACGCGGTATCAAAAAATTGAAAATAGGTATCGAGGCAGGGTGCACGGTTATCTTCTATGCTTTCATCATAGAGTGGATCTGAGTACTGATAAATAATCTTTGACCACTTCTTTTTTGACTGGAAACACTTCCACCCCAACTTTTTGCGGTAAATGTCCCAATTCCACCAACCAGGCTGTCTTCCCCAATCCGTAGTTTTATAGGTGTTGAAACCATCATTATTAGTGCACTGTCTTTTTTTGACATGATAGGATCTCTTTTTATCCACACACAAAAGATTGTAATGAGTATGAGTGGTGACGCAATAATCGGCGCCCTGAAGATTCATCTCCTCTAACTTTAGATCACCATCTGTCTTGCAGTACTTACTTGTGATTTCAATGAATACTTCTTTTCGAGGAATATTTTGAACATTAGATTCTTTGACCTTTATGTTTTTGCCTAAGTTGCTGGCAACTACAGGACCTATGCACAAAGAAAAAATCATAAACATTAGTTTCAAGGCAGTGACCTACAATAAAACAAAGGCCCGAGTATCGAGCCTTTTATGTATTGTAATATGATAAGGTTTTAGTTTAAGAATTCCAACTATTTAAAAGCTTATGCGGCTAGAAATTACCAGTTCTTACGTTGGCAAGCTTCTTATAGCAGGCATACACATCTGTATTTGTTTGCCAGTAATCTCTTTCGTCAACACCATCGCCTTCAACCCACCTCTTCTCTTTTTGACAATAAAACTCAAGACCTTGCTTAGCTACAAAAGTAACTCCATCATCTACTGGAAATTTCTTCTCTTTTCTTGGAGAGGTCATCCCATCATAGAGGGCCTTGGCCACTTCACCGCCAATAACCATATAGGTATCTTTCCCATGTGTTGCTATTGAAACACTCGATGTTTTCCAATTCACTTTGTCTTTAGTTTTTAAAATATCACCAGCAAAAGCATTAAAAGAGCCAATCACTAGTAAACTTGCTACGATTTTTTTCATCATTATTTTTCTCCCAATATAGATAATGTCTGAACTCGTAACATGGTGCATGATCAAACTCAATATCATTGAACTTTTTACCCTGCTCCAACTACCTAACCACTTGTAATCTTAATACTCTGAGCACAATTTCGCCTACTTCTATGCTATCTCCCACTGGTCTATAATATAGATAATGAAAAAATTTGAAATAGACTGCGAGTTTCTAGACAACTTTGAAAGCCTTCACACCAGAAAGTATTATCAAATTGATTTACTTCAATTCATTGACTTCATCACCCAAAAGCACCCAACAGTAGAGTGTTTTTCTCGGGTTGAAAGAACTCACATCATTGATTACAAAAATCATCTCAGAGAATGTGAAGGAAAAAATGGACACTCTTTTGCTCCTAAAACCATTTCAAGAAAACTGGCCGCACTGTCCAGCTACTTTGACTACTTTATAGAAAAAGGCGCTTTAACTAAATCAAACCCAACCTCAAGCGTTAAAAGACCTAGGAAGGAAACAAGATCTCCCACTCACGCTATTAAGGCAGAGATGGTGGAGCTACTTTTTTCTGCATTTGAATCTGAGGGCGAGCACAGACATCTCCATAAAGCGATTATCATTACCTTATTTTCAACGGGCCTTAGAAAGAGCGAGTTAATATCACTCAAAAGATGCCACCTCAAAAAGATAGATACCCACTGGATACTTGAGTACCGCGGAAAGGGTGGAAAGCTAAGGCAAAAAGTAGTTCATCCCGTGGCCCTTGAGGCATTAGATGATTATTTGGAGTGGATGAAGTCTAAAGGACGCGAGCACCACCCTCACGACTGGCTCTTTCAACCATCCATGAACCGCCATGATAAAAATAATTTAGATAAGCCCTTAAATCCCAGAACTCTCAACCGTATACTCGACAAGTATGGGAAAAAAATTGGAGTCAGTGGCAAATTCTCTCCTCATTCAGCGAGGGCCACCTTTATCACCAGACTCTTAGAGCAAGGTGTAGAAATCTCCCGCGTTGCGCAGGAAGTTTCCCACTCATCTATCATGACAACTCAAGTTTATGACAAAAGAAGAATGGGACTAGAAGATAGTCCTATCCACCAACTCAATTATAAAAAAGAGGCCTAAGTCTTTGTCGCAACGTCCGGGGCACAAGGAACGATGAGTGCCATATTGTTGCCCCTAATTGTCTCCAGCAAAATTTTCCCACACCAGCAGTAGCGTCTATCACGTCCTCAAAGCAATTCAATTTTGGCACGCTCTTTGCTTTAAAGAAAACATGACCACATAAACTCAAAGAGGAGAGAAGTGATGAGAAAGGATTTTTCTAAAGTATTTTTTATGTATTTTTTATTTTCAATGTTTTCGGTAGCTCATGCCGATATTCGAATTGACATGAACCCTCAAGGACTCAAATTTAGAAAAGGACTCGACGATGATGTGTCCATGCGCTATTCCCAACACATTTATTTGAGTTTTCGAAATGATGGAAATATCCAAATGAGAAACTATACGCCAGTAAAGGTGCGACTAGGCTCCACTAATACCCAAGGATACATCTACGGTCCGGCTGCAAGAGGTGGAAGCCTGGGTGGCCCAGTCTACCCTGGAGAGGTTGCCAATGTATTTATAAGACTTCCGCTGGGAACACTCAAGCACTGCCAAAGAGTACGCGCCACCATTGACTCAAATAGGACTCATCAAATCGGCCCATCTGTATTTGGAAATGATACCAAGACCTTTACTGTCTATGAAATGGGAAAGTCTCGACTTCTATGCACTGTTTTACTACCAAGACCAAGATTTCCTAGGCTTCCAAGAAAAAGGTTTCCATTTCCAAGGCCATAGTCCTTTCGTATTCTTAAATAAAAAAGGCCCACTCAAAGGTGGGCCTAATATTGAGAAATTATTAATTTTTTAATTTCTATTTATTTCTCCTAAACAGGCCTTTCCTTTCTTTCGGGGGGGCATTTGGATCTTTTGGTTTTCTCTTAAAGACCCCACCAAGAAATCCCTTCTTTTCTTTTTCGGCAGCACTACTGCTACTAGCATCCTTATCTTTTTTCTTAAATAGACCTCGAATACCTTTACTTGATCCACTGCCTCTACTAGATTTTCTCTCTGCTCTTTTATCTTTTCGGGCCTGTTTTTTGTAGTCCCTATGCTCTTGTCTTCCTTTTTTAGTGAAAACTGTTTTGCCACTTTTCTTTTTTCTATAAAACCCTTCTTTTTCGCGCTCAGCTGCTTTATCACTTTTACGTGTACTTCGAGCAGTTTTTCTCCCTGCTCTTTTATCTTTACGAGCCTCTTTTTTGTAGCTCCTATGCGCTTTTCTTTCTTTTTTAGTGAAAACTGTTTTGCCGCTTTTCTTTTTTCTATAAAGCCCTTCTTCTTCAGCGTCATTTTTGCGAGTTGATTTTCTCTCTGCTCTCTTATCTTTACGCGCCTGTTTTTTATATTTTCTATGTGCTTTTCTTCCTTTTTTAGTGAAAACTGTTTTACCATTTTTCTTTTCCCTAAAATTCCCTTGTGCTTCGCGCTCTTCTTCTTTGGCAAGTTTGCGACTGCTTCGATCAATTTCTCTCGACACTTTTCTTCTTGTATGTTCTGATTTCTTTGTACCTTTAAGCCTTTTTCGCTCAGTTTTGGTATCACTACGGGCCTGCTTTCTCGCTTCAGACCTTGTCATTCCCTCGGCCCTCAGACCCTTTTTTCTATCACTCTTACTCTTGCGATTAACTCTTTTTCCAGCTTTCCTAGTAGTCCGATCTTCTACTCTTTTGGCCTTCTCACTGGTTTTTCCTGCCTTTCTCTCTAGCCTTGACAGCTTTCTATCTCCTGCACCACTTTCTACAGCATCTTGATATTTTTTCTGAGCTTTATCCCTTTTCCTGTCTGCCCGATCCCTTTTCCTAGTATGCTTTTTCTTAAAACCGAGCGACTTATTATACTTTCTCAGATCTCTTTTAGTTTCTTTAGCATTGAATTCTTTATGAGCTTTCCCTCTTTTTTCTCCACGTGCATCTCTTTTCTCTTGAACTTTAGTCTGATAATCTGATACCTCTTCAGACTGCTCTCCATATTTTTCTTTGAGTCTGGCCAGTTTTTTCTCTTCTCTACCTTTTTTTCTAGCATGACGCTTATCCAATTTTCCCGCACGAGATTTTCTGTAACGTTTAGCCGCTTTCTTTTTCTCTTTATGACCTTCACGCTGCTCTTTTCTTGCTAGCTTTTGACCTAACTTTTTAGATCTTTTCTTTCTCCGGCCTTCTTTCGTTTTTGATTCGGCCTGCCTTGCCTCAAAATCTTCTTGTGATTCACCGTAGGCCATTACTGAATCATTCATTTTGTCATTACGGCGTTGGTTTTTAACCGCTTTTTTCGCCTTATAGGCCTTTACTTCTTCTGAATTTTCACCATATTTGGCCTCAAGCCTTTGAACTTTTCTGTCTTGACGCCACTGTCTACGTTTTACTTTCTTTGTTTGTTTCTCAATTCCTGATTTTCTTAGCCTAGAGCTTCCCTCTTTTGTGGCCCTTTCACCATCAAAGGCACCGGACCAACCTTCGGCCCTTCGCTTTTGATCCATTTTCAATTCAGCATCTTTATATTTTTGTGAATCAGTTCCATGTTTTTCAGCAATGCGCTCTAGCCTCGCAGTATCTTTTTCAACTCCAGCTTTATATTTTTCTTTCCGTTTTTCTTGTTTTTCAAGCTCTCTCTTGTTTTGATTTTCGGTTCGAGTGGCTCTCCTAGTATCCTTTCTTTCTTGTGTCAGCTCTGCCCTTGACTGGCCTTCTTCCTCTTCTGAGGCCATTACCGGGAATGTCACCAGTAGTGCAAGTAGAAACGAAGTTAATGCTTTCATGATTTTGCTCCTATTTAAATTTATTGTTGAATTTAGAATATAATTTAAGACTAATAGACATACCCATTAGAGAGCTATTTTCCACCAGAACATGGTTTAATTTATCCATATAAGCCATTTTAAATTTCAAAAAAAACTCCCCCAGCAAACAAATATGTTTCGTGTACTATTATCGTCAAGTTTAAGGGATAGATTTAAGTCTATTATCGAATTTGCTTTAAATTCAATAATTTAAAACTCAAAGTTCTCAAATTGATTTAATATCAGATGCCAATAATGCCGGTAATTTAAAAAAACATAAAAGTGAATACATATTTTTTATTGAGGGTCGAAAGTCGTGGAGCTTAAAGAAATATTATTTACTTCAGAAAAAAGAAAATGAAAACAACTAAGACAAGACGGTAAACACCTAAACAGAGCATCAGTTTTTCGCTAAAAAAGTGCTTCAATAATGAAAGACCAACAACTCCAGAGAATGTGCAAACCCCGACGCCTATAAAGTATTCAGAATAGGACATTAGGGGAAGCCCCTTTAAAGTACTAAAGATTGCGTTCCCCAGTAACAAGGGAAAAAGAGTCATGACAGAAACGATGACGGCCTTCTTATCACTCACGCCTTTCCACCATAAATAAGAAAAAACTAAGCTCTGCCTACCTGCTCCTGGAATAATTTGAAAACACTGAAACAACCCCAGCATCAAACCTGACTTAAAATTAAACGTAAGAGTTGTCTTTTTAACTCCTGTTATAAAGAAGAAAAAGCTAAGTGTAAAAACGAGTGTAATCACTCCAATTTCCAAATGAGTATAGACTCGATCTAAAACTGGCTTCATAAAAAGGCCAAAGACCACACCTACTGGTATAAGACTGGCCGCTAAAAAATAGAGAAAATCAATTTTTGGTTTACTGGTAGTACTAAACTCATCAATGACTGCCAGTGTATAAGATTTGTTAAAAAGTAAAAAAATTGAAACCGCAAGAAAAGCCCCCATACCAAGTGGGGCCATAACCAAAGGAACAATTTTTGGGTGATCAAAGTAACGGCCTAAAGCATATAAGTGTGCACTTGCTGCCACAGGTAGAAATTCAACAATGCCGTAGGTAAGTCCGTAGACTGCTCTTTCTAATATTGGATTCATATCACTATTAAACACTGATTAGGTTGAACTTCAAAGGCCTTTTTTATACTTACTGACTATACAACAATTTCTCCCAGACTCCTTGGCCTGATAAAGATTTTTGTCAGCGGATTCAATAAATGGTTTGACGTCACAATCACTGCCTAAGTTCATGTCACATTTATCGATACTTACGCCCCCAAGGCTGAGTGTAACACTTAAGTGATTTTCTGGAGTATTTATATCATCTACAAGGCAGTCTTCAACACCTTGCCTCACTTTTTCCATCACAACACCTATGCCTTCAAGGCCAGTTTGGGGTAAGAATATCACAAACTCTTCGCCTCCATAGCGGGCCACAAAATCACTTGTGCGGACACATTTTTTTAAGGTGGCGGCCACTGCCCGAAGAACCTGATCACCTTGCTGATGGCCATAGGTATCATTAAATTTTTTAAAAAAATCGATATCGCAAATGACCAGTCCCAACTCATATCCATAGCGAAATGATCTTTGAACCTCAGATTTAAATGAATTAGAAAAAGATCTGTAATTATTTAACCCAGTCATTTCATCGTGCAAGGCAAGTACTGAAAGCTCTTCTTTTTTTTGCCTTTGATCTTGGTATTTATTTGCAAGCTCTCTTTCTAAACTTACACTGTGAAGATGAATAATCCACCTAGGTCTTGAGGTCCCTGAAGCCGGGTCTCTAATGATTTGTATTTGGATATGACCTGCTTCCCCTTTAGAGTTTTTATAGGCCATCTCCTCATAAAGCTTAACCTCATCTTTTCCTTCATTCCCACCGGGCATGCAATATAAGCTTTGATTAGCGAAGTTGATTACGTCATAACAATAAGGTTTCTTTTTTCTGACTCTCTTTGTTGAAACTCCAAGAATAGCTGCTGCAGATTCATTGACACAGATAATTTCTCTATGCTGGCCAACAATAACAACACCATCAAATGTGTTATCGAAAACAACATATCTATTGAGGTCAGACTCAGGCAGGAATTGAAAATACGTCGTTACATTTCCATCAAATCCATAAGACTTTCCTTCAATTTCAACTGACCAAGACTCAAAATCAGGCATCACCTCCAAACGATGAAAATCAACGCCCGAAGTAATTTTGTACTTTCTTTTTTCAGTCAACTCACTGGAAATAACAGGTATATAATAAGACTCAATCTCAATAGATTCACATAGGGCCTCAGGATTTTGATTGAAAAAATGCACCAGCTGAATTGGGCAATTTTCATAAATAAGTATATGTTCACCGCTTTGTGAAAACTTCTTTAATTTTAACCAAATATTAAGATTATGGGCATCACAAAAATCGATTTTATAGTCTTCAAAGTCTAAGATGATTTTCCCACCAGCCTGCAGCTGTGAGCACAGGCGATCGAACTCAGCTTCACAAAAAGGAGAGATCCTAATTTCAGTAAAATTCACATCTTTTTCTTTTAAGGACTGTCCCATTTTGTTTCCCTCAAATTTAGATATATTCTTTTCGGAAAAAAAAATAAGAATTCAAGAGCGCCCTGAGAGCGATTTCAATAAATTTTATTGCCAGTGAACCACCACTTTTCCCATTGATTTACGCTGTCCGAGATAGTCATGGGCCTTAGGAAGCTCCTCAATGCTAAACTCTCCTCCCACATGTGGTCTTAAGATGCCCTTCTCATAATAATCGACAACACCTTTGAGGCATCTTTCCAATACATTTTGTTTGTGGTCAGAAACTTGAAGCATATTTACCCCAATCATACTTTGTGAGGCCATCAGTAACTGAGCTGGGTGATAAAGACCAAAGCCCAGGCCCTCTTTTACTGTCCTAAAAATATTAAATTTTGAGCCTGACATACTTGAAGCACCAAGGCCTATGATTTTTCCGCATATGGATAAAAGTGAATACCCTTTTTTAAAGGCCACTCCTCCCAGGCTATCAATGACAATATCAAGTGGTCTGGCCCCCCACCTAGACTCTATATACTCTTTGAAATCGTATTTTTTATAATCAATTGCGTGATGGACACCTAACTCTTTAATAAACTCACACTTTTTTTCTCCACCGGCCGTGCCCCAAATTTCTAGGCCATGATGAGTAGCAAGTTGAACGAGTCCAATGCCCACACCGCCGGCAGCTGCTTGGATTAATATCTTATCGCCCTTGTGCACTCTCATGGCCTCTTCAATACAATAATAGGCAGTAGTAAATTGTGTTGCCAGGGCACAAGATTCTGCAGAACTAGCAGCATCTGGTATTTTAACTGCCCCACGAAAGCTAACTTTGGCCTTTTTGGCATAGCCCCCAAAGCGAGTAAAGGCGACTACCCTATCACCAACTTTAAGATCCACAACATCTGCTCCCACCTGATAAATTTTTCCTACGACTTCATAACCTATAACAGATGGAAGAGGAGGTGCGTCGCGGTAATGCCCTTGTCTTGCCATAACATCGGCAAAGTTAAGCCCTGATGTTTCCACATCAATTCCAACCTCATCACTTTCAATGATTGGGTCATCAATCTCCCTCATTTGAAAGGCCTCAAGAGAATTTGTATTTTTTATTAGCACCATCGCTTTCATAGCTGCTCCGTTGTATTCAATTTGATCTCCTATTAAGTATAGTTAGCTCAGAGGGAAAGGCCATGTCATATTTTCGATTTTTTTTAATCATAACGTTACCTTTATGGGCAAGCTGTTCATTATTTGAGACTAAAACTCCACTAGAAAAATCCTATCTAACAGGAGAGGGAGTTGCGCCAAACATCAAGCTAGAAGATGTCCAGAAGGCCTTAACAAGAAGTAATTTGGTTGGTCTTGGGACCTTCAGGACCCATATCTATCCAATTACCCCTGCAATCACGGCACTAGGGCCTAAGCTTTTAACAAAAACCCAGGCAAACTCCAGCTGCTTTCAAATGGAGATCTCAGTAATTGGTGAAATCAAAGCAGCACTTTTAGAGTTTTGGCAACTACGACTTCAAGACAAAAACGGCGAATTTTACGATCTGAAATTCACTGAAGAAGATCTGAAAAAATCTCCTAGTAAAACATTGGTCAATGCATACTGGGGTAAGCAAAAAAATTACCACAACAAAGGAATTGCCTGCGTCGGCCACATCATTGACTGGAAAGATGGATTTATTGTGACAATCGATCCCAAAGAAATGCCATGGTTGATGCACCAAAAAATTGCCTTCAAGTGGACAATTGACCCCGCAGAAAAAGTCATTAATTATCAAGATTATCGCCGCTACTAGAGAGTTCTTAGATTTTATTTGGGTATACTAATTTGCTCTAAATTTTCTATTAATACCCTCTGATCAAATAGGATCAATATTCCAGAAGGACCATGGGCCCGAGTTTTGAGTAGTTGAATGGTCCCCACAAACTCACCGCCAAATACAATGGGAAATCTCACTCCAAATAATTTCTGCCCGTGAAAGCGCCAGTCCCCTTGATAAAATACTCCAAAGATCCTCTTTTCATAGTCAAGATAGAAATCTCTCATGGGGATTTCAGAAAAACGGCTTCCACCTAATTCATAAAATTTTCGACCCTTTAAAAAGCGAGGAAATCCTCTTCCTGGAAAAGGAGTTATTCTTTTAAAGTTTTTATAGAAATAAAAATCATCATCATGAATAGTCATGTAAATGGCCTTGTCCACACCTCCTGTCCCCACAGCAATGGAAGATCCTTTAGAATTAGAAAGGGTGTCACTGGAGAGATCTAATTTATTAAATAGGGGGGATTCAATTTTCAATTTAAGATACCTCCCAATTTTTTGCCCTCCAATAAGGGCCATCTCAATTTTAAAATACTTGTCCTGATTTTTTTTAATACCTTTTTTAATTTCGCTTTTTAAATCAACCTTGTATTTTTTCAAACAGTCGTTAAGCTCAGCTATGCATCTGATGTTGAAATGCTGTTCAGAGCATTCAAAATATTTTTTCTCACACATCTTTTTATAGTCCCGAGAAAAGGCAAAAGCTTGTGTGAAAAGAAAAAATACAATCCAAAGCACCGAGCGCAAAGCTCCTCCTGATTTGATGGGCAAATTTTTCCTACCAACCCATCGCCATATAAAGGCCTTTGATTTAAGAGTTAATAACAACAGTACTCGCCTCTAAGTAGTTGTTTTTATGTATTTGTATCCCATATACCAGCCCCATTTTTCACTTTGCCCCTTGACGGGCCGTGGTTTGCATCCAACTTAATAGGGAGATAACTGATCCCTTTTTTAAGGAGAGATATATGAAGCAGTATGATTCCATAGTGTTAGGGGCCTTAGAAATAGCCCAATCAAAGGCACTCAAAAATAAAAATACTGAACTAACTCAGTATCATATTTTGTATGGGCTACTAAAAAACCCACAATCTGCCAGTGCCAAAAGTTTTAAAAGTGCTCTAAAACAGGTTGAGAAAAAGCTAAAAAATCTGCCCACGAGCGGAAATGAAACATCTCTCGAAAATTTAAGAATGAATGCCACTGCTTCTAAATGGCTGACCCATGCAAGCTCTAACGTAATCCAAAATGGAGGAGAAACTGTTACTGAAAAAGATCTTCTCAAACTGATGCCAGGGATATTCCCCGATTTAGAAATAAACTTTGAACTTTTAAAAGAAGATGAACAGGAAAACGAATGCCCTGCCTTTTTGGTGGATCTGGGTGAACTGGCCTCCAGTGGTAAGCTTGATCCAGTAATTGGAAGACACTCAGAAATTCACGCCGTTATGGAAATTCTAGGTCGAAGAGGAAAAAACAATCCTGTTCTCGTAGGAAGTGCCGGAGTTGGAAAAACGGCAATAGTCGAAGGCCTGGCCGAAAAAATCATCAAAGAAGAAGTTCCAGATGTTCTTCGTGGTAAAACAATCTACTCTCTCGATCTAGGCCAATTAATGGCCGGAACTAAGTATAGAGGCGAGTTCGAAGAAAGGCTTCAACAGCTTTTAAAGTTTATAAAAGGTAAAGCGGGAGAAGCTATTTTATTCATCGATGAGATCCATCAATTAGTAGGAGCAGGAAAAACGGATGGAGCGATGGATGCCGCTAATCTACTCAAGCCCGCCCTTGCCAGAGGGGAGCTCAATTGTATAGGGGCCACAACGGATGAAGAATACCAGAAATATATTTTGGGAGATTCAGCACTCGACAGGAGATTTAGACCTGTTATTGTAATGGAGCCCACAAGAGAAGATGCCACCGAGATTTTAATGGGCCTAAAAGAAAAGTTTGAGGCCCACCACGGGATCACCATATCTGATGAATCCATTTTCAACGCAGTTTACTTATCTGCTCAATATATTAACAATAAAAACCTTCCCGATAAGGCGATAGATTTAATTGATGAGGCCTCTTCATCACTGAAGCTCAGGGCAGAGACACTCCCTCCAAAACTAGCTGACTTAGAGTCAGAAATTAGAACCAAAAAAATTGCTATTCAAATGGTGGAAGATCCGGGGAAAAAATCAGATGAACAAAACCTAATAAAAGAACTTGAAGCTGATTTTTCTGAAAAGAAAGCGGCCTGGGAGGAAGAAGTCCATAGCATGAAAAAGGTTTCGACCCTAAAAAACACCATCGATAAGGCCAGGTTTGATATGCACAAAGCTGAGAGATCGGGTCAATACGAAGAGGCTTCAAGAATCAAGTACTCTGTTCTTCCTGAACTTGAAGGTGAGCTTGAAGAGTGTGGGGCCATGTGGGTTTTAAGCAAGGCCGATATTGCCGCAGTCATTTCTAGACAAACGGGAGTGCCTGTAGAAAAAATATTAAAATCAAAGCAAGACCAAATACTCAAACTGGAAGAGTATCTTAATTCAAGAGTTTTTGGACAAGCTGAGGTGCTAAAAGAAGTCTCTGAAACACTTGTCGCCTCCCACGCAGGTCTGACAGATGAAACCAGACCTCTGGGATCATTTTTACTAAAAGGCCCAAGCGGAGTTGGTAAAACAGAAACTGCAAAAGCTTTGGCAAGCTTCTTATTCGACCACGAAGAAAACCTCATCAGAGTTGATCTCAGTGAATTTTCTGAGAAGCACTCTGTGGCCAAGCTCATTGGGGCCCCTGCAGGTTACGTAGGCTATGAAGAAGGTGGAATCCTCACAGAGGCCATTAGAAAAAGACCCTACGCTGTTTTACTATTCGATGAAATAGAAAAAGCACACCGAGACTTCAGTGATATTTTACTGCAAATCCTTGACGATGGAAGACTCACAGACAACAAAGGTCGAACCATTAGCTTTAAAAATACCATCATACTCTTAACAACAAACTCAAAAGATACTGAAGCCGATTTTAAGCCAGAGGTACTGGGAAGAATCGATGGCATTTTGGAATACAAACACCTTGATCAAGCAGTATTAGAAAAAGTCGTGGCAAGAGAGCTAGAGCTTCTCAATGGCCGTCTTGATGATAAAGGCATTACCTTGAACTTAGACGATGAGGTAAAAGCCGAGCTGATAAAAGTTGGACACAACGAAACCTACGGGGCGAGACCTCTTAGATCAGCTTTTTACCGATTAATTACCAGACCACTATCTAAACAAATATTGGCCGCAGAATTCGAAAAAGGCCGCTACAAGGTAGGATACGACAGTAAATCAAAGGGTGTTTACTTCGAAAATATGACCTAAATAGGTTTTAGTTTTAAGAAAAATTAACGAAAAGGCAGTATGTTTAGTACAAGAATATTACTAATATCTGTCTTTTTTAGTATGTTACCACCAAAGGCCTACTCCATTAATGATGGACCTGCCGCTGACAAACTAGCTGAGCACAATGGCGAGTGGATAGATGATTACGTAACTGCAAGAAAAGATGAAATAGCTCTCCACAATTCACAAATCAAAGCTATTGATGATCATATTATTAGCACTGCCTTAGAACAAGGCCTTTTTCAAATGAGTGATAGCTCAGAAGATTTTGGTGTCAGAATTGAAAGAAGTGCTCCTGGAATGTTGGGATTTGCAGAAAAGGCCAAAGAAGACATGCTCTGGTCAGTTTTTAATGCTGGAATTAATTTATTGGGAATCGACTACTTTAATGAATCTATTTCTTTAGTCATTACCAGAGGTGGTTCAGAAGTTGTTCTTTGGCCTTGCCACCGCATGATTTCCCAGGGCCCTGGGCTTCCCTACAAGGATACAACGTACAATAGATTTACTCTTGACTGTTCTAGCGCTAGTGGCAAAGGTGGTGAACAATTTTGGGATTACACCAATTGTAGAGATAAACTTAAGACATTTCTCGAAGAGAGCGGCAGGAAAAATATTGATACCACAAGTGGAGCATTTCTCACCTGTTTAAAATTTACAGATAAATACGAGCAACCAGTCACAATTAACGACTCAGAAATTGAAGATAGTTCCCGTGAAGGCGTTTCAGCAGATGGTGCGGGTAGTGGAACTCCAGAGTAATTCATCTAGGTGAACTCCCTTTTCCTTTTTATTGGGTGTTGGCAGTTGCCCTTGCCCACCCAAGGTAAATTCCGTACGTTTACTAAATCCTTGATACAAGTGATTTTATTTGAGATTTTTTACTAGAATTTTAAAATTCGCTAAGTTAAATATTTTTCTTGGGTGGGCAAGGGCAGGGCCAACGGCAAATAAAAAGACGAAGGGAAAAGTGACAAGGCCCCCACCTTTTAACAGATGGAGGCCTGTAATTATGCTTGAGGTCTTAAATCTTTTCTTAAAATCTTTCCAACATTTGATTTGGGAAGATCATCTCTAAACTCATACTCTTTAGGAACTTTGTATCCTGTAAGGTTTTCTTTACAATGGCCTTTCAATTCAGCCTCAGTTAGAGAATTGTCTTTTTTCACAACGAAAATCTTAACCATTTCACCTGATTTTTCATTGGGAACACCAATGGCCGCACACTCCATAACTTTTGGATGAGAGGCAACAACATCTTCAATTTCATTTGGATAAACATTAAACCCTGAGACTAGAATCATATCTTTTTTTCTATCAACGATTTTGAAGTAACCATTTTCATTCATTACACCCACGTCACCAGTTTTAAAGAAACCATCATCGTACATAACTTTGGCTGTTTCATCTGGACGATTGTAGTAACCTTTCATCACCTGAGGACCCTTTATGCAAATCTCTCCTGCCTCACCTGCTGGAAGGTCTTTTCCGTCATCATCTCTAATAGTCATAATAGTAGAAGAAATTGGAAGGCCAACCATGCCATTAAATTCTTTCATATTCATAGGATTCATACTGGCAGCTGGAGATGTCTCTGTTAGACCGTAGGCCTCAATAAGTGGCACTCCTGTTACTTCTTTCCACTTCTCAGCAACAACGCGCTGAACGGCCATTCCACCACCGAGAGTGATTCGAAGAGAGCTAAAATCAAGCTTTCCAAAATCTTCATTATTTACAAGAACATTAAAAAGAGTATTCACACCAGTGATAGTTGTGAACTTCCATTTTGAAAGCTCTTTAACAAAGCCTGGAATATCTCTTGGGTTGGTAATTAGAACATTCATGGCACCCAGACTTGAGAAGGCCAAGCAGTTAGCAGTTAAACTAAATATATGATAGAGCGGAAGTGGAGTGATGATAATTTCCTCACCCTCTTTGATAGCATTGCCTATCCACCCTTTGGCCTGAGTTAAGTTGGCCACAATATTTCCGTGACTTAGTATCGCACCTTTGGAAACTCCAGTTGTACCACCTGTGTATTGTAAAAATGCTGTATCTTCTAACGTCACTTCAGTTTTTACAAATTTTGATGGATCACCATTTTCAACGCAGTCTTTGAAGTTCATCGCCTTCGGAAGCTGAAAAGCTGGAACCATTTTTTTCACATTCTTAATAACAAAATTAACAATCAGATTTTTTGGAAATTTTAAGAGATCTCCAATTTGAGTGACCATTACATGTTTAACACTAGTCTCGTCTAATATTTTTTCTAAAATACTGGCCGAGTTGGCAAATATAACAATTGCCGTGGCGCCAGAATCATTTAATTGATGCTTAAGCTCTCTTTTGGTGTAAAGAGGATTAACGTTTACAGCGACCATACCGGCCCTCAAGATGCCAAATAGAGCAACAGGATATTGTAAAATATTGGGCATCATCAAAGCGACTCTATCGCCTTTTTTTAGACCCAGTTCATTTTGTAGAAAGCTTGCGAAACATTTACTTTTTTTATCGAGGTCACCGTAAGACATAGTGGTGCCCATATTGTGAAATGAAGGACGATTTTTATACTTGATAAAAACTTCCTCAAGCATTGATGCCAACGAGTCGTAGGCAGCGGTATCTATTTCTTTTGGGATTCCCTCTTGGTACTCTTTGTACCACGCGTGATCAGTCATATATTCCTCATGGGGTAATGGTTTAAAATTTTTTCTTAGACTGTCACAAAATGAGGAAATTGACCACTTAGCTAGAGTCTCTAGAAGCTTTTACGCGTTGCACGAATGGAGAAAAGTGTAAGGATTACATATTATTTTGCTTTCAGGAGGCCTTGTTTTCTTGATCGACAAGTTTTTTGAGCCCTTTATAGA
>JABIHA010000078.1 GCA_018649885.1 Bacteriovoracaceae bacterium
AACTCCACCCAAGATCCCTTTTTTGGGCTTGTCTGAACCATTACTATCTTCCTTTGGCTTCTTTTTGAAAACTCCACCCAAGATCCCTTTTTTGGGCTTGTCTGAACCATTACTATCTTCCTTTGGCTTCTTTTTGAAAATTCCACCCAGGAACTCTTTTTTGGATTTGTCTGATCCATCACCGTCTTTCTTTGACTTCTTTTTGAATATTCCACCCAAGAATCCTTTTTTAGCCTTAGCTGGTCCCTCATCTTGAGCCTCTTCATCAACTTTGGGCTTCTTTTTGAAGAGTCTAGATAATCTTGAACCTCCACGCTCTTTACGTGCCGCTTTTTTAAGCTCCCTGGCTTCTTTACGTGTTAGGTCTCCGCTTCTTACTTTCGATTCTATTTCTTGCCGAGCGCTTTCCCGGGCTTCTCTTTTTTCAAGTCGTGATTTTGCCTTCATTGCTCTATCGAGATCACGCTTTCTTTTTTTCTCAAGCCTTAGTTTCTTTCTCTTAGCTTTTGGGTCGTTACTATCCAATTGATCTATGCGACTACTTTTGCGGATTGACTTCATATCTTTTCGTGCAAGTTTTTTAATAGTTCTTTTTCTAACCCGTCCTTCTCTTTTTGATATCTCCCCTCTTGATACCATCCCGTCTATTTCATCTTCTTTTGCCCAACGAGTTCTCAAACGGCTACCTTTAGTAAAGGCATTATCTTCTCTCGCTTTTCTTCTTTTTTCTGCAGCAGATGTTTTCGTTTTTTTAGTTTGGATTCTTCCAATTCTTCTGAGCTGTCTCTCAGCCTTTTTTTGGCGATCTGCTCTGAGTGTGCCTCTTCCAACAGCTTCGCGAGCTTGCCTAGCAGCCTTTCTCCGATAGTTTTTTCTAGTTAGAGGCTCGCTTCCATCTTCCTCTGCGTGAGCTTGAATGGAGACGAAAATTAGTAGAACTAACAAGTGGTATGTGTATGAAGATTTCATTAATCCCTTCCTACTGTAATTGGCCCTGTCTTAGGACGATTATATGGAAAGCCTGCTTGTTCTCCAAAGCAATCTCTAAAGTGTCGAATTTATAAAGGAATGAAAGGAACTCTTTTTGATGGTCAAGTCCAATTTGCCAACAATAAAAGCTATTAGCGCTACTTATGAACATTGATTATGTTTAATCATTTTACCTTCTAAGCATTAGGAGGCAGAAAGGCCTCAGGATCATTCATAAAGGAGAAACCATGATGAAATTACTAGTTATCTTACTTTCAGCTACTTTTATTAACCATGCTAATGCTTGCCTATCGCCAATTGAAAAATCTTCAGTTTATGAACTCAAAACTGTTCAGTCCGAAGTTTTAGAAGTTCAAACGGGAGATCTAATTAAACTTCCATTTTCCTCAGCAATGTCACCTTCATTTTTTGAATCTTTTTTGAAAAAAAGTTATGACAAAGCAGTTCTTAGCTACCTTTTCAAAACTAATTTACCTCAGGAATTGGGCGGGAAATTCCCTATGGGAGTTTTGAGAAAAACTCTTTATTTTAAAGTTATAGGAGCCGGATCAACAGATCTTAAAGTTGATATGGTCAGCTCAAGCGGAAAAGTTATTCAATCAAAATCACTAAAATTAAAAGCCACACAAAAACCAGTTTACCGTTGTATGTAATATTCCTGGGCCCTCATTTGAGGGCCTTTCTTATTTTAGCTTAGACATTGTATAGATGGGAGCATAGGGAATTGTCACTTCACCTACCTCACCATTTTGATATTTAAAGTGGGAGCGAATGATCACATCGTGTTGTCCCATCAATTCTTTTAACTCATCCTTTGTAAAATCCTGTAATGGCAGAAAGCATATATCCGGAAGAAATTTTTTCCAGGACTCTTTATAGGATTCAATAAAACTCTCATTCAAATTGTACCCAAATGCAAAGCATGACTCATTTAAAATAGAATAAACATCCAGCTGATGGTCAGCCTGTTCAAGAAATTCAGAAAATTTCATCAAATCAGTTCTTATTAAATCAATGTCAGCGCTAATGGCAATATGATCTTCATAAATTGTTTTTAAAATAGGAATATTGTAGGCAGTCCTGTGAAACTTAGGCTCACCTCCCAGTGTTTTTAATTTTTTATCAATGCAGGCTTCCATTTGTAATAGTTCAAAAAAAGAGTGCTGATTTTTATTTAACTGATCTAGATAATGCTTAAGCTTGGGGATCGTTTCTGACTTAATTTCTGCAACTTCTTTTTCCCTATGAAGTACTCCTGCAAGAACTTCCTTTTGTAGGACAAGATCCCCCTCGCTCACTTCTTTAATCTCTTTTAATTGAAATCCAAGCTCTTGCAATTCCTTTACTCTCTTGGCAACTCCAATTTGCTCTTCACTGTAATAGCGGTAATTATTTTCTGCTCTACTAGGCACTAGCAATCCTATCTCCTCAAGATAGCGGAGCATGCGAATGGAAATATCAGTTTGCTTAGAAAAATCTTTTATCAAAATCATAGTCCACCCATTGTATGAGATTATCCTTACAACAACAATTGTCGGGGCTAACATAGTGTGAGGGTAAAGCCTAAAAAGACCAAAAAATGAAAATTTCATCTATCTACTTGTTTTTTTTAAGGAAAAAATAGTGAAAACCGTATCTAACTTTCATCTACCACTGATACCCCTTTGGCTAAATTGTGTGCAGAACATAAAATTTGTAGATTAGGGTAGTGACTTTCACCGCCTCTATAAATGGGTATTATGTGATCAAATTGTAAGTTAGATCGCGCTCTACAGCGAACACCGACAGCTGTTTTGTACTCACATCTGTGACCAGACCGGTCTAGTAGTTTTCGTTTTACAGAAAGTGGAATATATCTTTCTTTGCCTCGGAGTTTTCCGGCCCGTTTTGGATTTATTTCACCGAGCTCTTTTTCAAGTAGGTATTTTAGAGTTTCATAATCTGAGGCACCATCAAGGTTTTTTTGCACTTTTTCGAAAAGCTGACACAAATTTGCCCCCAATCTTAGGGTCTTTGTTTTTGCAGGTGAAGTCTCATTTTGAATAATTCTTTGGGTCTCTCGCTTACTTTTACCTGTTGAGAGATCAGCTATTCTTTCTTTTATCTCAGTAGATTCATTCTTAAAGTTTGAGTGGATGAGAGCAGCTTGAGTTAGGGTGATCTCTTTTTTGTCCATTTTTATTTCAATTTTTTTCGATGATCTCATAAGTCTTGCAGCATTGACCCTTGTTGCCGTTTCTCCATCTGTGTATCCTAGGTGATCTCTCACAAATTCATAAAGGGACGAATATCCAAGTTCAGCATAAAGTCTGCGAGTATCAATTTGCACAAGGCATTTCAGCAGCTTTAGAGTGTACTCTTTTTCTTTTTTTGAAAGTTCAATTGTTTTACTTATTATATTTATGATGACCTCCCAGTTCACAAGCATTGTTATATCATGGAAAAATGCGGAGAATTCCTCACTTGAGAAACTTCTCTGAGAGCTTGCAAAAAAATAGATACGACCGATATTATATGAAAATTAAAAAGAGCCCTGGTGAAGTTCTTGATGACTTAAATGCGGTATCAAAGAACATATTCAGAAAAGTTATTTAAATAAAAAATGCAATTTATCGACTCTTAATCTAAAATCTACTTACATTGGAAAAAAACTCATGGGTGAAAGAGAGTGTTCAAATATAGGAGTGTATTTCAAATGGTCTCAAAAGTTATTATTCTGAGTGGCACCTCAAGCGCAGGTAAAACTTCAATCGCTGAGAAGCTCCAACAAAAACTTTGTGAAGATTACCTGGTAATTTTTTGGGACCGATTTGCTGACCTTGCCCTCACAATGTTTTCAGAAGATATGAAAGACCATGAAGACAAATTTAAAGTGGTAATGAGAAAACTTAGTACAGTTTTTCCAGAGCTTATTTCGCTGATACAAAATAAAGAGATTAACTTGATTGTCGATACTGTTATCCATGAACCAATTTTACAATACTTTATTGAAAACTTTAAAAATACCAAGACCTATTTTATCGGTGTTAATTGTCAGTTAGAAGAATTAAAGCGGAGAGAAAATGACCGTGAAGACAGACCCAATGGAATTGCTGAGTCACAATTTGATAAAATCCATGCACACGGAATTTACGATTTAACTGTCGACTCTACCTCAACCAGTGCAGAGCAAATGGCCAGCCAAATTGCTGAGTTTATCCATTTGGATTTAACCCCTTCTGCATTCTCTAAACTCAGTAAATAGTAAAAATTTTTGTTTTGTTGAGCTGTTTTAGAGATATGGCTTGGGTGGAATTGCTCAGGAGGGTGATTTCTGGCTAGATAATTTCTTTGCAAGAGATTTTACGCAACTGAAGAGCTTATAGAGGCTTGAGATTCCATGCTATTTTAGAGAGTTAGAGCATTAATGATTGCACATTGTTAACTATCTTAGAATATTTTCAAAATCTGAGGGTTTCCCCCGCCTAACTCATTATTTGGTATAAGGCCCATAAGAGAATTTCCTAGCTCGGAGGCAATGTTGAAAAATTTATTTTGGATATTAATTACCATGACATTGTCATTCCAGATTCTTGCAGATGATAGAGTCAGTATTGCTCAAGGAGAGGAACTAGAAGTAGTGCTGCAGAAGTTATCATTGTTACCCCAAGGGCAAGCTTCAAAATTTGCAGTTACCTCCAATAAAGAATTAGTCATAAGCACTACTGGTGAGAAAAAAACTAAGCACGATGATCTTGCAGGTGGCGATGATGCACTAACTGGTGGCTATATTTCAGTAGTTATCGAGGAAAATGAATTTAAAAAAATTACACTTGATAATTTTAGTGGGCGACTGTGTCCAACCTATGAAAGCCTTCAAAACGCTTTTGAGATTCTTTCAAGCTACCTTGGTAGAGAAACAGAGATTGTATTAAAGAATCATCCCAATATTGAAAAATGTGATTAATCTTTTAATGCTGAGAGTTTTGTGAAGTAGGACGACCCCGAGTCGTCCGAGCATCAAGCACTAAAATGCATTACTACTTTTGAAATGACCTATTCGAATTCCCAACTCGAGCAAAAAAAAACTCCGCATTCGCGAAGCTTTTCTTAAACTTGTATTTGGTACTCCCAAGGGGGTCCTACTTTGCTCTAATTAGTTCTTTTAATATCAACAACGTTTGAACAATTCTAACAATTTAACCCTTTTTGGTCTTCATGGTGTCTCACGTTATTTCATCATTTTTCATGTCTGAATGGGAATAGGTTTATAAATTAGAGCTTTCGTCTAAAAATAATTAGGGTCTTGGGACATAATGCGTCCCATGCTAGGTTGTTTTATACGGCTTAATATTGGAAACTGATAATAATAAATAAAAGTTGAGGAACTTAAAATGACTGATTTTCCGACTTGGGATAGCTTTGGAATATTTCAAAGATCAGTAAGAAATAAAGCAAGATACTTTAGGTCTTCTGAGAATGAAAAATTTCTTAAAACACTACAAGCAAAAGCAGAGAGCATACGATAGAGAAAGGAACAAACCTTTGGAGGGCTCAACTGGGCCACGATTGGTGGAATGAAGGGATAAACGAAGACTGCGAAGTAGAGGCTCCATACAGAGCAGAAAGAATGAAGCCTTTGGAAAGAATTGCTTTAGAAGGAAGAACAAATCCTAAAGGTATCCCATATTTATATCTATCGAGTAAAAAAGAAACTGCAATGTCTGAGGTTAGGCCTTGGATTGGAGGCTATATTTCTTTAGGATTATTTTCCACCACAAAGGAGCTACGTTTAATAGACTTATCTACCGGAGACAATAGACTTATGTTTCATTTTACAGAGCCTCCACCACAAAAACGGGAAGAAGCTGTTTGGAGTCAAGTTAATCGATCATTTTCTTACCCTGTATCTCCATCTGATGACAAAGCAGATTATGTTGCAACACAAATTATCGCCGAATTATTTAAAAAAGAAGGATATGATGGTGTTATCTATAGGAGTAGTTTTGGAGGAAGTGGGTATAACTTAGCACTCTTTGACTTAATTTCTGCTCAACTATTGAATTGCCAACTCCATGAAGCAAAATCATTCTCAATAACATTTGAAGAATTTGGTAATCCCTATTTTATGAAAGAGGAAAATGGGGAACGCATGGCCATGAGAAATAAAATTGTTGATATTCGACCGATAGAAGAACCAGAAGAGAAAAGCTAAATATTTCATTTGCTTGTGGTTAAATTATAGCCTTTTACTATCTCATTATTTTCTTTAATTTTAAGTATTTCTTCTAGTGCGATTTCCTTTTGATCACCTTCTACGACTCTTTAAGTTTGATAAAAGGTTAATAGATTATTTTGAATCTGCTTAAAAAATATTTGCTTCATAATCTTTCACAAACCTCGCCAGAGCTTAGAATGAAAATTTTAAAGTTTACTTACAATAAACTGATTCATAGATACCCCTTGGAAATTTGCTTCAATAGCAATTCTTCTATGCTTTTCAGGTGGCATACGAACACGAAACTCGCCACTATATCTATGAAGACTAAATGCCTCTGGGATTATCTCATTTTCTTCTTTCATCCATTTAAGGGTTTCAAGTACCGCCATTTTAATTTCTTTAAAGGCCAGCTCTTGAGAGTCTCCATGAGCAGTTAGAGAGGGTAGCTCGGCACAACGGCCAATAAAAATATTATTCTCTTGGTCATACTCAATATTGTAGGAGTATTTATTTACAAGCTCGTTTAATTTTTTCATTTGCTTTCTCCTTTCTTAGTCTCTTTCGATTTTTTTAAGGCCTCTTTTTCTTGGTTAATTTCTTTTAACTTTTTAAGGGCTTCTTTTACTTGTTTCACCTGATATTTTTTGCCATTTTTTTATCTTTTTGAATGTTCAACCAAGGCTGGCCTTTCCAAGGTGTTTTAAAGATATGATGGCTTCCTTCTGTTCTTGGCCCTTCAAAGAACTCCTTACATATCTTGAGAAGGTCTTTAAACTTAATATTTGTATCACTCTTGAGAGCTTCCAGTGCTTCTTCAGTACTCATTTTACAATGGTATCATATATAGCACCATTGTTAATGTCGGCTTTTAATTTCAGATACTTAAATCTTTTCACATGTTTTTCAAGGCAAAATTCTGGGTAGATAGTTAAAAAAATGGGAGTGCCAATGTTCCATAATTCCATAACGGCACCTTTTTTCAGCTACTTACCTTGGTGTTAATTATACCCATTTAGATATAGTTAATACTTGAATGGAATGAATTAAAGGTTTATTATACTTATATGAATATACTTAAAAGGGCTCCGAGGGGTCATGAAAATCAATCAACTTCAAGTGCCTTATCCTCCATATTAAAGGAGGAGAGGAAGAGTGCAGGAATGACTCAAAAGGAGTTGGCAGCGAAGTTAGGCATCGGCTTGGCATCAGTAAGGAAAGTCGAACAAGGCAATGATGCTATTTCAATGTCCCTTGTGAATAAACTTCTTCATTATTTTGGCTTCCAGATGATGCCAGCAAAGTTGGTAAGCTCCCCAGTTAAAGAACTTAATGAAGTTATGGAATCAGAAGAAGTAAAAAAGCGTCTAAAAGCTTTGTATCCGATTTTTAGAACAAAATATGGAATAAAGAAATTGGGATTGTTTGGGTCGCATGCTTATGGGGGACAGGATGCTGGGAGTGATATCGATATTCTGGTAGAAGCTGACAAGAGTCTCAGTTTTAAAGATCTAGGAAGTATGCAGGTCATTTTAGAGCATGTTTTTGAAGGAAAAAAAATTGACCTTATGGAGAGGAGAAATGCGAAGCCTGAATTTTGGCCTTCAATCAAGGAGGATTTGATTTATGTCCAATAAAAAAAGAAATTTAAATCAAGTGAGCCTTATTTAAAGGATATTATTTTATATGTGAGGAAAATAAAAAGTCATATATCTACAGTAGATAAAAAAGAAGACTTCACGGTAGATTCTGTTGCTTATGATGCGGTCTCTATGATGTTTCTACAGATCGGAGAAGCTGTTACAAAGTTAGAAAATGCACCAGAGCAAATTGTAAGCAAATTTCCCGATTTAGTGTCTTGGCATGATCTTAAAGGTCTAAGAAACTTAATGGCCCATGATTATGCTAAAGTCGATCCAGAGATGGTGTGGGAGTTTACGGGTAATGACATTGATAAAATTGAAGAGGGCGTACTTCAAATTCTTAAACAAAGATTCGGCGTAGTAAATGTTTAAATTCCTTATCACTGCATTTTTTATTTCTTTTACATCTTTGGTATTCGCTAAAGATATTAAATGTGAAAATTGGCAAATATATGTTAAGAAACATTTAGTAAAAGCTTATATTAAGAGTGATGGAACTAAAATAAAGAAATCTATTCGTAAGGCTCACTGTCGAGAGAGATGGAACAATGCTGATATTTGGGGGCCAACTTTTAAAAATCAAAGACCAGTATATTGGCCAAATAAGAACGAAATATTTAAAAAATGGACTAATCTTGAGAAAGAACTTGTTTTAAAATTATTGTCTGAAATACCTTCAATTGAGCATTATAAATTAGACAAATTATTAAGAGCAGTAAAATCTAAGGATAAAAATAATCCGGCTTCAACTATTGAGGTTAAGCAAGATATCGTTCTCTATAATTTATTCTTTAAGGCAATTAACAAAAAAGAGATTTTGCTTCATGAGTTTGCCCATATTATTTTTTATAAATTAAGTGAGAAAGAAAAATATAAATTTGCTAAATTATCAGGTTGGAGAATAGTCAAAATAAAGGGACGATGGGCAGAAGTTGGTTTTTGCAGTTGAAAAGTCATCCACTGTAACGGCCGAATTATCACCCACCCCGTGGTTAAATTAAATTCCTCTTTTCAATCATTTAGATTCTCTTCTTCTTAATTTTAAAGGAGCAGGGGGCAATGCCCCTAGAACT
>JABIHA010000050.1 GCA_018649885.1 Bacteriovoracaceae bacterium
AGTTCTAGGGGCATTGCCCCCTGCTCCTTTAAAATTAAGAAGAAGAGAATCTAAATGATTGAAAAGAGGAATTTAATTTAACCACGGGGTGGGTGATAATTCGGCCGTTACAGTGGATGACTTTTCAACTGCAAAAACCAAATCTTGGCTTCACGGGCAGATTTGATGGTAATAATATCTCCCGCATTTAGATTTAGCAGAGGAAAAACTAAGGAGCAAGACGACTGCTTGATACCCTGTGATTTTGCCGTAAAGTGGGTGCTACACTCCGCACCCTCGACAGCATTGCCGTTAACTTCAATAGAAATAGTATTATTGGCATTTTTGACGTTCGAGCTCATGTGATCGTTGTAGACGACGAGAAAATCTCCTCCAGTGTCCACAGTAATTTGATGATTATTAACGGCGACATCGTGGGAAAACTCACTGTCATCTTTTAGCTGGGAGCTGTCCCACTGAATTTCAGAGCCCAACACACTTGAGTTCCAATTGGTTGAGGCCACGGTTCTCGTTCCACTAAGGGAGATTAAATCAGTAGGAGAGGAAGTATCAATTTGTTCAATGAAGATATTCGCCAAATGTCCGCTGGGGACATCCACAGGGTCGTAATCTGTTCCCTCGGCGATAGATTTTACTCTTAACTCTTCACCATCGGCCACTCCCTGAGCGAGCCCACTATAGTGAAGACTTGCCTGATCATTATCATTTTTGCATCGGATAAATCCCTGTGAGGCGTATCCCCCGCTAATCGTTGCTCCTTGTGCTTGAAGTTGAATCTGAGGTGCTCTTCTATCGCTTGCATCGATCATCCCATCGCAAATACCTGAAATAGAGGCATCGAGAGGAATGCCAATATAGGTTAAGTAATCCATAATCCCACTATTATTCACGGTGATTTTCTCAGAGGAAGCCGAGTCACTGTGAATAAAGGCCGAATCTTCAATGGATTCGGTCCAACTGATATAGTCAGCGTTTTGCTGGTTAAAACCTACTCCCCCGATTGTGTTATCGCCCGTGGCATAGAAAATCTCACGAGAGCTTTTAATATACTCGAGATAGAGAGTGGCCTGTGAGGTGGTGACGGTGCCGGCAGAGGCCTCTTTGCCGACAAAGACCTCAATGAAATCTCCCTTAGCAATATCGGGAAGAAGGAGAGTGAGATGCAAAGAGGATTCTTTGTGACCATTTACAACTGCAGTATGGGCAGAGCCAGTAAAGCCGGTATCTAATGCAACCCCATTTTTGTAGACAACGGCACTGATTCCCCTTTCAGCGGCGTTTAAATCGCTCAGCAGAGTGGGAATCTCTAGGCTCAGAAAATAATCTCCTGGGTAGGTAAAGGCAAGTCTCTCTGGATTTGCATCAGCAGGATCGTGATTGAAGTGACAGGCATCAACAATACTGCCCGACCATTTGAGGGCATAGGCCGTCGCCTGATTTAAGTTGGTTGGTGCCACAGGAGAGGTTGTCTCCGTACCCGTGAGACGGGCCATGGGATGATCAGTGGGAATTTGCCAAGCGGGAGAGGCGACAACTGCCGAGGAATTACCGGCATGATCGATCGCCTTAATTAAAGTGTAATAATCAGTATTGGCCTGAAGCCTTCTCTCCACCGCTTGTGATGTCCACTGAGCAGAGGTGAAGTTGACCGCACCCTTAGTAAAACCAAACTCAGTAATGATATCATCTTGGCTTGTCGAGGTACTGAGAGCGGCTTCATAGCGATTGATACCAAGGCCTTCGTCTGTGGATTCGTCCCAAGTAACGGTATCTGTCTGACGTAAGCAGGCATTAGCACTATTGGTAAGATTTGAGGGATCGGTGGGGGGAGTCGTATCGGTAATGGCAGGCGCAGGGGCAGCTGCTGGTTTGGTGGGCGCCGTTTTTCCGGTAGACTTATCACCACCGCAGGCAACGAAGAGAAAGGCCTGAGTGATAAAAATTAAAATATTGATTAAATTTAAAATTTTCAACTTATTCAATACCATCCCTTAATTGTTTTTATTCTACAGCTATTTGACTCCAAATTTTATTTCACTACTCTTAATTACCTCTTCGGAAAGTAATATCTATATACTTACTCTAGTGGCTTGTAAGAATGTGAAATTTCATTGATAAACTCCAAAAAGGAGGGCCGTGAAAGTGGTCAACATTGAATGCATTTTATTTACAGAAAGTTCAGAGGTGTACCAATTATAAAGAATGCACAAAATATTGGCATTTATTGAGGGTAAATTAAGATAATTGAAATTAGGTACTATGAATAATCATAGTACCTAACAGTAGATTTATTTTAAAGCTTCAAGAGCTCTTTCATAATCGGGCTCATCAGCAATTTCACCAACAAGTTGAGTGTAGGCAATTTGGCCTTTTTCATCAATGACAATAATCGCTCTAGCATAAAGACCTGCAAGAGCTCCGTCCTGGATTAAAACGCCGTAATCTTTTCCAAACTCATCACCTCGAAAACTTGAGGCAGTGGTAACATTATTGATTCCTTCAGCGCCACAAAAACGTGTTTGAGCAAAAGGCAAATCTTTAGAGACACAAACAACTTGAGCACCACCCAGGCCTGCTGCCATTTCGTTAAACTTACGAACCGAAGTGGCACATGTTGGTGTATCAACACTTGGAAACACGTTTAGCACAACTTTTTTACCGCTAAAATCTTCTAAAGTGAGATCACTTAGATCATTTTTAACGAGTCTAAATGCGCCCGCTCTTTCTCCAACAGGAGGAAGCTCGCCGTAAACTTTTACTGGGTTTCCCTTTAATTTTACTGTAGACATAAATTCTTCCTTTTTTATAAGTTTGATAAAATATTTTCTTTGAGATCCTCTCTCATTTGAGCGATCTTTTGCTCTGAAAGTCCCAACTTACAAATCATTTCATGAGGTATTTCTAGTGCATGGGTTTTTAAATTATTCCCTTTACTCGTAAGATTAATGCACACTTCCCTTTCATCAGCAGCCGTTCTTTTACGGGTAATGTACTCCATTATCTCAAGTCGTTTTAAAAGTGGGGTCAATGTCCCCGAGTCTAGATGGAGAAGCTCCCCTATTTCACTGACCCTTTGAGAGTCTTTTTCCCACAACACAAGCATCACAAGATACTGAGGATAAGTAAGGTTCAGCTTATTAAGATGCACGCGATAGGCCCTAATAATGGCCCTCGATGAGGCATAAAGGGCAAAACACAACTGGTTATCTAGTTTAAGAAGATGATCATTCATGGGACAAAGATAGCACACTATTAAATTGTGCACAACCTGCCTTGTAAGCTATATTTTCAAGTAGTTGGTTAGCTACTTGCCTTCAAATTATTTCATATTTTCCATTCTGAGCTCGATGTTTACATCGTCGTGGTTTCTGAGTAGTTGATAGACCGATTGGAGATCATCAATTTTTTTCCCAGTGACTCGAATTTTCTCATCCAGATAGGCAGAGCTTACTTTAAAACCAGATTTTTTGATGATTTTATTAATCTCTTTTCCCTTCTCTTTATCAATACCAGAATTCAAAACAATGGTTTGTTTGTGCATCTGATTGCCTGTGGGAGTTGGATCTTTGACCTCTAAAGACTTAAGACCCAGCTTTCTTTTGACCATACAGCCGTAGAATATTTCAAGTGCCGCTTTAAGCTTCATCTCACTTTCGGCCTTAAGCTCTAGCTCTTTGTCATTTTTAAATTCGATGGTGCAGTTTGAGTCTTTAAAGTCATAGCGACCCTTAATTTGTTTTTGGGCCATGATTACAACGTTTTTAACTTCGCCCATATCAAGTGAAGATACTAGATCAAATGAAGGCATGCAGGTCTCCTTTTTCAATTTATAGCTGTGACAATAGCATGGGGGTTACAAAGAGAAAATCCAGGAATATACGAAGCAGTCTAGGAAGGTCTATGTAAGACCCTCACAATAGATGTCACTACTTTAATTCAATAACTACTTTAGCTGCTGCTCCAGATAATCCAAATTCGTCTGCCTGTAAATCACCCACACCCTTAATACCGCCAAATAAGCTTACCACTGAATTTTCAGGGTCTCTTTTGAACATATTCCCGCACGGAGGTCCTGGGATATATTCACAGGCCTCTGAATTGACCTCACTGCCCGCATCGTATTCAACACTGACATAATCATGTTTTCTTTTTGCAGGTGTGGGAAGCTTTACTGCTTCAACTAAAGCAATGGCGTCATTTGTAGTAGCAAGCATGGTGATAAATGTAAGGTGGTCAGCTCCTCCTAACTTGTAGCGTGGAAGCGATAGATTAAGCACACCGGCCGGACCAATCATAGAATCCCCACTAATTATGTGAGTAACTCTTTTGTCTTTTTAAACTTAGTAAACTGGCGATGAATTTATCACATCAGTATTCCAAAACTTTTTCTAATCGAAATAGTGATGAATTTGATCAGCATATTTTACAAGCGACACTGAACTACAACTTTTACTAAGGAGAAATACTAATGAAAAATTTAATTCTACTACTAACGCTGGTTTTCTATTTTAACGCTTTCGCCTCTGGATCTTATTCTTCTGGGGGGGAGAGTTCTAGTGGATCTTCTGAAGGTAGCTCAGAGCTCGCGGATGAATTAATGGAAGAGCAAATGGAAGAGCAGATGGAAGAGTTAAAAGAGCAGGCCCAAGATGAGGCCACCCAGCAAGCAAGACTATCGGCCTCAAAGGGAGAAGCTGTAAATTGTGAGGGCACGAACTACATAGAACAGTAATTTAAGTTTCGCCAAAAGAGTGATCCATATCAGAAATAAATTTTATTGCATTAAAACTGGAACACAATATGAACATTTTCTTTGGCCAACATCCTCTTACTTTTGTTCTAATCTCCTTGTCAGAAGCACTATCAATGTTCCACTAGCAAAAATGTTATCTTCTGTCACTCCTTGAGAATTCCATTAAAACATGTTCAAATCTTAACAATAAAAAATTAGACACTTTCTAGGGACAGAATATGAAACTTATTTTTGCCTGCAATATTCTCATAGTTGCTTTCTATTGCTACGAAACTTGGATGAAAATGTAGTTTAGAAACGATCAACTGAGACTAACATTTCGACTGTCACGCTTACACACACATCATCACTACCACTAAGTCCCCGAGTAGAAATCTATTATAAACAAATTTTATTGTACTTTCTATAAACGATCGCGCCTAAGTCTTTGTAATTTAAGGCGGATAAAGTTTCCTCTTTCATGAAATCCATAAATCTAAGACACTGAGTAATAACTCAAAAGCTACTTTGGGAGGGGCAATGAGAAAGCTAGTACTATCAATTTTTATCCTTAATATACTCACTCTTTCAATTACACAATCTGCCGAGAGGCCAAAATGTGGACTTGGAGCAAGGCAAGATCTTGATGCGCTAGAAATAAATCCCCTTAAACCCAAACAAGTATATTTTGCTATAAAAGATATACTCAAAAAGGCCCACGATTGCAGAGTAACTTTTCTCGAGGCAAATAATTACCGAGTGGGCAGTAAACTCATAAGATGTAAAAACCCAAAAATAAAATCTAAGAAATTTCACCAGGCATTTGTCTCAAAAATCGATTCAGCATGTGGGGAGACAAGTGATGAAGCAAGGTGCAAGAGAAGTTTTAAAAAGGTCTTTAAAAAAATTGAGCGCGTCCGCTACTCAAGAGCAAAGAAGAGATTCGACAGTTGTAAGAGTCATCAAGATTCAAGGGAGCAAGATAGCTAGGGTGCCAAAAACTGACTGTCCCAACCAGTGTTTGTCTTTTTCATAACACGACGTTTGTGGAGTCTAAAAGGACTCGCTTCCCAAAATTCAAAATACTCAGGCTCCACTAGGTAGCCTCCCCAATTCTCAGGACACATAATTTTTGTCGCACTTGCCCGCATGACTTCAAATTTTTTCACTAAATTTTGGTATAAATCGATGGACCTGCTTTGATCAGAGATGGCCCCACTGATTTGGCTCTCTAGAGGCCTTGTATTCCAGTAATTTTCAACAAAATCGCGAGGGGCCTTGACTGCCCGGCCTTCAATTCTCACCTGGCACTTGGTATTGGTCCAATGAAATAGAAGTGCCACATTTGGATTTGCCTCAATTTCTTCACCTTTATGACTTTGATAATTTGTAAAAAAACTAAACTTACCTTCGAACAATCCCTTAAATAAAACCATACGACTGTGAGGTTTACCTTCCCCATCAACAGTAGATAGACACATTGTGCTTGCTACTTCTCGGTCTATTCCTACACTGGCGTGGTCGTAAAGTTGTTGAAAACGCTCATATGGATTCACAATTGCTCCTGAATACAGTTGCCCAAAATTTTAAGACAATTTGTCATGATATCTGCCGGAAGAAAAGAAAAACCGATGACGAATCCATGTAAGTGTCTTTTTCCGAAAAAAGACTCATTACAAAGATTGATATGAATTCCCCTTTCTTTCATTCTTTCACACAATATATCTAAATCAACCGAGCGAGGTAACTCTAACCAAAGACTGGGGCCACCCCCTGGAGTGGTCCATTTTACACCACTAGGCATAAACTCAGCTAAACTCATGATACATGAGGTGTATCTGGCATCAGTTTCTAGGTGTAACTTTTTAAGGTGCCCATCATAGTGTCCTCTATTTAAAAATTCAAAGAGGCCCACTTCAATCAGCGTGGGATTTCCGAGTGTTGAAGACCACTTGGCACGAATGAGAGATTTCATCGAGCTCTTATTTCCCAAAAGATAGCCAATACGCAGTGATGGGATTAACTTTTTGGTGAAAGAATTCATATACAGTACATTTTCTCCTCCAAGGGATCTCAAGGGAGGCCTAAACCCAGAAAATGAGAGCATATCTGAACCCCAATCATCTTCAATAATGCCAAACCCGTATTGGTTTGAAAGCTCAATAATTTTTTGCAAATCAGTCGTTGAATATGAGTAACCTGTAGGGTTTTGAAAACTACTGGTGAGATAAACTATGTTTGGGCGATTTTGATCTAGTACCTTCTCCCACTCTTTGAAATCCACACCTTTAAAGGGGTCAATGGGAAGAGAGCTTACCTTCATATGATTCATTTCAAATAAAGTTTTTCCAATGGCATAGGCAGGATTTTCGGTGGCAATAGATTTTTCAACACTAGCACGACAAACAACATCCAGTGCCTGTTGTGAGCCAGTTGTAATCAGAACATCATCTGGACAACAATCGACCCCTCTTTTGTTTAAACGTTTTGAAATTTCCTCTCTAAGAGGAGGATACCCTTAGTGGTCATAAAAGGCCGGAAGACCTGGAGAATTTAATACAGACTTTAAACACTGGGTAAGCTTTTTCTTAGGAAGTAAGTCAGGGTCGATAAAAATACCACTGATATTAATTAAATTCACAGGAACTGAAGGCCTTGTTGCAAAATTTGATGCTATTAATTTTGGAAGGCATACTTCACCAAACTGTTTAGTTTTTGCGGTGAAAGAGCTTTCAATATAGTAACCTTTTCTATCAATATTTCTAACCAGCCCCCTCGAAACAAGCTCATCATAGGCCTTGGTGACAGTGCTCTTAGAAACACCCAACTGGTGGCCCAAAACTCTCACTGGAGGCAATTTAGAGTCCTCAGGCAAGCGTCCCTTCTCCACCTCTGTTTCAATATCAGCAGCAATCCCCACCCCACTATAGGGGCCACCTGAAAAACTGATCTTTATACACTGCTCCATATCCCTTTCCTTTTGACACCTATTTTTCTCACAAAATTGGTCTTAGGACGAGGGACAAGGGCAAAATTTTAGCTGGGACAAGAGGCTTCTAGTTTAGAAAAAGCAAATTGTAGAACGCTCCACCCTCCCCTTCAAATACAAAAATGCTAGATTCATCCACGTCACCATCTGAATGGGTGAAGCTTATGGTTAATTCTTTAGTTGGTGAGATAAATGAAAACGATCCGGTATTATCCATAAGGATGCAAGTTCCAAGCTGAGGATGATTATCGGCAATTATTGAAAAGTGAACTCTTCCACCTATTGAAAAACTCATTTGAATTGAGGCCGTTACACCTACAATAGAATCTGTATCTTCCGTGCAAGGGGCCATATTAGAAATCTGCTCATTAGAATAACGAAGATTTTCTACTTTTTCGTAAGGGATTTCGGACCAAATAATACCTGGAGGATTCAAACTATCAAATGCACTCCCAATTTGTGCCAAGAAGTGTTTTTCCCCAAGATATTTTTGATAGAGATCAAATGAGTCGATGGCCGTTTTCTCTAGCGTAAAAGTAAGAGTCCCATGATCCATTTCAGCATCTAACTCATAGGTAGCACCATGGGCAGGTATTTCTGCCGATTAAATATTGATCACCTGATCGCAAAATGAACTCCCTGACACCTGAAAAGCTTTAAAGCATTTCGAAATGGTGCAAATGGATATATTATAGAGAGATGAAAAAATCAAAGCATCAACTTTTCACTGAACTTGAAGATAGTTTCAACTGTGGAAATGTAGAGCAAATAAAAAACCTTGTATCTCAAATCCCAAAAAAAGGGCTGTCCCATAAAGAAAAAATTATCTTGAGTATGGCCTACTCTATAATGGGTGAAGTTAATTTTGCCATTAAATATCTTGGAAAAGAGCTGCTACTGAATTCAGATCATTTTCAGCTAGAAATTCACGATCTAAAAATACAAACAAGGCTTGCATATGAACTTCTAAGTACGGGGGCGAGGTACCTATCAAAAAGAATTTTAGACAATGTATTAAACCAAGCACAAAGTGCAAATCTAAATCTCGAAAAATCATTCCCACTTTACTTTAAGACACTCGCATTTTGGCATTATTATTCTAGAGATTTCGACAAAGCGATCCACCATTACAAATTGTGCCAAGAAATATCAAAAGACCAACAACTGGTATATTTATGCAGGCAAATGGAAGCCCTTTGCTGGTATTACAAAGGGAGTCCTGACAAATCACTGGAATTAATCGAGATAAACTTTGGTAAATCTCTAGAGGACCAGAACCAATTTATCAACTCCATGGCACTTCATTACAGGGCCCTTTTTCATATGGAACTCGGACACTATGAAAAAGCACAAAACCTTTTTAATACTTTCCATCAAACCAACAAACAAGTTGGCACTAAGGACAATGCCTATGCACTCATAGATACAGGGTCTCTTTACTGCTTAATGGAAAATAAGCAAAGCGCCTGTGATTATTTAGACAAGGCCTTATCGCAACTTGGAAGAGACGGTAATTTATCAAAGACTGTGATTAAATTATTCTACTGGATGTTCAGAAGTAATCATGAGGCACTCTTATTCGAAGATCATATCTCTCTTAGATCACACCACTCCTATACCTTTTTTCCATTCACCTTGGGTAAAAACACCTCTTCGGTTGAAAAAAATCTCATGCCCCGATCTCTTCAAAGTCAATTTATTCAAAGTGAAAATGATAGCTGGTTGCTCTGCGACTCTTCTATTTCGCCATTGGTTTATCAATCAAAAATTAAACAAATTTTCAGTGAAAAATCAGAGGGTGATTTTCTTGATTTATCGAGCTCATTTCTTTCAATAGATGGAGAAAAATCCCTTCTGTCCATTAAAGACTCTTCTATCTTGGCGATTATAATTGGTTCGGGATCCCTTGGGATTTCAAGCTACTCTTTAATTGATTTTATCTATAGAGACGATTTGGCCGATATTGAAAAGGGAGAAGACCTATTAAATAAAGTTATGCGGAGATTTAAAAAATTAGGCATCGCAATTGAAAGGCAAAACAATTTTTACAAATATAAACACTCTCCTGGAGAAGTCATCATAATACCAATGAATTACAACAAAGTTTGTGATCACGATTTCCTGAAAGGCCACTCAGAAGAACCATTTAGTAGGCAAGAATTGGAACTATTGTATGGAGTAAGTGAATCAAAAGCCTCAAGATTAATTAAATCATGGGAAGAGCAAAATATAATTACCAGAACAGGCAAAAGTAAAAACGTCAGATATGATTTTGAATAAAATGCCTAGAGTCAATTTTGGATATCCAATATAGTATAGTCCCATGAGGATGTTATCCCTTTTCTTTTCCATTTTTCTCGCCACGATCAGTTTTTGTGATGATGTTGTCCCTACGCCATTACCTGCTTCAGAAGTCAGCTCACCTGATGATTCCAGCGCAGATGGAGGCCTTAAAAAGGGTGATGGAGATACTGGCGGCGGCGGCGGAGGTGTGCTCCCCGAAGATGCAAGTACAGATACCACCACTAATCCTGGCGATGGCGATACCGGCGGTGGCGGCGAAAACGTGGTTGTCCCAGAAGATGCCAGCACAAATACCACCACTATTCCTGGCGATGGCGATACCGGCGGTGGCGGCGGAAACGTGGTTGTCCCAGAAGATGCCAGTACAGATACCACCACTACTCCTGGCGATGGCGATACCGGCGGTGGTGGAGGAAATGGCGTTATACCAGAAGATGCCAGTACTGACACCGGTGGCGGACCAGGCGCAGTAAGAAAAGGAGACGGTGATACTGGCGGCGGCGGCGGCTCAGGAGTCGAGGACTGTCCTCCAGATGAAGAAGGTAAAGTGAAACATTGTGGGGATCCCCCCCCCCACCACTGATAGTCCTACTACAAAAAGCTCAAGGGTCGATATAGAAGATGTTGGTGAAGATGGTAACCAAGAACTTAAAATTAAATGTATCAAAGTAGAAGATCTTCAAAAAGTAGTTATTGAAATTGATCTTAAAGGAAGTGGCGTAGTTGATAATATGAAACGCTTTATCTTTGATATTAATACTTTTTGTGATGAATTACCCACTGTGCCTGGAATCATTGATAACCCACGCTATCAAATAAAAAGCTATGAAGTAGAAGATATAAGTGACTCTGTAGATGAACCTACAGTTGAAACCTAGCTAAGAATTCTCCCCAATCCTCTCGATTTGTAAAATTATTATACAGTGGTCAAAAAAATCCACTTCAAATCTTTCCCATGAAAACTTCTAGACAACTTACTACAATATAGGTTCACAGTAACCTGGGGGCGAAGATGGAAAGATTAAATGTGTTTGATTACCATAACTGGCAGAGTTTTCTAAAAGATCACTACCAATCCAAAAAACAGTCTAATCCAAATTGGAGCTATGAGAACTGGTCAAGATCATTAAACCTAACAGCTTCAAAGTACATGATAAGTCATATGCTATCTGGTAGGAGAAGGCCTAGTAAAGTCATTACAGCACAGCTTTGTGGATTTTTCAGATTCTCAGAAGAAGAAAAGAAGTATTTTAAATTTCTTATAGATGTGGAAAAGATCGAAATTGATTCCACAATGGCGATGCATCTAATAAGTGAAGTTAAATACCAATTAAATCTACTTTACTCAAATCCTTAATTTAAACACCGGCGCTTTAACTCTGTCCTAATCACTGACCTTGATGGGACTCAATTGGCATCAAACTCCCCTCAAGAGAGTCTATATCTATAGCTCCTACAACTCCCTATTTTTACAAATAGTACAATAAAATTCATTGATCTCAGCATCTAAAAAAAGTGAATAAAGTTTAAACACACATGCGATAATTCACTTCAAAACCCTCCGGTGAAAACTATCAGCTTAAAAACTATACTTAATTTACAAGTTCAAACGCAGTTTTGTTGCCATAAAAATATTAAACGAAAGGATTGGGCCATGAGAGAAAGTGTTAAAAGGGTTAGAAAAAATATTCATTTTAAAGGAAGTGATAAACTCATTAACACTTTTACTTTGGGGCTGTCACTCGTTGCCTCCATTGTAGTTTCGCCAGGCCTATTGGCCCAAGGGTATCCATCAAGTTGCGAATTAGTGCTAACTGCACCAATTGATGCTGGCAGCTTTAGGGTGAATAGCAATCAAGCTAATTCGGCAATTCCTGCAGGAGCATTCGCAAGAATTAGAACTAAGGTTGTTGGCCTTCCCAATAGCGA
Organism: Bacteriovoracaceae bacterium; assembly: GCA_018649885.1. Taxonomy (GTDB): domain Bacteria; phylum Bdellovibrionota; class Bacteriovoracia; order Bacteriovoracales; family Bacteriovoracaceae; genus JABIHA01. The sequence goes on from JABIHA010000050.1 coordinate 11,955, forward strand.
GTTAAACCAACCTCTTCTTAAAAGCAGAAGCTACCTTGTTTCAAGAGATCAGCTTTCGGCGACACTTGACCAGATATTCTCTATTCCCTCTCAAGTTGAAACGCAAACTATTTCTGAACAAGAGGCGATTAATCAAGCAATACCTTTATTTACAGATTTAAGAGTTACTATTTTGCAAGGTTTAGGAACAACGATCCCCCAAGACGTTGCACAGAGCATGTTGGAAACACTCAATATGATTTTTAATAACCTCAGCAATTAGTAATTCATTTTGGTTTCAGCGCACCCCTAAAAAGTGCACCAGTCTAATCCCCCTTTCAAGTGCGCTGAAACCTTTATTTCTAGAAAAAAATTACCTGAGTTATTGGCCTCCACAGGACAATAATTCTTAGGCCCTGACACCCATTTCGCTGCATCCTTATTTAGGCTAAAATTTAAATGAATCTGGGAAGTAAAATGGCCAAAAAAGTATTGATAGCAGCCCCAAGCGACATTGTAAATCTAGCAACATTTCTTAAAGAAAAATCTGTTGGCTCGCAATATGCCTATTCGGGAAAAGAAGTGCAACTTGAAATCAGTAAAGGAAATTTTAGCGCCCTGACAGTTCACGAAAATATTGCAAAGCATCCTCTGCCAATGATCTTGAACTACATTCAATCCAATTGTCCTGAATTACCTACAGTTGTTCTAAGTAAAGATGTTGACAATAAAGATATATGTTCACTAGGAGTGGAAACTTACAAAAATATTCGCTACATTAACAGTGCTTCGCTGTCTGATCCTCCTGAGGTGATATATGGCCTCCTGGACTTAGAGTCTGCATTATTTTCTAATGCCAAGGCCACTTCTGATATTGTTTCTGATGAGGAGGATATAAGTAAAGATGATGTGGATTTTTCTAAAATTGCCATTAAAGATTTTATTTCAGGAAAAGTTGTACAGTTTGATGTTTTTGTTATGCTCTCAAGTGGAAAGTACGTTAAGATCCTTCACACTGGAGACTCTTTCACAAGTGATCGTATTGCTAAATATGCCAAAAAAACTGACTCCCTTTACATCCTTAAATCCGATCGAGAAAAATATATTGAATTTTCAAATTATATGCTTGATAAGTTTGCTGACAAACAAGTACATCCTTCCTTGAAAATATCACTTTCAAAGAACTCAATTGAGAAATTCACAGAGTCTTTATTCGACGAAGGAATAAACCCCAAGAGTATACAAAAGGGAAAGAAAATCTGTGGTTCCATCCACAAATTGATCTCTGCGGACAAGTCCCTTTATAAGTCTTTTAATAAACTCCAAAACATGGATCCCAACGCTTATTCTATCTCCTACTTGACTGCCTTTTTCTCTAGCATGATTGCCTTCAACTGTGAGCTTAAATCAGCTTCTTCAATAGAAACCATGGCCATGGCCGCGATGTTACTCGATATTGGAATGACAGAAATCCCAGATGAAATATCGGGAAAAAAAGCTGCTGAAATGACGCCTGAAGAACATAAAGTCTATGAAACTCATCCCGCTCTTGGCTCACAACTGGTTGAAAAGACAAATATTATTAGCAACACAATTCCTCAAATAATTATGCAACATCATGAGGCAAGTGATGGTTCGGGTTTTCCAAGAGGCCTAAAAGACATTAGGCTTCAAATGCTTTCAAAGATTGTTTATATGGCCAATTTCTTTGCTTTCTTTATAGTTGACCGCAACCTCGGACCATTTGATGGCCTTAAAAAGATAATTTCAGACCCGGATCTACGCGATAAGTTTAATCAACCTATACTAAAAAACTTTATAAAGATTTTTATTGACCCTGAAAAGCTGGCCTCGCTTGAGACATCGCATTCACAAAGTAACAATGTCAAATCAGCGTAATTGTTTTCGCAGCAGTTTAAAAAATGCACTACTCACGATAAAAGGCCTGCGCTTTCTTAGTTAGCTCTAATACTAACTCACTTTTTCCAAAGGTATAGGCCTTTCGGTCATTAGGAAACTGCCCCGAAAGCTCTACTTTTAAATCACCATACCTTTTGGCCTGTTCAGGAAATTCAATCAAAAAGTCCCGAAATAAAAGCCGCTCCCACATTTGAAATGTCAGCCTCAATCATATGGATATGGTGAGTTCTTTTTCCTAAGGCATCTCTTTTTATAAACCAAGCATACCATGGAGGCTCCATTCCAATTGTAGGGCGCCAAAGATAGTCATAGCCTAAAGACTCTAGTACGGGGGCAACACGCTCTTTAGTCTCTTCAAGACAGCTCACTTCAACTAATAAATCAACAATTGGCTTTGCAGGAATATCGGGGATTGCAGTTGACCCAAAGTGCTCAATTCTTTTAACAATTGAGCTGGGAAGAACATTAAAAAGATACTCTTTTTCAAGTTCAAATATTTCTGGGTACTTTGGATTATAAGAACAAAGTGAAGTATCTTCTTTACCCAGCCTTGCCACTTTTTCTTCGATTGTCTCATTATTCATTTGTTGTCCAATGACCAGTCCCCAATTGCTCATATATCAGCAAGGCCTCCGTTGAGGGCCCAGAGAGCTTAGAAAATTGAGAAATAGTAAGCATTTTTTCATTCATAAACCTATTATTCACCTGTCCCCTGGGGACAAGTCAATAGCTAGTGCGCCCAGTCCCTTAGAAAACAACACATCAATGATTTTATGTAATCTAGCCCCCCCCCCCC
>JABIHA010000082.1 GCA_018649885.1 Bacteriovoracaceae bacterium
AGCTAACAATCTCTATGCAGAGCTAGTTGAAAGCTCGGCAGCAGTGGATCTAGTTGATGTGGTCAATGTTGCAGCTGGAGCCGACTTTACCTGTGTTGCAAAAACAGATAATACTGCTCTTTGCTGGGGAGAAAATGGACAAGGACAACTTGGAAATGATGGTGGTCTGGTTGATACATCCTATGCTGATGCAGTTGTAAAAGAAACTGCCACAACACTTACTCTTCCAGATGTACAAAAAGTTTTTGCTGAACAAGATGCATCTACTGCTTGTGCCATATTAACTGATGGAACAGGAAGATGTTGGGGGGATAATTTTCACGGGAAGATTGGTCACGATATTGGTACTTATTTACCAGATGAGCCTATGGCCCAACCTGTGACAACAGATGAAGTGGCACACTTACAAAATCTAAAATCTATTTCAATTAGTAATTATAGCTCTCATGGCATCACTGGATCTAGCGGGGAAATTGCAGTATGGGGAGTGGATAGAACAAATTACGAAAATAAGGGTTGCGGAACTGGACTTTGTGGAAGTGGCGGAATTGCCAATGCCTATGTAGCAGATGCCGATGGCACTACAAAACAAAAAGGTGCTGAGCAAATTGTCAGTGGAGCTTATTTTAGTTGTATTCGATATAAGGCCTCAGGTCACATTGAATGCTTTGGCTATAGTGGCCAGGGAATTCATGGAAATATAATTCCGGCTGGGGAATATGATCGGGCCAAATATGATGTCTTACATACTTATTCGCCTGGTTATAATGAGATTACAAATGCAGCAAGTGTTTCAGTAGGCGATAAGGCCATTTGCGTAACGTTAACTACAGGAAAGGTTAAGTGTACTGGAACTGGGGATTACTATGAAACGGGTGGCGGTGGCCATGCAGCTTGGACAAGGGCCCAGGTGGTGCAAATTGATGGAGGTGGAGATCTCGATAATGTTGCTGAAGTAGATTCTGGTACTAGAGGAAGTTGTGTTCGAAGAAATGATGGAACAATTTGGTGTTGGGGTCATTCAAATTATTTACCAACTCAAGGAAATTCTGGCTATGCCAAGCAAGCTTACGAAGACTCAGGTTACACAACCGTTATTACGGGAGCGACTTCCCTAGCTTACGGAGCACAGGCAGGTTGTGCAACGATAAATGATGGAAAGCTCAGGTGTTGGGGAAATGATAAACAAGTTATTGGCCAAGGTGCAGGCGGACCAACATTTCAAAGATATGGGGACGCGGTTGAAACTTCTGCAGCAGTTGATCTTACTGGGGTAGGGATTGGTGTTTCAGTAGGTGCAAACAACACCTGTGTAGTCATGGCCGATACAACTGCAAAGTGCTACGGAGAGGGAAGCCTTGAGGCCAATGGTGATAATACATCAACCGATACCTACTACGCTGCAACCTCAGTTCTTGATAGCGGATTAATAGCTGATACAAATATTACAAAAGTCTCTCAACATAATGCTGTCAGCTGCTTTATGTTCAGTGATGGTACTGCAGCCTGTACAGGAACTAGAGCTAATGGCGCTGTTGGAGATGGCAACGGCGCAGGCTCTGCACAATTTGTAGATGTTAAAGTTCAAAATGGAGCAGCCGCAGACTTAACGGGTATCATAGATATCGCAGTAGGTGAGAATGGTGGATGTGCCATTGTAGATTTAGGGGCCGGAGATCAAAGAGTCAAGTGTTGGGGCGCAGGTAACTATGGGGCCAATGGAGACAATTCGATATTTGGCCAAATGGAAGCGGATTCATATGTTCTTAACGATGATCTCACCACCTTGACTGATGCTGCTCAGATTGATGCCTACGGGTATACATTTTGTGTAACCACGACTGCCAGTAAGGTTAAATGCTGGGGGAAAAACGCATACGGGCAAATGGGAGAAGGTGGCACTACATTTAGCTTGCACAATACAGCAGTCATCATGAAAGAGAATTAATAAGACCTAAGATTTCCGAGTAAAATAATCCAGTAATAATGTGATGCCTCATCATCTAATTAAATATTACATCTCTCAATTCTAAGTGCAATTGCACAGGCTCACTGCTACGATTTTTGAAAAGAAATTTCCGAGTATTTTGATAACGGATTATCACTAAAATCAAGGAGGAATGATGAATTTGATATCTAATTTGGTAGGGGTATTACTGACCCTTGGAGCCTCTTCAGCATTTGCTGACAGCTGGATTCTTGAAAACCCAAACCCAGAACTTTTAAAAGAAGTGGAAAGCATCCACGGCAAGGCAACAGAAAAAATTGTGTTAGGCGACAATGTTTTCTATACCATTTCTGGAAATAATCTTCCCGAGGCTCAATTTGCTTCTGCCGAAGTTGGTGAGTATCTACAAAGGATAACTGATGCCAGTAGTGCTCAACCCAACTACAATATTGGATTGGTAAAATCTGTTGATGCAACCAGTGGAAAAAAAGTAAGAGCTCCAGAGGGTTGGCATGTTAATAACCAAAATTATAAAAAACTCCATACTGTGGCCACGGGGAAAGATATTATAGTCGCAGTTTTAGACACAGGTGTTGACTACAAACATAACTCATTAAAAAACCATATCTGGAGTAATAAGAATGAGGTTCCAGGCAATGGTATTGATGATGATAAAAATGGTTATATTGACGATGTTGTAGGCTGGGACTTCATGGACAATGATAATGACCCCTCTGACGTCCAAGGACACGGTACACATTGTGCTGGGATTATCGGTGCAGATGCTATGAAAGGTGGGCTTTCTATGGGAATTGCTCCTGCTGCTAAGATTATGCCTATTAGGCTTCTTGCCAACAAGACTTTGCTCGCTGACGCGGCCCTCGCCATTAAGTATGCAGTTGATAATGGCGCAAAGGTATTAAGCAACTCATGGAGAATTTATTCTCAGTGGACTCAATACGATCCCTCTCCAAAAAATCTTGCCATTTTTAAGGCCGCTATCGAGTACGCTCAGTCAAAAGATGTCATCTTTGTAGCTGCCACAGGAAATGAGAGAAAGGATATTAATAAACTATCCAACAAAATTTGGCCTGTAGGCTACCCAGGACTTACCCACCTTTTTGGCGTGGCTTCATCTGATCCTGATGGTAAGGCCTCTTCATTTACAAACTATGGTGATAAGTTCACTCATGTTGCTGCTCCTGGTAGAGATATCTACTCTACGATACCAGGAAATAGATGGGGCTTTAAAAGCGGAACATCAATGGCGACTCCACTAGTTGCTGGTGCTATTGCCTTGGCCTTAAGTACTGGAATGAGTGCTCATGCAGTCCTGGAAGATCTAGTCAAAACCGCTGTCCCAAATAGACAGTGGGATCACTATGCAAAATCAGGTGGCGTGATCAACATCTACCAACTCTTAAAGTAAAAAAATTCCTTGAGCGCAGACCCTAGGGTCTGCGCTCTTTTTACCCTACATTTTATTTTCCGTCTGGTCGTGGGCCAGTGAGTACTCCCCAAAATCTAATGATAAAAATCAAAAACCCTAGGGCCCAAATAGAGCTTGAGAAGTATAAACTTTCGATATAAGAATCGGGAAAAAATAGTGGTGTTACCACCCTCAATAGGGCTCCGAAAATAACACAAAAATAAGCTAGTACTACTGTCTTATCAGCCTCAATCACCCTGCCAGTATGTCCCAAAGAAACCCGACTCATAATACCCATTGCAACAGTTCCTAGACCCCCGGTCATTAGCATATGCAAATTTGCTTTGGCAAAATACATATTTTCATTAAATAGTCCTACAAACTCTTGAATTAAACTCAAATTAATCAGTGCTATACCAATATGCAAGATGAAGAGAATGGGAACTTTGATCGTTTTATGAGGTTTCCACATTAGCTGTCTAGTTATGTTACCAAGAATTGCTACAAGGTATACGAGGGCCAAAAAAGTCCTTGGTGTAGATTCTGGCCAGGGTACCACAAGAAGGGCAATGGGTATTAAGCTAACTGGGTTTATCCAGGCTGGTAGTGTGATTTCTACCCCTTCTATTTTTTTGCGAGTAAAAAATGGTGTTACTCGTCCTGCAATTAATAAAACAATCAAACGAATGATACTGGTTGCAGTATGTCTTCCTGAAACTTCAATTAGGTCATGAGAAAATAGATTTCCCCAACTATGTGAGAATTTAGCTATGGTTAGAATCATCAAAATGGGGATAAATACATACTTTTGCTTTGGGAAATTCAAAAGTTTAATTAGTAGCATAATAGTCAAAGTGGGAAAGAAAAGATTCATCGTAAAAAATAACATACTTTCATTTAGAGGAAGAAAATAGGAAATCCTCTCCAGTAGCCAAAGCGATATTAAAAATAAAAGTGGGCCCCCGCTATATGGGGAAGAGCTTGTCCAGTTTGCACTTGCAGTTAAGATGAAGCCTGCTATAAGTGCGCCTGAAAATCCAAAAATCATTTCATGCCCATGCCAAAACATGGGGGAGACATTGGTCAAAGGGAGTGAGAGGTGCCCTTGATAATTGAGAATCCAGGCGACTGGATTTACCACTGCTATTAAAGCAGCAAGTATAAAAAATGGTCTAAAACTAATCGATAGAATTGGAAGAGTTTTTTTCATATATTCTCTTTTTCAAAACATCATGAAGTACTAGCTGCAGCTACCACAGCATCCATCATTGGATTCCTCTGAGTTTTCCTTACTATCTTTTACATCATTTTCAGTAGTCTGTGCTTCTTTTTCTTTAGTTTCTTTAGTTTCTTTAGTTTCTTTAGTTTCTTTAGTTTCATCTTCGTTCATAGTTTTTCTCTTTGTAGTGAGTTTTATTATTTCTAACTTCCTAAAATCAAATCATCTTTGGCTATTTTATTTGGAGTTTTAATTTTAACTAAACTAGTTTTATCTAAGACTGCAATTGCAAAGCACATGGCCCCTGATGCAAAAACTACATCTCCAATGATTCTAAGCCACCTTAAGTTTTGTATCAAAGGGGACTGCATAACCTCACTCCCTCTTGCATACCAAAGACCTGTTTCAAGGGAAGCAGAAAATTGAATGAGTCCAATTGGAAGTAGACTTAATATAATCATTAACCCAAGACCTAGGTTGAGTCCCCAAAAAGCAAAACCCATAAATTTCTCATTCCACTGACGCTCGTTAAAAGCAGTTTGCACAATGAATAAAACCAACCCTAGAGATAAAGAGCCATAGACGCCAAAAGTAGCACCGTGTGCGTGAACAGCAGTGGTATTAAGGCCTTGTAAGAAATAAAGTGCAATTGGTGGATTGATTAAAAAACCAAATAATCCCGCTCCCACAAGATTCCAAAATGCAACTCCCACAAAAAATGTAATTGGCCATTTGTAGTTACCTGCCCAACTTGTGAGTTTTTGAATTCGGTAAGTATGGAATGCCTCAAACCCAATGAGCACTAAAGGGACAACTTCTAGAGCAGAAAAACAAGCGCCGATGGCACTTATTGAGGTTGGGGTACCACTAAAGTAAAGGTGATGAAAAGTCCCCGGGATTCCCCCTAAGAGAAATATAGAAGTTGAAAGTAGTGAGGCCTTTGTTGCCGATTTTGGTTTTATCAAACCTAGAGTCACAAAAATAAAAGCAAGTGAAACAGTGGCAAATACTTCAAAGAATCCCTCAACCCATAGGTGAACAACCCACCATCTCCAAAACTCCATTATACTAATATGAGTTCTCGCACCATAGAAAAGTCCACCGCCGTAAAATAAACCTATTGCGATGGTTGAGGCTGTAAAAAGTAGAAGAAGTTGTTTTGTATCCTTGGCTATTTTTAAGGCCGGCGCAATACATCTGAGCATAAGTAGCAGCCAAACGCCGAGACCTACTAACAGGAGAATTTGCCAGACACGACCTAGATCGACGTACTCATAGCCTTGATGGCCAAACCAAAAGCTTAAATCAATATCTAAAAGCTGATGAATCGCTAAAAATTCTCCAGTAAGGGATCCGAAAACAACAACTAATAGTGCTCCAAATAGAAAGTTCACTCCAAATACCTGGTACTTTGGATCTTTCCCCCCATTTATGACGGGAGCAAGAAAAAGGCCCGCAGCTAAAAAGGAAGTTGCTATCCAAAAAAGGGCAATTTGAATATGCCATGTTCTGGCCAGAGTATAGGGAAGAAATCTTGACAGTGGAAAACCATAAAAATCTTGTCCTTCAACTGCGTAATGGGCGAGTATTCCCCCAAGACCAATTTGTAAAATAAAGAGCAAAATGACTGTCGCCCAGTACTTCCAAAGTGTTTTCATCGACGGTGTTAATTTAAAGTTTTTTAGTGGATCAGATTTTGGAGGCGTTGTGCCCGTATCTTCATCTTTGCCATTAAAAGCATAAAACCAAACAAGAATGCCTATACTGGCCAGAAGTAAAATTACTGAAATAATAGACCAGTAAATATTCTCACTTGTGGGTGTATTTCCTACCAGTGGTTCATGGGGCCAGTTATTGGTATAAGTATATTTTTGCCCTGGGCGATTTGCAGAAGCCGCCCAAGTAGACCAATGAAAGAATGCCATCATTTTTTCGCGCTTTTCTACGGATGGAAGAACTTCTTCGTGAATAGCATAGGCCTTTCTTGTTTCACGAAGCTCACTAGTGTTACTAAATAAACTGAGATAATACTTCTTGGTTTTGTTAAAGGCCTTAGTTCGAATATCAGAAATGACAACCTTGTTATCCACAACGGCCGAGTTTCGATAATCTTCCTCTATGGCACTTTTTATCTGTAATTTTTGAAATTGATCGAGATCACCATAACTTTTTTGGAAATTGGCAAGGCCATAAAATTCACCATAATTGACAAGTTCTCGGTGTAACCAATCCGCTGTCCAATCTGGTGCTTGGTAGGCACCATGCCCCCAAATAGATCCAATTTGTTGTCCACCAATTGACTGCCAGACTACCTGCCCATCCAGAATATCTTCTTTGGTATAAAGTGTTGTGCCAGATTGTGAGCTAATAGTTTCATAAATTGGAGGGGCCTGCTTATAGACCTCTTTTCCAAAAAAACCCAAAATTGTGAATGTCCCCGTTAAAACACAGACAAGTAGCCACCAATACTTACGCATTATTACCCCATAGTTGATATTTTTTATATTCATTGATATATATTAAATATATCTTTGTAAAGCATAAATATCAATGTAAAAATAGCTATGCGACTAAAAACAAAAACAGACTATTGCATTAGAGTTCTTATTTATTTGCAGAGCAATATTGGCAGAGCAAAAATTCAAGACATCGCCGATAGCTACGGTATTTCAAAAAACCACCTAAGCGTTGCCGTGAACAAGCTCTCTGAGCTTGATTATATTATTTCGACTCAAGGTCCCAAAGGGGGGATCGAGTTTAATAAAGATGCAGAAAATAGAACCATTGGGGAGCTCATTTCCCAATTAGAGGTTTTTGAAGTTGCTGAGTGTTTTGATAATGAAAGTAATACTTGTACCCTCAATCCCCATTGCAAATTAAAAGGAATGCTCAAAAAGGCAACAGCGTCTTTTATCAACGAGCTCAAAAACCATAAAATTAAAGATTTAATTGCGAAGTCCTAATATCATTTTAAATTTGTGACCAGGAGTCCAACTTGCCGAGTGTAATAATTTTATTGATGTCTATTGTATTTACTAATCCTTTACTAGGATCTGAAACTGAGCCGCCAACACTAAGAGAAGTTATGCGAGGCCTTGAAAAATCACTCAAGAAACTTGATCACGGAATTTTCTTCGAAGATTTTAAATTGATTAAAAAGTCTGCTATGGAGATAGCCATTCATCCAAAGCCTCTAGGAGAGCTTCCAAAAATCTTGAAAAAATTGGGAAAAAGGGCTCCAAGCTTTAAGGGCTTTGATCTAAAAGTGCATAATGCTGCTAAAGAGATGGCCGAGCTTGCATCGAAAAAAGATATGTTTGGTATACTCAACAAGCACTCCATCATGTTGAAAAACTGTGTAGGCTGTCATTTGCAATACAGAATTGAAATTGCCTCGCTTTTAAATAATTAATCTCTTGAATTTCGATTTCAATATGGTTCCGGGGAAATATGAAAGAATTGTACTACCCCTTTAAGGAATAATATCGGACTCAATTTGGATCTTTATATATGGTAAGAAAAAAGATAGTGCTTTTACTTTTGAATCTATTGGTAGCTACATCTATATGCAAAGCAGAGAGTAGAGATAAGTGGCAAAAACCTGAATTGCTTTTTAAATCTTTAGAATTTAATTCTAAAGAAGATGTTTTTTGCGAAATTGGATCAGGGGATGGTTACTTTAGCATCAAAGCTCTGGCCCATGCTAAAAAGGTAATTGCCTCAGATGTTGACCTAAAAGTTCTTGAAAAATTAAAAGAAAAGATTAAAACAAAGAACTTTCGTAATATTGAAGTCGTAAAGTCTACTTACACTGATCCATTATTCAACTCTACAAAATGTGACATTATATTTATGGGGATGGTCTATCATCACATAGAGAATCGCGTAAGCTATTTAAAAAACCTTAAAAAGTACTTAAAGAAAAATGGTCGAATAGTAAATCTGGATAACGTTATTGATGTAAAAAAATATGAAGGAACTGGAAAAAGGATACCAGCAAAAGAGTGTAGATTTTCCAAAGAAAAGTTTCTTGAAGAAGCTACTCAAGCAGGGTACCGAGTCTACAAAAAACATGATCTGTTGCGAATGCAGTATTTTGTTGAGTTAAAGTCTATATGAAGATACTACTTTCAAATAATCTCTAGAACTAAAGTTCACCTAAATAAGTTTTAGCATAGCTTGGCGATTATAAGAAATAAGTTTTTAAAATCTCGACAGAACTACAACTTTTGAAATAATTCCAAAAAAATAAAAAAATTAGATTTTTTCTGAAAAAGCGGCTACTTTCATACCGTGATTTGTCTTTTTTGATAAAAAATGTGTAGACTTGGATTTTCTACCCCTAAACGGGTAGAGGACATTTTCCATACTCGCATAATTATGGCAATGTTTAGATCTTACATAGTGTGATAGGGCTTTTTATTTGCAAACAATTCTAACAAAACCAAGTATTGATTTAATCAATGATAGCGTCAAGGAGAAAGCCGAGAGCTATCTTGGAAAAATCTATGGAGAAGAGCTTCTCTCTGGAATGGGAGCTGGTAGGGCATTCAAGGTTAACATTGGAGAGAAGCCAATTGTCATAAAGCATTCTCCTGATAAGACTGAGAGACTTTTTTATGAAAATTTATCTCAAACTGTAAATGCTGCAGGCATTAAAACTCCTAAACTCATAGGCTCTGGAAATGCTGATAAACTTAGTTGGATTGCGATAGAATACATACCTCAAATGCTTCAGCCTGCAAGATGGAGAGATGATGAGGAAGTAATTAAAAAATTAGCGAGACTACATACGATAAAAATAGATGAATCATTTCTCTCAGCAAATTCAGGCAAACATAACTGGAGTGAGTCTAGGAATGATATTGCAATTCAATTATGGCCTGACAAAGACAGATCTTGGATATTAAAACTTCTAGAAAACATTCGAGACGAGTATTTGCAAAATTTCGAAAAAAATCATTTTGTTTCTGGCGATCCTAATGGAAAAAACTGGGGATTAGATAAGAGTGGAGAGCTTGTTCTTTTCGATTGGGAGAGAGTTGGATATAGTGACCCCGCAACAGACTTAATGGCCGTGGCATTCGGACAGCCTGATCAGAAAATTTTTGATAATATAGCAAAATTATATTTAAAGCATTCGAGCTGTCTACTTTCTATCAAGGAACTTTCCAGAAAAATCCAAGTTGGTAGAGCACACATTATTATCTCGATAGTTAAAGACTATTTTCAAAATGAAAATTATCTTGATAAAGATGTCGTTAAATATCTTCAAAAAGAGTTTCCAAAGTGGCTTAAAGAAACATTTTAATTCTTTTAAAAGAACTAGCTTTAAGTAACTGATCAAATTAAAACCTCAGTATGTAGGTATTAGCATTTTTTAATAGGTAATATTTTCGTCTGGGAATTTTTTCTTGGCATCGTCGAGGACTCTTTGAATTTGGTTTTCTCCGAGCTTCATTTTTCCTGCAACCTCTAGAAAAATGCGATGGCAGCGGCTACCATTGGTTTGCGCATTAATAATATTTTGCCCAATTTTCAAAATATTATCATAGTCTTCGCTATGATAATAAATCTCCATTTGAATTTGTAAGAAAACTGATTTTGGCATTTTTATTCCAGAGTTTTTTTCCAAAATGGTGATGGCCTTTTTTTGATGGCCATTGGACGCTAAAACAATACATCCCTCTTCGAGAATCTGAGGTCTATCTGGAGCCAAAGCAAAGCAATTTCTGATAGATTTTAATGCTGGTTTTTCACAACCCCCTTCAAATAAGTACTTCGCACATATGATAAGTCCAGCTGCTAAGATATTGTTATTTTCTTGAGAGACGGATCTAAGGGTTGGTATTATTTCAGTTAGTTCTTCGATGTCATCTTGTTTATGGTTGGCCAGTGCAAGCAAGATTGTCTGCCTTACAAATTTAGGTCTTATGGGAAAAGTATCAATAAACTTTTTGTTGATTTCATAGGATTCTTTGAACTTCTTTTGATCCATCAAAAGTTTTGAATACGCTGCTAAACACATGTAATTTTCATCAGAGTGTTTGTAAGAGTCAGCGAAGTATTCTAGTGCTTTGTCGACATCACCTTTTTTTAGCGAGATTTTTCCAAGAAAATATAATGCCATGGATTGGAGCTCGTCCATTTGGCATGCGCTTTCAAAAAGATTGTAGGCTTCAATATAATCTTCCAAGATAAATTTTTCTCTGGCTGCATTAAAAATTCGGTCTGGCTTTGAAGGTGAAGACTTTGCTTCTAATCTTTCAATAATTGTATTATTCAATGTTTGAGAGGTGAACGGTATGACGATGAATCCATCAATGAAATAATCTAGTTGCACAAGAGCTGCAGATAAACTTCCATCTTCCGATAAGAGAAAAAATGAAGCTTCAAGTCGATCAGATTTTAGCTTTTCATGAATTGTTAAAATTTCTTCAAAAGTTTGTCCATCGATATCATTACTGACAATCAAAATATCCGGAGCCTCTTTTTCTAACTCTTCTTTTAAATCTTGGTAGGACCCCGAACAAATTGATGTCATTTGAGTTGGTATCCCTAGCTCACTTAATGCTCTTGCTGCTGCTACTCTTACAGTACTATTTTTATGATAGACTAGAGCTCTTTTTGCCTTCATTTTCTCTAGCATTTTTTTTGATGGTGTTAATATTTTAAATATATTTTCATCAGTACCTTCACTTTGGGTTTTACTTTCAATTTGTTGAAGTTTTTTATTTTTACTCATAATTTCACTTTCAATTTGTTGAAGTTTGTTTGTTTTGAAATATAAGATTCAACAAGAGTCTCCCAATTTTGGACATCGTATTGGGTGTAATCTATTTCGACTGTAATCGTTTCTGCCGCGTCTTCATTGGGGGTGATGATTTTTATTCTACCCATGATCTCAAGGCCACCCTTGATTTTGCCAGGTAATGGAAATTGCTTAATCGCTTCTTTAAAAGGTAGCTTTATAAAACATAGAGTTACATTATGACTGACAACGCATGAGTTCTTGGGGACGATAATTACAACGCCCTCTTTTTTTAATTCTACAAGTTGAACATCCTGTCTGCTTATCAGAAAGGTTCCCGATGAGTCGTTTCGTAATAACACAAAATGTCTGAGGTCACTCATTTTTTCGAATTTCATTCTCGGCCTTGGCAAATATTTAAAAAAATTTATGCAAGTGGATGTGATGTCTCTGTGCGTTGTAAAACTTTATGTGTGTGAATCTATAAATATACCGGAGTATGGGGTTTGAAGCTAATTTTTGAGATAGGGAAAATTGTTATTTTTTCTTGTTTTGGGGAAGCTCCCTGCGTTAAGGCTCTCTGCGTTAAGATATACTGTTGGGCTTGGGGCTTGGTTTTTGGCACTAAGGGGTACTAATGTGGTCGGTCGAACATCTGGGTGGGTTTAGGGTTTTTTCGGATTCTGGGTTTAGAGTAGTTAATTGTTTTACAGCTTGTTTCACGGTGGACTGGGGAGTCCACCTCAGTCACATACCTCTATGCTTCAAAAATGCTCATCCGCATTTTTGCCGCAAAAGGTGATCTCGCAGCAAGCGAAATACAGTTATGGAGCGGGCCAATGGAGCCGGAGGCGACCAATAAAACAACCTTCGCCAGCCATTGATTGAGCAGCAAGCGAAATACAGTTATGGAGCGGGCCAATGGAGCCGGAGGCGACCAATAAAACAACCTTCGCCAGCCATTGATTGAGCAGCAAGCGAAATACAGTTATGGAGCGGGCGAAGAGACTCGAACTCTCAACATCCACCATGGCAAGGTGGCACTCTACCATTGAGCTACGCCCGCGTTTTCATAGGTTTTGGAGAATAAAACCTTGGCCTACACTCTGTCAACGTGTCATCTTCATAATAAATGAAAGAAGTTTTTTAATGGGTATTATCTCAATGCGAAAGAGTATAGCATTATCTGCGCTTTTAATTTTGGTGGCTGCATGTTCCACCACTAAAGATGACTCAAGGCCTGTGGTTAAATACACCAGCAGCTCAAAAGAGTTTTCTAAAGCTCAGACGCCAGCCGAGTTGTATCCCCTATATCATCAGGCCATGAAAAGGCTTGCTAGAAGAAAACTATCAAAAGATAAAAAAGCATACTTTTCACTTCGAGAGATTGTTAGTTTCTATTTAAAGTCTACTATTTGGGGAAGTGTGGAAGAGGATAGGTATATATCTCTTCAAAAAGTTGATTACCGTCCCATCTTTTTGATTATTTTCCCGACTGAGCATCCCTATGTGGCCTCACCTGCTCCATTTATTACAACTGATTACTCTTCTGGACAGCCAATCATTCACCTTAAGCCCTTTTCTGTTACTCCCAATTGGGGAGCACTTTTTTTGATTCATGAGCTCTCTCATTTGATGGATAATTTTTTTGAAAAAGATGGTGGAGAGTTATGGCATCTGGCTGAAATTAGGGCCTACGACTTGTCTATGGAAGTGGCCGAAAAATTTACTAAAGGGGAGTATCGCATACAACTTGATGCTTTTTTAAAAAGAGATAAAAGCCTTAGTGCTGAGCAATTTTTTACTCTGATTTTTGAGCGCTTCCCAGACCTAGAAAGAGAGCTTGAGGGAATTATTTCTCACCATCACCCCGCAAGTAGGCAAGAGAAGTTTCAGAGGAGGACCTTTTATTTGGCCAGCTATGGTCTTCGTTTTTTAGAAAAAAGTGAGCTTAAAGGTGAAGAGCTTGGGAAGTGGAAACAAGTATTAATTGAGCTTATTCACGGCGCTGATGAGGCAAAGAGAGTGCACTAGGATTCGGTGTGTGACTCTTTTGTGCCACTTAGACCCAGCAGCTTTCCACTAAATTCAAAATTCTCTGCATTAAAAATAGGTAGTTTTCCTCTGCCTGAAGGCTGGTCAATAACGTACTGAGGGATCATCCATCCGCTTAACATACTTCTCAGTTTTAAATAAATTTTTCTTCCCTGTTCAATGGGAAGATAGAAGTGAAGGCCACCGCTTACACGGTCGGGGTGATGAAGATAATAAGGTTTAATGCGATTCATTGATAATGTTTTAAAAAGAAGTGCAAGATCCTCGGGGTAAGTATTTACTCCATTTAATAGGACTGTTTGGGAGAGTAGTTCTACCCCCTGCCTATTAAAAGCTCTTAAATTTTCTAAAAGAGTCTGATCAATTTCACTGGCATGATTAATATGGAGAACCAAATTAATGTGGAAGCGTCCCTGAAATTTTTCTAATACGCTTGCTAGTGAGAGATTTAGTCTCGATGGCAAAATGACCGGTGTTCTGGTGTGAAAGCGAATAAATTTAATATTGGGTAGGGTTGCGAACTGTTCTAGATAAAACTGGATTTTGCTGTCTGAAAGAACGAGTGGGTCTCCTCCTGAGAATATAATTTCTTCAACTTCAACATGCTCTTTTAAGTATTCCAGACATAGCTCAAACTCACTTTTGCTTAAGGACTTTGGTGTATCGATTACATTTCTTCTAAAGCAGTAGCGACAGTGCACGGGACAGCTGTGTGTTGGTAAAAATAAAACCCTATTGTGATAGCGGTGGATTAAACAATTTGTCTTCTTAAAATCACTATCCCCAATGGGATCCAAACTGCCACTTTCTTGAAAGTGCTCACTTTCAATGTCTTGCGGGATGAATTGTTTCCAAAGGGCACTACTTGGGCCCAGGTCTTGTATTTTTTTTGCTAGTGGTAATGGTATTAGTGCTGAGAAAGAGTTGGGTGCTTTAATCGTGAGATTTGTGCCGAAAAATAGATTGATGTCTGCAATGGATCTAAGAGAATTTCCCAATTCTTTTTGCCAACTATGATCCACTTAAGCCTTGCTCTTTAATGTGCCTATTTTTAACAATAGTGCTAGTTCCAGCGATCAAAAGACCACCAGTTACACCAACTCCTACAAAATGAAGTAACAAGCTTTGAGTTTGGAGAGTTCCACCTTCTTGCAGTATAAATAAAAGCCATCTCAGATGGAGAAGGTGAAGAAGTACGATAATGAGTTTTTCAATTCTTTTAAACCAAACTGAATGGTAAAAACTCATGTTAATCCCTTTTTCAATTGATGAGCTGACAGCTTTGCTAGCCAAATATCAATTTGTTCTTCACTAGGCTCTTTAAAATGCCTTATTTTTTTTAATGAGAAGTTTTTATAATGAAAACTTAGAAGGCACAAGGCATTGAGTACAGGGCCTCCTGGCAGGGGCATGAAGCTTAGTGGGCGAATCGGTCTGTACTGATTTCGAATTGTTCCACCCAAGTATTCAATTTCAACAACTTGCTGAGTTTCAACTTTTGGTTTGAGGCCTAGTAGTGACTTCGGTATCTCAAATGAGGCATTTTTATGAAAAGATTTAAGATTAAAAATTAAGGCCTTATTTTTCAAAACTTTTTGTGCAGAGGATCTATCTTGAACATGCAACAGGGATTTTGCAAAAACTCTCATACAGGCCACTGCATCATCCAAGGCCCGGTGATGGGAAAGCAGTGGGATATTAAAATGCTTAACTAGAGTTGAGAGCTTATTATTTTCTGGTTTTCCGGCACCTGATAATCCGTGACGCGAGAAGGCAAGAGAGTCTAAAATATTGACCTTGGGAACGTTGAAATTATTTTTGAGTGCGAAATAGACAATAAAGCCTAAATCAAACTTTGCATTGTGGGCCACCATGTCTGTATCTCCCCAAAATTTTAAAAACTCAGGAAAAATCTCTTTCAATTTTGGTGCTCCACTAACCATGGAATCTTCTATGCCATGGATTTTAGTGGTGAGTTCTGGAATTGGGATTTCTGGGTCCACAAGGGATGAATAGCTCGTCAATTTTCCATCTGGACTGAGCTTTACAGCGGCTATTTCGATGATTTTGTCTATCAGCGGGGAAAGTCCTGTCGTCTCTAAGTCGACGGCAACAAGCCCCTGAGGGAAAAACTGGAGCAGCGTATTAATTTCGCTCTTCTCCATAACTAGCATTTTATCCATGGTGGATACCTATCACTAACACCTTAACAAAGGAAGGTTTTTAGCATAAGGTACTGAATCTTCTAAGGTGGATATTTCAAGGTGACTTCATGAAAAAATTTGATTTAGTTGTTCTCGGTGCTGGTCCTGGAGGCTACATTGCCGCTATTAGAGCTGCTCAGCTGAAAAAGAAAGTAGCAATTGTCGAGGAAGATAAGTTGGGGGGGGTTTGCCTCAACAGGGGGTGCATTCCCACAAAAGCCGTTTTGAAATCGGCCCACAGTGTCCATGAGATAGCTCAATTTAAATCCTTGGGAATAGATGTGGAGCTTAAGGGACTTGATGGAGCTAAGGCCGTGAAAAGGGCGGGCGCGATCAGTGAGAGAATTTCAAAAGGTGTCGGTTTTTTAATGAAAAAAAACAACATCACCGTCATAAAAGGGACTGCAAAATTAGTCTCTAACACTAAAATTGAAGTGGTAGATGGGGCCAAGACAGAAACCGTTGAAGCGACAAATTTTATTCTAGCAACAGGTGCAGGCTATAAAAGTTTTCCAGGTCTTGAGCACGACGGAAAAAGACTCATTGGAGCTTGGGAAGCAATCAAGCTTGAACAGCTTCCTAAATCTATTGGGATTGTTGGAGCCGGGGCCATCGGTGTGGAGTTTGCCTATTTTTGGAATGCTTTTGGCGTTGATGTCCATATCTTTGAATTACAAAATCACCTGCTGCCAATTGAAGACGAAGACTCTTCAATTGAGGTTGAAAAGGCCTATAAAAAATACGGAATTAGAACAAGCCTCGGCATTGAAAGAATTGGTGCAAAAAATAACGGAAAAGATGTCAGCTTCTTTGTGACTGATGCTGGCTCTAAAAAAGAATATAAATTTGATATGGGCCTGATTGCTGTGGGCATGACAGGAAATATTTCTAATATTGGTCTCGAAAAACTGGGCATAAAAACTGATAGAGGTTTTATCAGTGTTGATCAGTATCAAAGAACCAATATTCCCAATATTTATGCTATCGGTGATGTGTCTGGACCTCCTCTTCTTGCTCATGTGGCATCCCATGAGGGAGTAGTGGCGGCTGAGCATTTATCTGGTGCTCCTACTCATCCCCTTGACCACAACAATATTCCTGGTTGTACCTACTGCCAGCCCCAAGTGGCTTCAGTTGGCATGACTGAGAGGGCATTAAAAGAAAAAGGGATCAAGTACCGAGTGGGAAAACTTCCCTTCATTGCCAACGGAAAAGCAGTGGCCTCAAATGAAAAAGAAGGCTTTGTAAAAGTTTTGATGGGAGAGCATGGTGAGATGCTCGGGGCTCATATTGTTGGCGCACAGGCCACTGAGCTAATTCACGAATACACACTTTTTAGACAAATGGAGGGGATAGATGAAGAAATTTTTCAAACCGTTCATCCTCATCCTACTCTTGGAGAGTGGCTTGCTGAAGCAGTGCTAGCTGCAAATGATAGATCATTAAATTTTTGAGTTTAAATATAAAATAGAGTTTTAATAAGAGAGAATAAATATGGCAAAACAACAAGTCGTAATGCCTCAAATGGGCGAATCAATTACAACTGGCACTATCACCAAGTGGCACAAAGCTGAAGGTGACATTGTCGAGCTAGACGAGATCTTACTAGAGATTTCTACCGATAAGGTAGAGTCAGAAATCCCGGCCCCTGCAAAAGGTAGAATCTGGAAGCTTTTCAATGAGGAAGGAGACACAGTAGATGTCGGTGTCCAAATTGCAGAAATAGAAACAGACTTATCACTACCTTTCGAAAAGGGAGCTGCTACTCCAGCTTCAGCCTCGGCTCCGGCTTCAGCTTCGGCTTCAGCTTCGGCTCCGGCTCCGGCTCCGGCTTCAGCCTCAGCTCCGATCCAAGAAGTCGCACTAGCAGGCAGAAGATTCTACACCCCACTAGTCAAGGCCCTAGCAGCCGACCATGGTGTCCCACTCTCAGAGCTGTCACAAATTTCAGGCACTGGTGCCGGCGCAAGAGTAAATAAGAGTGACTTCATGAATTACCTAAGCTCTCGTACAAGTGCTTCGGCCCCCGCGATATCAACATCTGTAGCGACTGTGCCTGACACAACTTTTACCTTCGCTCCCGGAGAGCGCATTGAGTATGTTCCACTCGATAATATGAGAAAAACCATAGCCAAAAATATGGTTGCCTCCAAACAAACCTCAGCTCACGTCAACTCAATGGGCGAAGTTGACCTATCTCATTTAGTAAAATTTAGAGAGGGCTTTAAGTCTGAGTTTGCAAAACAAGAAGGTTTTAAACTTACTTATACACCCTTTATTTTACTGGCCATTACTCAGGCCCTCAAAGACCATCCTCTAGTTAATGCCTCAGTTGATGGTGATAATTTAATTGTAAAAAAAGATATCAACCTAGGCTTTGCTGTGGCCGTACCAGGCAATGGTCTGACAGTTCCTATTATTCATGGAATCGATAATCTTGGACTTCTTGGTATTTGTAGAAAGCTCAATGAGCTAGCAGAAAAAGCAAGAGCCAGAAGATTAACAATGGATGACCTTACAGGTGGAACTTATACTTTCACTAATGTGGGATCTTTTGGGACACTGATGGCCACTCCAATTATTTTACAACCCCAAATCGGAATTTACGCAGCTGGAGTCATTCAAAAAAGAGTGGTTGTGACTGAAGGTGATGCTATTGCCATTAGGTCTATGATGTATGGAACTCATGCCTATGATCACAGAGTTATTGACGGACAACTTGGCGGACAGTTTCTAAACTCAGTTCATAAGCATTTGAGTGAAATGGACCCATCAGAGCTTTTTTAAATACTCTGAGGTGGTGGCAGCTGCTTTAGCTTTATTTGTAATTGGGTAAATAGGCCGTAATGGTCAGACAGCTGAGCAGCCGTTTTTTCGTTAATTAATCCCATTTCTTGAAACATGATTTGATAATCAACTGATGAAAAGTGATTGGTGTGAAAAATATGATCCAGCTGACATGGATCTACCCATGATCTGTTATAGAAGTTCTTCTTACAGTAAGTGACTACTTTGGGATCAACGGGAACTCTTCTTAAATCGGGATAGAGACCAGGAAGCTGTGTCCAAATCTCATCCATAGAGAATTTTCCAGGACCCATATTAATATCACCACCGATGATCAGGGGGTCCCCTCCAGCCTTTTTGAGAGTTTCTTCAAAGAGTTGTTTGACTTGGGACTTTCTATAATCTTCAAAGGAATGAGAAAAAGGAGCGTAATTTGCAGTGAGATGGGTATTAGATATCCAAACTTTTTTTAGAGTAGGGTGATCAATTTGCGCTAGATAAAACCCTTTTTTCACAAGCCACTCACCGTCAGCATTACTTTTTGGAAATTTTGGACTCTCATCAAAGGGAATGTACTCACATTCTGTAATGGGAAATCGACTTAAAATCATCAGTCCACTTCCTAGAGTGAATTCATTACCTCCCACTGCAAATGGAAAGCATGCTCTGAGGAGATTTTTTTTAAAATATCTTGCCCATGCCTCTTGGATTAAAACCACATCGACTTTTCCCCACTGATAGAGTTCGGCCAATTTTTTTCTAAGAAGGGGGGCCCTTTCTTTAACAAAGGGGGTACCAACTGAAAGGGGCAGCCCCGCTACGTTAAAACTTAAGACATTGAGAGTTTGGGGATTGTACATTAATTCCTTATTTTCATTTTGATATAAGGTGGGGAAACCTCTATTTGTGGGTTCTTCATATCTTTAATCGAATCAAAAACAAAACCTTTGATACTAATAAATCCCGCTTTGGCCTTATCGAGGCGAATGACTAGTTTTTTCTCCAGTCCATTATAACTCACTTGTCCCTCAAATTTTAACCCTATCGTAAGAGAACCTGATGCCTTACCCGTGAATTTTAACATATTATTTGACAGCTCTAGTTTAGCTTTTTTAATTTGGTTAATTTCAATCGCTTTACCGCTTCTATCATTTCCAATTTTCACATTTTTATTAAATTTGATTAGTGGAGTGCTTCCAACAAGGTTTCTAGTAAAGGCATCGAGGAGATTTTCCCACGCGTTGGGATATTTGCCAGCGATATTGTCTACACCAGAAAGATTGAGTGTGTTGATAAAGCCAGAGCCACTGGGGGACTTCCAATTGAGATTATCTAATACCGCACTAAATTTATTTAACTCCATCAGAATATCGAGACCGCTAGCTTCCAATTTTGTCATTGTTTTGAACTCTTTTCCCAGCTCAAATTCAAGTTCAAGATCAGAGTTCTTATAACCAAGTACTGCTCCAGTTCTTGTGAGATTAATAGTCTGAGGATTCACTAAAAATTTAAGCCCTGCAGATTCATAAGAGAGCTTTTCAAAGGAGAGTTGACTGCCACCGGTGTCCAAATTAAAGTCAAAACCTTTTACTTCCAGGGGAAGATAGACAGCGTGGGATTTAAGCGTAAAAAATAGGGCGATAAGACAGAGCAGTAGTGATCTCATATGATCTCCTTTTACATAAAACTTTGCGTTGCGTTATCTTTTTATTCTAACCATTCGCAGGCCCTCTGGCAGGGGGAAGAAAGATCGAGTCCCCGTTATTAGTGTTTGATGGGAATTCTCGGCCTTAGAGTTTACTCTTTAATTCTCTGAGTCTTAGGAGCCTGTTCTTCAAATTTTTCTCAATACCCTGATCTCCAGGAGTATAGAATGTGGGGCATTTAATAGAGGTCATTTTTTGGGCACTAATTCCCTCAGGTAAATCGTGTGGGTAAATATAAGGTGTCTTTAAGTTTTGTGGTGGAGTTGATCTTAAATAGGGAGGAACTTCAATGGTCTCCCTCTCCCTTACAAATTCTAAGGCCGAATCGATTGCCTTGTAGCTGGCATTACTTTTAACTGTGCAGGCCATGTAAATGGTGGTTTGTGACAAACAAATTCTTGCCTCAGGCATTCCAATATTTTGAACCGCCTGCATGGTGGACACTGCCAAACTGAGCGCCTTAGGATCGGCATTGCCTACATCTTCACTGGCAAAAATGACAAGCCTTCTGGCAATGAACACTGGGTCTTCTCCGCCGTCGATCATGATCGCCAAGTACAGCAGTGCTGCATCTGGGTCACTTCCTCTCATACTCTTGATAAAGGCACTGATTATATCGTAATGCCTATCAGAGGCCTTATCGTAAAACCTGCTCGACTCGCTAATGAGCTTCCGAGTTAGGTCCATTTGCTTTTGGACATCAGTTTCACCGTGAGAGGCCACTCCCTCTAGAAGGTTTAGGGCCACTCTTGCATCCCCTGAGCTATTATTTGAGATGGTGCTCAGGCACTCACTTGATATATTCAATTTAAACTTGTTGTTGCAATTTGTGAGGATGTCACCAAGGCCTTCTGCTGTTAGTTTACCAAGCTCAACGGTGTGTAGCCTAGATAGTAGTGCTCTATTAACACTTACCCTTGGAGCTTCAGTTGTGGCCCCTATAAGGATGAAGTCTCCATTTTCCACATAGGGAAGTAGGGCATCTTGCTGGGATTTATTGAAGCGGTGAATTTCATCAATAAAGATAATAGTTCTTTGACCTGATTTTGAGCTTAATTCAAGTGCACGAGAGATCAATTTTCTGAGCTCAGGAAGGCCTGATAACACAGCGTTAAACGCGAAGAGCTCAAGCTTAAATGTACTGGCCAAAATGTGGGCCAAGGTGGTTTTCCCTGAACCTGGTGGCCCCCATAGAATAAGGCTTTTAAGGGTCGAATCTTTTCCACAAATCTGCTGAATTTTTAAAAGTGCACTGTCTTGTCCCACCAGTTGCTCTTTTATAAGAGGTCTTGCACGGTGGGCCAAAGGCCTTGTGTTCATGGGGTTTTGACTAGAGGCAGAGGCCTTCGGTTTGTCTTCATTGAATAGGCCCATTTGTTGATTCATACTGAATAATTCACATATTGAGACCTGTGTGTAAACCAAATAAGTTGACTATGCAGGTCGTGCTGGATAGAGTCTGCGCTCTAAAATAGCTTGGGTTTTACCTGAGAAAATGTTGCTGTGAAGGAGGTGATTACTCGTGGCACAATTAACACCTATCAAACTAAGAATTGACGAGAGATTTCCCGTTGATAAGGCCCTTAGAAAATTTAAAAGATTGTGTGAATCCTACGGTGTCGTAAAAGAGTATAAGAGAAGACAAGAACATAAAAAGCCCTCTCTTAAGACCCGTGAAAAAGAAGAAGCAGCACTAAAAAGACGCAGAAAAGCCATTATGAAAGTAAGCAAATCTTCAAGAATCTAAATACTTATTAGGTAAGCATTTTTGGTGCTTACCTAATTCTTTTTAACAAAACTTTTAAAATCATATTCCATCTTGTGTGAATTGTACCAATCACACCCGTTAATTTGTTGGGCGTGAGGTATTTTTCTTTAGCTATTGTCCGGTGAAAATTATTCCATGAGAAATTGAGATTTTCCAATTGGGCCCCAAAATATTTCAAGTCATTCTTTGTTAAAATGATCCTAGATATTTCTCGAAAAAAATTAGAGTAGACTCCTTGAACCCCTTCCCTTAAATGATCAGGCGTAAAGTCTACAAGCATGATTTCCCATTGAATTAAAACTTTGCCCATTGTTTGCTGGAGTTGCAAATTGGAGTCAACATTGGGTACGTGGTAGGAGATGTACTCACTCATTATCAGCTCAACTTGGTGGTTGGCCAAATAAACAAGATTTCCCAGTTGATCAAGAGACTTAACTAGTGACAAATTTCTGGTCATTTGTTCAAGGCTATGTGAATTCCCCGAATTTGTTGCAAGAGAATATTTTCTTTGCCCAGTCAGTATACTTTTTTCTAGACGACCAAGTTCCAAATGAATAAATTTGAGCTTCTCAAGGCAATCATCACTAAATTCATTCAAACAAGACTTGTTCCATAGTCCAATATTGCGATTAGTATCAACAATTTTAGTTTTCAAAGTGAGTATATGTTTAAAGTGTGGATCAATAAGGCTGAGAAATTGATTAAACTCCCTGAGTATATTTAATAGTTGAGGTCTTACATATTTTCGGTACTCATATGGATTAATTTTAAAACGACCCTTTACCTGTTTGTACCGAAAGGGGTGTTCTACGGATGCGTAGCAATTTATGCTAATCCAGGAAAAAATTGCCGCTAAAATTATTGAAGTTTTCATCCCTTATAGGATGTTCCCAGGGTGATGACTTTGCAAGTAAATCATTGTTTGTGGTGCCGGCAAAGGATACCGCGGCTAAGCTAATGGCTTCATTTTGTCAGGGAAACCCCCGAAACTTGGAATATGGAAAAAGTTATTTGCAGCGTTTTTATATTACTACTTGGGGTTTTTGCCAGCTTTTCAGCAAATGCTGAGGAAGTGGAGCCGCTGCTTAACTGGAAGGCCACGGCCAAAGAGAATCTCAGCCTTAAAGATTGGATTTTGACAAATGATAAAGAGAGCATAAGAAGAGAGAAAATCAATTACTATCTCAATGGAGGAGAAATTGTTGGCAGAGTTATCTCTTGTATTGGGGATTGCAGGATATACAGAGGGGAGGGCTTTGCCAGAGCATCTTACAGATCGACTATTAAAGAAGGTGATGATCTATTTACATTAAATGATAGTTTTATGTGGGTGTACCTTCTAAATGGAACCATGGTGAGGATGGCGCCATACACATCTGTTTCACTAAAAGAAATCAACCTGTCCCTTACTGAGACTTTTGTTCATGTAAGAATAAATCAAGGAGCTGTTCACTGGATTGCCAGACAGCCAGACCCTTATCAAATTAATAATTTGCATGAAACCGATCGAGTATTTCTTCCACTTAGACCTCTCGAAGCAAACCCTTATGAGAGCAAGTATGATATCAGCGAGGATAATCTTGCAGGGTTAATAAATGAAGACCAGCGTATTTCAAATCACATAGAAAATCTCAATAAAAAGATTGCTAAAAATGACAAAGGCATTCCCAAGAGAAGGCACTTTAGCTTTATCGTTTTTGCAGGGGGAACTGTCTTTGGCGAAAATGTTACAGGCCAATTCTATTCTCTTTTGGGAGAAAAAACGTTTTTAAAACTAAGTGAGCCTAAAAAGGCATACCACCTTGAAACTGTCACTAGGGACAAAGATTATATTGATAGTTTGTACTTTTACAGAGGCTATCAAAATCGAGATACCTTTGATCTGGATGAAGGGGTTTGGTATGAAGTCTCTGAAGATGGGAGAACAATTTCTGAAAATCCTAAAGTGGCCCAGATCATGAACTTCAGCGATTTTGTTGTAAGTCGAATTCCATCAATTATGACTGCCAGAGAGATATTCTATGAAAAATATAGTCGTCCAATCTTAGTTCATAATGATCCAGAGACTTTCCCAGAGGAGACTGATTATTTTCTGTGGGGAGGAATAAAAGATGATGATATCGAAGTTTCCCTAGCTAATCGTTTGAAATTTCTCTTTGAACATACAAGAAGAACTGAGACCAATAATTTATCTAAACTCAGATCTATAAAACACTTGTATAGAAATACAAATGCTAGAATTCTAAAAAATGTTTCACAATTTTTTCACGGAAAAGTTATTGAAGATTATGTTCGGCACCTCAATTACTATTCAGATAGCTCTAGTAAAGACTACTGGGTAAGAGGCAATAAACTGAAAAAGAAGTGGCTACTTCAACGCTACTTAAAGGGAAGATAGTTGAAAAACCTTCAACTGGTTCTCGCTAGTAAAAGTCCTAGAAGATTTGAGCTTTTATCACATCTAGGCCTTAAATTCGTGGTGCGCACAACAGAAGTAGTTGAAGAAAGTGCTTGTAGTTCTCCTGAAGAAGTAGTTGTTGATTTGGCCATTTTAAAAGGTAAGTCGACACTAGAACACTTGATGAGTGTGGACCAAACATCATCTCCGCTAGTCATTGCTGCAGATACTATTGTTTGTCTTGAAAATGAAATCCTTGGCAAGCCTGTGGACACAAATGATGCAAGATCAATATTAAAAAAATTATCTGGAAGAAAGCACGATGTTCTTACAGGAGTCTATTTGGGAACTAAGGAAAAAAGGTTTCATTTTTTTTGCAAGTCTTCAGTATGGTTTGATCCAATTGAAGATGTTATTTTGGAGCAATACTTATCAACTGGGGACTCTCTTGATAAGGCAGGTGCCTATGGAATACAAGGAGCGGGACTCTTATTTATTTCCAAATTAGAGGGATCGTATTCAAATGTTGTAGGCCTTCCTCTTTCAGATCTTATTTTGCAGTTAGGAAAATTTCTTGGAACTAAGGACTGGAGAAAGCTCATTGAATGAGTATTGTGACCTGGCAAAGACATTTCACCGCTTTGGTGTGGCATTAAATAAATACGAAAAATCAGTAGATTCAATCTATTTTGAGATCTCATTTGAAATTAGGCCAGGAGCAAAAATTGAAAAAATACAAGTCACTGATGGTGGCAGCATTAAGATCCACACGATGGAAAAACCAGTAGAGGGTGCGGCTAACAAATCCGTGATAAAAAAATTATCTAAATCTCTAGGCATTCCAAAGTCTAATATCGAAATAATTTCAGGAGTAAATTCAAGATCAAAAAATGTGGCACTAGTTTTTCAAATTAGTAAAAATAAAACTATTGAAAACTATATCGAAAAAATATCAAAAATTTTCTGAGAAAAAATCGACCATTAGAAATTCCAACTCAACTTAGTTGATAAACGTCTAATTCTAATGTGGACATCTCTAACAAGGTCAATATCTATATTGGTATGGGAATATTCCACTTTGAAAGCAAAATCACTTTGAAATAAATTATAGGGGAAGGCCACAACTGTATTTTTAGGGACCCTAAATTGAAGACCTGCCTCCAACTCTTTTCTCTCACCTTGGAATGTGTAGGCCGTGTACTGGATATGCATTAAAAATTCGAGACCTCCTCCTTCGCCTAAGGAGAATTCAAGTCTTGGGTACCAACTGGTTGAGTAAAGATCATTTAGTCCAAAGGTAGAATTGTTGGTATGCATCTTCATTTGATATTGTTCGACAACTAAAGAAAGATCCATTGGTCTTGAATAGGGGACTCTTAGCGCCAGTTGTGCTGCCATTTCGATAACTCTTGTTGTATTGCCACCTTTTTTAGAGATTGGATTGTAATATCTCCCATAGGCATGAAAGTCCATCCAGTTGGGAAGAAACATGAATCCAATTGTTGCTTTTGTATCGATGCCAGCGAGGTCAGCTTCCTCATCGAGAAAAACTTGATTGTCCCTCGACTCTTCATACCTGTAGGTTCCATAGCCTGTTTCGAATTCGAGTCTTGCATCTGTCCTTTTGGATTCTGCATAGAGGGGTCTCGAAAAGACAAAAGAAAGCACACACACGCTGAGGGCGAGACTGGCCAGAAACTTTGATGATGGGATGCTAATAGAAACACTCAAGTATTTCGCTCCTTATATCTTTTTTAATTCTATCGAAAATGCCCCTTTGCAGCAATCCAGGGTAAGGTTTTCACTTCTCAGATTGAGGTGATCTCCTTAGAATTATGGTGTGAATAAATATCTGATAGTTTTACTTTATACTCTCTTGTGTAACCAGCTGGTTTTGGCCCAGCAAGGTTTGGCCCAGCCAGGTTTGGCCAAGGAGCAACTGAGCTCTTATGTCGCCGACTCTGGTCAATTTGATGAAATTACCCAAAAAGTAAAGCTGTTGCCCAGTCTTTCAGCGGATGAGTTTCCGAGGAAAGTTCAAGGCTTGCGAGTAGAGATTGAAAAGTTTATTTCTCGCCAAGACCTAATTTGCAATGGCCAATTTTATACCTTCGAAATGGAAGAAGGTGATGGGAAGAAGAGAAAGAAAAAGAGATTGAGCTATAAAGAGAGGGTTTTATGTTTTAAATCCCTCAAGGATTTTCAAAAAGTTTTTATTGAAAATATGCATTTGGCACAGAAAAAATACTTGAGTTATTTACATACAAAGCGGCTGGGGGAGCTCGACGACTACCGCGAAAAACTATTAGCAGAGTTGGATTCTTACGGAAAAACTCGTTCTAGAAAAAGAAAATCAAAAAAATGAACTGTCTCTAAGAGTCGAGTTCAAAACTATCGTTTTCAAAATCAATTTCTGGCTTCTTTGGTTGTACCAAGCTTGGTTTTGGTCGAATACTTGTGACCCCAGTGTAGCGCTTTCTTTTTACAGAGCGGTTAGGGTGAATTCCACCAATTGATGATAGTTGACCAAGTTTGTGCGAAGGCCCGAGTTTTAGGGTCAGCGGAGATTTGGAAATTTTTTTTTCTTTAGTCATGATAATTACCTCTAAATTTTAAAACACGTTATTTATTAGCTCGCAGGCCTTGTTTAAATCCTGTGTTCTAAGAGGCAACAGTAGGTGCTAACTTAGCTTCTGGGATCTAGGGCCATATGTGATAAGGCCTATAAAAACTCCAATTGTTGGGGAAAAATATTATATCTTTCCACTGTTTTAGCGTTATGACTCACTTTACATCGGTTAAAGTAGATAAAAAATAAGTCCAGTACAATTATAGTGAATTTTAGCATAAAATGGCGCCCTTTGCCATGGTACAGCGTCCACCTGGGCAAATTAGGCCGTGGGTCTCATGAGTCTTGTAAATACTTAAACATTGGTGCATCCTAGGTGGATAAAACCTTCAAATCTACCATTATGAACGGAAAAACAAGGGTTTGCCCAATGCGTAAAAACGGGTTGTATTTTGCACATATTTTCTTACTTTTCTCCTTTTTTGGCTGCGGGAGCATTCAAAAAATGGCCGTTGGGACTACTGCCTCCATATTAAGAGAAGGATCTAAGGAAATTGAAACCGAAAGAGACTGGGATGTTTTCAAACAGGCCCTCCCGGCTAGCATCAAAACCATGGAGGCCCTCTTATATGTTTCTCCAGACAACGAGGACCTGCTTAGCTCACTAGTAAAGGGCTATACGGCCTTTGCCTACGGAATCAATGAGACGCTTTATTTAAATGATTACTACGCTGAAAATGATAGCACCTACTACAAATCTAAGGCCGAGTCCCAGTACTCAAGGGCCGTTTCTTATGGCCTACGCTTTCTAAAAAATGAAGGGGTTTCTTATGATGATCTAAGTAACGCTCTTTCAAACGGTGGCGAGAAGTCCATTGCAAAACTCTTAGGCGACGAGCTTAGTGATGATCAAAAAACATTAGAAATGGTCTTATTTACTGCTCAGGCTTGGGGTGGGTTAATCAACTTAAAAAAGAGTATACCACTAATGGCCCAAGCACCCATAATCAAGGGAATGTTTGATTGGGTTTGCTCAGAAGATCCCAAAATTTTATTTGGTATTTGTGATGTTTTACTTGCTGTTTATGATCTTGGAAGACCTAAGACATTTGGTGGAAACCCACAAAGAGGACGTAAGTCGCTACTTAAATTTATTGATCAAAACCCAGAAAATTATATGGCCAGGGTCACTCTCATGCAGTTTTGGTCAATCCCATCAAGCGATAAAAAAAGCTTTGATTCACATTCTCGTTTTTTGACTACAGCTGGTAGAGAATTTGGAAAGAAAAAGCATTGGGAGCCTAGTAATCAACCACCAAAGATGTCTAGGCAAAACCTATTTAATGCCATAGCACTTAAAAGATTTAAAATTATGAGAAAATACGAAAAAGAATTTTTTTAGAAATTTGAGTTAGAGAGTTTGGAGATATTTAATGAAAAAGTTTGCACTCGTTTTATTTTTTATATCACTTAATGTTCTTGTAGGGACTGATAGTGCTATGGCAGTCAGGATAAAATTAGGAATATTAGCTCCAGAGGGAACTTCGTGGGCCAATAATGTTAAGGCCATGGCGAGTGAGGTAAAAAAAGAAACTGGCGGAAAAGTTAAGTTCAAAGTCTACTACGGTGGAGTTCAAGGGGATGAACCTGACGTTCTAAGAAAAATTAGAATTGGTCAAATGCACGGTGGAATGTTTACTGGAAGAACTCTTGGAGAAATTAGCGGAGATGTTAGGGTGATGGAAATTCCATTTAGCTTTCATCACAAAAGAGAAAATGCAATTAAAATATTAAATAAAATGACTCCTTATTTTAATACCCAATTTGAAAAAAAGGGTTTTAAAAACTTGGGATTCTTTGAAATTGGAAATGTCTATATTGTTACCACCAAAGAGGTAAAAAATCTCAAGGCCTTGAAAGGATTAAAAATCTGGAACTGGGAAGGAGATAAGGTTGCACAGAGTATGGTCGAGAGCATGAAGCTTGTTTCTGTACCTCTTGCTCTGCCAGATGTACTCTCTTCGCTTTCAACAGGTATTATAGATGCAGCCTATTCCTCTCCTCTTGGGATTATTGCTCTTCAATGGCAAACAAAAGTTAAGTATGTCATCGACTATCCAGTTACATTTTCAATTGGAGCTTTTCTTATCGATATGAAGCAATGGAAAAAATTAAAGCCAGCTTACCAAAAGATCATTACAAAAGTATCCAACAAGTATATGGAAAAAGCTTCAGTCGATATTGTGAAAGAAAATAACGAAGCGATGGTATCTCTTAAAAAATTGGGAATAAAGTTCATTGAATTTTCTGATGAAGATAAGAAAGACCAAACAACTATAAGAGCAGATGTTGTGAAAAGATTGAGAGATAAAGTGATATCCAAGAAAACATTTACTAAGTTTAATTCTCATTACAAGAAGTTGTAGAAATGTCATTTTTTAAGGCCATAGATAATGCACTTGAGAGGTTTGCCTATTACACTCTGGTAATTTGCATTACTTTGATGGTTTTATTAACTCTCTTAGGTATTGGATCGCGCCAATTTAGTACGACTTTTCTTTGGCTTGATCCACTTGTGAGACACCTTGTATTTTTAAGTGCTTTTATGGGGGGGGTCCTTGCAACTGGGAAAAGAGGCCACATTGGCATTGATATTATAGGGAAGTTCCTTGAGAGCAAGGGCCTTTGCTATTTCAGAGACTCAATCCTAAGAGTTGTCGACTTGGCAGCTTTTATCACCGTTATGTGGTTGTCTTACTGGGCCATTCAATTGTCGAAAATAGAATTTCAATATGGAAGAGAAATTTTTCTAGGTGTTCATAGCGGTTATCTTGTTTCCATTATTCCATTTGGTTTAATTTTAATTGGGTATAGGTTTTTCTTTCTATTCATTAGTTCAATTAAAAAAAATGTTGATAGAGAAGGGGAAAATTAAAAAGTGGAAGTAGCTTCGTATTTAGGCATTATTGGCCTCGCAATTGTAGGAACTCCTATTTTTGTCATTATGTCTCTTTTTGCACTTGTTGCCTTTTTCTTTGCAGGGATTGATGGCTCAGCAGTGGCCGTAGAAATTTATAAAATTGCTAGTGCTCCAACGCTACTGACGATCCCATTATTTACCTTCGCCGGATATATGATGGCCGAAAGTAAATCTCCCCAAAGACTATTAAGGCTGGCCCAGGCTGCCCTTGGATGGCTCCCTGGTGGTGTGGCCATTGTAAGTCTTGTCATTTGCGCTTTTTTTACAGCATTCACCGGTGCTTCAGGTGTTACTATCATTGCCTTAGGTGGGCTTTTGTACCCCATTTTAACTAAAGAAGGGTTTGGAGAAAAATTCACTCTTGGTCTTATTACTACTTCTGGCTCTCTTGGACTTTTATTTCCTCCAAGTCTTCCAATCATTTTATATGGCCTAGTTGCCAAGGTAGATATTGATAAATTATTTTTAGCGGGAATTTTACCGGGAATTTTACTGATCTTTGTATTGGGGGCTTGGTCCATTAAAAATGGAAAAAAGGCCGAAAAATGTGTTGATCACAAATTTTGTTTTAGCGAACTTACCCAGGCAATGAAGGGTGCAAGGTATGAGCTACCACTCCCATTTTTTGTACTGGGAGGAATTTATGGAGGAATTACGACAACCTCCGAAGCGGCATGTCTTACTGCTGCTTATGTTTTTGTCATTGAATGTTTACTCTACAGAGATTTGAGCATTTTTTCTGATGTACCCAAAATAATTAAAGAGAGTATGACCCTTGTGGGAGCAATTTTATTGATTCTATGCTGTGCTCTTGGAATGACTTCTTATTTGATTGATGAAGAAATCCCCATGAAAATTTTGGCCTTCATGAAAGTGTATATTACAAATAAATATATCTTCTTAGTATTTTTGAATATTTTCCTTCTGATTGTCGGAAGTTTGATGGATATTTTCAGCGCAATTATAGTGGTGGTGCCATTAATCGTTCCCATTGCTACTGAGTTTGATGTTAATCCCATCCACTTGGCGATCATTTTCTTAACCAATCTTGAAATCGGATATATAACCCCGCCGGTAGGAATAAATTTATTTATTAGTAGTTTTAGATTTGGAAAACCTGTAACTGAGCTCTATAAGGCTTCTTTTCCATTCCTGATACTAATGGTATTTGCTCTTATTATAATTACGTATGTACCGGCACTAAGTTTAGTTTGGTTTGACTAGGATAAGAATTTTCATATTCACCAACTTGTTAATATTTTTCTCTTTTTCGAGTACTAAAGCGACTGAGCCAGTTGGAGAAAAATATGAGTATGATCCATCAAATATTGGTCTTCCTAAAAAGCCCTACTCACAAAGAAAAATGTTTTTTCAGTATTTAAACCCAGAGTTAGTTGTTATTGAAGATTTTTTGACCACAGAGTTAATCCATAGCTCTCTTTGCCCTGTGGAAACCTATATTAAGTATGGAGACTATTTTCGCTATATGTATAGGTTGATCTCACTCAGCTATCTTTTTGATAACATAATTGATCTCTCAGAGGCAAATCAGAAGCTATCACTTGGTGTTAAGAGCTGTAATATTAACTTTAAGGCCCTGAACCAAAGCTGCACACCAAAGAGCTTTGATATGAAGCTTTTTAAGAATAGGTCAATAAAGATTTTTCTTGAAGAAGACGCTAAAAACTTCAGACCTATTTCAAAAAATGCAAAAAGACAGTTACTAAAAAAAATAAATTCTAAAAACCATGCTACTAGTATTTCCAAACTGTACTCTTATCAGTTTGCCAATTATTGCAAATCAAATAGTTGTCCCAAACAGCTAAGTCGAAAATTCTTTGCGGGGTTTTTGGGCCAAACTTGTAAAAACCTTGTTCAAGACTTTAGATTAATTTGCTCTGAAAGAGATCATATTTTTGGAGTCACCGCTTTTCC
Source organism: Bacteriovoracaceae bacterium (assembly GCA_018649885.1). Classification (GTDB taxonomy): domain Bacteria; phylum Bdellovibrionota; class Bacteriovoracia; order Bacteriovoracales; family Bacteriovoracaceae; genus JABIHA01. Next base: position 31,750 of record JABIHA010000082.1, read on the forward strand.
TGAACTCACCAATGTACTGCTCAGGTCAAATATTATGAAAGCACTTCAAATTGATGGAGTGGAGCCAAGTTGTTTATCACATTTCGGAAATTCTAATTTTCATAGAGAATACCTATCTCGCAGTACACTTGACTCACTAATGGGAGCCTATAAAAAACTTAGTTCTCAAAGAACTAGGTATCAAGAGGGGATTTTATTTGTTCCAGGAGCATTAAAAGAATTTGATGATAAAGGACTGAGTGACTTTCTATTTAAGAGACGGCCTGCGCCGACTCCTACTCCAGTACCTACTGCTGTGCCGACACCGAGCCCTACTCCTACGCCAGTTCCAACTCCGACTCCGATGAAGGCACCGACTCCAAGGCCTACTCCAACACCTGTGCCTGTACCTAAGAGTCAGTTTGAAATTGCACAGTTAAAATTTGAAAGCTTGGGTGGCGTGAAAGATGTGGCCGTTAATATGCAAAAATTCAAAGAAGATTACAAATTTAAAAAAGATGTGATCTCCAGGCTTTCTAAGTCTCTTTCTCTATATCAAACGAGAAAGGCCTTAGAGCATATGAGAAAATCAGAAAAACTAGGCAGCAAGATTAGACCTTTAAGTTTATTATTTCTAAAATTTCTTATTGATACCGATAATCATCAAGGGATGTACAATATAAAAGCTGTAATTGGTGATGAGTTCTATTTAATGAATGATATTGATCGAGATAAAACTCCTGTCAAAGTCAGGGTTGATATTGGTCCTGAAACTGGGAATGTTTGGACTATCACTATAGTAAAATAATCTTTAGCTCGCTCAAGCGACCTTAACTTTGCCTTTCCCCTTACCGTTACCATTATACCTCGCCGTCGCCGTCGCCAACCAAACCGGTCCATTCTCGACACATACTTTACATTTTTCTCGACACATACTTTACATTTTATTCTCGATACATGGTTTACACTTTTTAAGGTACTGCAAACAAAGGGGGTTGCATGCCTTGGAAGGAATCTTCGGTTATGAATGAAAGAATGAAATTCGTTATGAGAGCATTAGATG
>JABIHA010000119.1 GCA_018649885.1 Bacteriovoracaceae bacterium
GTCTTATCATCACAATAAAGCCTTCTTCTATTCACTTCATTGATGTGCCTCAGGAACTGACGAGTGGAGTATTCTTCTTTTTCATTCCACATTTTAGTGTCTGCTATAAGTCTTTCATCTGATAAATTTTGTAGTGACAAGGCGACCTCCCAGGTGAAAATAATATATCATTTTGATCACGTTTATTAAATAAAAAGATTCAACTTTGTCCTTTTAGAAAAGCTGTTAAAGCTAATGCAGCAAGCTCTTTGGAGCTACTCACGATCACCAAATCTCTCAATAAACTTCATAAAAAACAAAAAATCAAACACCGCCTGAGTGGAACACATCAAGAGAGGCAAGCTCCGCCGGAGTGGCCGTAAGGTGCGGCTTCGCGAATACCATCCGTAGAACAACAAACTCTCATCAAAACCTAATAACACCACAAAAACCCAAACCTCCCTTTTCTATAAAAGAATTGCTACCACCCAAAACCATTCCAGCTAGAGCGAGACATCAATAAACAATCACACCGCTTAAAAATCTGCGCCTTGATAGAAGCCCCCATCACCTTACTTACTAAACCCCACAAAATCCCCTAGGGCGTGCAACCCACTCATCAAAAAAACAAACTACCAAAAAACCCTCTTTCTTATAAGCTTTTGCTACCACCAAAAATAATCCCCACAGAGAGCGAGACATCAATAAACAATCACACCGCTTAAAAGTCTGCGCCTTGATAGAAGCCCCATCACCTTACTTACTAAATTCATCAAAATCCCCTAGGGCGTGCAACCCACTCATCTAAAAAACAAACTACCAAAAACCCTCTTCCCTAAAAGCTTTTACTACCACCAAAAATAATCCCAGCATGGATCAAGACATCATTACAAATTCATACTTCTTTAGGAGGGCCTTTTTTTATGAATAGGCCAAATATGAGATTGATACTTCGATAGCGACCAAGTGGTTTACAATCACCTAGAAATTGGACCAATTGGTTTATGTTTTTAAGTACTTAAGGTGCCCTAAGCTGTACCACATTTGCATCTTATCTCCCTAAAGATGGGAGAATCACCGTTAAAAATTTAAATATTTTTTATTTATTATTTTTTTTAGCATCAATAGCAAACACCAGTTTGTCTAAGACATGCTTCGTCAAACAAATTGATGAAGAAAATGTTTATATTCATTCACCTACTGGTCAAGAGCTACAATCAGGGGCAGGCGTTGGTATCGGCTACACTTTCAATACTGTTACAATTGAAACCAAACACCTTATTGCCGCTTATCATCCTGATGCATTAGACTGCAAAAAAATACCAATCCCAGCTTGTTCTTTCAATGCAGAGAAAAGTGCTCTACTTATTACAGACTCAGATAAGATTCATACAGTAAAAGTTATTGAGTTATCTGATAGTAGTTCCAGCTATAAAGAAAAACATTTAATGATATCAAAAAATGATATTGAAACTGGGGTTTACCCTGAAGATATTTTTGTTATCGATCTGGTAGGTATGTCAGAGTCTACTTTAATGGAAGTTCTAGAAAGAACAGTACCAGAGGGGATTGAATGTGACCTCTCCTACTACGAGACCATTAAAAATGAGGAGACGACAAAAGATCCCATAGAAGGCGCTCGGACAACTGAAACCGAAGATCAAAGTTCGACTCAAACTGAATCAGAAAAAGTGGAAGACATAGAAACAACTGAGGCCTTACAGACTTTTGACCCCAATCAAGTGGTTACTGAAACGGAGATACCAAAAGAAGAAAGGACAGAAACTCAAATATTGGAAGACTCAATGGCCTCAAGCTCTGATGTAGAAGTAAATGATAGTGAATTGCCCAAAGCAGAAGCTGGGCCCTCTCCAACGACTAAAGTACCTGATTGGTCTGAACTAACTGAGGAGCAAAAACGTGCACTCATCATTTTAGACTTATTGGGAGCTGCAGCCGCCTCTGAATAACGAGTGTTTTTTAAGCTGCTTTTTTCTTTGTTTTTTTTGCAGTTTTTTTGTGATATTTTTCAGACTCTGTTTGAGGTAATAAGTTTTTTTGGCCGACTAAATCTGAATTAAACCATTTAGTAAAGTCTGATTTCCAGTTTAAACGTTCAATATTCTTCTTGAAGCCTAATTTATGAATGGCCCCAATAAGATTTTTAATCTCTAGTATTTTTTTCTCATTCATTTTTGTAAACATAATTCCATACTCATGACCATTTTTAGTTTCTTTTGCAAAGGCCACTTTTCCTTTCAGAATGTACCTCTTCCCCAGCACATTAAATACAACCTTTCCCGATTTTTTGAGTAATTTCTCAGAATCAGTGGTACGAAAATTACATCCCCCCTCTGAAATATTCAAAATGGTTCCTGGAAACATCCCCCAGGCCCCTTTTGTATCCATTTCAATATCCACAATATATCTAGGTTTTGTCTCCCACCACTTAAGGCGATCATCAAAATAAACCCTTTGTACTGCAGGCAACATAAAGTAGATAAGAAGGCCTGTATTAGCTGCAAATATGACTATTGGGATTGCTAGAGTCACATTAGACTGACCTTGAATTTCCACAATATTGGTAGCGAGGATAATCATTTGAAAGGACATAAAAGCAAAAAAACTCCACTTCTTGCACATATAAATGGCAAGGCCACTCATGGGTGCCATTAAATAGAAAACAAAGATTTTCCACATTGGCACAAATTGCATTTGAGCTGTAAAAAAGTTGCTAACAGAGAGCCCACTTGCAAGGGCCGAGATCCCAATATTAAATAGTGGAATCACTAATTGAATCAATGCTAAAATTACTATTGGCCACGGTCTTCTATTCATGGAATCTATTTCGGCAAAAAACATTTAATTATAAAGTCATCTTTTAATTTTAAATAAATTTTATAGAATGCCCTAGCTTTTAGATATAAATTTAGCGCCCACTCTTAGCACTCTCTTCTTATTTACGTTGCTAGATTTAAAGTAGACCACTTTGGCCAAATACTGGATATCGTTGTGAACAATTCTCACAACGCTCACCTTTGAAATATAAGTCACATTGCCCAAACTTGTCTCAAAGCAAATGCCACTGGCTGAGAGGTCAACACCTTGTGCAGTAAGGTGATCTGTAGTTCCCCTTGGTGAAAAGGTAAGTGATGTACCCGAAATTGAATTTCGTGGTTCAGCTCTTTTTTCATCGTACTCTATGGCGGGTGGGATTTTTACCAGTAGATAGTCATTGGTAAAACTGATAACTTTTGCTTCAAAAATACAGGCGGGTTTGTACATTCTAATAGTAATAGATTCAATATTTTTTTCTTCAATATTTGAAAATTTCATCAATACTTTGAATTCATATACCCCTAAATTAATTTGCTGTTCATCTGGGATAATATAGTGTGCTTTACAAATGGGGTTTAGAAAATCTCCCCCTACAGTGATGTAGACTTCTTCATTTTCTACAATACGTGAGAAAAGAATTTCTTCGATTTTACTTTGATTTGTGACCTGTACCGTTCCCAAATTATCTCCACCGTAAAAACTTTCATACGCATTATAAAAGTTCCTTTAACCAATTGTGGCAGATAAATAGTAAAATCCTCTAACACTTTACTAGAAAGTGTTTACAAATATCGCAATCCAGGAAAATTTTATAGAAATGGTGTCATGCTGATACCGATAAAATACAAATTATTTTATTTAACTTGACCAAGTAGAGAACAAGTTAGAAATTTTGTCCTAAAGAAAAATCGGCTACTACCCGACTACTTAACATGGGTATATTTAGACTAGTCATTCTACTAACATTACTTTGTGCCTGCACAAAGGCCCAACTAGGTGGGAGAGGCCCCGCTTCATCAAATTTCCAGCTGAAAGAGAACAATAGCTTTGGGGGAATCTGTACGGACTCCTATGGTCGCAGACACTACTCTAATGAGCCTTCCTACCACGATTGTATCAATGAAGAATCAAACCATACCAAGGGTCCTTTCAAACACCAAAAAGGGCTTATTTACCAAATCAAGGCCAAATAATGTTGTCCTTGATCTACCACTAGCAAGTTTTTATAATAGGTAAATGAAAAGAATACACTTATTTGAATTTGAAGATTTAAGCTGGTTCCCCACATCCATCAGAAACTATGGAACTGATTTCTTACGTGCCTTGGCCGTAAAAACAAGAATCTACCAAAGATCTATACCAATTATTAAAAAGGCCATAGATGATAGTGGCACAGGCCAAGTTGTGGACCTTTGTTCTGGTGGTGGCGGTGGCTGGGAAAGCATAGCAAAATCCGTAAAAAAAGATATTCCTGGTCTGAAAATTCATCTAACAGATTACTATCCAAATATTGATGCCTTTGAAAGAATTTACCACAAGGCCCCCGAGGTCTTCACTTTTGATAGAAGAAAAATAGATGCTCTTGCTGTTCCTGATGATTTAAAAGGCATTCGAACACTATTTTTATGCTTTCATCACTTTGACCCAGTTAGTGCCAAGAAAATCATTCAAGATGCAGTTAACGCCAATTGTTCCATCGCCATTTTTGAGGCCCAAAAAAGAGACCTTTTTCACTTCATTCTCTTTTTATTTTCTCCTCTGGGTGTGGCCTTTATCACACCTTTCGTAAAACCATTTTCCTTAAAGAGAATATTCTTCACCTACATCATTCCAGTTGTTCCCTCTTTTATTCTTTGGGATGGGTTGATCTCAGTACTACGTTCCTACAAACTCGAAGAGATTCAGCAAATGACTTATGATTTGTCTAAGACTCATAATTACAAATGGGAAAGTGGTCGAATCAAAACTGGTCCCAGCTCGATTTTCTATTTTGTTGGACATCTAAGCAAAACCGAGTAAAGCGATATTGTCCATTTTTCTAAAACCTTGTAACTTATAAAGCCCATGAAAAATATTTAAGTGTATCTCTAAGTAACCGAATAATGAGCTGAGATATGGGGATACCGAAATGAGAATTGTTATAATTTTGCTTACATTTACCTTCTCGCTAGCTCTCCACGCTACGGATTCGCTAAGCGGTTTTGGAGTAATCATCGATGCTCCAGAAATAGTTTATGATGGACTAGCAACAGCAAGTGGAGTCACCTCAGCAGCTGATGCATGGGTTGGAGATGCTATGGGAATTATCGCTGGAACCTCTTATACATCAGAAATTGACATGGAAGAAATTTCAGATTCAAAAGAATGTGCTTTCAGAGATATGGGTTTTGATTCCATTAAAGATAATCTTGAATCAATTGGAGACGCCATTATCTCTATGGAGGCAGAGGGACCATGTGGTCCTCAGCTTGAAACCCTTACAGGTATGCAATCTTCTATCTCAGTCATTTCTCAAGGCTGGAGCACGTATGTTGGTAGTGGTGTGGAAGTTGATGAAGATGCAACTGAAGAAGAATTAGAAGAAGCAAGAAAAGAGCAAATTGCAGAGATCTCAGCTGAATATTATTATTTTGTTAATGACATGCTAAGTGATTCAGCCTGTTTTGAAAAAATGGATCTGAACACTATCGTCTCATTAACTGCTGGAGCGGCCAAGATGTCGGCGATAATCCCCTCTCCAGTCACATGGGCGGCAGGTCTGATTGGAACACTAGGTGAAACTCTTTATAATTTCATTGATAATATGGCCCAGTATTATAGTGAGCCAAATAGAACAAATAGACAAGAAGCTCAACAAGAACTCTCTGTCACAGCTGCTTGTATTTTGATGAATGAAGCAGGCCAACTTAAAGAGCTCTCAACCACTTTTAATTTAGACATAGAGTTCACAAAGGACTCCATTGCCAGACAAGAGCAAGAAATATTAGGTCTTCCCATCATGGCCTGCTATGAAACTTATTTGCAATGGCAAGATATTTTTGCTCTTAAGGATAATTTTGTTGATGTTAAAGCGCTACTCATCAACCCAGGCGGCATAGAAAAAGACAAGTGTGAGATGACGAAAAGTATTCTTTATAACCTTAGAAATGATAATCCACTTTTTATGAGTCTAATTGATGAAGAAGAGTCCAAACCATCAGGTCGATACCTGGGTCTAATTAAAGATTTTAAACGATTTTCAACCATGGAAATAAATTGTGATCTGACTACCGAAGATGGAGAAATACGCCACATTGATCCAGATCTTTTATACTTTTTAGGACAACTTCCTGGAGCTCTAGATCCACTTTTTGATTTAGTTCATGATAAGTCGAAAGAAATGATAAACCAATTTGAAGATGAAGATCCTTTTCATGACCTTCTGGCCCGTCTTGAAATACTCGAAGCAGATAAAACCCAACTAGAAGTTGCAGAGCACTTTAAAGAAAGAGGTCAAGCTTCTATAATGGAGATGGATACAGTCACAGACCGCTACGAGGGTATCAGAGATACATTCATGAATCCACACAGTATTATTTCCTACAATAAATACGCTAAAATGCAAAAAAAGCAACTCAAAGAAAAAGTCACAGATGCCCAAACCGCATTAAAAGGACTCGAAGGAGCTAAAGACACCTCTACTGATAGATTTTGCGATCAAGTTCGCGAAGCAAAGTTATATATTGGTCAAGCAAAGCTGAAAGCGAAAAACTTGTCCTTCTTCTGTGAAGAGCTAACTACTGCCAATGAAGAACTTTGGGCAGTCACTAAAGAAAATGATGAAAGAAAGCAAGGTGATGAAGATAGAGAAGAGCTTGATGACTACAGTGGATCAGATGTTCCTGAGGAAGTCGCCTTGTACACCGCCACCAGACATAAAGCCTTTTACAAGCAATGTCATGCAGGTGGATGGAAAGATGTGACCAAAGAAGGTGTTGATTGGACTCCAGAAAGAAGAGAAAGGGCCAGGATGGACAATTATGTCTACTACTCTCATCAATTTATACATGGAAGTATTCAAAGAACAACAGATGAAGGTGAACAGGTCAGTGTTATTCCTGAAAGTAGTACCAGGGGATTTGAAAATATTCCCACCCTTAGAGACCGACTAGCTGCTCAAGTTGCAAGAAGAGAGGACGGATGCAAGAAAAAATAAAGAAATCCATTTACCTATTTATATGTCTTACTTTTACCTTGTCTCGCTCTTATGCAGGGTTTCTTACCTATCACCACATGGAATTTCAATCTAGACTTGGTTGGAAGATGAGTGAGGAAATCGGAAATATTTCCACTACAATTCTTACTGGCAAAAATGGCAAAATGCATTTTAACTTAACCAAGAATAAATTAAAAAAGAAATTAAAAATGAATCTTAAAAGCTTCACGGCGAATAATAAAAAACTTTTAAAAAGTAAAACAGGCGATATCTACTGCAAAAGATTTAATAAAATAAAGTCTTGCTACTTTGATTACCAAACAAAAGACAGCTTTGGACTTCAGTTTTACTTCTCTCATGCTGATGCCGTTTATGTCATGACATTTTCTGCACCAAAAGATCAAGCCAATATGCTGAAAAAAAGCTCGACCTCTCTGGTTGGACAAATTAGGCTCATCTAATATTTATTTATAATAATTAGCGATGGCTTTCCGTGCCATTAAGTTCTTCTTAAACTACCTATTCCCCCTAGACTCAAATGCTTATTTAGCTGATAAGAATTCAACTATAAATTCATAAAAGGTTCAATTGATGCGACTGAAATCAATCCAATTTTTTGTACTCATCGTTTTTACAATGGTTGGGGTAAGCAATTGTATATTAAACAGCGACTTTACAGATGACATAACTCCAGATGCCAGCACAAGTATTTGCTCTAGTTATAAGACTCTTCTAATCTTTAAAAGTATGGCCGCATTTGACGGCACTGACGCTGTTAATGCTGGGCCTAAAAATAATGTATGGGCCATTTACTCTGATGGCACTGGAAAAAAGGCATTAACTACTCTAACCAATACTGACGCCTATATGGGAGCCCCCTCTCAGCAGACTGATCAAATTACCTATAGTAGCAAACGGGCCTTTGACTTATCAGATTCTGAGCTTGCAAATTCAAACTTTAATGTTTGGGTAACCGATTATAGTGGAGTGACACACACGGCTTACACCAACTACACCACAGCAGGAGTCTATGCAAGAGTAGAAGATATAGATCCCAATGGCCTATACATTTCAATTAGAAGTACAGCAGCTTTTGATGGATCTGATACTGCAAATGCTGGCACCACCAGTAATATTTGGCTGATCAATAGTGATGGAAGTGGCGCCTTTGCCTTAACCCAAATGACTGTGGGGGCCAATATCCAATCCTTTTTTAATCACAATAGTACCCAGCTTGTTTTCAGATCAAATAATACAATTGATCTGGCCAATACCACAAGCACCCAATGGAATATTTGGAAAATTGATGTTGATGGCACTTCTAGGCAAGCACTCACAACTTATGGCACGGCCACTTCAACCTCCCAAGGAAAGTTCTTCAGCTCAGGAACAAAAATCGGCTATCACACCTATGCGGCCTTTGATGGAAGTGATGCCAACAACGCAGGTTCTAAGAGGAATATTTGGACCATGAACTCAGATGGCACAGGAAAATTAGCAATCACTCAAAACACTACCGCCACAAGTAATCGCTCTTCTCTTTCAAATAATGGTGAGAAAGTCTATTTTTACTCTCAAATGGCACTCAATGGGACTGATACTAACTCAGGTGTAGTCAATATTTGGTCCGCAAACGCAGATGGTACCAGCAAGGCCCCATTAACAAATCTGACCAATGCAACTGCCGATAAGTTCGCAGAACTCCCCTACTCAAAAATTGCTTATCAAAGCAACCGTGCACTTGATGGAACCGATGCACTCAATACTAATAGCACTTACAATATTTGGATCATGGATCTCGACGGAACCAATCATACACCTATCACAAGCTATACTGCCACCAATGCTCATGCCTATTATAATATGAGGTTTGGTCAAACAATATGTGCTGATTAGTAGTCCTATTTACCTAGGGAAGACTTTTTCAAGGTAACAATCGGTATTGGGAATAGTATCTGGCATTGATAGATTCGTTAAGACTTTTGCAAAATCAAGCCTATCAGGTCTAGGGGCGTAGTATTTGATAATAGCACCAAGGCCTAAATAGTATTTTAAAAGAGGCCAAGGATTTATCTTGCCACTACTTGGCTTAATCCTTCCAAAACGATCTTTTTTCACAGGCTTTCTTGGAATTTCACCATTAATAATTAAATAGTAAAATAATGTTCTCGCCACTTTGGACTTACTATAATCTTTCCAGTTTTCAAAAATCGATATTTCTTTATCAATGATAGTGTAAATGGCCGGTTTAAAGTGATTAAAAGCAGCTTCTAATTCATTTGGCCCAAACACATGGTTGGCATCCTTATCAAAACGAATAAAAGTCTCTTCAATTGATACAAGCCCTCCAATGATCAAGGCAATATCTTTAGCAGTAACTGAAACTTCATATTGAGGTTTTTCGTCCATGCTATCAAAAGGGCAATGCCTCGAAAATTTACTCATGGCACGAGCAAATTTAATTTTACCTTCTAGTTTCCAAGTATCAGATGCAGAAAAAAGTGCAGGGAAATTCTTACGATATGGAAGAAGACTTTTAAAGAAATTTTCATAGTAAAATTTAGTAGGGACACCCACTTTGTAATTTCCAGGATTACATCCATTCATGGCAGGGCATAGCTGGGTTATTTTAAAACGTCCTTCTTCACATTTGTAATCACCTCGGCACTTCTTCTCAAGCCCATCATAAGCTTTTTCTGCCACATGAAAGCTGGCCATATCCATCAGGATAATTCCTACAATTTCTTCAAAATCAATGACACCATTTCCATTTGAGTGACCACGAAAATAATCGGCCATTAGTTTTTGGCTACCGAGCATTTGTGAAATTGGATTTCTATAGAAGTTCATCTCCACAACAAAATCTTGGTAATCATCAATGATTTTTTGGAAATCACTGAGCTTAATTGATCTTCCATCAGCGCCACTACCGTAAACTCCTAAGAACATCTCAACAATATACTCAATAACCCCTACTTCAATGACCCCTCTTTTTGACCTAACCCAAGCGTGGTCAAATGAAGAAAAACCTTTCTCCTCCGGGATATGTCTATAGGTGGCCACAATCTTTTTAAAGGATTTGTTTAATTTTCTATTTTTTGGATCAAAACTGATAATTTGCGAGGCCCTGACTTTAACAGGCCTTCCCAGAAGTGTTTCATTTTTCTTCCACATCTCTTGGAAATAGACTATTTTTTCAATAATTGCTTTAGAATGACCAATAATCTTAATTAAATCTTGGTAAGAAAACCAATCGCTATCAGTCTTCAAAAACTTCTGCTTAATCTTCTTTATTGATTTAGTAATAGGAACCAAATCGTAGGGATTACTTTCAATAGATTTGGAAATTTCAATTAAGTCTGAGACAGTAAAGTAGGAATAATTCTTATTGCTCCCAACTCCTTCGTAGTAAAGACTTTTTTCAAAGCCATCCAAAAGACCCAGTATGAAAGACATCTGATTGTGATCACTATTAAAAACTAACTTTGGATACAATAGAAGATCTAGAACAGTGGAACCCAGTGTAGGCAAAATTGTGAGCAGTCTAACAATCTCTTTGAAAGTGTATATGTCTTGATTACCACCTAATAAAACCACTTTTAATTTTCTAAATTTAAGTCCTTGATCTATTAAGGATTGATTACTCCCATTCTTATTGATCAAATTAATGATAGAGTTAGTAGATATCTCGCCATAGGTGTTTTCATGTTTTTTTATATTCTTTTTTACAATATCTGATAGGTCATTAAAACCAGTCATCGCTTTTTCTTTATAGTACTTGTATTCTGACTCTGATTTCTTTGTTCCTTCCCTATGCCATTTAAAAGCTTCATAAACAGGAATCAGGCTTTTATTGAGCTGGATTAGAAACTCAAAGAGTCTGGGAATTTCATTTAGCTTAATACGCTCTCTTTCCCCACCATAAATAAGATAATTGACCACAAAGAGAGTACCAATTCCTTCAATATCTTTTATAGCTGAGGGTAAAAACTTTCTTATAAATAGTGTGAGTTCATTTTTATTGAGATAGCTGGGATCACTTATCTGGTTTACTGCTGAATATAGCTGCAAATTACTTTGAATACATCTGAGTTCTACAGAGACATCAACTTCAGCAAATTTTTTAAGTTTGCTGCCATTAATTTTACATGTTGAGCTGGTGATTTGTGAACCAACAGAGGCACTTCCTGGCGGCTTATCATTCATCATCTTCCCGCAAGAAACTAGCAAAATAACTAGTAGCGCTAACCCAAAATGTATCCTCATTAAACATCCCTAAAAAAATTATCATGTAATGTTAATCTAAATAGTCTGTATCATGGGCCAAATCAGATGATCCAAAGGCGTGGTAATGTTTACACAGTTGCATGCGTGTCATTTTAAAGAGTAACTACTCATAATATGGGGGGCATCTCAAATTATGATACAGTGTGTAAGAATATAAAAGGGATTTATCTATTTTTCAGAGCTCATAATGCTTAAAGCACTGAGATCTTTTTCTTCAACTAGTACAGGATAAGCACTCACTGCAAAGGGATGCCTGGTATCTCCTGGCACGGCCAGCTCACTTGGGAGCTCAACTGTACGACCCCACATACCATCGATCCAAACAGCGCACGAATTTTTCCCCACAGGACATAAATCTTTTAAGGTATCAATTATTGAGGTGCCCATTTGGGTGTCGTCGAGATCTAATAAAAGTGAGTCATCTGACAACTGTGAGATGTCTCCACCAATAAAGGCCTTCTTAAGGCCAAGCCGGTATTCATCTTGGAATTCAACAACAACAGGAAGCCTAAGGTAGCGCCCCTTATTATGATCAAGCCAACTTTTAAGTTTAGCACTATCGCTAATAGGAAAAACTGATTGATACCCACCGTGCTCACAGTCACCCATTTTATTTCCTTTAACACCATTAGAGCTGCAAGCAGCAGCTGCTAAAAAGATTATTAAAAACCAAACTTTCTGGTTCACACTGACCCTTTTTAAAGTTTTGATATATTTTAGGCCTACAAGAGACGGAATCCAACGATTTTCTTTTGAGTCAAAGTTCAAAATCTAAGGCCAACGCAAACCCCTTTTTTAGCGGAAATGTTGGTCGTTCTAGAGCAGAATCACCTGGATTTATTAAGATCTCTTTAACAAATACCAAGCCGCAGCGTTTCGTTTCATTGTATTAGCGCCTCGCGTTTGCATGATGCCCCGGCCATTGGTAAACCTATTATCTTGAAATTTTGAATACTGCATTTAAATATACCGTGGGGGCCTTCATGAGTGAGTTTGTACAAAACTTTATAGATGGGGATTTCATTCCATCGACTGCTAAAGATTTTTTCAACGTTATCAATCCTGCAACTGATAAGCTCATTGCAAAAACTCCTATGGGAGGTAGTGCGGATGTAGAGCTGGCAGTGAAAAAAGCACAAGCGGCTTTTGAGAGCTGGAAAGATCTTCCAGTCATCGACCGAGTCCAACCGCTATTCAAATTAAAAGCTCTTCTCGAACAAAACTGTGAAGAGATATCTACTCTAATAGTTAAAGAACATGGAAAGACATTCAAAGAGGCCATGGGCGATATCCTGAGAGGGATTCAAATGGTCGAAGTGGCCTGTGGAATGCCTTCTATGATGATGGGAGAAGGCCAGGCCAATATTGCCGCTGGCATAGACTGCACAACAACAAGAAGACCTATGGGTGTTTTTGCGGCCATTACTCCCTTTAATTTTCCAGCAATGGTTCCTTTTTGGTTTTGGCCTTTTGCAGTGGCCTCTGGAAACACTTTTGTGCTTAAGCCATCTGAACGAGTGCCCATGACACAAATGAAGATATTTGAGCTGATCTCTCAATGTGGCTTTCCTAAAGGTGTCATCAATATGGTTCACGGTGGAGCTGAGGTAGTTAATGCTCTTTGTGACCACCCTCAAATAAAAGGTTTAAGCTTTGTTGGCTCAACCCCTATTGCAAAGCACGTCTACACCAGAGGTGGTGGCAACGGGAAAAGAGTTCAGGCCCTTGGTGGCGCCAAAAACTTTATGGTGATGCTACCTGATGCAGAGATTGATCAGTCAGTAAAAGCAATGGTAGATTCAAGTTATGGATGCGCAGGAGAGAGATGCCTTGCTGGCTCCGTTTTAATTGGAGTGGGCGAAGCTTACCCAAAATTAAAAGATCAAATCTTAAAAGAAGTTCAAAATGTTGTGGTCGGAGATGGACTTGATAGAAAAACCACTCTTGGACCAGTCATATCGGCTGAGGCCAAAGCACGCATTACAAAAGACATTACTAGTGCTGTAGCTGAAGGTGCAGAATTACTTGTTGATGGAAGAAATACGACAGTAGCAGGATATGAAGATGGTTACTTCATGGGGCCAACAGTTTTAGATAAAATCAAACCTGGTACTCTCATGGCCACCAAAGAAATTTTTGGTCCAGTCATTGGACTTATGCATCTTGAAACTCTTGAAGAGGCGATCGAGATGATTAATAGCTCAAACTACGCTAACACCACTTCTCTGTTTACCAATAATGGAGGAGCGGCCAGAAAATTCATTGCAAATGTAAGCCCCTCCATGGTGGGGGTAAATCTCGGGGTACCAGCACCAATGGCATTTTTTAGTTTTGGTGGCAGCAAGGACTCATTTTTTGGAGATATCAAGGCCCATGGAAATTCATCTATTGAGTTTTTTACAGAAAAACACACAGCAATGATCCGTTGGTATGAAAGTGGCATAGAGCAAGCAGTAAGCCCCATGTGGTCAGAATCAAATTAGAAAACCTTGTAAAAAAAGGAATACGATATGAAAAAAACACTTATTAAAAATGGACACATTTGGAGTGCAGTAGACGACTTCTTTGGGGATATTCTCGTAGAAGGTGACAAGATTGTTGCCATGGGAAAAGATCTTGCTAAGTCCTATTCTGCTGATGAAGTCATCGACGCTGAAGGGCACTACATCTTTCCAGGTGGAATTGATGCTCACACTCATATGGAACTTCCTTTTATGGGAACCAAAGCTGCCGATGACTTTGAAACGGGCACACTTGCTGGTCTTCACGGTGGTACAACTTCTATCATCGACTTTGCCATACAAACCCAAGGCAACTCACTAAGCGATTGTGTCAATACATGGCATGAAAAAGCTGGTGGCAAATCAGTGGGCGATTACGCCTTTCATTGTGCAGTTACTGATTACAATGAAAAGACTGCAAAAGAGATACCAGGACTCATTGCCGGAGGTATCACATCATTTAAAACTTTCATGGCCTATAAAGGCGCATTGATGATTGATGACCGCATGATGCTCGGTCTAATGGGTACTGTTAAAGAACATGGTGGTCTGGTAACAGTTCATGCCGAAAATGGCGATATTGTTGATACCATGGTCGACCACTATAAGTCTCAAGGCCTTCTGTCTCCAAAATATCACGCCCTGGCCCACCCTCCTGAAGCTGAAGGCGAAGCAGTTAGTCGTGTAATGGATTTGGCCCACTACAAAGACTCTCCTGTTTATATTGTTCACACAAGTTGTCGTGACTCTCTTGAGAGAATTAAAAAGAATTTTTTAAGAGATCAAAGAGTATTTGTAGAAACATGTGCTCAATATCTTCTTCTGGATGATAGCGTCTACGACAAACCTAATTTTGAAGGTGCCAAATATGTTATGTCACCACCCATTAGAAAAAAAGATGATCAAGCAGCTCTATGGAGCTCTCTTCAGTGTGGTCATGTTCACACAGTTGCAACTGATCACTGCCCCTTTAATTTCCACGGTCAAAAAGATATGGGAAAAGATGACTTTAGCAAAATTCCAAATGGAGCTGCTGGCATCGAGCATAGAATGGAGCTTATCTTCTCTGAAGGTGTGAAGACAGGACGAATCACTATGAATAAATTTGTTGAGGTGATGTGCTCAAATCCTGCAAGCATTTTCGGCCTTGATAAAAAAGGAACTCTCGGTATTGGAAAAGATGCAGATATTGTCATCTTTGATCCCAATCAAAAACACACAATCTCTTCCAAGTCCCACCACCACAATGTTGATAGCTCAATTTTTGAAGGTTGGGAGTTAACTGGAAAAGTGAGAACTGTGCTTTCAAGAGGGAAAGTTGTCGTCAGAGATGGCGCGGCTGACCAAGTTGAAAGAGGTCAAGGTGAATTTTTAAAACGTAAACCATTTAATTATAGTCTCTAATTGTAAGGAGTTTAAAATGAACAGAAATGTAAAATGTGGAATTATCCAAATGGCCAACAAGGTGGCCACAGATAGACCTTGTGAAGAGCATAGAGCAGGAATGCTTGAAGCTCACCTCCCCTATATTAGGGAAGCAGCTGAAAAAGGTGTAAAAATCTTATGCTTTCAAGAAGTTTTCACAGGCCCCTACTTTTGTCCTTCACAAGACACAAAGTGGTACGGACTTGCAGAAAAAATTCCTGAAGGACCTACGACTCAGAAAATGATGGCCATGGCAAAAGAGCACGATATGGTCATTATCGTTCCAATCTATGAAGAAGAAATGCCAGGTGTTTATTATAACACTGCTGCTGTTATCGATGCTGATGGAACTTACCTTGGTAAGTACAGAAAAAATCACATCCCACAAGTAGCAGGTTTCTGGGAAAAATTCTTCTTCAAGCCAGGAAATACAAACTACCCAGTATTTAAAACCAAGTATGCCACTGTTGGTGTCTATATTTGTTATGACCGTCACTTCCCAGATGGTGCCAGATGTCTTGGACTCTCTGGAGCAGAAATTGTCTTCAATCCCTCTGCAACTGTCGCAGGCCTTTCTGAGTACCTATGGAAGCTAGAGCAACCAGCTCACGCTGTGGCCAATGGATATTTTATTGCTGCCATCAACAGAGTTGGTACAGAAGGTCCTTGGGATATTGGTGAATTCTATGGTCAATCCTATTTTTGTAATCCAAGAGGTCAGATTATTTCAGAAGGTTCAAGAGACCAGGATGAATTAATCACAGCAGATCTCGATTTGGATATGATCAAAGAAGTGAGAGATCTTTGGCAATTTTACAGAGATAGAAGACCTGAAACTTATACTCAACTTACAGATTTAAACGAAAGATAAAACAGGAGTTTGGCATGGAAACGAACGACAGTATCTTACAGAAAAGACAAAAGTACCTCTACCCTACTAAGGTTCCCTATTACAGTGAGCCTATTCATCTAACCAAAGCTTCTGGAAGCTATGTGTGGGACGAAAGTGGAAATAAGTACTTGGATGTTATTGGAGGAATTGTTTCTATTTCAGTAGGACACAATCATCCAAAGATTGTCGCAAGAGCTAAGAAAATGCTTGACGAGGGTGCCATTCAACACACCACCTTTCTCTATCTGTCAGAGTACATGCCAAGACTTGCAGAAAAATTATCAAATGTAGCACCTGGAGATTTATCTAAGTGCTACTTTACCAACTCTGGTTCAGAGGCCAACGAAATGGCCGTACTTACTGCCAGAGTGGCCACCAAGGAAAATATGGTCGTGGCACTTAGGCACGGCTATCACGGTGGCACCAGTACTCCTCTCAGTCTTTGCGGACACAGTACTTGGAAATTTAGCTCTCAACCTCAAAGTGGTGTTACACACGCCCAGGCCCCCAATTGCTACCGCTGCCCTTTTGGTCAAGAAAAAGACAACTGTAGTCTTGAGTGCGCCGAAGATGTTAAAGAAGTTATTGAAACAACAACAAATGGAAAAATTGCTGCTGCTATCATTGAGCCCATCTTAGGAGTAGGTGGATTTATTGATGCCCCTACTGACTACCACAAAAGAGTTTATGAAATAGTTAAAAGCTTTGGTGGACTCTACATTTCTGACGAAGTCCAAACAGGTGTAGGAAGAACTGGAAAAAACTTCTTTGCCATCGCCGATTCAGGCGTAGTGCCTGATCTTATTACCATGGCCAAGGGCCTCGGTAATGGAGCCCCAATTGGAGCTGTCATAACAAAGTCTGAACATGCAGAAACATTACGCGGAAAACTTCACTTTAACACCTTCGGAGGCGACCCCTTTCAAGCGATGCAAGCAGGTGAAGTAATAGATATTATCGAAGAAGAAAAATTAATCCAAAACGCAGATACCATGGGACGCTACCTTAAAGAGGGATTTATCGGGCTGATGAAAGACTATCAAATCATTGGTGATGTTAGAGGCAGAGGACTCTTAATGGGAATGGAGATGGTTACAGATAGAAAATCTAAAAACCCTGCAAGTGCAGAGTGTGCCAAATTGATGGAGCTTTGCAAGGATCAAAATATATTGATTGGAAAAGGTGGGCTCTACGGCAACGTTGTCAGAATAGCGCCAAGTCTATCCATTACAAAAAGTGAATGCGACGAACTTCTCACAGGTATGGCAGTGGCATTTGAAAAATTAACTAAATAAATAATTAAGGAGAATAAAAAGTGGGAAACCTATCAAACGAAGACTTGGCACCAGTTCCCGAAGGGAAAAGAACCTGGGGCGCAATTAACTACTTCTCTCTATGGGTTGGAATGGCAGTTTGCATTCCCTCGTATATGATAGCGGCCAGCTTGATAACCGCTGGGATGAGCTTACTTCAAGCAGTCTCATGCGTATTTCTAGGCAACCTCATTGTCCTAATCCCTATGCTATTAAATGGTAAACCTGGCGCTAAATACGGAATTCCTTATCCTGTATTTGCAAGAGCAAGTTTTGGTACGTTAGGCTCAAATATTCCTGCACTTCTAAGAGCAGTTGTTGCCTGCGGATGGTTTGGCATTCAAACCTGGATTGGAGGAATGGCAGTGATGGCCGTGATCTCTAGTTTCTGGCCGGGATTTTTAGAGCTTCCCAATATCTTACCACTATGGATGGGAACAACGACAGCTCCCTTTATTAGCTTTCTTATATTTTGGGCCGTGAATGTCTTTATTATTATAAGAGGTGTTCAAACAATTAAGTTCATTGAAACTGCTTCTGCGCCACTGCTACTTCTTTCAGGCGTAGCACTTTTATATTGGGCCACAAGTAAAGTGGGAAGTACTTCAGGAGGATTCTTCTATGGCCTCGACAGACTACTAGAGCAGCCTTCAAAATTTAAAACTTCTGCTGAGTTTTGGGCAGTCTTTATTCCAAGTTTAACTGGGATGGTTGGATTTTGGGCAACAATGAGTCTCAATATTCCTGACTTTACAAGATATGCAAAAAATCAAAGAGCTCAACTTCTAGGCCAAGTCTTTGGACTTCCCACAACCATGACCCTCTTTGCTTTAATTGGAGTAATGGTCACCAATGCCACTGTTATCATCTACGGCACTGCCATTTGGGATCCAGTCCAAGTTATTCAAAAATTTGATAGCAGCGTAGTCCTACTTGTTTCAATGGTGGTTATTACCATCGCTACATTATCAACAAATGTGGCTGCCAATGTTGTAGGGCCTGCCAATGATTTTTCTAATGCCTACCCATCAAAAATTAACTTTAGAAGAGGCGGACTTTTAACCGCCTTTATCGGTATATTCATGATGCCTTGGAAGCTGATTGCTGACCCACAAGGATATATATTTACTTGGCTGATTGGTTACTCTTCTCTTTTAGGTCCTATCGGTGGAATTTTAATTGCTGATTATTTTATACTTAGAAAGCAAACATTGAAAGTTGAAGACCTCTACAAGAAAGATGGTGAATACACCTATTACAAAGGCTTTAACTTTGCAGCGATATTTGCCTTTGTCATCGGGGTGATCCCCAACGTCCCAGGCTTTCTCTATCAAATAAAAGTGCTGGATTCCATTTCTCCCACATTTAAAACCATTTATAGCTATGCCTGGTTTGTAGGTCTTCCTACTGCTGGGATTGTCTATCTTGTCTTAATGAAACTAGCTGATGCCAAACAAAAAGAGGTGGCCCATGTCTAAAAATAAATTAGAGTGTTACTCAAACGGTGTATATTTTGAAAACCCATTTCTCGTGGGCTCAGGTCCTCCCTCCACAAATGCTAAAGTCATAGCGAGGTCATTTGATGCTGGCTGGGGTGGCTCAGTAATAAAAACACTAAGCCTTGATCATACTAAAGTTAAAAATATTGCCCCTCGATATGGTCAGTACAAAGTAGACGGAAAGTGCATTGGCTTTACCAATAATGAGCTAATCACAGATAGACCTTTAAGTGTGTGGCTTGAAGAAATAAGAGAGCTTAAAAAAAGGTACCCCTCAAAGGTACTGATAGGCTCTATTATGGAAGAGCCCACTAGAGAGAATTGGCAAGAGCTTACAGAAAAGGTCTGTAAGGCAGGTGTTGATATAATTGAGCTCAACCTTTCTTGTCCACACGGGATGCCCGAAAGAAAAATGGGACAGGCCATGGGGCAATGCCCAGAGGTAGTCTCTGATGTCACTTCATGGGTAAAGGAAGTCTCAACAGTTCCGGTTTGGGCGAAGATGACTCCCAATATTACCGATATTACTATTCCCGCAGCTGCTGCTCTAAAAGCAGGAGCAGATGGCCTTACCGCCATTAATACAATTTTGTCAGTGTCGGGAATTGATCTCAAAACTTTTAAACCTGTTCCCAATGTCAAAGGCGTTTCGGCCTTTGGAGGGTATTCATATAAAGCTGTTAAGCCAATTGGTCTTAGAATGGTGGGAGAGCTTGCAATGGCCTTCCCAAAAGTAGAAATCTCAGGAGTTGGTGGAATTGTTGATGGCCAGTCATCGGCAGAATACCTTTGTATGGGTTCATCAACACTTCAGGTGTGTACTGCTATTATGCTCGATGGATTCAAAATTATAGGTGCACTTAAATCTGAGTTAGAAGCAGTTCTAGACCAACATGGAATGGAAAATGTCCATGAGCTGAAAGCAAAATCTCTTGAGTTTTTTGGTACTATGGAAGAAATGGCAAAAAGACTTGAGGCCTCTAAACAAAAAACCAAGGCCCACACTGACCACTTTGAAGGTGACAATATTGTTGAAGTTTCAAAGCAATTGACCCTAGATTAGAAAATATTGGCATATATAATGGGCGGTTTCAGGCCGCCCATTCAAATAAACTCTATGTAAACACCCTAAGACAGCTCTTAAAGATATTCCATTTATAATGAGGCTAACTAATAGGAGTTACTATGGGTGAGCCCGCTAGAAAAATGGACCATCAAGCCGATGCAAAACCTCAAGTCGAGGACCCTCTTAAGACCACTTCAGATGTACCTGGGATTGGTGGAGTCGTCGAAGGTCTCATGAGAAAGTACAGAATGGGCGTGATGGTAGCGATGCTGGCCCCGATAGGTTTTCTCTATGCATTTTGTATAGGTGCTTCTATGACTCCAGGTGTTTTTATAGTTTTAAATATTTGGAATTTAACTCAGGACTTACCCATATGGGCGCAGGCCATATGCCTGGGTCTGTCCCTAGGGCCTGCATTTATTCTCTTTGCCCTAACATTGATTTTTGTAGTACCTCTAGTCAATTTTCTTCTGCCTTTTAGAGTCAAGCCATCTAGGGGAACTTGGTTTAGTCTAGTCAATATTCCCTGGTACTATCACAATGCTCTAACCTATTTAGTCAGATATACAGTCTTAGATTTCATGACCCCTACACCATTGAATCTAATGTTTTTTCGAATGATGGGCATGAAAATTGGAAAAGGGACAATGATTAACACCTCAAATATCTCCGATCCTGGTCTTATTACGCTGGGTGATCACGTGACAATAGGAGGCTCAGTCACCCTATTTGCTCACTATGGAATGAAAGGTTATCTGATTGTTTCAAGAACTCATATTGACGACAACACAACCATAGGACTCAGGGCCAGTATATTTGGTGATGTGGTCATTGGAAAACGATGTATGATTCCTGCTGGTACTGTACTGATGCCAAAGACACGTATCCCTGACAAGGAAGCGGCTTAATCATTTTTTAATGAAGCCTCCCTATCCTCCCAGGCCGTAGAGTAAGCATTTAAAGTTTATTCTCTTAAATGACGAAACGAATATGAGAGGATTGAATAAAAGTATTCTTCCGCAAAATTAAACAAAATATTAGGAGTTATTTGCAATGAGGTTATTATTAATATCGTTGGCATTTCTCATACCCTACGGCTCTTTTGCCAAGCCCCAAATTAAGGCAAATTCAAATGGAAAGATCCATGGGAAAGTTAAAAAACGAGTAAGAATCAATACAGTATGTCGCTTAGATGACGGACAGCTGACAATAAAAGGCCTTGTTCAATTGGGCAAAAAAAATAAGGTGATTTCACATGGCCTAAAATTTAAATGGAAAAATTCTCATGGCACAAAAAAAACAAATGTCATGAAACCAGGAAAAAAGAACGGAAAAACCAATTTTCATGCAGGAATTCTAAGCAATGGAGTAATTTATCACTTTCTCTACTATCCAGGGTTGGGCAAAGTTACAAGGTCTTACGTTAATACTGGAGGAGGTGGCGCAGCTATGTCTGATGTCAGGTGCGATCAAAAATACCGAAGCTTTCTAAACAAATAAAAGGTGCCAGGCACGAATGCTGCTAACTTAAGAACCATCATCTAGGCTACCTTGCCCTTTGAAAGGCCCTGGTGGCCACTTCTTCGAGAATATCCCCATTCTTGTTTTTTTGCATTTTTCCGGTTCGTTGTTAGTAAACAATATCGACTGTTTCTTTTTTTTACGGCCCTAGGTTCTCTTCGATATTTTGCATTTAATATTTCAGTTTTTAGAAGGAGAATGACATCTATAAGAGCCTTTTCTCCCATTCCAAGTACAACATTTGA
>JABIHA010000098.1 GCA_018649885.1 Bacteriovoracaceae bacterium
GTCTTATCATCACAATAAAGCCTTCTTCTATTCACTTCATTGATGTGCCTCAGGAACTGACGAGTGGAGTATTCTTCTTTTTCATTCCACATTTTAGTGTCTGCTATAAGTCTTTCATCTGATAAATTTTGTAGTGACAAGACGACCTCCCAGGTTGAAGTAACATACCATTTTGATCACGTTTATTAAACAAAAAGATTCAACTTTGTCCCTTATGAAAACCTCCAAAGCTATTACAGGAACCGATCCCAAGCAACTAAAGATAACCAACCCTCTCAAAAAAAACTCAAAGAAATTCAAACACCGCCTGCGACAAAACTACCCTGTGGGTAGTTTTGAAGCTGAGTGGAACACACCAAGAGAAGCAAGCTCCGCCGGAGTGGCCGTAAGGCGCGGCTTCGCGAATACCACCCATAAAACTCCGAACTCTCATCAAAGCTTCCATAAAAGAATTACTACCACCAAAAATAAACCTACCCCCGAGCGATACATCAATAAAAGATCACACCTTTTAAAAATCTTCGCCTTGCCTGGGCGGCCCCGATAAAGCCCCACCTCTTCACTTACTAAAACTCACGATACTCCCAGGGCGTGCAAACTCTCCCCAGTTTCCATCAGCGCAGACTCAACTCAATTTAGAGAGTATTACCCATGACTAGAGTGGGCACCGCTGTCAACGAAATTAAAGATGCAATCAGTATGGTGTGGCGCTTCGAGAGACAATTAACATTTAGAAAATCAAAAATAGCACCGACAATTTTGTATTTGAAAATGCAGGAGACGATAGCTTTGCTCTTTTTGTCAGGGACTTATCACCAAGAGAAGAATCCTCCTTTTAAAGAGCTAACTGAATCGGTTAGTTATGCTACCAAATCACCTTCTTCAGCCTGGCAAGCACACTCTAACTCTTCTTTGCAGCACTGCTTTTTGGGAGTTTGAACTTGCGTGGTAACTTGTCCTCCAAGCAGAAGTTCTTCCGGAGAAATTCCCCACTTTTCACATTGAGCTTGAAGCTCAGGAGATATTTGATGAATGCTTATATTTCTTTTTAATAGAGCATCATCGAGCTGATCACTGGGGATCAAATCCTCAAGATCATAATGGTAGGGTTTTTTGTATAAAAAGGTAAAAAAGAAAATTGCAGAGGGAATTATAAACGCTAGTGCTAGTGGCACAAAAATGTAGTAGTAATCCATTAAGCTATCCCTTGTCTTCAAACTTAACTGAGTATAGCACTTAACTATTTTTTCTCAAATCTCTTTGGGATTTTAGCTAGTTACCAATGACTGATAAAAAGCTTTTTTTAAAGGCCGCCAAATTTCTGTGTTTACTCAAAAATAGTTATTTAAATTGGGGCCTTTCTGAGGCCCTGTTAGGGTCCCATCTTCCCGGTATGAGGGCATATGGCAATTTTGG
The DNA here is from genome assembly GCA_018649885.1 of Bacteriovoracaceae bacterium. GTDB lineage: Bacteria > Bdellovibrionota > Bacteriovoracia > Bacteriovoracales > Bacteriovoracaceae > JABIHA01. The sequence goes on from JABIHA010000098.1 coordinate 1,417, forward strand.
GGGTAGACAATTATTTTCTTTTGAAATCTAAAGATGCCTCAATTATTTGGCGAAAAGTTGAACGAGAGGTGAAGAAATCTGTGCCTTAATGGTTTTGGGATTTCATGGAGCTAAGTCTTAGGGATGAGAAAGTATTTAGTATTTTTTATTTATTTAATTTTGATGATCTCACTCGGCTGCAATAAAGCAACCCAAAGTGCTGGTTGTGATAATGGTAAGGTCTATGATCCTGCCACTCGTGCCTGCGTAGAAAATGTTGTAGGCGAGGTGTTCTCTGATAATCACAAGCCACTTGCCGGAGCCGTGTCTGAAGAATTTGTCACCGAAGATGTCATCTCACATTCTTTTGGCGTTCCTCCTGGATCTGATGAAGATGGGGACGTACTAAGTTATTTCGTTGTTAGCTCTCCAAGTTATGGAACAATTGAAGATTGCATGAATGCTAGTGGATCAACGGGTCTTGGAGATCTTACTTGTACATATCTTCCTACTGCTGAGTTTGCCGGAACTGATTCATTTACCTACCGAATTCATGATGGCAAAGAATATGGCGCTAATTACGGAAGCATCACTTTTACTTTTACAGGGTCCAATGATTCAGCAAGTTTTATTGCTTTTCCTACCGCAGATGCCACGGCCCAATACGAAGATACTCCAAATGCTATTGCATTTACTGTTGATGAAGGTGCTGGCGGAAGTGATGAAGATAACCAGGTCGTGACCATCACAGTTAATAACACTGGCAACACTGTTGTTGCACCAGAGTCGGCGATACTTATTTCCTGGAAAGCAACTCCCATAGGATACGCCAGTAACTCACCATTTGTTTTATGTGATGCAACTGTTGATTGCGGTAGTGGAGAGACCACTATTGATATTGTAAATACCAGCAACACCAATACCTCTTCAGCATACTGGGGAGCAGGTTCTGCAATTTTAGACATAAAAGTTGAAGACAACCTTGGTGGCTCCACAACCTTAACAGCTATTTCAAGGGCAATCACCGCCGTTGATGATATTCCAATTTTTGATCCCGCAAATCCCACTCCCACGGCAATTGCCACAGCTACTGCCGATGAAGATGTGGGGATTGCACTGGTTATGACAGTCGATGAAGGTGGTTCGATTGATGAAGATGCAACCGATGATATAACTGTAACTGTTGAGGTTACTCCCAATACAGGCACCGCGATTCCATTGACTCAAATGTTTGTAGAGTTTGCAGGAGCTCCACTAGGGGACGCAAGTACTCCTAGAGCATTTGGCTCATCCGCAGTTGATGTCAGCTTAAATAGTATGACTTTATATATTACTCCTATTGCTGAATCTAGTGGGATTACAGATGTCGCCCTGACATTTACTGATAGTGGAGGTAATGCCATCACTCAAAGTTTTAGTGTGGTGATAAACGATGTCAACGACGCTCCTGTCTTTACTACCGCACCTGCCGCCGCAACTGGAACACCTGTGGCCGGAGCAGAGGATACTCCTCTTGCAATTGCATTTGGCATTGATGAAGGTGGCGGAAGTGATGAAGATATTCAAAATATGGAAATTATGGCAGAGGTTCAGGGGACCTGCGAGGTTTTTGAAAATAGTGACATTACTATCTCTGTTGCAGGGACTGCAGTTGCCACTGCGGGTGCTTGGTTAAGTGTTGATGCGGACTCAACCACTGATGCTTCGGGCATTGCTCTTGAAATGAGTATTGTTCCCAATAGTGATTACAACGGTGAATGTGGCATGTCTGTCTCAATAAATGATGATATTTTGGGAACTCCTGAAGCGGTGGCCACCTTTGGTGTAAAGTTCGCCGAAGAGGATGACGCTCCAACAATTGCTACTCCAGCTGCTACTTATTCAATCAACGAGGGGACAGAAATTAGAAGTATCTCTCTTGCTGTTGATGAGGGGGGACGCTCGGGAGGAGCAGCTGCCACACCTATTGATGAAGATGCACAAGATTTAAGTATCAAGGTTACAAGTGATGATTTATCTCTTCTTCCCAATAATCGTATTAAGCTTCACTACTATAATGGCTCCGATTTTTATTATGATGGAGTTGGTTACGACTCTCTTGGGGATATGACTGACGATCACGGGACTACTGAGCTTAAAATGCACTTATGGCCGGTGGAAGGTTATAACGGCACTGTCAATGTAACGGTTGAAATTTCAGATACAACTAGTACTGCTTCTACCACTGTTACTCTTGTAGTGAATGATAACTCCTATACCATGGGATATTGGACAAAAATTAATGCCAGTGGCGGTATTGTCGATGCCATGGGGACACCTGATAGTACGGCAGTACCGCAAGTTGATCTTGCTTGGGACGTTCCGACTCCCAATGGAACTAGTAATACTTTGATGGGTTACAACGTCTATAGGGTTCAACAAGAAAAGGCCAATGTATACGATTTCGACTTAGATGCTCCAGTAAACTCGACACCATTGAGTTCCGCTGAATTAGCTGATGTTACAGTTACTCCTGGCACCATCTATCACTATATGGCCTTACCAGTAAATACGGCTAATCAAAAAGAGACGATGGTCTACAATGATGACAGGATTATTCGAGTTGTAGTCCCACCTGAAAACCAAGTTCTTGTTCATAGAATGATGGCCAATAAAGAGTTTTGCGATATTCAAGGTTCAACCGTTGAGCGGGGGGCGCACTATCGTTGTCCTTATGAAGGGCTTGGAGAAGTAGTCGATGGTGGCAGCTACTTTTATGATATTGAATACGATTTATTAGTGGATAAGTTTGAGGCCGGATGTAATTATGGCCGTGCTGAAAATAGTGAGTGTATGGAAAAATCTCAAGGCTGTCTTGATATGGTCGATCCCTACGCCACACCTGTTTCTGCTTCACCCGGAACTCTTTATTATGACAGATCCACGGCTAAATGTTGGGTAAATACGGATGGGGCCTATACTTGGAAAAATAATGCCTGTGAATATGGAACTTCTACGTGTGATTCATTTGGCACTATTGGAAATTGCATTGATAACACAGCTGCTTTTGATCCAAGTGCATCCTTAATTGCAGCATCAACTTCAACGTTATTTCTTGCTTCAGAAACTGGAGCGGAGACATGCTATGAAAATACAGATGGGGCAACTACCTGGACTTCATCAAACACTGCGATGAAGAAAATTCTCTATAATGTCAGTGTCAATGATTACGGAGTGAATACATTTAATCGCGGCTCTCTACCACCTCTTGCTTACTTTTCTCAATTGCAGGCAAACACAATGTGTGCAGGTAGCCAGATTGCTATTAGCAATCACTCTTCATCACCATTTACTATGAGACTTCCCAATAGAGAAGAGCAGGTGGCCTATGGAAAATGGGACTCATCTATCACTATTAGTAGTATTGAGGGAACAGGAGATTTAACTGATGCATCAGGGCCTTGTAATACTGATACTGACAATAAATTAACTTATATAAATTCCCCTGCGCCCACTAGTTTGTTGTGGGATGGATTGCCGGCCACAGACGCAGCAAAGGTTACTATCGAAGGAACGTCCACCTCGCTTAGATCAGTTATTACAAATTCTACCGCCACCAAAGGTTGTGAGAGTTTTTATGGAGTTAGAGATCATGTGGGGAACTTAAGTGAGTGGGGTGATGAGCTCTTTTCAGCTTATGGTTGCGAAACGAGTGGAGCAACTATTGGTAGAAATTGTACTGACTTCGATTCAACTGCATTGGCTTCTGGGACTCCAGAAGCTGATTATTGGACTATCAATAGTGGTGGCGCCGCCAATTATAATTTTGAGTCAAGTGGACTAATGATTGGGCCTTCGGCATTATCAACAATAGATCCCAATAGGGCCTGGGTATTGTCTGCTGGACCAGCTGATAGTGCAAATCAATATGATGGATTGTACCAATCTTACGGTCTTCCGACTCTTTATGCGGATGTTGGTCTACCTGCCTCGGTAGGAACTCCTATTTCTCTCAGTGCCGCTGCTGCCATTATGAGTAATGATGCCTTTGAATTCAGTAATGATTTTAACGTTGGAAGTGGTAGTGCTATTACAGATTTAAGTGGCTCTCAATCAACCGGAGGATCTTATTTTAATAATGGAGGCTCTTCCGACTCGTCGGGAAGGTATTCCATAAAGATCATAAGAAAATTTGAAAATCGCCCAGACACTGGGTTTAGGTGTGTTGCACCTGTTGGATATTAATATGGGTAAAAGAGTGCACATTCACTTTTTGATTATCATGCTGCTAGCATCTGCTTGCTTTAATGATAAAAGTGGAGTTGTGTGCTCAGGTGGTCAAACTTGGGATGGGGCCTTACGCTCTTGTGTTAAAGGAACTGCCGCTCTTGAGGGAACTCCCAATCATATGCCCAACGTGGGACCCGATCAAGTTGAAGCTGCCTACGAAGATACTCCCTACGCCTTCACATTGAGTACGGGGAGTGATCAAGATAACAATCCGATTACTTATGCTATAGCGACTGCCCCAGCTAATGGAACTCTGGCCGATTGTATGGATCTTAGTGGTTCTAGTGCACTTGATGATTTGAGTTGTACCTACACCAGTAGTGATGATTACAATGGCTCAGATACTTTTAGCTATATGGCAAGTGATGGACAAGATGATTCAATTTCTCTGGCCACTGTTGTAGTAACTGTTATTGCCGTTGACGATCCTCCAGAGTTTACTGGGCCTACTCCTTCAGTGACCATGGAAGAAAGTGCGCCAACCCCTCCTACTTATGAGAGCGTTTTCTTTTATCCTGCCGAAGGTGGATCTAGTGATGAAGATACCCAGGGACTAAGTATTTCTCTTGAGAGCTCTGATGTCACAGTGGTAGATCCTACCGAAATTTTAATTAGCTATGATGCTACTCCTATTGGAACCAGTGGTGGTCCAGCCGATTATATTGACATAACAGACAGTACAGCAGATGCAGAGCTTCTAAAAATAAAGCTTGATATAAAGCCAGTTGATTTTGCCAATGGGACTGTCACACTGACTGTTAGATTAAATGATGGGACCAACATCACAAGCGATACCATTACTATTACTGTTGATGAGTTAGATAACGAACCGTATATCATAAATTTTCCAACACCTTCGACAGCTACCGAGGGAACCCCTATCTCAGTTGGTTCTTGGTTTGCAGATGAAGGGGGCGGGCTCGATGGAGCTGCTGGAGACGAAGAGGACCAGGATCTGACAGTTCAAATTACTTCGCAAAGCTCAGACTTTACCGATGCTACTGATATTAGTATTAACGGTGGCTCTTATACCGGAGTTGTAGTCAATACCGGAGTAGGTGATGATGCTAAGGATGATCCCTTTGGTGTGGTGATTTCTCCATTAACAAAACCCGATGCCAATGGAACTTATACTTTTGATCTAGAGATTACTGATGGAGTTGAGACTTATAATGGAAGTTTTGATGTGGTGATTACCGCTGTCAATGATGTCCCACTTATTTGTGATCACTCAGGTGGCGCCTTCACTGGAGAGCCCTCTACTTGTGCAGCTATATCTGACCCCACATCTGTGGCAGAAGATACGGGAATTGGTGGATATGAGTTTTTAGTTGATGAGGGAGGAGATTCCTTTGAAGATTCACAAGAGCTTACTGTAAAAGTCGAATCCCAAAATACAACAATTATTGCAGATAGCGATATCTTCATTGCTTGGGGAGCAGCTACTGCAGTTGGTGGAACAGATTTGGCACTTGCCGATGGAACTGCAGATGCCTCTGATACACCTATTGCTATTTATGTTACACCTCAGGCCAATGTTAACACGGCACTTTCAGGACCGGTTCCACTTAAGATTACTGTCACCGATGATGAAGGTGGATCTACTACTGGAACAGTTAATATAGAAATCGCTGCCGTTAATGACACTCCCACTTTTACACCTGACGCTGACTATGCAACAGATGGCATTGTCGCCAATGAAGGTGGCTATATTTACAATGTTGGGTTTACCATTGATGAGGGTGGGGGAAGTGATGAAGACCTTCAAAGTTTAGTATTAACACTTGCAAGCTCCAACACTCAGCTCTTTCCAGCGTCAAATCTCGATACGACATTTTATGATATGAGCACGGCCTTAACTGGGGATATGACTCCTATGGACTGGAACGATTCAGTTAACGATGCCTCAGATACTGGTAAAAAAGTCGTTTTAACCCTTCAGCCCGATGCTCATTACGTTGGGAGCTCCACCATCACTTTGACAGTTGATGATCAAAATGGAGGAGTCAATACTTATTCATTTGATGTGGAGGTGAGAGCGATCTCCGCCGTTCATAATGGCTGGGAAAATGTGAAATCCCTTGGTTCGGCCACTGATAGTGAGGCCAATACGATTGCAACCGCATATGTAGAACTTGAATGGAATGAAATGGCCATGTATGGGGGAACTCCTTCGGCCTATAATATCTACCGAGCAGAAGGTCCAGATCTCACCGACTTTAATTTTGCAACTCCTATTGCCACAGTTTTGGCAGCAGAAGTTTCGACCACTGGAAGCTATACAGATGGAACTGTCACTGACGGTACAATGTATTGGTATGTGGTGGCACCGGTTGATAATAATTCAACCCCTGCTTACACAATGCCTCAAGGCCTAGATAGCATTATCAGAGTTGTAGTTCCTCCCACAAATATGGCCTTAGTCCATAGATGGATTGGAAATAAAGAAATGTGTACGATGATGGGTGAAACCCCTGATAGAACCCAAAATTATCGTTGTCCTTACTACGGACCAGAAGATATTTTAGATGGTACTGACCACTATTTTGATCTCACAACGGATGTTGTAGTCGATCAATTTGAAGCTGGATGTAATTACGCCAAGGCCGGCTCTGGTGAATGTACTGATGGAGCAAACCCTGAGGGTTGTATTGCCATAGGGCCTCCTATTGGGACAGCTAACTACTCAGCTTCAGCGGGAAGTTTGTACTGGGATCGGGCTGCAGGAGAGTGTCATATCTACAACGGCACGGCCTGGGAAAATCTCAATACAACTGAGTACAATGGCGGCACTATGACCACAGGTATGGTCGATAATGGGACCATTGATTGGGGAGACACTGTTTTTAATCAAGCTCACCTTCCACCTCTAAATCGTGTGAGTCAATCGCAGGCCAGTTCATTTTGTGCTGATGGTAATGATGATTTTACTCTGACAAATGACCCCAATGCCTCAACCTATAGAAGGCAGCTGCCAAAAAGAATGCATCAAATTATTGCAACGGCTTGGCCCACGGCCACAATATCCGTTTCAGCAACCTATGAAGGCGGCGCTAATCTCGATACCACTTTTTATTGCAATACCAATCTTGGCGATGGCCTTACCTATACCAGTGACCAGGTTCCACCAAGTGAGTTGATTGATACTCTTCCTGCAACAGATGCTTCAACTGTCAAAATGGTTAGGACAGGATCGACGGCGACCTCAGCATGTAAGTCGAGATACGGAATTCAAGATATGATTGGAAATGTGAAAGAGTGGTCTATTGAGCAGTTTACCTGTACAGGTGCTCCTCCAGGTGGATCGTGCTCTAACCCAGTCCCCGTCGATGGCTCTAGTGCCAATGCATTTGAGAGTACGGCTGCAATTGATAGCGGTGGGACAGAATTATTTTATGAATTTGATGGATATTCAGGTCCCTGTGCTGACGATGTTGCTAGTGATGAGGATTGTGATGATGGACATATGGCCAATATTCCTTGGTCATTATTGTCAGCATTGTCTCCAGATACTACCAAAATTTATTTTCCGGTAGGGCTTCCAGGTGATTCAGATGCAAGTCTTAATCACTCACCCGTCCAAAATGCCTTAACTGATTTGACCTCTAGCTCACTTGATAACGGTGACTATCTCTTTATCGGGGCCAATGGAATTTCACTTACCCAACTCGATGATGGCGCCGGTGCTGATACAGGTTCCGATGTCGCTGGGGTAACTTTTGGCGGAAGCTATTTGACCGAGTCCCTTAGTAGTGGTGCTGCTGGTAGATGGTATCTTAAGCTAGAGGCCACAAGTAAGGACGGCGCTCCCGACTTAGTGGCCAATCCCACACCTGTTGCCAGCCAAACAGGGCCTCAAGATGACACAGGTTTTAGATGCGTCGCACCTGTGGGGTATTAGAAATGATCAAATCACTATTTTTGATGCTTTGCCTTTTCACCGTTAGTGAAACTGTGTGGGCCGAAGGTACTCATTGCCTCAAGGCCGAAAGACCAAAGCCTAGACCCAAAACTTGTGACGCTGTATTTGAGCATCATAAAAAGCTGATGGTCGACGTAAAGACCTGCAAGAAGGATGAGTGCTGTCTTTATCACTATTATTATTTGATTAAGTACGAAAGAAAATGGGCGAGAAAGCTGAGGTGTCGATATTCTCATCCAGAGCTAGTGCGAAGACTTCGAGACGATAGAGAGAGTATAAAAAAACAGAGAAAAAAAATCAGGCATGCAAAAAATCAGAAAGCGTCTCAGAAATAATCAAAATCACATTTTTCTTTAATTTACATTTGAAGCATCCAAAAATATAATGCTTTCACTGTCTGGCGAATATTCGCACTACAGTGGGGTCGCTCGTGTTTGGATTTACAAATCGCAATAAAGAAAACAGTACCGCTGTTGAAAAGGGCAAGGTAATTGCGCTTCTCAACCAAAAAGGTGGAGTCGGTAAAACTACCATGGCCTACAATCTGGCCTTCGCTCTCGCCACCACTGGCAAAAAGGTGCTATGCATCGATTTTGACCCACAGGCCAATTTAACTCATTTGTTTGGTGGACTCGAAGAAAACAAAGATAGTGTCTCTATTTTTCAAATGCTTATCAACTCCATTAAGGAACTTAAAAAGTTGCACACTGCAGCCTTCTTGAGCGATGCCATCCTCGAAAAAGGACCAGTGGACTTGATTGCCTCCTCTCAGGAGCTTTCGGGATTCGACTTAACTGTGGCCGGGATTAACCGTCCAAGGCAGATGATCCTCAAAAACTTCATTGATAAAAATGGACTGACTGATATTTACGACTACATCGTTATTGATGGACCACCTACGCTAGGTCTTTTGGTTGTGAATATTCTATGTGCTGCAAACGGAGTTTTAATTCCTTTTCAGGCAGATCAATTCAGTCGCGTAGGTCTCGAGCACTTTCACCAAACCTTGGAAGATATTGATGATATGGGACTTGTGCCCTCTCCCAAGATAATTGGTTATATTCCCAATCTGGTAGATCAAAGAAGAAAACAAACAAAAGAAGATTTTAGTGCCATAAAAAATGATCTTGGTATGAGTAATATTACAGCACGTATATTCGATCCGTTTTTCAATAGAGCTTCCCTTTCAAAGGCAGGCTCTCTTGGTAAATCGGTTTTTGAATTTAAAAATAAAGATTTCATGGAGTTGCAAAAGCAGTTTGAGAATATGGCGATCCATATTCAGGAGACACTTGAATGAGCAATAGAAAAAAGAATCCTCTCTACGTAGTTACTAATAATGGAAAAGATGTTGAACAGGCCAAGGGTGCACTGGACGCATTTATTAAGAAGTACGGTTTGGAGCCTGCGATGAAAGTTTTCAATATTATTATGGAGCTTCTAGCGACTAAGGCCACGACTTACCCTATGTTCATGGTCTTTAAAAATGCCCTTGATAATTTACTGACTCAACTTGAAACTATGCTTAACATGCTAGAAAGTTGGACCAAAACCTGGAAACCAAAAGCAAACTAGATTATCTTCTGCGAGTAAGTCTTTTCGTTTTTTTTATTCCGATTTTTGTATCTTGAATTTTTGGTGGACTTAGTTTCGCCCATCCTTTTTTACCCTTAGCTTTTGCCTTTTTAATATCCTCAACCTTGAGTTCTACAAAGGGTACCGATGAGTGCTTGTCTAACCCCTTTTTCATTTCTTCCCACGTACTTGCACTGAGAGTCGAGCAGTAAAAGGCAATTAGTAGCGTGATGGCAAATTTCATAGCTTTTCCTTTTGATAGTAGGCAGATACATCTGTAGTCACTTTTGCTATGACTTGATCGTAAAGATTTTTTAAATTTTTCTCTAAGAGCTCTTGAGAGCTAGTGGAAAAATTCATTTTGGCACTAAGGGAGCTTGTTGCGATATGAACACCTGTATCAGTTGTAGCAGTAAGAGAAAAAGTGAGCTCCATAGATTTTTCTAAAACGGCGTCGTCTGTTACTTTGATAACAAGAGAAGGAGAGAGTCCAATATCTTGTTCAGTTTTTACACGCTTGTGGTTGAAAAATTTAATCTTTCTAAAGTTAGGGCGAAGCTTTCCTATGATAAAATTTTTGAGATTTGTTTTGACTCCAATGTAGCGATACTTGGATCCACTTTCCCTGGATTCGTATCTATCTCTTACGGCCTCATCGGGGACAAAAACCGCCAGCCTGACATGGCGAAGACCTGAAACAGCATATGGTGCAGGGCTAAGATTGTTGAGTTCATATTTTCTAGAGCAACCCAGGAGGAGAGTCAGAAGAAAAACTGAGTATAATGCTTTCAATAGGGTTCCTTTGTCTAGTTGTCATTATACTGCTGGTCACCTACTTATCAACCCCCTTAATTTAACCTATAATACTTTTACCACTATTCAGGACGGATTTTGATGACCAAATTATGGATTTTATTTTTTGCTACTATACTTATTTCTTGTTCCAAAGATGATGTTAACGTCGGTCTTACGTTAGATAATATGCTCCATGATTTTCCGACTTTTCATCCCAGACTGCCAGATTACAATTTTAAAAAATTGTCTGAAAATATTCCCTATAATACTTCTCCAAGTTCTACCTATTCGAAGAAAACTAGATGTAAGTTGAATTCCAAACGCTTTAGTGGGGGAGTTAACAAATCAATCCTCGATATAAAGTTTTCACCAAAGAGAACTTGTTTTTCTGTTGAAGAAAGTAGTTCAAGTCAAATAGAAATCTCGTGTGTGGGTAAACCCATAAAAATTCCAAAGGTTAATGGAGCAGCTAAGTTTTCCATTGGTCTTAACCATATATGCGTTGCCAGTGATAGCGAATTAAACTGCAGCGGTGATATTAATCTCTCACAGTACCTTGAGCCTGATGCACTTGTAGAGTCTAGTCACAATTACCTTTGTTACACCGAGGATCATCAAATTTACTGCATGGGTAGAGCAAAGAATAAAAGTCTTTTAAGTCCTCCCAAAACTATCAATCCTCAAAAGTTGGTACTGGGGAAAAGTCACGCTTGTGTTTTAGATAAGATTGATGAAATGAGAAATATTGTAAAATGTTGGGGAAGTAATGCTCATGGTGAAATAGAGTTTACAAATTATCTAAATAATCCCCAAGACATTTCAGTGGGCAAAGATTTTTCTTGTGCAATTGATAGAGATAAAGAAGGTGCTCGAAAGGTTTTCTGCTTTGGAAAAAAGAAAGGTCCTCAAACCATTGTGCCTACATTAAATCATCCCATTAGCATCACTAGTTCAAAAGATTTTACTTGTGCACAAGATGCTACCTCTCCATTTTACGATGAGTATCGACTCAAGTGTTGGGGAGAGCTTGGAGATATGGCGGGCATTGGAAATTTTAAAGCGACCAGGTTTATCAAAGCGGGCTCTTATGGCCTTTGCCTTGAGACAGATACTGGCACCAAATGTCTTGGGCCCAATTATTTTGGAGAAGTATCGACTCCGCGCATGTTAAGTAAGTTATTTATCTCTGATAAATCCATAGTCAAAAAATCCTGTGATGAAGAAGTTCCACTTAAGCATGCGCTTAGTACAGGCAGATCAGATGCTTGTGCTATTTTAAAAGACGAAATCTTTTGTTGGGGGGAAAGTCCCATCTCCACTCAAATCCCTGAGCTCGATACTCCTATTCAAATAGTTACCGGTGAAAACCATCGGTGTGCCCTACACCGAGAGGGTATAAAGTGTTGGGGAGAAAACTATTACGGACAGCTCAATGTTCCCAGCATAAAAAGGCCCATAGAGATTGGTCGTAGTGCTGGAAATCACACATGTGCTCTGATGTTAAATGGAAAGATCACTTGCTGGGGAGATGATTCTTTTGGCCAAATTAGTCGTATGCCAAAGCTTAGCTACCCTGTGAAAAAGATCATGACTGGAGGAGCTTACTCCTGTGTGCTTGATCAAAGTGGCCTTTCGTGTTGGGGAGGAAATTCATATGTACCCTATATGAAAGACCCCATTGATCTGGCCCCCACAAAAAACAATGCCTGCGCACTGACAAAGGATGAAATTATCTGCTGGGATTTTTTCATGAATATGGTGAGCATAAGAGAAAAGCTGATAGCACCCAAATGGATTACCTCTGATAGATCTGAAGTATGTGTAATGGATCAATCAACACTCAAGTGTTTTAAAGAGAATTTCTTTTTTGGCATGACAGAAATAGGGCAAATCAAAAAGGATTTTCGAATTTATCAACCAGTTTCAGGTGATAGCAATGTTTTTTGTGGGATTGAAGAAAAGTCAGATACTATAGTTTGTGAAGGGGCTCCTGAAAGTCGCGGCTTTGGTACTCCGAGATTGAAATATACAAAATTTGGTTTTAAAAAATATTAGCCAATTCTACTTGAAGGTAGTACCAAAAACCGTGTCCCAAATCTCTAATTTTGAAGAATATCTACTCTAGCGAGAAAGGAATGACTTGGTAGTCACCTTCATTATAAGTCGCTTCATTATCTGAGACATCAGTTTCTCCAGCACGTCTGAAGTAATCAAAATTTAAATTAATAGTTGTTGGGACATCCCCATTGAGATTTCTGATTCTTTCTATTGGAACAAATGATTCGTAGGTGTTTCCTGGGTAAACTCTAAATCCATTACCGTATCTTGCAGAACCGTTCATGACAGCAGAGTAAACCATATTTTGGTCATTAACCTCCATTGGGCAATCTCCAGCATAACTAAAGCTGAGTCTCAAGGCCCCCCAATTGTGGTCCATTACAGGGGCAAGTGGGGTGGCATTTTTTGCACAAAGATAGTCAAAAGGAATTGAACCATTGGTGGGGAAAAATTTAATTGTTCTGGTAAGGTTATTATTTTGGATATTATTTTCAACCATTCTTCCATCTGTATTAATACTCGCTTCTACAGTTATATCCATGGCCTCGCCTTGTGCATTGACCAAATCTTCAATTCCCAAGTCGAGATTTATTTTATAAACAAAGCCTCTTTCTGGAGATGGAGTTGAGAAGATTCCACTGCTTGAACGTGTTATTCCTGTTTGAGGAATACTGATGTAGATATTTGGCCTATAGCCTCTATCATCTCTGCCAGGCTCTGTACCAATATTTTTAACAAGTACAAGAATTTCACCATTCATTCCTTTGAAGTTGAGCTTGATATCCTCAATTTTAAAATCGGCAACACCTTCAGCGGGAATAGACAAGCTTTTTGAGAAGTCATTATTAGTTTCTCCCTCTGCTCCTTCACCTATTGTATTTTGAGTATCAATACTGGCACTTACTTGAACAGTTTGACCGCGAATAGTATCTAGCTCTGAGATGGGAATTGAAATGAATTCTTTATAAAGATCATAAACTCGAAATGTATGCTCCCTAGTATAGGTATGACCACCTATATTGAGATCAATTTTAAATTTTGTTCCTCTGGCAAGTCCATTGGCCTCGCCACTGTATTCGTATGTCAGCTTGACCACCAAATCATCTACAACCACATCGGTGATTGTCAGATCGGGGATTCCAACTTCACTAAAATTGATATTTGTATTGTAAATATTATCTACTTCGTTGTGCTCAACATAGGCATTAACTGGGTCAACAATAAAGAGGACTGGGTTATCAATGCCGATTTCAAAGCCCAGTTCATATAAACTAAATCTCACTTCAACGCCATTTCCCCAAGTGGTAGGAGGTAAAGCTTCTCTTACTCCAACAGTTTTTGAAATTTGAGTACCATCTGCTAGAATTGCCCAAAGTATAATACTTCTTGTAAAACTGACATCAGCACTTGCATCTCCTCCATTTTTTACAAAAACCTTTAGAGTTTCTCCTTCAATTTCATGAGTTGAGACAAATAAATTGGATCTCAATTGAGGTATGTTGATTTGCTCTTGAAATATTTCATTGTTGTCTTCATTGATTTCTGGAAATCTATCAAAGTAGTCGAGTTGAACTTTAAAAGATGAGCTCGCACTTGATTCATTAGATCCAAGCTTATCAACAAGTGCTGTCCACACTCCATCAGTCACTTCATGTGTTTTGATTTCTCCATCTTGGGGTAGTGGAAGATTTACAATTGTGTAGTCATTATCGTCAGAGTTTTCTAGTGTGATTTTTGCTTCAAAACGATCTCTTCCGCTTAGGGTACCTCTTGTTAACTGATAACTAAATCGAACCTTTCTATTTTCGCCATCAAATTCAGCAGAAATAAGGTGTAAGTCTGGTGCAACAAAAGTAAAGGTTTCAAAAACCTCATTATCTTCACCATCACCTTCAGTGGTACTTTGATCATAGTAATATTTGTAAACCCTTGCCGAAATGGTGACATCTCCATCGAGAAGAGATGACCAATTAATTGATCCCATTGATTTTCTCACAACCAGCTCTTCTCCCGGTGCAAGAGGGCCTTGATTTTGATCAATGTGAAGATAGTGAGACTCATTAATTGCTTGTCTTTTTATCCGAACAGCAAAGTTATTTGTTGGTGCACTTCCTTCATTTTTAACTGTTGCACTGAAGAGGCCTGTTTCGCTATTAAAATTAAAATTTGAAATAGATAGGTCATAGCCATATTTTGGGTGAATAGAGGAGTTCGAAATATTATTTTCCTCACTAGTTTCTTCAAGAGAGTTGGTTGGATCAAGTACAATCTTTATATTTTGATCTCTTTTGTAATCAATTCTAAAATTAGCTGGACTGATGTTGAAAGTGTGACCAGGGCCTAATTGATCCAGTGTAAAGTCAATTTGGTGTGATCTCAGTTGTTCTAAATTCTCACCTACTTCAAATATTTTAAAAGAAGCACTTGGACAACCACTTGGGCAAACCATTTCTAAATTTTGAACTTCTACAGTTGAGCCTTCAGGAGAGAGCGTGATTTCACCAAATGCTAAGTCAACAATTTGTGGAGTATAGACATTTTCATGAGTCAGTTGGTTATCAGTGCTATCCCCATCGCTTGCAGCATTTGTAGTGAACTCAAAACTACCGCCATACACAGCAATTTGTTGATCACTACTTAATTGATAACCCACAAGTAGTTTTTCTCCCGGCGCAAGAGAGCTTAGAGCTCTTGGTGAGCTCATGACAACGTTCTGTCCATTATAAGTGAGCGTTACACTATAGCTAGATAGCTGATTGACGCCTTTATTTTCAATCAATGCACTCATAACCTCGCTTGTCTTATCGAAAGTTAAACTCAACACTGAAAGATCATAGAGATACTTTGGAGTTCTTGTACTATTGTATAGGTTATTTTCCTCTGAAAGCTCAGAAATGAGTTTTCCTGGGTCAATCACAAAGCTTAAGTCATAAGGAGCTTTTTTATCAAGAGATAGTTCGCTGTCATAAACACTCAAATCACCGCCTTGCTGAGAAATCGTTTTGTCGATTCTGCCAATCAGTTTCTTTGATGAATCATAGGCAGAAATTTGAATTGTTACATCCTCACAACTCTCACAAGAATTGGTACTTGTGACTGAAAAGGTGGTTCTATCGGAATAACTGCTGACATTGAGGCTGGATAATTCAAACTCAGGTAAAGGGCGTGCGGGAGTGGTGTAGGAAATTGTTTGTGAGTTATTACTTTGATTGTCTTCTGCTAGCTCAATTAAAAAATCCATATTTACTGAAAATTTATAGGCACTTTCATAGTCCAAATTAAATTCTGACAAGTCATATGAGTATTGTTGTGATTCTCCAATATTTAGGCCTGCGACTGGAAGAGAGGCCATTTTAATTACTCCGGCAGCCTCTAATATTACTTGGATATCTGATTCACCTTGTGCGATATAATCTAGGTCACCAATATTTTCGATTTTAAACTTTACGCTTTCATCTTCAATTTTAAGACCTGATACAGCGAAATCAACTTTTCTTTGTCTAACAAAAATGGGAACATTTCTGGTGTATTCATTATTTGATAGATTTGTTTCCCCCTCAATCCCACTTACCTTAAAAATGAGAAAGACTTCTTCATCAAAAAAGAGCCCGTCGAGATTATCAATCAACTCACTCATCCAGACGGATAATGCAGCAGTATTGTTACCGTTTACATTTCCAGGTGAAATAGTTTTAATTAAATGGCGATCTCCACTTCCTTGTGCATAAACTTCTATTAATGGCTTAATAAAGTATGAATTCAAACCACCTTTTAATTTATAATATATTATTAAAGATTGTCCCAGATCGTAGGTGTACAAAAGTTGAAGATCTGGCTCAGAGTAGTTAACCTGTGCCACTCTTTTATTATTTTTTTCATCACTTTCATGAATGGCATCGTCTTGATCAACGATTAAATAAAGCATGTATTGGCCATAGCGATATTTTAGGCCGAGCTCAGAAAAAGTAAGCTCTTTGTTAAATACTTGTTGTGGTGCTAAAGGCTGAGCAGCATTCGAAGCATAAATGAGCTCTCCACCACTTTGAGTGACAATTTTATAACTAACTCCCTCAATCGCCTCTGGTGATAGATTTTGAATAGAGAGAGAAATAGTGCCATTTCTTGAATCGATGACAAATCCACTGGCCTTCAAATCACTGGTAAAGCTACTTTCTGCTGTGATCTCAACTTGAGAAATGATCGAATTGTTATCATCTTGATATTCTTCAGCACTTTGGTGTGGTTGAATCACACTGATAAGGTTTTGGATCCCTTCTTCCAATTCAAGCTGATCAATTCTAATGCTCACTATTTTTGACGCTCCTGGCGCTATCGCTGGAATTGAATCAACTCTTTGGTGATTTGAAAAACTTTCGTCACCACTTGTTTGAATTATTAATTCTGGAGAGCTGGCAAATCCTTCATTTGTAATAGTAAGATTTAAATATGATTCATTTTGACCACTGGATGTAATTTTAAGATCATACTTTTCAATTGCCTCAAATAAGGTCACATCAAAACTGCCTCTATTATTTTCTTTATTAAATTCAAAAATTTCTCCATCTGGGTCAACGACTACATGGACAGAGAGACTTTCAATGGCCTGATCATTTGATGAAAATAGTGCGGCCAAGTCTTTAAGTGGAAATTTTGAAAATTTAATTTCAACGACTTCTTGAGGAGCTGGGATTTTAATTGGAGCACTTTCAATTAAATACTCACTGGGAAGATAGCTCCCCATATGTTTTCCATCTAAAATTTCAAAGTTTACGAAAAGCTTGATTTTAAACTCTGAAGAATCTAGGTGGTAGTTAACATCACTAGTGCTTTCATTTATTATGCTCAAATTGAGAAATTTACCATCATTAGTAATGCCCAATACTTTGAGATCCGGCAAAATGGGAAACTCGATGACATCTTCTAGTAAATCTGATTTCTGGCTCAATTTATGGTTTGAGCTAATTCTGCCTTTGATTTTTGATTCTGAGCTCAAATCACTTAAGTACAGGGAGTCTGAGACTTTATTATCATCTACATAAATTTCATTTACAATCTCAATCAGCTCTTGATCTAGCTTTAACTCAGCACTTGGAGCAACGGAAAAATTAGTGACGATTTCCACTCCTTCAAAAAGTTCAGCTTTAGGGGCGATATCCCACTCAATTTTTGAAATATGTGGATGTGGCTCGGGAGCGGCGACTATTGGGGGCTGGGTAGAAGTTCCACCTCTGGCTCCGGCACTTCCTCCTCCTCCTGAATTGCAACCAGAGAAAAGAATAACAGAAAGTAATACAGTTGTTGGGAGAAGGTTTTTCATTTAGTATCATCCTTGATAGCAAACATTTTTCATTTGGCCATGCTTCATGCACACTCCTTATTATTCAAGTTGGATGCCAAGTTTTTGAACAAAAAAGCAGTTAGTTAAAAGATTTAGGTGTTCTAAAATTTGACGGCCACGCACTTTATTTTCTACTGAGAACTCAAGTTGATAACTCTAGGTTCTGAAATGCCAAGCCGGTTTCACAATGCTGGAAAAATCCGCAAAAGAAAGGGTTTACCCAATGTGACTGTTCTATTGTTGTAGCATTCTAAATAATAAATAGAGAGTAAGGAGGCATGGATAGTCCGATCAGCACTTTGCTCCTAAATAGTATTAATTGAAATTAAGTTTGATTTTAAATGTATAGTAAGGTTGTTCCTTTACTTGACCGAACGGCATTTATGTAAATTTCAGCATCATTTGCTATTACTTAATCGGGAGCACATAGCGTGAAACAATATCTACTTTATTTATCTCTCTTTTTTTCTTTTTGGCTCATTGCAACTCCTGTTAATGCGGATTGGTTTGTCAATGGTAACGGTAATCTTGAAAATGAGAATGGAACCATACAAGTATGCGGTGAAGGTGGATGTAATGCAAGGAAGGCCAATCGAGACCAAAAGAAATTAGATCGTAAAAAAAGAAGAAAAGCAAGGAAAGCAGCTCGAAAAAGGCGTAAGTCTGCCAAAGATAGTGGTAACGGTGTTCAGGGCGGAAATGGGGCTTGTGATGATTCTGATCTTGGATGTCTAAATTGGAAGTAACACGAGTCGCGTTTACAACACCTGACTAAAATTGCCTTTTAATTTTGAGTCATACGTCTTCAGTTAAAATTGTAATTACTACAGAACAATTTTAACAAAGGAAAAACGTATGACTCATCAACAGTATCTCA
>JABIHA010000120.1 GCA_018649885.1 Bacteriovoracaceae bacterium
ACTAAATAATTTTTAAGAATGGCATTAAAGTAAAAAAAAGTAATGAGGCCTGCGACTTTGCAGGCCTCTTTTTTTAAAAATCTAGTCCCATAGTGACACTACTTTTATTAAAGTTTTCTATAGAAAAATTCCTTCATTGATCATGCACAAAATTTTAGTTAATCACAGCTGAGAACTATTCGAGGGGGAATAATGAAACTTGCTAATTTATCTGTGTTATTTTTTTGTGTTTTTTCAATGAACATTTCTATTGCAGGGCATTCCATTAAGTGGACTAACTCTGCTAAGTGCGCCACCTATACCGACAGAGGCCGCTTCATTGAATATATTGATAAGTACAATTGTAAATTAGAGCTTGGGCATTCTATTAAATGGACTAACTCTGGTAAATGCGCGGACTATACCCCGCGTGGTGCTTTTATCGAGTATCTTCATATGAGAGAGTGCAGACGGACAGCTGGCATCGAGCTCAAATGGACTAATAGTGCCAAGTGCGCATTGTACACTCCAAGGGGAGCATTTATTAAGTATGTCGACTTAAAAAGATGTAAAAGAAGGCTTGGCTCGGAGGTAAAGTGGACTAACTCAGCTAAATGCGCAGAGTACACACCTAGGGGGGCCTTCATTGCTTATCTTGGATTAGATGAATGTCGTTACACCCATGGGTCTTCAAGACGCTGGACCAACTCAGGAAAGTGCGCTGAATACACACCAAGAGGTGCGTTTATCCAGTACCTTTCATTAAATTCTTGTAACTAAAAATAGTACATGGGGGCCCAACTTACTTTGTATCAAGCACAAGGTATTCGTTGGGTTCACCTGTAATAATAATTTTTCCATCGGGACCGATTGTAATTCCTTCAGGCTGATCCATTTGCTCAAAGCTGGCAACCTCACTTAATTCAGAAGTATCAAGATCGAAAGCGATTAGCTTTTTACTGTCATCGCTTAAAATGAGCAGTCTATTGTGTTTATCGTCGTACACAATGCTAGACAAATCTTCTACCATTCCCTCAAGCACTGCTCTGGTGGTTGGATTTAAGATTGATCTACTTCTAGTTGCTTTTTTCTTGCTGGTCTGGTCCCACTCAAAAGAATAGATATCAAGCGGTTTCTTTTCTTTAATTCCGTAGAATTTTCCATTATTAGGATTAAAGGTAGCGCCTTCTGCCCCTTTGTTTCCAATATATCTCTTAAATCGAACAGTTTGAAAGCTTCTAAGATTCATCTCACTGTCGAGTGCGCCCACTCTCAAAAGACCACCTTCTTCAACTATTGCCAACTGGGGCTCAGCTGAACTACCACCTTCTAGCATAAAGGCATCTTCTGTATCTCTATTTCCTGAAACTTTTATATCTCTTATCAGTTCAAAGTTTTCATCAACTTCAAAATAGCGATCTCGACCGTTGAGAATAAGCAAGTAGCTCGCAGATTGTGGAATATAAACCATGCCTGAAAGATCATCTTTGATGCCGTAGTCTGAGAAAAAATCAAAGTTTTTCAGTTGTTCTTGTGCTTTTAGATCAGTAGAGATGATGCTAGTAGCGAGTAAAAGTAGACCTAGGTAGGTATTCCTTGGCCTGAACTTGTTTAAAAGCTTCATTTAATTTCCTCTCGATTTGTGAATGATAGTATTTAACATTGCGACGCATTGGAATCAATATCTGTGACCCTTAACTTGTAGAAACTATAGGGCTTTATGCGGCAAATAGGTGAATTTCCGATTTGGGAACACTGCTTTGAGGTGAGACGGTGTATCTTTGGAACACACTTATTAGTGTCAGTTTTTGTTAAATTGACTTGCCCTCATGCTCATTGATATTTTCTCCTCCCAATTTAAGCTTTATCACGATGATTTTTCACCTAAAAGACGGAGTTGTTTTGCCTAACCATTTCAAAAAATTGATCTCATTTTTTCTTTTTATTACAAGTGCTGCGGTTTTTGGAGCAACCCTTGAGTCAATCAACCTTTTCCATAAAACGAGCTGTTTTGTTTATGAAAGTGAAGGGGGGAGGGAATTTAAATGCTTTGGTGCGAGAGCTAATTTAGAGCTGCCTCTAAAACTAGAAAAAGGCACCTTGGTAAGCGGAAGCAAAAACTTTATTTGTGCAGCTAATTCGACGACGCTAGCATGTGCAGGGAGTAATTTAAACTTTTCAAATGAAATATCTGATATTCAAAAATTGGCATTGGCCGGCAGTAATATTTGCTATTCAAAAAGTGGTGTTTTCGATTGTCTAGGTAATGGGGTCCTGTCAAAAACAAAACTTCCAAAAGTCTCTAGTGTAGTAGATTTTTCTACTAGTGAGAACCATGGGTGCCTAATTGATCAGCTTAATGAGAAAGAAAAAAAAATTCTGTGCTTTGGAAATAATAAGTTTGGTAAAGCAGACCCACCTCCCTTTACTGGGAAGCCTGTGCAAGTTGTCGCTGGGAAAAACTATAGTTGTGCACTTATCAAAAAAGAGTACTCTCAGGAAATTCTTTGCTGGGGGAAAAAGAGTTTTGATCCCTCTCAAATTGATTCTCCAATTTTTATAAAGGGAGGAAAGCACTTTGTTTGTGCTGTACAAAGAGTCGATTTCACCAAAAGGAAACTCACATGTTTTGGTGACTCACTTCCAGAAAATATTCCTGATCTAAACACAATTTCAGCACTTGAAGTAGGCTCGTATACTGGCTGTGCCTATGACTTGGAATTTAGTGAGCTCATTTGTTTTGGTAACAATACCAGTGGACAACTAGATATTGACATGGAAGTTCTGAGTGCCATACCGGTTAAAGAAATCCAAATCAAAGAGGATGAAATTAAACCAGACCGAGTCGTTTCCAGGAAGTATGGAGAAGCTCATAGCTGTACACTCTTTGAGTCAGGCAGAGTGAAATGCTGGGGGCTAAATAATAATGGACAGCTGGGATACGGTGATACAAATAGTAGAGGAGATGGGCCATCTGAGATGGGACAAAATCTTCCATTTGTAGACTTAGGAGGAGAGAAGGTCCTCTCAATAGCACTTGGAAAGTTTCATAGTTGTGCATTACTCATTTCTAATCGCATCAAGTGTTGGGGAAAAAATAGTAATGGGCAACTTGGTCACGGAAGTGTCAAAGCAAGAGGAGCCGCTCCAGGTGAAATGGGAGCTAACCTTTCATATCTCAAGCTTGGAGATGAAAAAATTATTGGTATTTCTGCTGGCGAGAATCACAACTGCGCTGTCTTTGAATCTAGAAGAATAAAATGTTGGGGTTATAACGGGTATGGTCAGCTAGGTTATGGAAATACTCTTCCGATAGGAAAAATTTCTGGTGAAATGGGGAATAACCTAAAATACGTTGACCTTGGTTCACACAAAGTAGTGAGTGTTGATTTAGGCCTAGGCCATAGTTGTGCCATATTTGAAAATGGAAAGGTAAAGTGCTGGGGATGGAACTCTTCTGGTCAGCTGGGGCTTGGTGATAAATCTAATCGTGGTGATCAAACCGGTGAGATGGGTGACAACTTAGATTTTTTAGATTTTGGACCAGAGAAATTGATTCAAATGAGCATTGGAGGAAGTACCAACTGCGCATTATTTGAATCGAGTAGAGTTAAGTGCTGGGGGTGGAATTATTGGGGAGCTTGCGGTTACGGGGACACGGATAGTAGAGGTGATCGACCAGGAGAAATGGGAGCTGCTCTAGAATTTGTTGACCTAGGTGGCGAAAAAGTGAGATCCATTGTATCAAGAGGAAGTAGTTGCGCAGTACTCGAATCTGGTCGAGTGAAATGTTGGGGTTATAATACACGTGGGGAGCTGGGTTCAGGTAATCGTTTGCATATCGGCAAAAAACCAAATGAGATGGGAGTTAATCTTAAATATTTAGATCTTGATGGTGGCAAAATCAGATCTATTTCCCAAGGAAAGATGCACGCATGTGCTATTTTTACTTCTGGAAAAATCAAATGCTGGGGCGAGAATTTGCATGGTCAGCTAGGCCTTGGTGATAAAAAATCAAGAGGGACGGCCACCGGGGAAATGGGGTCCAACCTTCAGTTCGTAGATCTTGGAAATGAAAAAATCATTCAATAAAATTTGGTGAATTGACTACCAGTTCAAAACTTTGCCTAATTGCCCAGAATTTATGGGCTCATAGTGAAGTCGCAACATTTGTTTTCTCTCTAGAGTAAAATGATTTCAACCAGATGGCCTTGTACTGCTAATAATTCAATAGATACACCCATCATATAGGTAAACTGTCTATATGAACGTGACGGTTGGTTTTCAATCTATTGTATTTAGAGCAATTTCTTGCCTTTTATTCCTAGTGCTCTTTGGTTGCGTGGTTGGTGGCGAAAGTAAATTTGATGATGTAACAGATCCCAATGAAACTATAACAGTTGTAAGCGAGTATGAACTAACTCCCTCAGTATCAACATACAATTTTGGCACGGGCCTTTATGGAGTGATTAGTAATCAAACTATTACTGTGACCAATACTGGTCTTAGTACTGCCACTGGATGTTCTCTTGCCGCTCTTTCTGGTAGCGACGCTGCTGAGTTTAGTATTGTGAGCGATGGTTGTGGAACAACAAACCTTGCAAGTGGCGCTACTTGTAATATTCAAATAGGCTCAACACCTGCAGATACAGGAGCTAATAGTGCCAACCTCAATTGGTCGTGTCTCTCAGCAAGTATAGACGTCACACTTTCGGCCACAGGAGATAACTTTCAAATCTCCAGTTCAGGCCCTACAAGTGGCGCCACAGGAATTGATCCCAATAGTAATATTGATGTGGTTTTTAAATACAACGCCGACTCTACTACTTTGATTCGTGATAATGTGAAACTTCGAATGCAGCCTCAAGGCTTTATTATTGATGGAAGCTATAGTTACAATTCTGGAACCAAAACGCTTAGCTTTGATCCCTATATTAGCCTGGATCCTTCTCAAGCTTATAGAATGGATTTTTCTGCGAGCACGAATGCTTCATCAGGAGCGGCAACACTAACAAGACGAACAAGCATTAGCTTTACAACCTCAGATGTAGCAGTCTCTGCTCACGGCTACGCTACGACTTCGGCCACTCCTGTCATTAATGGAAAGTGTTCGACGAATGTGACGACTCTTACGGCCACACTAAATGGCTCTCCCCAAGCATTTGTGGATAGTGACTGTAGCGATGGACTTTGGGAGATGCAACCTACACTTGCGAGCACGGCCACCTATCAAATAATTATTACCGCTGGAGATGGAAGCACAAGCTCTGTTAAAACTTTTGATATGATTAAGTGTGGCTCTCTTGCGGCGATTGTTCCCGACACTGGCTATACCGGGGCGGGGACCTCTGCAGTCGACCCCTACTTAATTGATACAAAAGAAAAGCTAGCAGGCATAGCAAGTGATTTGACATCATATTACAAACTCACTGCCAATATAGATTTATCATGCTCCCAGTGGACTCCGCTGGGATCTGCCGCCTCCAAATTTACTGGAGAATTTAACGGTGATGGTAAAACGATTTCATACTTAACGATTGAAGCTGCGGGTGTCGATTATCAAGGCCTATTTGGATACGGCTACGGTGGAGATATTTCTAGTCTCGGTGTAATTGATGCCTACGTCGATGGAACAGGACGAAACAAAGTGGGCATTTTGATGGGCATGGCCGAAAATCAAAATGATATTGATGATGTTTTTGTTACTGGACACGTTTTAGGATATCAAGAAGTCGGTGGTATATCGGGTTATATGTATGACCAAAGTGATCTTCGCCAAAGCTATGGTGAAGTTGATGTTGATGGGTCCTATTATTACGTTGGTGGGCTTGTTGGAAGAACTGCTGATGATACATATTATTACAACGAGATTTTTAGAAATTATTTTAATGGAACGATACACGGAGCTGGTTATTATTTTGGTGGAATAGTAGGGTACACGAAGTATACAAATATTAATGATTCTTACTCAACAGGGACAATTGTTAAAGAAGCTACCACTAGCAATAATGGGGGACTTGTTGGATGGCTTCGAAATTCCGAAATGAAAGGATCTGCCTTTAAAGGTCATATCCAAACCACAGGCAATAAAAATGGTGGGCTCGTCGCTTATCAAGATGCTAGCACGATTTATGAATCTACTAGTTCAGGCACATTGAGTGCTACATCTAATGGGGCCAACTCAGGTGGAATTACTGGGCTACTAAATGCTAGTGGAGATATTATTGACTCTCATTCAGACATGGTCATATCGGTTGTGGGAAATAATGTTGGAGGAATTGTTGGGAACTGGTCTCCTGCAGTGGGTGGAGTTTCACGAAGCTACTTTGCTGGATCTGTCGCAGGAGGGGTCAACGTCAATGAAATTGTGGGAAGTAACACTGGTGGATCTACAAGTCATGGTGCCACAGTCTTTTTTCTCGATACCGGATGTGGAGTTAGTGTTGGGGGAGGTGGATGCCCTGCTGCTAATACCATCGGTATCGGTCTTAGTAGCTCTGATATGGAGTCTCAAAGTACTTTTTCAGGTTGGACATTTGGAAATGGCACCTCTTGGATTCTGGAGACGGGAGCTATGCCAAAACCTCATTTGTCTACTAAGTGCATGTACCCGGTCAAAATAGCAGGTGCAACTGATTGGAGTGGGGCCGGAACCCTTGGATCTCCATACCAGGTCACAGATGTCGATCAACTTCAAGGAATGAAAAGTAATGTTTCGGCCAATTATATTTTATCAAATGATATTGATTTTACTAATGAGTGCGTAGATTGGTCTCCTGTTGGTGTCAATGGTGGATCTTTTACTGGTACACTTGATGGGAATTCAAAAACAATAACCGGCGGAGTCTTAAAAGATAAGGCTGACTATTTGGGATTTTTTGGAAGTCTAAATGGGGCCACAATTACAGACCTGACATTAGAGAGCCGAATTAGGGTCGACCTGGCAGCGAATGGAGGTCCTACAGTCGAATTTGTTGGGGTGCTTGTGGGAAAAGGAACAGGTGTGACGCTGACAAATATAACTGTTAATGGTGATGTTGAAAAATATTTGGGAAATAATAGTGGTGGAGTTGCAGGCTATATTCTCAGTAGCTCAACTCTCACAAATATAACTCATGTGGGAAAAGTCGTAACCAGAGGCGGGATTGCTGGTGGGGTTATTGGGTATCTTCTCAGTAATTCAACATTAACAGGTTCCACTCAAACGGGTGATCAAGTTTCTGGTAACTCTATTGTTGGAGGACTTGTTGGCGCGACCTCTCCAGGAGTTGTAATTACGAATACAAGCTCCAACTCAACAATATGGTATAGGAACTCAATGTACTCCAGCTACGGAGGACTTGTTGGCTATCTTAATGGAGGCACTATAACAAACTCAAGTGCCATGGGAACAGTTAGAGGGTCCAATATGAATATCGGAGGACTGGTTGGTTATGCAAATAATAGTGTTATCTCAAATTCTTTTGCTACAGGTTCAGTTGATACACATCCCTCTGGAGCTAACGAGTACAAGGTTGGAGGGTTGATCGGCCATGTCCAGGGCACAATTTCTCTTACCAATTGCTATGCCACTGGTAATGTGGATGGAGTCGATCGAATGGGTGGACTCATTGGTTATATTCTTTCTGGCACGACAGGTACAATTGACAATAACTATGCAACAGGTACTGTTACGGCCTCGGCCAATAGTTATAAACTTATAGGCCTTGATTCTTCAGGCGCTCTGACAATCACTGATAATTATGTGCTAGATAATACTTGCAACGCAGGAGCAGGGGGAGGTTGTGCTGAAACAAACGGTGGGACTCAATTAATCGACGCTGAAATGAAAGCAGAGGCCAGTTATAATACATGGGACTTTGGCTCAAATTGGAGCATTGTCGAAGGTGTATCCTATCCAACACTTCAGTAATCAGATTCATGAATATATTATTTGCTGGGGATAGTGGCCCGGTAGATTGTTCTGTTCTGGCGAACCCTCCAGATTTCTCCAGAAGAAGTTGTAATATTATCGCCATTCAGGCCAATCCCATGAATCATTTTATTTTTAAAGGTTTTCCCACCATCGATACTAATATAGATCCTAAGCTCTGCTCCTCCGACTACAGAGCCTGTGCCGATAACAGAAGCTGTAAAAAATACCTTCATACCAAGGTGTGAAATAGACTCCACAAGAAGGGATTCCTCGATTGTTGAAATGAGCTCAAGTTTGCCGTTAATTAATTTTTCTAATCGAGTTTCTGACTGATCCTTATTGCTGGAAAGGTAGTATGTACCATCAGATGCTTCAATTTTATTTTCGGAAATTACCTTCCACGACTTAGCTGAATCGCTACTTTGTGCCAGCCCTTCTCCTGAATAAAGTAATTGGTCACCATTTTCAATGATTAAGTTTGATGATAATGTCGTTTTATTAAATGGTATAGGAAAACTCTTCCAAGATTTTGCACCATCATTAGTTTTGCCCAAAATATTTAGCCCCACAAGCCAGAATGTATTTTGATCATGAACAATAATTTCAATAAGGCTCAATTCATTTTTTGCCGAATGTAAAACTGCTGGAAGTTTGCCACGGTTTGACCAACTTTTTCCAAGGTCCGTACTGACATAAATTTCATAATCACGGCCCTCAACTCCACCGCTAGATTTATAGCTCTTTAATGCTGCAACTATTATGTCATCCTTATTTCCAATGGCCGCAATCCATCCATATCCGTTTTCAGGTGGGCTCCAGCTTACAATTTGGGGAGAGAAAATTTGTGTGAGCTCATCACCATTTTGAAAAAATATTGAAGGATCCCGGGAGTTATCACCAGAAGGGATGGCCCCTCCCACGAGAAGTTTTCCATCAGAGGTGGGTCTCAGGTGGTAGAGCTTAAATTTGTCTGGCAGTGTGCCTAGGCCTGAAAAGCTAATCCTATGGGTTATATTTCCAAATTTTTGCAAAATCAGTATCACGACGAAAAGTAAAATCAGTCCAGCAACTATAAATTTAATCAATTTTTTAAGCCATTTCAAAGGTTAATACTTTATTAGATTAGTGTACTTTCTGCTAATTATAATTGAGATTATCTATGCCAGCAAACGAGTTTTGAATCGCAGCATAATTTAGACCCTCCATAAGGCTTACTCCCAGCAACTATTCTTTTCATTGAGGATCAATTGATCTAGAATTTTCAAATACTAATCCAAGGACGGAAATGAAAACAGCAACTATATTTTTGCCAGTAATGTTAATTATTCTTAACCTAGTAGGTTGTGCTTGCCCGTGTCCGTTTTACTCTACCTAGTTATGTCCAAGGTTCCTATAAACCAAATCAAAATCTAATGGCCCCCCCAATGACAACACCAGGAGATGCTGACTATGGTCAGGTTGAACCTGCAAATAAAGACGGTTATAACTGCTTTCTTATTTTTACTGACTATAGTGCAGGGGGAGATATATCATCTTTTTGTGAAGACGGGAGTGGTGCGATTATTGCCACTCCTCAATATGCTAATGGTTTTTATTCTGCTGGATCGATTCCCGATTTAAAATTTCCCGTAGGTGAAGGCATTAACTTTTCTATTGTTGGTTCATACGTAACCTCACCTGAATTTTGTGGAGCCCATGCTTATATTGATGATAATGCCGGTCAAATGTCTATTCCTCAATTACTTGGAAGTGTAACCGAGAATATCTTGCCAGGGATAAACGATATTAATTTGACGGGATCATATGCCAATAGAGTTGATATCCACGATTGCTTTGGACCGGTCTTTGGATGGGAAGATTTTAATGATGCGAGCTTTTGCTCATCAAATAGTTCGGCTACAGCTTATGATGAAATAGGATCGGGAACCATGATCGATCCTTACGCCATTTGCACGAAAGAGCAACTCTACGACCTCGCCACAAGTGCGACTGGTTGTAATGCCTCTTCTGGTGATGCCTGTTCCTTTTCTTATGAATTGAAGGCTGATTTAGACCTATCTAGTTATGGCTCTACTTTTCCTCCCATTGGAGGGGGCGGCTTTAATGAGTTTTCTGGAAATCTTTATGGCAATGGCTATCACATAGATAATTTATCAATGACATTTGCTTCTACTAGTAGCGCGGGCCTTTTTCAAATGGCATCAAGTGGCTACTTTTCTGATATTATTTTTAATGACCCTATCATAAGCGCTCCTTCAACTGTGAATGTAGGCGTTCTTATTGGATATGCAAGCTCTACCCTAACTGTCACAGGCGTTATGGTTGTTGGCTCTGGGACAGGCTCAGTAACCGGAGATGACTTTGTAGGGGGGATTGTCGGCAAGGCACCAAGTGGAATTGATATTAATAATAGCTATAGCTCAGTTGATGTTTTGGCCAACGATGGCTACGTTGGTGGAATAGTTGCTCAGATAGGCGGTTCATCGATGGTTTATTATGTTGTAAGCGAAGGAACTGTCGCAACTGACGCTGATACAGGAAATAGTTATATTGGTGGCCTTGTGGGTCTTTCAGTTGATTCCGATATCTTTAATTCGGCTTCAACAGCTGACGTGACATGCAAGAATACCAGCCCTGGATCATCTTCAATGTGTATCATTGGTGGATTAGTGGGCGAATTTCAAGTTAGCTCAGGCTCTCATTATCTAAGTGATAACTATGCTACTGGGCAAGTTGAAAGTAAGAGTACTGGCTCTATTGGGAACCCAAGCTATATTGGAGGCTTTGTTGGAAGGGTTGTTGACTCAGCTTCTTCAACAACTGTGCAAAGTAATTATGCAACAGGAGCTGTTATTGGAGCTGGACCACAAAGTGGTACAGGGGATACAGCAGGTGGGTTTGCAGGAAAATGCTCAGGCGCAGGTGCAGGACTCTACAATAATTTCTCGGCTGGCTCACTTACCTTACTTGATACATCAGCTGCAGCTGGTGAATTAATTGGGGCGGATGCCTCTTGTTCCTATGGTGATAATAGCTATCTGACCACTTTTGCTTGCACAGGAGTCGGCTGTAGTGATGCTGGAGGAGCAACCTCTCAAACGGCCATAAACTTAAAGCCATCTGCACAAGGTGATACAGTGCCATTTGGTGATGCGGCTGGTGTTGAGGAATGGCTAGATACTAATTGGTCGTTTGATGCCACCGATTATCCGCAACTTCTTTGGCTGCCTTCACCTTACTAGAAAATGCCATTATTCAAATAGTGATTTGAGAATTTGATCAGTTAATCTGTATCCCAGATAGGGCACATGTGATCCACTATGAATTTTGTAGTGATGAACAAAACTTTTATCACGGCAAGTATTTCGTTTAAAGACTTCTACCTTTTTAGGCGATAGTGCCCTTCTAAATACAAAGCTCTCTTTTAAGGCCAAGATAAAGATCTTGAGTGTCTCCTGCAAAGGCATATCCGTGAAGCAAGATAAGAGTCTTTGTTTCACTGTTGATTTTTCTAGGAAGAATAACTGTGGTTTTTCCTCTCTTTTTAACATCTATACTCAGTGAGTCTCTCTTTGCAAATACTGCGGAGGAAAATAATAATATCATGATTGTAATAGTTAAATTTTTCAATAGACTCTCTCTGATCGACAATTGGTACAACGAATAATTAATATTAGAAAGTAAGTTAATATGCAAGAAAAACACAGGGTTCGTGGTCTTTTTTTGTAGGGAAGTGCTCTTTATCAAGACTCCTAGGCACTGTCGGCGATTTAATATGCAAAGCGTTCCAAAAAATTATTGCCACTGTTACAGTGGAAACTCTTACATACCGCAGGTAGGAAAGTTATGAGTGTATTCGGCTTTGAAGTAAAAAAAAGATCCATTTCGAGTAGATTTTCCCTTAGGGGATGACTTATCTTGTTGGCCCATCTATCTGTCGTAGAACATACAAACCTTCAGGAGAAGACCATGAAAAAACAATATCTTTTTATTTTTGCTCTGTTAATGAGCACCCAATTTGCTTTTGCAACCTCACCAATAAAACCATCTGATTTAGTGAAATTCTCAATTTCTCTTAGTGATGTACAATCAGCAAAATTTGGAGTTGATAAGGCAGACTTAACATTGGACCAAAGTGGATACTTAGAAGTTGATGCTTATGCCAATGGAACTCCGGCCAGTGGAAAATATATTAAGTTTAAGCGCCTTGGTAAGTGGATGCCTAAGAAGTCCACCAAGTCTGTACTCAAATATGCGAAAAGGTTATCAATTGAAGATGTTAAGGTTGTAAAAAGAGAAGGACCGTTATGCTACCTTTCACAAATGCCATACTGGATGGTAAGGGCAAGTCGTACAGTTTTTGTTGCAACTACTTATGATGTGGAAAAAGATTACTTTTTTGGAAAACTACGTTTAGTTTATTCTCCAGAAGCCTGTTACCAAGAAACTTCCACAAGTCTTTCATACTCTTATGCTAGACGAGTATTGGGCAAAGTACAGAAAACAATTGCGAAAGAGGCCCTTGCTATGATCGAAGATGCATCTGAAAATGGTGAGCTAAAAGAAGATAAGTAAGTTTAATTTGTTCGCTTTAGATTCCAGGCACACTTCTCCTACAAGGGAAGTTGCTGGAATCACTTTAGCGTTTTGTATCCTTAACAATATCTCCCCTGAAAATAGTTGAATTCAGACTATCCTATTAATAAATAAAAATAGGAGATAAAAATGACGAAACTATCATTCATAGTGACCTTCTTGGCCTTGGCAACATCTTTTCCAGGTATTGCTGAAGTTCAAGTAAAGCGCAGCGCCCATGTCAATGCCAAAAACTACCAACTTGAGTACGGTTCTAATAATTTTGCAATAAATTACTTCGTGTACAAAAAGTACGTGTCCTATAACGGCAATTGCACTAGAGGAGGAATCACACTTTCTAGTGGAGGAGGAGTTAAAGTGTGGGGATCAACTGGAGGAAGCTGCTATAAGACAAGTTTTGAAAGGGAAGGGGATACACCCATTGGAATAATTCAAGTAAATATTAACATTTTTGTAGAAGGTAGTCTTATGGATGGAGAACTTCCGGCGCTCGATTTTTATCATTTTGTCTATCCTCTCACTGAACATGATATGATCGCCTACACTGCTGATGGTCTGCATATTAAATACCTTGGAGGGATAAACCTCCAAAAAAGTAAAAACCAAGGCCAGCGTCCTAGTGGATATCAAATTATTAAAAGTAGTTCTCATTTTAGCTACGAAAAATCAAAGAGCATTCACTCTGTCAGCTACACTTTAAGGCCAACTGATTTTTCTTGGATAAATAGGCTATTAGAAAAAAAGGGAGATTATAGTGTATCTGAAAATGGCAAAGAGTTGAGCTTTACTATTCCCTTGGCCAAAGAAACATTTTATCCCCATTTCATTGAAATTAAAAAAGGTCGAAAATTGGGAAAAGGAAAAACTCTTTCTGTAAACACCATTTCTCACAAGGATTTTGATGATGAATCTTACTATGGTTTGGGCGACTATAAGGTAAAAGAAATAGATAGTGAATCTACAAGGGTAACAATTGGAATTTCTGAAGTTCCACAAAAAAGGAAAGTCAAAAGTTACAATGCTTCTATTGAGCTAAGAATTGATCATAGGCGTTTTATCGGCATCCCTCATACACTTTCGATCTTTAATAGATGGGGAACGTTTTCTCATTAAGAAACCAATTAAGAATGGTTCAATCTGAAGATATTTCACTAATCGGTTTTGAACCATATCTTTGCTCAGCAAGTGCTGAGCTGGAATAGTACACTTGGTCTATGGGGATTCCTTCAGGCGAAATATTGCCAAAATCGTTGACATAATCTTCAGCTGGTATTGATCTAAAACTTAAGCCCTCATTGGAAACATTAATAGGAAAACCATAGGGGGAAATTTCAATTTCAGTTCCAGCAGCGACCATTTTTTCAATATATTCCTTGGGTGATACATCACCTCTAACAGAAAAATCTAAATCAAGAATCTGATCACCTTTCTTCAGAAATACGTGGTGTTTCCATACATCAACTTTTGGGCCCCTTGTAGAGTGACCTAAGACTAAACCTGTTTTAGGATTAAATAGATATATGACTTCAATATCTTTGATGGCCTCATCACCTTCGAGGGCGGCAAGACGTTTTAAGAAACGATTTACATTAGCATGGCACTCACTGCACTTATAGATAGATGGGTTTCTCCATATTTGGCAGAAAAGGCTAACTGCACTGGCAGATGCATGAGAGCTCGTTAGAAATGCGAATAATAATACTACTTTTAAAATTTAAACTTCCCTTTTTAAACGACTCAATAAACTTTAGTTACTAGGCCCCTTGGGTTTACTTCTAAACGCTTGATCGGGGATAAGATGGTTTAAAGAAAGTAAAAATCCTGACAGATTTAGTTTTTGGAAAAATTTTCAATGTGGAAAAAGAGGTTCCAGGCACATTTCTGCGATGGCAGAATAGGGTACACATTAGATTGAGGATTGTAGTGTGCTGGAACCAATATACTAGTCGATATAATTGTTAACTAAAACTTTAAAACATGTATCTACATTTAGTTCATGGCTAATATTTATTGATCTCTTCAAAACCACTCCTTCACTATCTGTTTGGGCGTAAAAAGAGATCCCTCCATTTTTGTAGTCAGTGGCCTTTCCACCAATAGTGAGTCCAAGATAGTTAATTGGCAGGGGGACATTGTAATTTCTCTTAAATTCTGCAACACAATTTTTAAATGAATTGAGTGCAGTGCTGGAGCCGGCTCCAGAGAGTCTTTCTGATAATTCCCACTTTTTTATTCCAAGTTCTGCTGCAAACTTTTTCAGCTCTTCTCGAACTTCCGCCCACTCCATATCGACGTACTGATAATGGTAAGGCCCTGAGAGCTTTGTAGGCATCAGGTCCTCAATTTTTTTTAGTTTTTCTTCAAAACCTTTAAATTTAGTGTCCACACTCGTTTTGAGATTTTGAATTTCTATTTTAAGTTCACTTCTTTTGGCCTCACCTAGTATTGGAGAAATGGCCAATATGCTTATTAGTAAAAATTTCATTGTTAGCTCCTCAGTTGTCTATGCTAAAGGTTGTATGACCCAATTTCCCATTTTGAATGGTATAGGCTTGGATTTTTTTTCCTATATTTTTCGCACTCACAGATAAAAAAGACCGTTTGATGGGGAAATCACCCTCTTCAGCTAGCTTGCGATAAAGTTCGATGTCTTGATCTCGCAATCCATTTTTGTTAAGAGAGTTGCAAAATTTTGAATTTGCTTGCTGAAAATCCCATTTTTCAAGGATGAGTCTACTTGATAGCTTTTTTAGTAGTTTGCTATAAGCAGAGGATGAAGAACGGTCCATAATAATCGCCATAAAATCATCTTCCGTCAATTGATTTCCTGTCATATCAAATTTTGAGTATCTGATTTTAAGTTTTGAATTTGTCTTTTTTAATGAGCTGTGCATTTCAACAAGATCAGCACTGTAAACCAGTGCAGTGGCGCACCTTTTTCCAGCAAAGCATTGGGATGCTACAAGTATAGATAGGCCTGCTATTAATCGATTCATCACTTCCTCCTAAATTTGTATATTTTGTGATTTGACACTAGTCCAATTTCAATACGCATTTAGGGGAGAAAAAGTTAATGATAGTAAATGGAGACCCAAGGTCTTAATTTGTCATTGTGATAGGGTAAAATTTCCAGGTTATCTTCAATTTTTTAATCTAATTCCTTTAGATACAAAAATCTTTTCACATTGACCTATGCACTTATCTGTAAAAATGGCCAGTAGTGCAGAGGGGATGGCCCCAAGTAAGATCAGATTGGAGTTAACTGTTGCTACTCCTCTGAAAATGGGATCACCAAATCCACCAGCTCCTATGAGGGCGGCCAGAGTCGCTGTGCCAATGACTATGACAGCAGCTGTTCGAAGCCCTGCTAAGATTATGGGGAGCGCCAGTGGTATCTCAACTTTTAAGAGAATTTGAGTTCCAGTAAGCCCAATTCCTTTGGAAACTTCAATATAGTTTTTATCGACTCCTTTAATTCCAGAGTAAGTGTTTCTAATAATGGGCAAGAGAGAATATAAAAATAGAGCAATTAAAGCGGGAGCAAATCCGATTCCCATAATAGGAATTAAAAATCCTAAAAGTGCTAAGCTGGGGATTGTCTGGATTGTATTGATAATGGGAAATACAACCTTTGCAAGGGATTCATGACGAGTCAGTGAAATACCAATTGGGATGGAAACGAGAAGTGCCATACCAAGGGCACCAAATGAAAGTAGCAGGTGTTCTAGTAGTAGTTTAAGAAGATAATCTTTTTTGGAATAAAAATACTTAAAGAGATTCGACTCTTCAGTTTTATTGACAATTTTGCCACTGATCAGATTCTTTTTTATTAAAAAATTTCTGGCCACATCGTAAGGGGCTTTTTTAAAACGGTCTACCTGGTCATTCATCTCTACCATTTCATTTTCTGAAATTAAATTTTCAAACTCTGAAAAGGCCTTCATTATTTCTGGAAAGCTTTCTGTGGACTTTTTATTGGCAAGCAATGCTGCTTGGTAGGGAGGGAAGTAATTTAAATCGTCTTTAATGATTTTTAGATTATATGCCTTGATTCTTCCATCAGTAGAGTAGGCAATAATCATATCTGTTTGTTTATTGTGAATGGCTGCATACATTAGCCCGGATTCAATGGATAAGATATGATCTTTTTGAAAATTTAGGTTGTAGGTTTTTGAAAATCTATCAAACCCATCTTTTCTTTCCATGAATTCATGGGGGCTTGCAAATTGATAGCTTTCAACAATCCCCGAAAGCTGGCCTAGCCTATCAATATTTTTAAATCTTTGGTCATCGCCTCTTACTGCTAAGGCGTAAGTATTATTAAAGCCTATTTTCTTTGACCACAATATTCCATACCTAGATTTAAACTCACGGCTGACTATTTGATGAACCTTTTGTGGGTCCCTCTCCCCATCCATTTTTAGGATCATGACATAGCCTGTTCCTGTATAGTCAGGATAAATATCGATTGCTCCAAGCTTAAGGGCATCAAAAGCTACTTTAGTTCCACCAAGTGAGAATTTTCTAACCACTGAAGTTTGATATTTTTCCTCCAACAAAATACTCACCATTTCGGCAATGATAATGGATTCACTAAATTTTTTGGAGCCAATGACTATTGGTCTTTTGGCATGGCCTAAACAGGAGAAAATATTGACCAATATAATTAGGATGAGAGCTCTATACAAGGCCTTCGCCTTTGACAAATTCCTCAACGAATTTATTTGCAGGCCTTTTTAAAAAATCCTCTTTTGATCCTTTTTGAACAATTTTGCCTTGGTCCATTAAAATAACTAGGTCTCCCAATTTAAAGGCTTCAGTTAAGTCGTGAGTTACAATCAAAATCGTCTTGTGGAGTTTTTGGTTGAGATCCCAAAATTCACTATGAAGTGAGTTTCTAGTAACGGGATCAAGTGCACCAAATGGTTCATCCATTAACATTATAGGGGGATCTTCCATCAGCGCTCTGGCAATGCCTACTCGTTGCTGTTGACCTCCACTTAATTCACTTGGGTAGCGCTCTTGGTACTCATCATAGGGTAAATTGATAATAGACATTAATTCGCGTACACGCCGGGTTATATAGCTTTGATCTTTTTCTAAAATTGTGGATAAAAGTGAGATATTTTGCTTAACCGTCATGTGAGGAAGCAAACCAGCTTTTTGTACAACGTAGCCAATCTTTCTACGCCATGAAATGGGATCAACAGTGTGAGAGTGATTTTCGTCGACAAAAATTTGCCCCTCAGTTGGCTCAATCAGGCGATTGATCATTTTGAGGGTGGTAGTCTTGCCGCATCCGCTAGTGCCAATAATGCAGCCAATTTCCCCTTTTTCCAGCGTGAAAGAAACATCTTCAACGGCCTTAGCTCCACTGCCCGGAAAAATTTTTGTCAGCTTTTCAACTTTAATCATAAACTTTCTTGTATTAAATAATTCAACCATTTCACGATAGCAGACCCCATAAGAATCATCAAAATTTAATTTCAAAGTAAATGATTAGGATGAAATATAGAAAGTATTGCCCTCAACCAATAAGACTTTTTAATTGAGGCCAGGAAAAATTATTTCCAGTGATTTGGTAAGTAAAAGAAAAATACTCCGTTGCCGCGAGGTAGGCCCCAATCTTCAACATAGCCGGTTGTTTTTTTGGCCTCTTCAGACTCTTCAGCTTCCTCAAAAACATTGTAGGCCCTAAAATCAACTTTAATCAAGGTTGATTCATCGCCCTTTTTTTCAACAGTAGCATTCATATTGATCATTCCTTCGTCTTGATCAATTCCTATTGAATAGGCTTCTTTCGTACTTTGCTCTACCCACTGATTTGGGTTTTCAGTATTGTCCCAGGCGTAATAAAATGAACTAACTTCAATATTACCGCACAAATATAATCTTCGGACACTGTATCTAATAAATGCTTCTTCTTCGTGTTTTCTGTTAATCGTAACAGATACAAAACCTACAACTGAGTTTTTACCGTCGTACATGCTATCTGCATTTTTGTAGAGGTAGATAATATTATCACCACTCTCGGCAGCTCCTTGTATAAGATGGCCAAAGTAATTAAATTCTCTTTCACCATGGCAACTGGCGACAGTTCTGACTTCTTTTTCTACTAATTTTTCAGGCTTTGCTTCCTCGGCCTTTATAGAAACTGCCAATGTTAATAGACCAAAAGCTAGCAATACTATTTTCATGTGATAT
The DNA here is from genome assembly GCA_018649885.1 of Bacteriovoracaceae bacterium. Classification (GTDB taxonomy): domain Bacteria; phylum Bdellovibrionota; class Bacteriovoracia; order Bacteriovoracales; family Bacteriovoracaceae; genus JABIHA01. The sequence continues at coordinate 18,695 of JABIHA010000120.1, forward strand.
CTCCCAAACAAATTATTGATGGTGCACACAAACAATTTCAACTTGGCCAGTCAAACGTTGCGCACTGCATGTATAAAATGTTTTCGATTGCGTATTCATTTTCTTAATTAAAAGGATACAAACTCAATAGGTTGAAATAACGCCTCGCACAGAGCATGTCTATTACACACCTGCAAGCTCAAAATGTACTACTCAGCTTATTGCATGGGAGCGTGGTCAGAGGTTTGATGTTGAGGATAGTCTTCATCGTCTTCATGAAACTCAAGAAAATTTTCAAGTCTTCCCACGAGGTCGCGGCTATCCCTGAGTAGACCCTTAAGTTCACTTCCCTTGTAATTAATTTCTTCAATTAAAATTTTAGCAAGGGTTTTATTGAGTTTTTTCAAGGGAGTTTTTATATCTTTATATTCAGCAGGGAAAGGCTTAAAGGTGAGTGCTTGATTGACACCTTCTTTAACACCGTGAAGTTTTACGGTTTCAACTATTTTCTTAATTTCTCTAGTTGGACGATTTTGGATGATTTCTAAAATTTCGTCTTGGTCCTTTTTTTTCAACTTGATGATCTCGCTGGCCTGTGAAGCATTGAGTTCCCCAAGAGATCTGGCCTCTTTCACTCTTTTAGACGAAAGTGCATCACGCTTAATGGCCTCTTTAATCACTCCCTTGGAAAGCCCCGTTTTCTCCGCTGTGATTGCGGCAAAAGAGGTGGTGTCCATGGACTCTTCTTCTTTTTTTGCTTTCTTTTGAGAGGGGGAAAGAGAATCAGTTGATAGGCTTACTTTGTTTACATCCGGATTAATCTTTTCATAGATCTCACGACCACGATTGAGGCACTTTTCAAATTCTAGTTTACTGAGAGGGGTTCGAACCAGGTTTTCGTCAATGGAGATTAGCTCTTGCTCAAGCGGGCTTCTGTCGACGATTTCAACCCTTACTTCCTTGGCGCCCATTTTTTTGAGTGCAGTGTAGCGTCTTCCACCAGCTAATAATTTATTTTCTTTATTTAGAGTCAGCGGGTGAATAAGTCCTACTGTCTGAATACTTGTCATAAGAGATTCAACGTCGTCGTCCATTCTCAGGTAAGAGTTATCAATTATAATGTCATCAATGGGCATGAGATTCACAAAAGTGGCCTTAGAAAAAGTGAGACGAAATTAAAGCTCAATTTCCACTGAATTGTCACAAAAAAATCGCCTGGAAGTTAAAAGAAAGTTAGTGCACGATGCAGCTAAAATCTCAGATCAATAGCTTGGCCCATTGTTACTTTTTACGCTATGCTATGAGACATAGATTTTTGAACTCATTGACACGGACGGTATATGAGATTTTTGATTTTTTTCTTAATTGGCATTTCTTCAAGCTATGGTTTTTATCCTACTAGGTCTGAGCTTGATAAGTCTCTTTCAACATTTGCCATCGGGTCTTGCAATAAACAAAATAAAAAGCAGCCTTTGTGGAAAACTATTACACTAGGTCGCCCCCAATTATTTTTGTGGCTAGGTGATATTGTTTACGGCAATTCTCCTGATCATCTGGTTGTGAGAAAGAAATATCTAAAACAATTCAACCGTGCAGGATACCTTGGCTTTGCAAAGGCCACTCCTATTTTAGGTATATGGGATGACCATGACTTCGGTATGAATAATATGGGCAAAGGGCTTAAGGCCAAAGATCAAAATCAAGTTTCCTTATTAGATTTTTTAGAGTTCCCTGCAGATTCTCCAGTCAGGTCGCAAAAGGGAATCTACAATTCTGTAACTTGGGGGCTTGGAAGAGACCAGGTGAAATTTATTCTTCTCGATGTCAGGTATTTTAGAGATAGACCGGGAAGGCTAGGTGATATTTTGGGACGTAAGCAGTGGAAATGGCTAAAAAAGGAACTTAAAAATTCAAAAGCGGCCATTCACTTTTTCGCCTCTGGAACAATTTTTCTTGGTAAGGATATTCCGCACGGTGAAGAGTGGGTGGATTATCCCAGGTCATTTAAAAAACTATTTAAAACCATTAACACCCTAAAACCTTCTGGAGTTGTCTTTTTGTCAGGTGATAAACATGTGGGAACGATTCTTTCTCACAAAAATAAGGGCAACACCTACCATGAGTTTATTTCAAGTGGTCTAACCCATGTAAATAAGCCTGGAGAGGGACTAGAGTTAAAAAGAGAGCTCTACGGTAGAGACAATGTTGTCAATGTTCTCAACTTTGGTCAAATTGATATTAATTGGGGAGAAGAAAATATTGACTTAAAGTTTATGCTTAAAGGCACAAATGGTGAAACCATCATTTCAAGAAAGTTATCAAAAAAGAGAAACTCACGATTCTTTGTGAAAGTTAATTCAAATTAGGCCAACAAGTAGGTTACTCGGTAATAAGCTCAATATGATTTTTAATAAATGGAGAGTCAAAAAGTACCACCTGGCCGTAAGTATTTTTTTCCAAATAAGCTTGTCTTTTATACGGTGTGATTAAATTTCCTGGATCAAGACTTAACTTTATCACTAAATATGAGCCCGCAAGTACAAGGTGGTTTGTGGGCGGAAAAGTTAAACTAACTTGCTCATTTCCCTGAACTTTTAAAGGGTGATAGGCCCGTGGTATGCGGTGAACGGTACTTATTGAGTTATCAGGTCTTACGATATAGGCGTAAGCACTTAAGGTTGACCCAAGGGATTCATTTTCCAGGTTCAAATTCAATTTGATGGGTCCATTGAGAGTCGTGTGTTCATTTATTTTTACGTATATACTTTGCTCTATGGGGAAGTTGTTGGGGTTCACACCAGGCAAATAGTCAAATAGGTAGCCAATTGAAAAATGAGAAAACTCAGACCTCAATTGATCAAATTCAGCATGTTTTTTTATTCCACCTTGATTTGAAAGGAAAATTGTTTTCTTTTTTAGCGCTGACGGTGGGTAGGAATCTCCTTCAATTACTTTTTTTTGTGCCATTGAGTAAACGGCCACTTTCTTTGTCAATACTTTTAGTTGATCTTGACTATGCTCGAGTTGATTATTGTATTCTTTTCCTTGTGCAGTCTGTGCAAAGTCTCCGCAACCATGGCCACCACCATGAAGATATAGTGAGTGCTTGTTATTTGGAGCATTTAACTGAAGATAGGTGAATGATTTTAGAGTATCTCTAGAGTCCTGGTCATGTGTATTACCTGCTACAAAATAAGTAGGTGCTTTTATTTTTAATAACTCTTCTGAGCTTGTTCTATTTTGATAGTAGCTTTTTTCGGCTTCAGGTTCCCCCGATATGACCTTGAGTAAATCATTCCATTCAGGGATATCTCTTCCCACTATATAGTTGTCATACTCGCTTAGAGGAACTTTAGTTTGCTTTAAATAAGCAAGCTTTGCACGATAGTTAGAACGGGCTACCATCTTTGTTATGCCAGCATAGCTAATCAAAAAAGATTCTACGCTTCCTCCAGATGTGAAGCTGTCTGATTTTGTATCAATGGGGGCACTGCAAGCCAGAACACTGAAAATACCAGGGTCATTTGAGGCAGCGGCACTAAGAGCATTGAAGCCATCATAGGATGTACCAACGAGTGCTATCTTTCCATTGCTGCTTTCTTGAGATTTAATCCAAGTGATGGCGTCGCTACCATCACTAATATTAATTTTGTGAAGCCATTTGAACTCACCAGTTGAAGGAAATACACCTCGATTACTTTGGATCACCACATTCATTGACTTTTTTAAGTACTTTGATACGACTGGACCTAAATAGGTCTCTCCATTTATGGGGAGGTAGGGACTTCTGATTAAGACAGTAGTCGATTTTTTATTTTTTTGAATAAAAGAGTAGGTCGCAAGAGTCGTACCGTCTTTCATTGCTACATCATCGTATTTAAAATCGACACCTTTTAAAAAGCTAAGTGAAATTCCTTGTAGCAGTCCCCCTCCATCAACCCTAAGATTAAAAATTACCTCTATGCCTCCAAGGTTACGGTCGAATTTAAATTTTCCTGTTAAGATTTTCCCTTTTTTAAAAAGATACTCAAAGCTTTGGCATTTTATTCCGGCTCCTTTAAATTGGGACAGGTATGTAGACGCTAGTGCCAAGGCCCTTTCGCTACTTAAGTATTTTTCTAGTTCAAAAGGATTGGGTGTTTCTCCCATTTGATGGCAATAGTAGCCAATAAAATCGTCAGCAATAGTACTTACTTTTTGTGCTCCTTCATCTCCAGTTAAAATTTCACCAGTCTCATTAAGAGTGTCTAAAAGGGAGTCGTTTGCATTTTGCACATCAACCGCTAATTGCTCAATAGAGGTAGCTTTTTTTCCAGCACCACATGAGTACACTAATACCAATAAAAAAAAGAATTTTACTATTTTGACCATGTTTAAACCCCCATCTAGAGTCGACCCAATCAACAACTAGATGATCATTCATAGCATCCCCCAAAAAATCTGCAATGGGTGTAAGAAGGGGTTAGATCATAAGTGTTCCATAAACAATCAATGCGTAAAATCTATGAATTTTTAATTAACAGCGGGGGGATTTTTGTAATAGTGGTGTCAGTTTGCTGGTTGAAAAGTTTTGTACTCTTTAACCATTTGACTTGCAATGAGTTTCCAGTCGTAATTTTTGACTGCAATTGAGTGCAGGCCATCTTTGGTTTTGGCGAGGTTTTTATCTCCTAGGATGTGGGTAATATTCTTAATGAGAACAGGAACTCTTTTGTCTGCTTCCATTGGAAATTTCATATATTTCCAAATATTCTCTGTAATTTTGTCTTTTAATTCATCAATACCATCTTTGAAGCCACTGAAATAGGAAACCATTGGCAGTACTCCATTTGCAAGGGATTCCATTAACACAAGTGGATAGGCTTCGGGAACAACTGAGGGGAATATGGCCAAGTCTGCGCAGGGAAAAAGGTGCTGTAAATGATCATGCCCAAGTCTGCCTGTGAAATGAATTCTATCTTTAACTTTTTGCCCATTTTCTAAAATAGTTTTTCGATTTTTTGGATCAGCTAAGTATGTTTTGACATCGTTCCAAGGTCCTTTTAGCTCACCTCGGTCCAGATCAAATCCGTTTTCCACAAGGTAATCTAGAAGTTTTAGGTCTCCATTTTCGATAGCATAAACCAAACCCTCTAAAACTTCTCGGTAAGCTCCAGATCCCACAATAATCAGCTGAGTGTTAGCTCTTTTATTTAATATCTCTGGCATCGCCGTGATAAGTGTTTGAAGTCCCTTGCCGGCAGTTAAGGCGCCCACAAAAATCATGACTTTTTGATCCCAGTTAACCGATTTTAATTTGTCTTTTATATTGGAGTCGGGAGCGTATTCATTGTAGGCATTTCGATATTCAGCTAGAGAATTCCAGTCACCAAGACTTAATTTTTCTCTTAGCTCACAGCTTTGCTCAGGAGATTTGCCCTGCTTCAGTTTTTCTGAAATTAATTTATCAATGCTACTAGGTCTATCACAATATTTAACGGGACAAAATAGTGACGTATCCACGCCGACTCCCACAATTTTGGTTTTGTCTAAAATCATTTTTTTGTGTTCTGGATATAGAGTCGTAATACGGTCTCTTACTTCCTCATTTCCAATGATCAAACCATTGCATTTTTCTAAGGCCTTGATCGCCTGGTTGTAAAAGCGTTTGTCCGGACGAATTGTATATTCAATGGAGCTTCCATGGGGAAAGATAATGAATGGGGTACCAGTATTTAAACAAGGATTCTGTGCAATGATGGGCTGATATACGAGGTGGTTGCAGTGTAGAATATCCAGCTGAACCTCTCTCAGGATTGTCTCTAGAACTTTTTCATAAAACTGGAGGTAATCTTCGAGCTCACCATCAGTCAGATTGATAAAGGCGCGGGCCTTGCTGCCTCTTTGCTTGTCAGTCACATACACGGGGTAAATTTCTGACTCAGGTAGAATATGTAAAACGCAGTTAACAGTGTCTTTGGATGAATTCTTTAAAACCCCTTTTTCGCCTTGGGCGCTCCATTTGAAAACTTTGTTAAAAAAAGGTAATTTGTCAGGATTTGTTTCTCGGCAAATGACATGAACCTCATGGCCATCGCTATGAATAGATCTCGCCAAGTATCTGGTGTACTCATTACTTCCCGAGCCAGTTAGTTCATATCCGTGGAATAATCCAATTTTCAAAAATCTTTCCTTTTTGTGGGTCTATTTTATCTTGCTCTAGCTCTTAATTTCAATAGAAAAACTTAAAGCAATGAAAAGCAGAGGAATCGATTTACTGATGGATCAGATAGCTATGTTCCATGCAGCGTTCGAGCTGATTTTCTGCAAGTGGGTAGTCGATTAGACCAGTATTTAGAAAGTGGGCCAATTGGTTTGCGGCCTGTGCTCCTTCATAATTAACAAAAACTTTTTTTCGATCATCTTCAGGGATAAAACCAACGACTTTAAAGACTTCTGCTCCAACAGCACTTATTTTTGCCCAGGAATTATTTCTGGATTCTTTCCTTATTTCAGCATCTGTTTGCTGATATGGATTTAGAGGTCCTGGGATTGATCTTTTTTCAGCAACGTCCTCAAGCCTTCTAAGCATTATACCCCAGAGTCTATACCAAGAACCTGGATGATCACCACTCTGGCCATCACCTCTCTCAGACAAGTCTCCTCGTATATCTACAAACCTTTCCCAAAAGAGTTTTTGTTCTATGGAATCACTCTCATATGAGTAAAATGCTGTCAGTTGATAGCGGGCCATATTTCTAAGTAACTGGTGTATTGTTAAAATTGAGTTCCAGACATTTCCTCTATTAAGCGAAAGAGAAATGCTGTAAAGGAGTGTTGGGGCTATTGTATTATAGCCTTGTGCGAATACCCTTTCTTTTAAGGCCTCTTCGAGTCCTGTGCTGTAGTCGCATTTTCTTCCTGGAACGGCAGCTAAGTAATTAAAAAAATCATCATCGTTGTAGCTACAATTCATCTCATTTTTTGAAATTGAAAGAGGATCGAATGAAATACTACTAATTAGAGACATGCATGCCCCGAGCTCACTGCCATTTAGGGTTATTTTTGATGGACTAGCAAAGGAGTAGCTCCATTCATACAAAGGGTTCCTGGGAGTTTTGGCTGAAAAAATCGATTGAAGGTTATCAAGCTCAGTTTCAGGTGGATTTGTAAGTCCTGTACAAGGCCTTACTAAGAAAAAAAAAGTGATCAGAAATAGTAGCTTTATCATTTTCTTCCTAAAAGTTATTACACTATATGAGAGCAATGTGAGTGCCAAAAGGTGCACTTAGCAGACAAGAGATAGCAAACTAAGTATTTGAAAGTACTCGGGGGTGTGCGATGCATTAAAGTGCAGGCAAGGAGAAAATTACAATTGTGCATAATTGTTTTACGCTCTCAAAGAGGTGCCAAAACATATTGTAATCCATTTTTTATTTGCCGTGCGTTGAGCTTTGTTTCCAGCTAACGAAAAACTACCCAAAATGTTAAAATACTTGCTAGAGATAACTGGAAATTATACAGCTGGAGTAATATGAAATTGCATCACTTTTTTCTACTTCTAATTACCATGGGTGCCTTGTCCTCTTGTGTCGAGGTGGTCAAGTCTAGCTATGAGGATCCAGGAGAGCTTCCCACTATTGCGACTTTTGAAGTGGCCTTAGAAGGTGGCTCTTTCATTTACAGCAAAGAATCCCTGCGCGGTGATACTTTTTTCCAAAACCTTGGAAGTGAAATAGAAAATTATTCAAATAGATTCATAGCAGGTGACTGGAGAGTCTTTTTCACTGGTTGGACAGGTGCGGATCCATTAATGGGATCTCTTTTTTGTGGCCACTCAAGAGTCAAAGGCAAAAAAGGAGTTACCTTTGTCATGGATAAAATGATGAAATTTAATTGCGAACATGAGCTCTTCTTTGATGATGAATACTATGACGATGATGGTGTGTTTCAATTGAGTATTGTTAACTGTGAAGACCTAAGTAAAGTCGACCCCTCATTAAAAAATTGTGATTCGGCCATGGGAAGTGCTGAGTCACTTCGAATTTCTTTTGGCGTCACACGTATTGGGAATTTTCAAGGAATTAGCTCAGAGTGTATTTTACTAGAAGACGCTCAGTCCGTAACAGATCTGCCTACCTCTCTTCCCACGGGAAGTGATAAATATAACAACTACACTGTCGTTTTTGAGGCCTTTGATGATGACGACTGTAAAACAATTCCTAAGACAATTATTCTTCCAAAAGGTCTGAGGGATGGCCTGGCAGGTGAGGCCCAATTAGAGGCGGACTCAGTAAACAAAAAAGCCTTACTTTATCTCAAAACAAATTCATAATGACTCAAGATATTTACACTTCTACAGGCCTAGAGCTCACCTTATTAGTCCAAGTCTGCCATATTTGGTGTAAGTTCTTTCTTGTAATACAATGATCCAAATTTCACGCATGGGGATGTATTGAAAAAATTGGTTTTTTTTTTGCTTTTTATGGTACTTGCAAGTCATGGGCACGCAGGTGTTAGCTACAATTGTCAAAATAAAGTAGCAGGGCAATTTGGATTTAATTTAACCATTGCAATGACAAGACACTACAAGGACACTCACGTTTTTATAGAAGAGGATACCGCTATTGCAGCGATTAGCTATCCAGATTCTAGGCTAAATAGGTATAGTCTGTTAAATGGTGATCCACCTGATATTTCCCAAAGCACAGCAACTTACAAATTTAGGTTTGCTAAGGAAGACAATCCCTACAAAGTTTTAAGAGTTGAATACGTAGTCGATAGAAAAAATAACTCTCAAACTGCAAAATCTGAATGGGAAGATGTGACTCCAGCGGATTGTATTTTCCACGACCTTTATGATGAATGCTCCTTCACTCCCTCAGGACCGAGATCTGAGTTTGATTCATGCTATGGGTTTTTAAATGACGAATATACTTCGATGGTTGAAAGCAAACACCCATATTTTTTAGGGCATCCAAAAATTACTGCCTGCCATGAGTAATCGCCTCTATAATTTGCCAGTTTCCAAGACTTTAGGCCCATACTCACATTCTAACTGCCTATAACCCCGTAATTTTGCGCACTTATTGTATCCTATTGCCATTATGATAAAGAGAGTGTGGCTACCCTTATGGTTTAGTATGATTATGTCAGCGAGCTGTGTTATCAGTGACGATGTGGTTGAAACAACCGCTGCGGGTCCAATTCCCACCTCAAATTTTAGTGTAACTGTTTACACAGAATATATGGGCCTAGTCTGTCCCCCTCCAAATAAAAGTATTGATCTAACCGGTGGAGTTGCAAGCACAGGTAGCTTTACATATTCGTTAGTCTCTAACGGGTCTATGGGGACGGTCACCATTTCTGGCTCAACTGCTACATATGCTCCTATTCAAGATAAGGCCGGCTCAGATTCATTTGTCTACAGAGTTACTGGCTCAGATGGAGCAACCGGGGATGTGACAGTTAGTATCACCATAGAGGGATCAGATCTAACCGCTGCTACCACTGGCACAACTTTAAATACCCATGGTAATGTAGAGAAATCAGATGCAGTGACGTACACTACGACAGATACAGGAAAAGGAATCACCAACGTCTCGGTTGTCTACAATCCACTTGAGAAAAAGTTTTACTCATTTTCTGACCATCGTTTTAGCCCAGGTCCCTGTGGTGGAAATGCATGGGCCTACTCTGTAATGGAATCTCTCGATGGTACTACTTGGGTTAGAAGTAATGGGGATGTTTTTGTGCTTTCTCCTACAGATGTAACAAATGCTTGTTCATTACATCAACCTGGAATGGTATTTGACGGCGAGCTCTACCATATTTTTACTCAGGCCACATTCAACGATGGAACTAGGGGACTTCTCTACTTTACTTCCACGGACCTTGCGACATTTACCTATAAGACCAGAATAACAACCTACACTCCAAATCCAAGCCAAGGTTTCCCAAGGCCGGTAATTTATAACAACGAAATATATTTACTCGAAAGTGATACAACTACATGGCCTGGAACTGAGTTGCATCTGGTGTATAGCTCCAATGGCAAAACGACCTGGACAGAGCAAGGCCAAATATTAACAACTGCCACCTACCCCAATTGGGACACTGGTGCCTTTGCCACCCATAGGGCCTTAGGCTTTTCAATGTTTTGCTCAAAAAGAACTGGAGAAAAACCCTTCAATCTATTTTTGCATATGGCCTCAACTGGTACTGCTGATGATGGATATGCAGGCACCCTTCATTCAGATGATGGGATTACCTGGACTGAGAGTACACTTCTAACTCCCGCTGGAGGAGCTCTCAACCGAGCTCTTTATGGTGGTGCTCGTATTCTTCGCCACAACAATGACTTCCTCATTTTCTGGACAGAAACTGACAGTGTTGATGGCGCAAGGAAATCTATTTGGCAGGGGTCTACCTACGGTGCCTGGCCTAGTATTTAGAATAGTACTCTCAATTAAATAGACAAAAAGTCTGCACAATCTAGCAACACCTAGAGCAAATGAAAAATTGATCGGGCTTTCTAAATGTTTGTAATTAAAGAAGTTAAAAGGAGGTTGTGAAGCCACTTTTAGATTAAAATAGGAAGAAAATTTTATATATCCTAGTACATTTTGATTTTTACCAGGTAGGGTTTTTCCTAATATGACCATTTGGGAAAGAAGATGAAAAAGCTGTTAATTTCAATTTATCTATCAATATTTTGTAGTATTTGTTTTGCCCAAAATATCAATATTTCACCACTTTTTCATTCAAATGAGATCATTCAATTTGAAGTAAGCGGCAATTTTTCAGAGGCCTTTAATAAGGCCTATGCAGGAATTCCCGACGGAATTTTTCCACCAGTTAGAGTAAAGGATCCATTTTTTGGGAAGTTAAAATATACTAGTGATCAAGGTGAACTTGTTCAACTTGATGTAAAACTTAAAGTAAGGGGACAGTCTTCATTACAAGAATGTGCTTTCCCAAAAATTCAAATAACTGTTTTTGATGATATCCAAAGAAAGCAAAGTATTTTCCATAAAGCGAAAAGAGTAAAAATAGGAACTCATTGCGGTGATCGTCCTGTTGATGCCCCAAAGGGAACAATTGGAAGACTGGTAAATGAAATTGCAACTTACCGTGAATCTTTTATTTATGTTTTACACAAAATTTTTGACATGCCTTCACTTTTATCTCGTCCAACTTTCATTAAATGGATTGATACAACGGCCGGTATTCCTGAAAACAAGAAAACGACTATCAGGATGGCCTTGGTCTTTGAGAACATAAAAAACTTAGCAAAAAGAGAAGGCGCCCAGCTAATGAAAGATGAAGTCTGGGATAAAGAAGTATTAGAAAATTACAGCGACCTGGAAAAAATGAAGATGATTTTATTTCAAGCTATGATTGGCAATTGGGATTGGCAATTTCCCTCGGGCAAAAGTAGTTACAGCCACAATCTGTATATCTTGAGAGGAAGTGATGGAGTGACTCGCGCCGTTCCCTATGATTTTGATCTTGCCAGTATCGTCACTGGAAGAATCCTAAGACATTACCCCAAAGGCTACCAACCGGGAAAGACTAACTTCTATAAAAATATTTACTACTTACTTGACCAGCGAATCAAAGAGTTTGATCGCTCAATTTTTGAAGAGATAAAAAGCTACTTTCTAACTAAAGAATTTGTTGTGAAAGCAGCACCAGAATCATACCCCTTGGATGAAGATGGAAGATCTAATATTCAGGTCCATATAGAAGTATTTTACCAAATTCTCAGAGACATTTAGTTACAATTCACTTCATAGTGTTGGGCAAGTAATGATTTTACCTGTAATTGAAACAAGACTTATTAATAAAAACTGGAAAAATATTATTTAAAATAAACTACTCTGAAAAGTCTCCATCACCTATTTTCGTAAGTGGTGTGTTGTTTTTAAAGTGATAAAATTAATGGATTCATCCCTTGATAAGAAAAATACCCCATGATATCTTCGCAAAAAACCAACAAGGAATTAATTTATGGAAGTCACAAAAACTATATTGTTTATTAACTTGATTATATGGACAAGTTTGGCGGGCGCTGCCGATGCATATAAAGTTGTATCAGAGCAAGCGGATAAAATCTTTGATGAAAAAATTTACCATGTTCAAACTACTATTCAGCAGGGTGAAAAAGAAATTAATCGTTTCACCATGAATTATTTCAGAGCTGCCAGTGGTGATAAAAAGGGGCAAGCAGTACTCTTAGTCGGCGGATCAAACTCCAATAGCGATGTATATAGCATAGGTGCCAATCCCTTGGTAAAAGACCTAGCGAGCCAGGGATATGCAGTTTATGGATATTCACCACGTACAAAGGGCTTGAGCTTAGGGTTTTGTCAAAAAGAGGCTAAGAAGTGCGATGAAATGAAAAATTGGGGTTTGAAGACTTACTTAAGTGATATTGAGCTTATGGCACAGAAGATTAAAGCCGAAAGTGGTCTGGCCCCAGTACTTGTGGGAATGTCGCTTGGGAGTATATTGTCCTTCAAGGCCTTGGCCGCACACCCAAATTATTATGCAGGGGTTGTATTTATAGACGGAAATTCTTATTCAACTGATGAAAAATTCAAAAAGGGTTTCGAGACTGACTGTTTAAATGCCACCAAGGCCATTGCAAGTGGAGAGTATTACGATACGAGTATGTTGGGGTTTAAGCTTATGGCCAATCTTTTTGTCAATAATCCAGGGGGAAAGAGTCCTGTTGTTAATGGCCTCACAAATTACCAAGCATTTTTTGTGGCCACCAATAATCCTGTTCCCAATGCATTTCCAGGATACACTTATGTGGCCATGGGCGATACGCCATTTAGCTATAAATATTCTCCAGTGGAAAATTTGTTAGATATGGTTGAGGTTGTCAATGAGCTTGAACCTATGAAGTTAATACAAGATTATTCATGCGAAATAGCTAGAGGTGTGAAGAATTACAAGAGAGACTATGCGGTTATTAATATCCCAGTTCTTGGAATAGCTGCCGAGAAAGGTTTTGGCGCCTTTATGCAAGAGTCCATTATTGAAATGGGAGCAAAGGATAAGAGCTTCATCTTAAAACCTGGTTATGCTCACGCTGATTTGTTAACGGCAGATGACCAAAGAAGTGCATTAAATGATGACATCATCAATTGGCTAAAAAAGAGATTCTAAAAATTTGAAGCCTCTTAAGAAACGGTGACTCCCTCAGATCCAACCCATGGAATAATTGATGTTCCGGATTCATAGGTGTTGCTGCTAACGCCCCAAATATTTTCAAATAGTGAAAAGAGATTGCCGGAAATCATTGTTTCATGAAGGGGAGTGGTGATTTTTCCATTTTCTATTAAGTATGAATTTTTTGCGATGCCAGAAAATTCTCCAGATGTTGAAGGTCTGCCGCCTGAAAATCTGGAAACGAGAATTCCATGATCAATATGAGAGATCATTTTTTCTAGGTCTTCTTTTCCTGGCTCGATATAGATTCTTGAGTCAAAGTTTGTGACTTTGTCGTGGCCTGATTTATTAGCACCATAAATTCCCATGAGATAGTTCTCAAGTACTCCCTTATCTAAAATAGTCATGTCACGCATTTCATTTCCCTCTCCAGTTATAAAGGAGGGGATTTCAAATTTATCTGAACAGGGAAGAGATTTTACCGTGAGCTGTTCGGATGCGATTTTCTCTCCCAGTTTACCGTAAAGCTTTGAGGTGTCAGATATGATTCTAGTAGATCTTAAATGTTCAAAGTACATTGAGAGAAAATTGCCAAAACAAGCCGGGGTAAGGATGATTTTCCCTTTGAAGGTCTCTTTTATTTTTTGGCAATCAAGTTGCTCACTTGTTTGAGAAAAAAGCATGTCAAAAATCCCAGCTTCAATAGCTCTTTTAGGGATATTTTGAAAAGATATTCCTTCATAATTCATGGAACTAGTTTTTCCATCTTTTTGGGCACAAAAAACGGTATTGAGTGAATAGTACCCCTTTCTTGTTTCAAAATTCACACCATTTGAGTTTAGAAAAAGACTCTTGTTATTGGTAAAAGAGGTAACTCCAGTTCTGATATGAACGGTGGGGTATCTCTCATGGCAGTTTGTGACTAACCCATTTAGGAGAGTGTGCATATTGTCTAAGTCCGCCTTTAGTGGACCTGAGTCAAATACTTTTGCTTCTGCCTTCTCGGCGATATCAAAGGCCTCATCTGCTTTTCCAGAGCTGGCAATTTCCATCACTTTTTTGCAGGCCTCCTCCAATTCATCATCACTGAGTTTGTTGATGGAGATGGATCCTTTTTTATGGTCTTTTAGTACGGTTATAGATACCCGTGCGTCGTCAATTGAGCGAAAAAGAGTAAAGTCATCATTTTCATAGGTGAGCTCATCCATTTCACTGAAATTAATTACAACCTGTGACTTATCAGCTCCAAGCTCTCTTAGTTTTTCAATTGTATTTTTTCCAATACTTTGTAAGTCTTCCATTACTTTCCTCCTATATGAACTTTGCACTTCAAGCTGGGACCACCGTGAGAGACGATCATTCTTTGTTTTTTTCCACAAAACCCAGTTGAGTGAACACTGAACTCATCACTCACCATATCCACAGTTTTTAGCATATTGAAGGCAACACCTGAGATGGTAGTGTCTTTTATGGCACGTCCTAGTTTTCCTTTTTTAATTTCATAACCAAAGGTGACTCCAAACATAAACTCTGTAGTCAAATCAGCTTGACCATTTGATCTACTGAGTAGGTGGTACCCATCATCTATTGAGCTGATCATGTCATCCAGTTTGTCCTGTCCTGGAAGAATGATCGTATTTCTCATTCTAATGAGAGGCTCATCAGTATATGTAAATGCACGAGCATTTCCTGTGGGAGCCATGTCAAAGTGAGATGATGATTCTCTATTGTGCATATAATTCACAAGAGTACCTTGATCAATTAAAACTGAGTCAACCGCCTCAACTCCCTCATCATCTATATAAACGGGAACAGGAAGCTCCTTTCCATTATATGAATGGGCAAAGTCAACCATCGTGACAAGACTGCTGGCCACTTCTTTTCCTAGGTTGACCCCAGCTACTGAGCCAGCTCGAACTAAGTCAGCCTCAGCAGGGTGTCCCACAGCTTCGTGGGCCAAAACTCCTGTCACAGCAGGGGAGACAATGACATCTTTTACCCCAGCTGACGGCATGATGCCTGAAGCTTTTTCTCTCACTTGCTGGTAAGTCTTTTCAATCTCAGGATAAAATTTTTCATGGCCATCCATCACATCAAATGTTCTGCCGTATCCTCCAAGCCCATTTAGAAGGGATACGATTTCACCGTCTTTTTCATAAGATAGTGAAACATAGAAAACGGTTCTTGGTAGAGTGTGATAGGCACTAGATCCATTACTGGCCATCAACTTTTTTTCTAATTCATTGTAGTTGATAATGACGTCCACTCTTTTTAGGTCGGGGTACTTTTTTTCAATATAAGAGTTAATATCTCGGGCCTTATCAATAAGATCTTTTTGAGTGAGCACTTGAGTGCTGCCCTGATAATCTCTTTCAAATTGAAATTCTTTTTCAACAATCTTTGTGTTTGCTGGTGTTGATTTAATTTTGCTCAAAAACTCGGCATTTCTCTTTGATTTTTCTAGTACTCCCCACAAGGAGTCTTTTGAAATAACCGAGCTTGCGGCCATGGCCCACTCGCCGTTAATAAAAGAGCGGGCTGAAACTCCCGATGCCACAGTTTCACTGTTGGACATTAAGTCCCCATTAATAAGACCTACCATTTGAGTGGTATTTTTTTGAGCGCGCAGTTCTACGTAGTGAGCAGCCTCTTTAATTACTTCTTCAATTGCTACATTTTTCATTAATTACCTCATACAAATTTGTATAAGATCTTAACATAATTTATGAAAAGCGCATGGTGTAGAAATTAGTAGCTGCTAAGCGACTTTAACTTTCTTGTTTGGGTGGTTTGTTGCCAGGTTTTGCCAAAATTTCTAAGTAAAAAGATTCTTTATCTTCTGAGGCCAACTGGGAAATGGCCGAATTGATTTCAAAAACTTGGACCCTAGAGCAAACTTGTTCGTTTTCTCCAATCTTGCAATCAAAGTCCCAAAAGTCGAAACTCTCTGGCAGCTTTTTTTTTCTCTCACGAGTGATATATTTTTTTATCTCATATTTGACTGAGTCCACTTGGCGTTCAGGTTTTTTATTTTCAGCTGTTAGCTTAAAAGACTTTTTCATCGTTTTCTCTTTTCATTTTTTTGTTTGGTTTTTTTGCTGGCAATTCGTAGATCATTTCGACCTTGCAACACGAGGGCATCATTGATTTTTTGTCTTCTCTGAGTATCTTTTGAGGTGACAAAGTTAAAGACACTACCAGCTCTTCCTGCACGACCAACCCGACCACTACGGTGAAGGTAGTAATCTGGCTCTGAGGGAAGATCAAAATTTAAAACCCACTGCAGGTGAGTAATATCGATTCCACGGGCAAAAATATCTGTCGCCACCATAATGCCACCTGATTTTCTAAATTTTTCTACAACGGCAACACGTTCTTTAATTTCGAGATCTTTATGGAGGATATGGACTTTTTCCATGCCTGAGTCTTGAATCATTTTAAAGACATTTTTTGCACGTGCTTTATTGCCCATAAAAATAAGACCATTTTTCTTATTTTGCTCTTTAATGAATGAATTGATGTATGTGAATTTGTCTTCATTTTCCAGGGTTATATTATAGGTTTTCACCTCATGGTTTAAGACGTTTTCTTCACCTTTCCCAATAGTTTTGAAAGACTTGCCTGGGAAGTATTCAACAATTAACTCTGAGAAATTGGCAGGCCTTGAAGCACTAATTAAAAATACTTGGGTCTTTTCTTCTCTGAGTACTGTTGTGAGTTCAGCCACCGTTTTTTTAAATGAAGACTCTAGGAGTTGGTCGGCCTCATCAAATATTAAATACTTTAGTGATCTACTAGATAGCTCTTTGTTTTTAAAAGCTCTCAGGCAGCGATCTGGTGTGGTTACAAGAATATCCATTTCAGATGAGTAGAGGTTATCAAGGGAGCGTCCCTTGTCTCCTCCTACTAGCTTTCTAACTCGCTGTTTAGCAAAGTGTGAAATGCCTTTAGCGATGCCAAAAACTTGGATTGCAAGCTCTCTAGTAGGGAGTAAAATGATTGCCTTGGGTCTTCCAGCTTTCTCTGAGGCGCCAGACACTTCGGCTTCCTTAAGTTTTTGTATTAGTGGTAATAGGTAGCCTAAGGTTTTCCCGCTTCCGGTACGGCCTTGAACAGTATAATTGCCATCTCTAAGCAGTTGGGGGATGCATTCGCCCTGGACTTGAGTTGGTTTACTAAATTTAACGGATTTCAAATACTCGAGCAGGTCTACATTGGATATCAACTTGCCGAATTCAGATACTTTCTTAGAATTCATCTTTTTTTCCTTTGTTACGCACCCTGGGTATCACTATTTGAGATCCATTAGAAAGCAGATAATGTAAAATATTTAGAAGTTTTAGGTAATTAGTGGATGATGCGTCGCATTTTCGCGCTTACAAAGGGATCGTCGTGGACGGGACAAATCGAGAGAATATAAGACCAGGGATTAAGGTCCAAATTGTTTTAAAGAAGGACCAGCGTTCAGGAAAGCTCACCGAGGGCGTAGTTAAAGATCTCCTGACAAAATCAGGAAGCCACCCTCACGGCATAAAGGTTCGCCTAGAAAGTGGGGATGTGGGGCGAGTGAAGGAAATTCTTGGTGATAATGAGTAGGGAAGGTGGTAGTTACTGCCAAACCTTATCTAAGAAAATACTATTATGAGTGATCAGTTTTTATTTTTTTGTGTCAATCTGGGAAACGAAAATCTTCTGAAAGAAGAGATCCGTGTGTTTTACCCCGAGCTAACTCTCAGCTACTCCAGAAAGGGGTTCATCACCTATAAAAACAAAGGTGTTGTTTACGACCTCTCCTCTATTTCACAACTTGAGGCAACCTTTGCAACACGAGCGGGGATTTGCCTTGGAAAAGCCAAACCTGATCAGCTCAATGAAACTGTAACAAAGAGTTGTCAGGAGTTAGAACTCGACTTTGATCAAACTATCATTCACAGCTTTAGTGTAGGAGCTGAGTTCCAAATAGATGCTGCTGAAATATTTAATAGAGAAGTTAATAATTATAGTGCTAATGGCAAGACAGTCATTGACCTGATCACTCTAGGTGAAAATGAGGTTTGGTTTGGAGTGCATATAGTTGCTGCTGGCACCACACGCTTTCCCAATTCAAATCCTTCTATTACAACGCCAGCGGACTCACCCTCGGCCAGTTACACCAAACTAGCTCAAATTGCCTCACTCTTTTCCATCAAACTAGATGAGAGAGACTCATGGCTTGATTTTGGAAGTGCCCCTGGTGGGGCCAGTCACTTTCTTTTAAATCGAGGCCATAAGGTTTGGGGAATTGATACTGCAAAAATGGCAGCGTCTATATCTGCCCACAAAAATTACCATCATATAAAGTGTTCAGTTCAAGATCTAACTCAAGAAGCTCTCCCCGAAGGTGACATTCACTGGGTCCATGCTGACCTAAATCTCAATCCCTTCCAGGCCATCAAAGAAGTTCTAAGACTTTGCAAAAAATATAACTATGCCATTAAGGGAATGATTTTCACCGTTCAAGTTGTAAAATTAGATTACGTTAAAAATATCGAAGCTTTTGAAGACTTATTCTACGATTGGGGATTCACTGATATTATCAGTCGTCAGGTTCCCGCTCACAAGCAAGAGTATGTAATCATAGCTTCTAAATAGAAGTAGTTGAGAGGAATTTCTCCGTGTGAGATATGTACTACTTTCAAGGAAAAATCTAAAATAGAAATGAATGTTCTTATATGGGGACCTTATACGTTGACTTGCCCGATTGTCACTTGCCCTTGCCCGAGAATTACTGGCAAAGTTTTACTAAAATGCAGATAATTTCATAAAGTAATTTTTTTCCAACTAAATGATCTTTTTCATCAATCAGTTTTAATATATTCATACAATCTAAAATAGCAGCACATTCATG
>JABIHA010000123.1 GCA_018649885.1 Bacteriovoracaceae bacterium
ACCAGCTGCAATGTTTTTTAGATCATCAAATGACATATTAAAATATTGGCAGAAAAGTTACGCTTGGCCAAATAATATGAATGACATAGAGCCGCACCGGCGAAAAAGCCTGGTGGGTTCAACAATTTATTGGGCAGTTACGTTTCTCTAGAGGTATATTTGCTTGCTTTTTATGGCCAGTCCCTCAATGACTGAGTGAAAGTGGCGGTAGTCCTGAATCTTTGAGGCGCCAAGATTCTTAGAGAGCATATCTTTAATAGCAGGCAGTTTGGCCGTACCACCCGTTAGGCATACTAATCCTATTTGATTAGGGCTAATTCCGGCCAGTTTGAAGGTTTCGAGCAATGTTCTTTCAATTTGCTCAGTAAGGGATTCAGACTTTTCTACGAAGTTTGATTTATTGAGAATCTCTTCAATGATGAAGTCACTATGTTTAAATAAAAATGTAGATGCTTCCTCACTTGATAGAGAAATTTTTGTTCTTTCAATCAGACTGAAAATCTCGTGTCCCAGTAACTCATCGATTAAGATAAAAAGATGGTCCATTTTATGATGGTAATCTTCATTGGTTGACCACCTCTGGACCTCCTCCAGAAAATGTCTAATATCCTTGTCGGCCAGGAATTGAATGTGGGCAGGATCACAGAGTTTTTTCAGTAGAGTTCTTGGAAAGAACAGCTCATTTTTTCCCATGGGGAGTTTGTAGCGTACATCTGATCCAAAGTGTTTTGATATAAAATGCTCCATGATTTTTCCATCATAGGCATTCCCCGCCAGAAATATTCCGTGAACTGCTAATACATCACTTTCTGAAAATTCCTGGGGGCCCATTTTCAAAATGGTAAAGTCTGAAGTACCACCGCCAAAGTCACCAATTAAAACCAGTTTTTCACTTTCAAGTTGGCCTTGAAATCCATGGGCAGCAGCAACGGGCTCAGGGCAGAAGCTGACATCTTTGAAGCCTGCGAGCTTTGCTGCTGCTTCCAGCCTTGTCTGGGCCAGCATATCTTCTTTTTTATCCATTGAAAAAAGTGCGGGTCTACCTAAAACTACAGACTCGATAGAATATTGACTCTGGGTCTCGGCCCTATTTTTCATTTCTCTAAGAAAAATGGCGACTAGCTCTTCAACTTTATACATACGACCGGCAATTTTAGTTCCATTAAAACCGGGATCAGGAAGAAATTTTTTGATTGAACGTATAAGTCGCCCCTCACCATCGTGCTCAATATATTGATGGTAAGCTTCAGCGCCCAAAAACCATTTCTCTGAAGAAGGGGAGTAAAATACTGTTTTCATAAGTGTTGGATCAATAGAGTTGGGATCCAGTGATAAGACCTCACTGCCATCATTGGTGACCAGAGACATCAGTGAATTTGAGGTGCCAAAATCGATAGCACAAGTAGCTTTTTTCATAAATATATTCTTGAGTGGAAACTAGTATGGTGATTTTCTAAAATTTTCGAATTATTGTAAAGGAAAAACTCTTGTCCCCATTATTTTGCTAGATCAAAGATAGTTAGCTCACTCTTTCCAAACCTTACATTTTGATTACCTATAGCTTGCTCTGGTAGCTCAATTTTTATTTCCAATCTTTCAAGCTCCGATTTTAACTCTTCGTCTACTACATCAGTGAAGACACTATAAGTTTGAGTATCTTTTGTTTTAGTATTGATTGTTTCAACCACTCCAAATACCAGCGGTATTCTCATATCAATTGTTTTCTCAACATCACCACTAATGTACTTTATGATGTGATTGGAAACCTTTGAAAATCTGCCATCGATATCTTTCGCTGCAGTTTCATAAACGTACTCAAAATAATTTAATTTACCACTTTGAAGTTGCTGTACCTCTTTTAATAGTGCCCCTTCTTCAAAAGGTGCCTCTTTAAAACATATTTCTGAAAGGGAATCATCAATCTCATTTTTTGTGGCCTTATAAACATAGATATGTGAACTGTTCTCTGTGACTTTTATAATTTGAAATAACTCAGTTTTTATATAAGGACAGTTCTCTTCAGTTGTAGTTTGAAATGAAGAGTTAGAAATTTTCTGATATTTTTGACCTTCTTGATACCCAAGTAACTTACTTTTATGGGCCTTAAACATCCTTTTTACCTGAGCAAACCTGATTGGTTTACTTGCCATTAGCTGCAGTGGAATGATGAGTGCAATTGGTAGCAGTACCGCTTTCAAGTTCAAGATAGATCTCCCAAAGTAATTGATTTAACAAATGATAGGTAAAGATAGGGGCTGGGTGAAGGTCTTTGTAAAATGACCATTAGGTGTCTATTTTTTTTTCATATTTTTTAAAACACTACGAGTTGTGTCTTGAGCCAGTCTAGGAAAGGATTTAGAATATTTGGTAGGAGCAAAAATGTTTAAATTTTATACATTTTTATTTTGTTTTTTATTCTTTGCAAAAGCTAGCGCAGACTCAAATTGTGAATTATTTACTAAATCTCAAAATATTCAAGAAATTTTCAATTTGATTAGTCTTTCAAAGTCTTCAGGTGTGGCACCTCTTGGCTTCAAAGTTCATACACAGAAACTTGTTTTTTTTGACCAAAAAAACTATCCCCTGTGTTTTGTCTTATATCACCAGGATAAATTGCATACATTTCCATTAAAGAAAATTGCGGAGATCGAAAATGGAATCTATAACTTTAGAGATAAGGACAATCTTCTATCACCTACTGATGAAAAGCAGGTATCCCTACCACTAAGAAAATTGGGAATTGAAAAGTTTTTAATTTACAATTTCGACTCTAACGGAATAGATTCTTTTTCAGGTGAAGAGTCCACCACTAGGTATCATTTTTCTTTTATCATCCATGAAGGTTATCACTTATTAAAACAAAGAGGTGTTGTTTTAAATAATTGGGATTTTGACCAACCTTATTTTGATTGGAGTTATAGTCAGGGTAGAGAGTTTGTCTCTTCAAATTGTTACACCTTTAATGAAAAAGTGCAGCGCTCTTTTCAAAGCGAACAGAAGGCTTTGGTAGAAGGCTACCGCTCCATCGTAATAGGGGGCAACAAGAACGGAGCATTCGCAAGTTTAAAAAAGTTTATAAAAATCAGATCTGATAGGTACAATACTTTAGCTCCAGTTAAGTTGACCCATCCTAGTTGGAAGTCTGCAGGTAATTGTCAGGGGGCGGAAGCTTACCTTGAACACCTTGAGGGTGGAGCTGAGTATGTTGAAATTTCTTATTTACTGAAGCTTGGACTGATTAAACCAGCTGATATTATTTCCAGTCATTATCTTTCGCATTACTCTACTAAGAGTGCCTACTACGTGACTGGAATGCTACAACTACTTTTGGCTCCCTACTTAATTTCAGATTTCGGTGCATTAGAGAGGGCGATGATGAAACCAAATGAAAATCAGGATCAATTGCCATACAAGTTGCTACTTAGATACTTCAATAATCTTATTTAATAGTTAGAGGCAACTTCAAATAGATCATTCCATTATCTTCAGCATCAGGTAGTTTTCCTGCCACCATATTAACTTGTATGCATGGAAAGAGAAGTCTGGGGTAATCAAGCCCTCCATCTTTTTTTTCTCTATCTTCTATGAATTGATCTTTCGATTTACCAGCTGGCATCATGGTATTATCTTTTTTTGATTCCCCAATAGTTGAGAGGCATTTGTAGTCACGTCCACCTGGTCCATAGTCATGTCCCACATATATTTTTGTGTCATCACGGTACTTATAAAGCTCAGTAATTGAGTCGTACAACTGCTCTGCGCTTCCGTTGGGGAAATCACATCTACCCGTGCCTTGATCTGGCATAAATAGAGTGTCTCCAGTGAAAAGATCGCCGCCAATGAGATAGCTGACGCATGCAGGTGTGTGTCCTGGAGTATGGATGGCCTTAACCGTTACGGATCCGGCTTCTAGAGTTTGGCCATCTTTTACTAAAATATCAAACTGACTGTCCTTCTCACAATCTAATTTTAAATTGTAGAGTCCAGTAAAAATATCTTGAACTCCTGTCACTTGGTCACTGATACATATAGATGCCGATGGATACTTAGTCTTCAGGTAACCTGCAGCAGTGAAGTGATCAGCATGAATATGAGTTTCGAGCAGAAGGTGAACTCGAAGATTTTTCTCATCAATAAATTTAGCCAGTTTATCTGCTGATTCATAGGAAAGAGTGGAGCGGTTGATTTGGTAATCTGAAACTGGGTCAATGATTACACAATCTAAAGACTTTTCATCGTAAACTATGTAGGTGTAGGTAAAAGTGTATCCATCAAAAAAACTTTCAACTTTCAAAACATAATCCTTTTATTTTTAACTGTTAGGCCCAATCAACAACTTGTTTTATACAGGCTTCAATTCCGCAAAAAATCTTATCTCTTTTGGCTCCATCAAACATATAAGCTGGTGTAGTCGCAATGAGATTTTCTTCATCAACGCAAATTTCATCCACTTGCTTAGACACTAGTGTGGCTCCTGTCTTTTCAATTTCTGCCATAGTTTCAGGATCATCTCCCACTGTTAATTGGGGACTTCCTTTTCCATCAAGAGACATGGCAATTAGTGCAGGGGCAATACAAATTCCAGCGATCGGTTTTTTAGAGTCGTGGAAATCATTAATGGTTTTCTTTACAAGAGATTGAACAACGCCGGCGCTTCCTTTGAAAGCAAAGTCGCATAAGTTTTTGGCCACGCCAAATCCACCTGGTATAACAAGCCCATCAAACTCTTCAAGGTTTAGTTCGCTTAGGTTTTGAATTTGCCCTCTGGTTATTCTTGCAGCTTCTTGTAGTGTATTTCTTGTTTGTCTTTCTACAGGAGTTGATGAGCTGTGATCAACCACATGAAACTGTTCTTCATTTGGTGCAAAGCTTTTTACATTCACTCCACATCTATCAAGCGCTAGATACGATAAAACTGCTTCAGTTATTTCAGCCCCATCAAGGTAGCCACAACCGGATAATAAAACTGCAATTGTTTTCATCTTTTTCTCTCCCGTTAAAAGTGAAGCCCATTCTAGAAGAAGATCAGATGGTTGGTGAAGATCCTTCGCACCTTAAAAGCTTACTTTAAGCATTAAAATTGGTATTTTAGGTTTTTATTTTTGAATTTATTCCTATGATTACAATAGATTACCCATGGATATTTACTATAAGTGAACTATACGTGCTCTAATAATTTATTTTTAGTTTATTTAAAAAGGGGGGGCCGCTAAAACCAATATTAACAACAAGCACTGGTAGGCAAACGGCCACTGCAAGTACCACACAGGAGAGAGAGATGAAATTAGCAGCACTTATTTTAGGATCATTATTAACAACCACTGCCTTTGCAGGACCAGTATTAACTTTGGGGACTACTTCCCTTCTCGATAGTAAAGATGTTGATACACTTAAGCTTGGGCCATGTCTTCCAGGGAAGCATAACAAGAAAGTTGTCGCTTTTAAGTTAAAGGTTTTCAGTAAGGGTGCAGAAGTAGACTCAGTTAAGTTGACCTTCTTTGGCGGTGGAAAGCAAAAATTAAAAATGCGTGAGTTCTTCGCACCTGGCACATCATCAAGATGGATTAACTTAAAAGGCGGCGCCAGATGTATTAGAAAGATTGTTATTAAAGGAGACTCTGAGACTCTCATCAACTCGAATCTTCCAATGTTTCAATCAAAAATAAAGTTTTTAGGTCTCAAATAGCAGCAGGCCGAAAGCCTAACTACTCTTCCTTATAGTTGATATAGCGAAACTTTAAAAGGTCCACCAAGGTTGGTGGGCCTTTTAACTATTTAAAATCATAAATGTTTCACCACTCAGAAAACAGATATAGTTCACGAGTTAGGTTTTAGTGTTGCTGAAATACGCAGTGCGTTGTAGTTTCTTTTCATGTCTTTCTCCCCCCCATTTGCTAAGACCATTGATGGGAATTTAAAAGCCTGTCGAAAAAAAAGGGCCACTACAAATGGCCCTTTTTTTTATTTAAATTTAACCTAAAATTTTATCCAATTTTTTCTTTGAGCCCTTCATCGAGAGCTGCAAGGAAGTCTTCAGTACAAAGATAGTGCTCTTCGCTAAGATTTTTTCCATGAATACATAAGGCCAAATCTTTTGTCATTCTTCCAGCTTCAATTGTTTGAACACAAACCTCTTCAAGGGTTTTGCAGAAGTCGATCAATTTTTGATTATTATCTAGCTTCCCTCTGTGGGCAAGTCCTCTTGTCCAAGCAAAAATTGAGGCCACAGGATTTGTAGAAGTTTTATTTCCCTGTTGGTGCTGTCTGAAGTGTCTTGTAACAGTTCCGTGGGCCGCTTCAGCTTCCATTGTTTTACCATCTGGTGTGATGAGAACTGAGGTCATAAGGCCTAGGGATCCGTATCCTTGGGCCACAGTATCGGATTGAACATCGCCATCATAATTTTTACAGGCCCAAACAAATCCACCCTCAGATTTAAGTGCATAGGCAACCATGTCATCAATCAGTCTGTGCTCATACCAAATTTTCATAGACTCAAATTTTTTCTGAAATTCTGCTTCGTATACCTCTTGAAAGATATCTTTAAAGAATCCGTCATAGGCCTTTAAAATAGTATTTTTTGTAGAGAGGTATACAGGCCAGCCTTTCATTAAACCGTAGTTCAAACAAGAGCGAGCAAACCCTCTAACACTTTCTTCAGTGTTGTACATCGACATTGCTACGCCATTACCCTCAAATTCAAATACATTGAAGCTCTGAGTTTCACCACCATCTTTAGGAGTAAAGGTCATTGTCAAAGTTCCAGGGCCTTTAGTTTTTATGTCAGTAGCTTTGTACTGATCACCGAAAGCATGTCTTCCAATAACCATTGGTTTTTTCCAACCGGGGACTAATTTGGGGACATTTTTTGTGACAATAGGCTCTCTGAAAACAGTGCCATCTAAGATATTTCTAATGGTGCCATTAGGGGAGCGCCACATTTTTTTAAGTTTGAATTCTTCCACACGATCTTCGTCGGGAGTAATTGTGGCACACTTGATTCCCACATTGTGTTCCTGGATGGCATGAGCCGCATCGATAGTGATTTGGTCATCAGTTTCATCTCTTTTTTCCATTCCTAAATCAAAGTATTTGATATCGATATCTAGGTAGGGGAGGATGAGTTTTTCTTTAATGAATGCCCAAATAATTCTGGTCATTTCATCACCGTCTAATTCGACGACTGGGTTGTCTACCTTGATCTTTTCCATTATTCCTCCACGGGCGATTATTTTGGTAATTATTGATTTTTTGAGTGTACGCATTTTCGTTGATTTACCCCATATAGTCAAAAAAACTTGAAAGTGTAGCGCAGCAATCATTTGCCAGACATTGGAGGCGAAATTTCCCACAAAATTTATTGAAAATGGTGCCATTCAAGGCGTTAGCTCCCAGCTAGTGGGCCTCTTTTAAAACCCTATATAATGAGTAGGTTAAAGTATTTTTGTATGGGTCGTACTCAGGGGAACGTTTAGGCGATGACCATAAACATGAAAAACTCCATTTTTAATGCAGGAACGCTGATTACTCAATTAGTGGTCTTCGCCTTGTTGGGTTCATGTAACTTTAACGCAAAGTTTGC
Source organism: Bacteriovoracaceae bacterium (assembly GCA_018649885.1). Taxonomy (GTDB): domain Bacteria; phylum Bdellovibrionota; class Bacteriovoracia; order Bacteriovoracales; family Bacteriovoracaceae; genus JABIHA01. Next base: position 7,583 of record JABIHA010000123.1, read on the forward strand.
AAAAAATGACGATGGCAAAGGGTTGTGTGCCCTTTTTCCAGACGCTACTAGTTGTGGCGGTGGCACAGTAAAAGCGCCAGAAACAGATGCTGAGATTTTAGCAGCAGCTTCATATATTAGAATTGAGGCCAGTGTTGGTGGAACAAGTGCATTCACAACCCACACCATGACAGCAGATGACACGCTGACACTTCATGCAGCGGCCTATGATGGATCAAATGTTTTCCTTGGAAATATCTCAGTCAACTGGACTATCCAAAATGCCAAAGGTCTCATTACGGCCGGTCCAAGTAGTTCTACTATTTTTACAGCAAATGTAACTGGTACAGAAATAGTGGATCTTAGTATCAATGCATTTACCGATAGTACTGGAGATATAACCGTTAACCCTGGTGTCCAAGCAAGCGTTAAAGTCAATGATGCTGCTGGATCTGGTGGGGTTGAACTGGATACAAATACACTGACTACAGACCAAACTGATTTGCTCTACGCCTCATCATATGACAGTGACGGAAACTGGATTGCCGATGTCGCTGCAGATTGGATCTTTGTTAATGATAAAGGCTCTTTCAACGCAGCTGTAAACTCTGTTTCAGCTGCTACAAGTGTCACCTTTAATGCCGATGCTACAACTTCTGCAGCAGACCACGCTGTGGTCAGGGCCACTTTCGGTGGAGATACAGATGACACGGGAACGACAGTAGCAGGTATTGAAATTAATTTGGGCGGGCAAGCTTATATTAAAGTAAACGATGCTGCAGGTTCTGGTGGAGTTGAACTTAACACCAACACACTGACTGCAGACCAAACTGATCTACTCTATGCTTCATCATATGACGCCGATGGAAACTGGATTGCCGATGTGGCAGCCGACTGGAGTTTTGTAAACGATAAAGGCTCATTCAATGCTAGTGTGAATACTGTGGCAGGTGCAACAAGTGTCACCTTTAATGCCGATATCACAGCGGGAGCTGCAGATCACGCCGTTATCAGGGCCACCTTTGGTGGGGATACGGATGACACGGGAACCACTGTGGCCGGGATTGAAATTAATGTGGGAGCACAGGCTTCCATAAAAGTAAACGACGCTGCAGGCTCTGGTGGAAGTGAGCTCAACACAAACACGCTGACTGCAGATCAAACTGATCTTCTCTACTCTTCATCATATGACGCCGACGGAAACTGGATTGCCAATGTGGCAGCTGATTGGACTTTTGTTAATGATAAAGGCTCGTTCAATGCCTCCGTTAATTCTGTTTCAGCTGCAAGTAGTGTTACCTTTAATGCTGATATCGCTACATCGGCTGCAGACCATGCAGTTATCAGGGCCACATTTGGTGGAGACACTGATGATACAGGAACGACAGTAGCAGGTATTGAAATCAATACTGGTGCTCAGGCCTCTATTAAGATTAACGATGCCGCCGGTTCTGGTGGGAGTGAGCTTAATACTAATACTATGACTACGGATCAAACAGATCTGCTCTACGCCTCATCATATGATGGTGACGGAAACTGGATTGCCGATGTGGCAGCAGACTGGATCTTTGTTAATGACAAGGGATCATTCAATGCCTCTGTCAACTCTGTATCAGCTGCAACTAGTGTTACTTTCAATGCAGATGTTACAGCAGCAGCCGCAGATCACGCTGTCATCAGGGCCACTTTCGGTGGAGACACAGATGACACCGGAACCACTGTAGCTGGAATAGAAATTACGGTAGGAGCTCAAGCTGCTATTAAAATTAACGACGCTGCAGGATCTGGTGGAAGTGAGCTCAACACAAATACTTTGACCACAGATCAAACAGATCTTTTATATTCTTCGTCATACGACGCCGATGGAAACTGGATTGCCAATGTGGCTGCTGACTGGAGTTTTGTAAACGACAAAGGTTCATTCAACGCTAGTGTCAATACTGTGGCGGGAGCAAGCAGTGTCACTTTCAATGCCGATGTCACTGCTGGAGCTGCAGATCATTGCGTGATCAGGGCCACTTTTGGTGGAGACACGGATGATACGGGAACCACTGTCGCTGGAATAGAAATTACGGTAGGAGCTCAAGCTGCCATTAAAATTAACGACGCTGCAGGCTCTGGTGGAAGTGAGCTCGACACCAATACATTAAATGCAGACCAAACAGATCTTTTATACTCATCATCATACGACGCCGATGGAAACTGGATTGCCAATGTAGCAGCGGACTGGATTTTTGTTAACGATAAAGGTTCATTTAATGCTTCTGTCAACTCTGTTTCAGCAGCAAGTAGTGTCACCTTTAATGCCGATGTCACAACTTCAGCTGCAGATCACGCCGTGATTCAAGCAAGTTTTGGTGGAGATAACGATGACACAGGTACTGTCAATGCAGGGATCGAAATTACTGTAGGTGCTCAGGCCAGTGTCAGAATAAATGATGCTTCAGGATCTGGTGGAGCAGCTAAAGAAACAAATACCATGACTGCGGATGATAATATCACTCTTCACGGGGCTGCTTACGACGGTGACGGAAACTTTATCAGTAACCCCAGTGGAACCTGGACCTTTACCAATGATAAAGGCTCTTTTAAATCGGGTTCAGATGATAATAGTGAACCTGGTGCTTCTGTCGTTTTCTACGCCAATCAACTTACTAGTGGTGGTGACCACGCAGTCATTCATTACTCCTATGGTGGTGATACTGACGATACTGGTGCTATAGGAGCAGGATTCGAAATTACTGCCGGTGCCATTACCGCTGTGAAAATCGAAGATAAAAATGATGGAACAGGTGCTGAAATAACAACTGATTTCATTATGCCTCAAGGCACTTATACACTTCATGCTGTTGGCTATGATGCTGATTCAAATTTTGTTAGCTCACCTAGTGTTACGTGGGCACTCGCAAGTGCTATGGGTGTATTCGACTCAAATCCATCTGGCACTGTTGTATTTACTGCTAATAATGCTGTAGGTACGGAAACATTTGATATAGATGATGGATCAGCTCATACTGATACCACTGGTGTATTTAATATTGGAACCGAAAAAACTGATGCCAACGCCATGGTAGGAACTCTCGATATATGTGCCGGTGAATTTCATGCATGTGCTGTTCAAAGTGATAATAAGGTTAAGTGTTGGGGATCAAATGGAGATGAGTCTGCTAATATATACGGACAGCTTGGACACAATAATCAAAGTGCCATTGCTGAGCTAGTTCCAGTAACCGTTCAATCCAGTGGAGCCGATCTTACTAATGCAGAGCAAGTAGTATGCGGTAAATATTTTACATGTGCTCTGATAACAGGTGGACAAGTCAAATGTTGGGGTACTAACAATTACGGTCAACTGGCTGATGGTACTGGAACAACTAGATGGGAAGCTGTCAATGTTCTAACTATGGCCGCAACTAATCTTACAACAGCTCTGGAGATAACTGCCGGCGCAGAACATGCTTGTGCAAGAGTCGATGAGGGTGGCAGTAAAAAAGTTCGATGTTGGGGCCGAGGTACTTCAGGTAGACTTGGCGACGGAGACACAG
>JABIHA010000125.1 GCA_018649885.1 Bacteriovoracaceae bacterium
AAGGTTGTGCTCAATTTCAAGGGTGTGATTTCCGGGAGAAATAACGGATTTGGTGGTCTTGAAAGAAGTTTTCCATGTAGGGGCCTTGATAGCTTGAATATCAACTTCTACTCCATCGATTTTTGCCTTAACAACAGAGGATACTAAATCAAATATAGGAGTCCCGGTATCAAAGCTTGTAAATTCAATCACAGACTTGGCGTAAGCCTTCTTGGATGCTTTATTGATCGTAATATTGTAGGTGGCCTTTTTGAAATCTACAAAAACAGCATTTTTCCCTCGAACACCTTTGCCGATTGAGGGTGGAGCTGAATCGATGTCTGCAGCATGCGCAGATCCTAAAACTAAGAAAGTAAGAAGTATTTTACTAAGCATTATTTCCCCCAGGAAAAGTTTGAAATTTTAAATCCATATTCTGTTTGTGAGCTATCGGAGTCGATTTGAAGGGTCACTTTATCACCAGGAATGGTGAGTGAGCGACCATCTTTAAAGGGACCATTTAGTTTGTGAACTACAAGGCCTTTTGAATTGATGATCTCTAGGAAGTCGTATCCACTTTCCATATGTAATTTATCAAAATTGAGTTTGATATACCGTGCCCCTGACTTTTCGATAACATAACTAGCACGGGAATTATTTAGGTAGGGGTGGTCACTTTGTTTGTCGATGGCCTTGTCTTTCCATTTTTTTTCTGGCAATGGATAGAGGTTTTTAATATTTTTTTCTTTTACACTATTGTATGCATTAACTCTTCCCAGATTGTAGTTTTTTCCAAATAGAAGATCTAGCTTATCACTACCGTTTTGAACTTTTTGGATCACCTCTCTATAAGTTTGTGAGGGGTCTTTTGACCATACAAGCCCCAAAACTCCTGCCACAAGGGGAGTGCTCATTGAGGTGCCGCTTAAGGATTTGAGTTTACCATGAAGATGAGTACTGAGAATTTGATCTCCCGGAGCCGAGAGATCAACGCTTAAGGCCCCAAAATTTGAAAAACTTGAATGAGTGTCTTTGGCATCTGTTGAGCCTACGCTAATCATATTAGACAAGTCGAAATTGGCGGGGTATTCGCCTCTGGTGTCATTATTATTTTTATGATTCCCAGCTGCCGAAACGGCGATAACTCCAAGCTTTTCAGCTGCTTTGAAGGCCAGTCTTAGAGACTTATTAGGGTTAGGTGAGCCGTATGAGTTATTTAAAATCACTGCACCATTTCTAACGGCGTAAAGTACCGCTTTGATGGCAGTAGAGAGCTTACCTTGCCCGTATTGGTTAAATATTTTTAGAGACATTAGTTTTACTTTGGGCATGACCCCAAAGACATCACTCGTGTCAGTGGGGTAGGCCCCTATAAGACCTGCACAGTGAGTGCCATGGCCGTTGTCATCTTCGGAAGATGATTGATCGTTGTAAAAGTCATATCCATGAACATCATCAATGAACCCATTTTTGTCATCATCAATTCCATTTCCGGCAATCTCACCTAAATTTGTCCACATTCTATCTTTTAAATTGGGATGGGTTGATTCGATGCCTGTATCAATGACTGCAACAATAATTTCTTTAGGATCTTTAAGCGCCTTGTGGGCCTTTTGGGTTTCTAGAATTAGGTGGTGATATGGCTCACTTAGTGCGAGGGCCGGACTTTTTTTTTGAGTGGACTCTATGACAGGAGGAATTTGTATTTGATAGTCGGGCTCAATCCAATCAATGCCATTTCTGGTATTGAGACTACTGAGGGCCTGTTGTGAAAGCTCAAGTGGAGCTGTGTAGACATAGATTTCTTTATTAGGCCCTATGTGCTCTTTTAGTTTGAGACCGAAATCTACAAGTTCTAATTTATTTTTACTGGCATCAGGATGGACTTTAAACTTAATGAGGTACTGGAACATTGTGTCTTTTGAAAATGAAGCAGTAGCTGAGAACGCAGATACAATTACGCACACGAGTAAGGTCACAATTGATTTCATCCTAAAATCCTATTGAAAATTTGAACTGAATTTATTTTAAAGGCTAGATGGAGAATTCCCAAATGCGGCAATACTTTGTAAGAATAACGGATTTGGTTTGTATTGAAACGCTGTGTTGCTTGCCATATATTTGGACCAAAAAAAAAGAGTTGAAAAGAAATTTTCCAACTCTTTTTTTGGTTGATGAAAACTACTTATTTTGTAAAATCGTCTGCTGCTTTTAGCGCCTTGTTTAGATTCAGCATTCCAGCAGCTCCAACTTTGCCTTTAAAACGAGCTGACTTGGTCACTGAGTCCATCATGATCTTTTTTAGCTCAAGTGCTTTTAACTCAGGGTACTGAGATAGAATCTCTGCAGCTACTCCGGC
>JABIHA010000128.1 GCA_018649885.1 Bacteriovoracaceae bacterium
GCAACAGCAGAAGCTCAGGCGAGTGCCACTGCAGAAGCTCAGGCGAGTGCCACTGCAGAAGCTCAGGCGAGTGCCACTGCAAATGCTCAGGCATCAGCAACAGCAGAAGCAGCAGCGAGTGCCACAGCAGAAGCTCAGGCAAGTGCCACAGCAGAAGCTCAGGCGAGTGCAACAGCAGAAGCTCAGGCGAGTGCCACTGCAGAAGCTCAGGCGAGTGCCACTGCATATGCGGAGGCAAGTGCCACAGCAAATGCTCAGGCAAGTGCAACGGCAGAGGCAGCAGCAAGTGCCACAGCAGAAGCGGCTGCGAGCGCAACAGCTGAGGCCCAAGCTAGTGCAACAGCAGATGCTCAGGCGTCGGCCACAGCAGATGCTCAGGCAACAGTAGCTGCTCAGGATTATCCTGAAACAAAAGTTGTGGCATCCGATGCAGCTGCAGATGATTGGTTTGGATGGTCTGTCTCTATTTCGGGTAATAACGCTATTGTAGGAAGTTATCAAGATGACGATGGTGCCAGTAAAGCTGGATCAGCTTACATTTATATATACGACCACTCAACTAATACTTGGGATCAAACAGCAAAGCTCAATGCACCTGTCCCAGCGGCCCAAGATTACTTTGGGTATTCTGTTTCAATCTCAGGAAATACAGCTGTTGTGGGAAGCCAAGCAGACGATGATACTTTTGTTAACTCTGGATCAGCTTATATTTTTCAATACGATCCTTCATCGAATACTTGGGATCAAACTGCAAAACTCAACGCATCTGACCCAGCTGCTACTGATAATTTCGGAAGAGCAGTTTCAATTTCAGGAAATACTGCCATTATCGCAGCTCCTCTTGATGACGATGCTGGAGGCCTCTCAGGGTCTGCTTACATATTTCAATACGATCCTTCCTCTGATACTTGGGATCAAACAACTAAGCTAACCGCTTCCGATGCAGCTGGAGGTGACTGGTTTGGAAACTCTGTTTCAATTTCTGAAAATACGGCGATAGTTGGTGGCCCATACAACGATAATGGTGGTGCTGACTCAGGCTCGGCATACCTCTTCCAATATGATCTCTCCACTAATACTTGGGATCAAAAAATAAAATTTACTGCTTCCGATGCAGCGGCAGGTGACAATTTTGGAATTGCTGTATCAGTTTCTCAGAACACGGCAATTGTGGGTAGCCCATACAACGATGATGATGGAGGTGACTCAGGGTCTGCTTACATTTTTCAATATGATCCTAGCCTCAATACTTGGGCACAAAAGGCAAAACTCACTGCCTCTGATGCGGCAGCGGGAGATAATTTTGGATTTTCAGTTTCAGTATCAGGAAATACAGCTGTTGTAGGCGCATACAATGATGATGACGGCGGAGGTAATGCGGGATCAACATATATTTTTCAATACGATCCCACTTCAGACACTTGGAGTGAAACAAAAAAACTGACGGCTTCTGATGGAGCTGGAAGCGATGCATTTGGATATGCTGTATCAAATTCAGGAAATACCACAATTGTTGGAGGATACCTTGATGACGACGATGGCCCTGCCTCAGGATCGGCTTATATTTATGAACTCAATATCGACAATATTGCACCCGCACCATTATGGGAGGAAGAAAAAATCAGCCAGGGGGGAGCAGGTGAATATTTTGGAATAGCTTTATCAATATCGGGGAATACTGCTATCTCGGGTGCTGCTTCCCCCACTTCCACTGCTGGTAAGGTAAAGTTTTTTCACTATGAGCCTAGCGCCAACACTTGGGATTACAAACTGACAGTCACAGCTTCAGATTCAGCCGCTGGGAATTATTTTGGAGAATCCGTATCACTTTCAGGAAATAACATGATAGCTGGAAGTCGTTTGAACGATGATAACGGAGCAGATTCAGGATCTGCTTACATCTTTCAGTATGAACCGACCTATATAATTAATATGTACAGATGGACAGAAAAAGTGAAATTGATCGCTTCTGATGCAGCTGCTGGAGATGAGTTTGGAAAGTCAGTTGCTATATCGGGCAACACTGCAATTGTAGGTAGCCACTATGATGATGATGGAGGTTCCAAATCTGGATCGGCCTATATCTTCCAATACGACCCCTCCTCTAATACCTGGATTCAAAAAACAAAATTGACAGCTAGTGATGCGCAAGCAAGTGATTACTTCGGTAACTCAGTTGCAATATCAGGAAATATAGCTGTTATTGGTGCACACTACAGTGATGATATTGGAGCTTCTGCGGGGTCAGCTTATATATTTCAATATGATCCATCAACCAACACATGGGAGCAAAAGGCAAAACTGACTGCCTTTGATGCGGCAGCGGGAGATAATTTTGGAGGTTCAGTTGCAGTTTCAGAAAATACTGTAGTAGTGGGCGCAATTGGTGATGATGATGCCTATTCTAGTCTTGCAGGGTCTGCTTATATCTTTCACCATGATCCTTCTACCAATACCTGGGATTTTAAACAAAAAGTGATATCACTTAATGTGAGTCAAGGAAGTATTCGTTTTGGAGGTTCTGTTTCGGTTTCAGGGAGCAATATTGTTGTAGGCACTCTTACTGAAAATAAAGCTTACTTTTATCAATACAATCCCTATACCCATCTTTGGGAAGAAAAAGACGTTCTAACCTCTTCAGATCTGGATCCATTCGATTATTTTGGGAGAGCTGTTTCAATTTCAGGAAATACAATTATGTCGGGGGCCTATGCAGATGATGATAATGGAGCAGAGTCTGGATCAGCCTACATTTATCGCTTAGATTTCGCCCCCTAAAAGCGGTTTCGGGTTTCTAGGGTTTCTAGTTTCTAGCGTTTCTAGCGTTTCTAGTACGTGGTACCCATGGCGACTGACTGAGAAAAAATGTGCCATGCTCTTTTGGTTTCGCAAGTGCAAAAACATATCACTGCTTTCATAATAAGGTCGTAGGTGCCATGACACTGTTTCACCGTTTTGCTTGAGCTTCTTGTTAGAATGACCGCTCTTGTCGTTATTAACAGTTATATCTTCGGGTAAGCTCGGGCAACATGATCACTAAAACTATTGCCCGGTCTTGCCCGATTTCGCCCGGTATGCGATAATTGCAATTATGTTGTCATTTCAAATAGATAGCCAAATCACAAAACAGCTAATTGCTCTAAATGAGCTTATGGCTGAGAAATATGCTTTTTTGGAGTCCCTACCCAAAGACGAGAAAGAGAACATCCACCGTTATGCCTGGATAAGCATGGTAGGGGCCTCGACTCGGATCGAGAATGCCATTCTAACAGACAGTGAAATTGATTGGTTGGATTCAGTCCTTGGTAAGGACGGAAAGCAAACCGCTCTAGATGCTCATAGGACGCAAATTGAAGACAAGCTCTCAAAAGACAAAGAAAGAAGCGTGGAGGAAGTAGCAGGATGTAGAACTGTTCTTCTTCTGATTTACGAGCAGGCCAAAGACCACCTTCCTTTAACAGAGCATGTAATAAGATCGCTCCATCATGAACTACTACGGCATTACTCAAGGCCTGGTATTGTTAAAGGTGATTACAAGGATCATTCAAACTCAGTCGTGGAGAAAAACCACGAAACAGGCGATAAAAAGACCATATTCAAAACGGCCGATCCGAGTGTTGAAACAGAAATGGCGATGAAGGAGCTTATAGAATGGTACAACAAGGCCATTAAAGAAGAGCCTTGGCCACTTGTGGTTGCCGTTGAATTTGTTTATCGTTTTTTGGCCATCCATCCTTTTCAAGACGGAAATGGTCGTCTGGGCCGTGCACTTTTTCTTATGTCGCTTCTACATTGCCCTAACGAAAAAATGGCCGAAGTCGTTTACCATTTGGCAGTAGATCGTCATATAGAAAAACACAAAGAAGAGTATTACATTGTATTAAATCAATGCTCTGATGGCATCTATCGTTCTGACTCTACAGAGTATAAGATTGAATACTTTTTGAAGTACATGATTAAAGTCCTCCAGGGTGCCATGGCCGATGTAGACTTTTATGCCAAGAGGGCCAAAGAGTTTAAAAAATTGCCAGATAAAGCGATCAAATTATTGGAATGCTTTAAGGAAAAAGTAGAAGAAAGAGTAAAGACTAAAGATATGATCGAAGCAACTGGCTTCCCAAAAAGAACCGTGACAACCAATTTAAAAACCCTTGTCGATAAAGAGTTCATTGCCCGTTATGGTCAAGGTTCTGCCACTTATTATCAGCTAATTTTCTAGTCTAGGAGTCCATTGGGAGTCTAGGAGTCTAGTACAGCGGAGTCTAGTACGTGGTTCCCATGGCGACTAAGTCCAGTCTAGTAAGTCTAGAAGTCTAGTACGTGGTTCCCATGGCGACTGACTGTGTAATCATTTTCTAGGTCGCCGAAGTTTAAACTCGGTTTTCTTAAGTCCTTTTTTAATTTGATTTAGTTCATCAGAAAAAATAGCTTCATTGATTAAACAACTGTGGTTTTCATAAATAATTTTGGACTCCAATGGATAACCTATTTCTAAGTTCCTTGAGAGGTAAAAGAGGGTTGAATATTGATAATCTTCACAACGGGTAACAATACCAGCACGCAAGGGATTTTGATAAATGTATCGGGCCACTTTTAAGAGATAAAACTCATCGTAGATAATACTCCACTTATAAGAACTTCCAAACATGCGATTAACTCTTTTTGTTTTGGCCCTAAGTAAATCGCTAAATGTTTTATTAAACCAAAACATAAATTGGTCAATATTTGAATCAGGAGTTTTTATCAAAAGATGATAGTGGTTATTCATAAGAACAAATTGCGAGACTATGGCCGGACACTTCCTTTGTGCTTTCAAAAAGGAATTTTTTGATATTTCCCAAACTTTATCTAAAGGAAGGCAGAACCATTCTTTGTTATTTGCCCTGGTTGTAATGTGGTAGTAATACAAATTTGTTCGAATTAGATTCTTTCTTGGCATCCCAATCAATTCTATCAATTGGGATAGTCTGACAATAATTTTTATGTATCCAATCTCATTACCTCATTTTTGAGATAATGCCATTAGTCTCCAAAGGAACCACGTACGAATAGTATACGAATAGTACAATAGTACGAATAGCAAAGGAACCACGTACGAATAGCGTACGAATAGCCACCGAATAGCCCTACGAATAGCCCGAATAGCCCAGCCAAAGGAATCACGTACGAATAGCCCAAAGGAACCACGTACGAATAGGTACGTACGAATAGGTACGAATAGCCGAATAGTGGTAAATTTATTGTACATTACGCTCCGAGAGTTCAGGCAAATAGAAAGAAGCGCTTTTCCATTAGGCTAATGGTAGAAGAGCGTGAAAAGTCAGGCAAATATCCTGCTATCCTTGATGGCTTCTTGCCAGGGCATGGAGCTAATCCGTATTACCTAAATCGAGCTAAAATCTATTGCCATGCTTTTGCATGGTAAATTTCTAGTCAATTGATGAATCAGGGGGTCTTCTTTGGCCCTCTATTTTAAAATAGGGTAGAGGAAGTCACCACCTGCGGGCATTTGCCAATCATTTATAAAGTCAAAATTTGTAAATTCATTCTGATCCTTCATCTCTGAGTCTATAAGACCTATCCCTCCATTTGTGAGAGCGCACCCACCTCCAGCACCAGCATTGCACGAAGGATCCAGAGCAAAGGAATCATTTACTGTTGCATCGGCCGTTGAGTCGCTACCGATAATTGGATTGGCATTGGTGGCGCCTCCGTCCAAGCTGCCAGCTGCATAGGCACGAGTAATGGTTGCTGTTGTATCGGTCATACCTGCAATTCCTGATATTGAATCAGCTCCATTGAGGACATTTCCACTAGAGTAGCAGTCAGTAACAACGCTTGAGTCTGCCATAGAGCCCACAAGTGCAGAGATATATCTACGGTTAATACCTCTTGGATCAGCATAGGCATTTCCTGTGGCGTAGGAGTTAGTAATGGTTCCACGAACGGATTCACCTACTAGTGCTCCTATTTTCTGATTGCCCATTCCTGCATTTCCAGTGGCATAGCTATTACTCACACTACTCCAGCTTATTGAGCCTGATAGACCTCCTATTTGCGACCTTGAGGAGTGATTGGAAATAGCTGCTGAACGAGAATTTGAGTTAGAAATAGTTGATGTGTTAGAGGCAGTACCCACGGCCCCTCCGGTTCCATAATCACCTTGTACGTATGAAGCATAAACACTTCCTTCGTCGAGGGTAGAGCCACTGAGAAATCCTGCAATTGAGCCATTGCGGTTTTCTTCACTAAGTATATTCACATAGCTGACGATGGAATTTTGTAGTGTTGAAGAATTGACTTCCCCAGCGATCCCTCCAACTTCAAGTCCATTATGTTTAAAAATATTGCCTGCAACTGTTACATTACTAATGGTTGATCCACTTGAAATCTTACCTGCAAGTACACCAATTTCAGTGACACTAGTTGCGGTTCTATGGGCGTCAAATAGGTGGATGCGCATTGAGAGATTCAGGTTTTGCACTAGGCCTGCTTCGATTTCTCCAAAAAGTCCTAGTCCATTTGCTGCAACATTAATTCCCAGACCCAAGATACTTTTACTATTACCATAAAGTTTTCCAGTGAAGGGACTGGCATCACTACCAATAGGGGCCCATTTGTAGCACTCCTCAGTAACATCTATATCACTTGTAAGGATATATGAAGCCGAGAGATTTGCTGCCATTGCAGCAAGGTCCCCCACACCTGTAATTTGATAAGGATCTCCATCACTTCCCGAACCAGACAGTGACGCTGAGGCGGTAATTGTATTGGGGAATTGGCCACCACAATTCATTGTAGACGGCATTAAAAGCGAGGTATTTGAATCTACTTCCCAATACTTTTCTTTACCTATTCCCCACTCAGAGTAAGTAGACTGATCTTTTAGCTCGCTCAAAGTTTTTGCACTACCAGTTATCGTTCCTCCACTAGCGGCTCCTGCGGAGTTGTAGTAATGCTTGCCTCCTTCATAGAGTTTATTAGTGCTATCATCTTGAGCTACTATTCCGCCAGATATTGTTCCTGAAACGGTTCCGGAAAAATAACTATCATTAAAAGTGACCTCTTTGAGAGTGCTCACTACAAATCCTATGATTCCACCAACTTTTGTGTTGCCGCTAATATTGCCGCGAGCACCTAATAGATTGAGGTATACTGGGCCTTTGTCTAAAGCGCCAATCACTCCTCCTACATTAACTCCTCCAGTGTCAATATCTCCAGTTGATAGCACTCCAATAACATAACTGTTCCAGGAGTTTCCTATTATACCCCCAACATTACCCGAGCTGTTTGGAGCGTAAATTTTACTGTGGGACTCAGAGAATTTGATATTACTCCAGGTAGAAGTTCCAATGAGTCCACCAATATTACTTCCTGTAGAAGTCGTAGAAATATTAACATAACTGCGAAGATAGTGACCTATACTTCTTCTATAGTAGCCGGTAATACCACCGATGCTATTTCCTGTTCCATAGCCAGATATAACTCCTGTCGTGGTTAGGTTACGCATATAGTTTACATCTACGTAGCTTAATTCAAACCTTCCTGCCAGCCCTCCTACATAACCTGAGCCAGAGCGGATATAGGCATCAACATAAATATTTTCTAAGTAGCTATCCTCTCTAATATTGCCAAAAGCTCCTCCCGCATAACCGCCGGAGACTATTTGTCCGTGAATTGAAATATTGCTTGCAGAGGAAGTATTTTGGAAGTCCCCTGCAAGAATCCCAGTATGGGATTGACCTGTGTTGAAAATATAGGCGTCTACAATCACTAAATTGGAAACCTCTGCAGTGTCTGTTTGGCCTAGAAGACCTTGGTAATCTGCTACGGGAGACTCAATTGTAAGGCCAGAGATTTGGTAGTAATCCCCATCAATCTTTCCATCGAAATTTGTCCCCGCATCTCCTAGCGCCGCCCAACTAGAGCAGCTGAGATCAATATCGTTAGTTAACTTGAAGTATTTTCCAGAATTAATATATGAGTTGATGCGAGCAAGTTCTTCTTTTGTAGAGATCTCCCAGGCCGAAACAGCGGTATTTCCATCACCGCCTGCAAAGGCCCCTGCTGGTGTAATGGCGGCAAGGGAAGCACACTTTACCAGGGTAGTAGTATTCGAGGAGCTCTCGCTGCCATTATTTCCAGTCACAATAAGGGTGTGAGCTCCGCTGGAAGCTATGCTAGCACTAAGACTCCATATTCCGTCACTGCAATCGTCATCTGCAATTGTGATAGTACTTCCATCTAAGCTAGCACTTAGTGAAGTCACATTGGTAGTGCAATGGCCGTAAACTGTAGGGTTGGCATCAGTTGTGCTAAATCCTGAGCTCGATACTCGAACAGGAGAAGTTGTAAAGTAAACGATACTATCCGAGGAAAAGCTTTGTGCATTCGTATTGGCAAGAGAAGAGCTCAAGTCTATTCGGTAGCTCATTTGTGGGAGGAGAGGAACCACTGGGTTAATTGTAATACTCTTGTTTGTTGAATTATAGCTGAGTGAGGCCTCAATTCGCTGGCCCGCTCTCGTTTCTCTAAGAAAAATATTACTTCTTGTAAGAAGAGTCGTATTTAAATTAGAGTTAAGAACTATTTGAATATCGCTATTACCGTCAACGCCAGTTGAGTTATTTGATGGAGATGTAGTTGAGACATTGAAAGCTACACCCATTCCGCTAAGTCGAATCTCTTTTTCCGATTTCTCACATGCATAATTCAAGCTCGCTGTTTTACTTCCTGTGCTACTTGGAGTGAAAGCAACACCAACAATGCATCTTGCTGATGACTTAATCTCACCACTACTACAGTTTGAGCTTACGATCGAGAACTCACTTGCACCACTTCCCGCAATCGTAGGTGCCTGGCATTTTTTTAAATCAAAAAAACCGCTATTAATGAAAGTAAGCTCAATTGAATCTGCTGTATCAAGAGGAACGGTGTCGCTGAAATTAATGGAGGCCTTATCAGAGCTTAACTGAGCTGGATCATTAGAGTCCGCGAGAAATAGATTATCAAGTTCACTCTTACCGGCATTGCAACCCAGTAAATGCATGAAAAACAAGATAGTCATTAGAACTTGAATTTTTTGTCCAGAACCCACCTTATATACTTCCTCCTGCTTGATTATAAGGGCTTAATATAATGAAGCTTACCTACCTTCAGTTGGAACCATAAATAGCTAGAAGTTTATTACTTCCAAAATAAAATTTAGTGAGTACCTCTTGGTTCCGCCCATATGGATTGGCAACTCACTGCACCGCCCATATTTGTCGACAAAATGCAAAAAATTAATGAATCTAGAGAAAATTTATTTAGAAACGAGGTCGTGGTGTGGAGGGGGAGCTGCCTATTTTCATCTTTTGGAAAAGGTATTGTATGTTTCCAAGACTTCAGGCATGTTGATGGAGTTTTTGCTCAAGTGAAACTCAAACCGACATACAAGAAACTCTCCTTGCCGCAGGTCTAGATTGTAACCTAGAAGGTTTATTGGCCTATTGCTTTAAATCAAGCTTGGAATCTGGGGAACGATCAAACTCAGTTGTAAAATTTAAATTTGTAGAAACAACAGAAATCAAAAGTTTGACTACTTCTCCTTTGGTATTTGAACAAACAAGGAAGTATGGCTTCAAACTTTCGTCTATGTATAGTGGTTGCCAGGTATTGATAAAGTAAAGAAATAAAAATAGATATGCCCACTTTCAGAAATCAAAAAAATCAATATTTAAACATTTTAAAATTTGAGGCTCTTCTGAAATTACAATATCGGTAAGATTTCTAATGAATTCGTTGAGTTTTTGTCTTATTTCTTTTTCACCTTGGTGTGAGACCGAAAGGGGAGCTGTATAGAAAAGATCTTTTTTTCTTTGATTTGGCATTTTTTCAAAGCCCTTTAGTCGCCAATCCATTTGCCTTGATCTTACGTATGGAGAAGATGATTCAAGATGAATCCTGGCGGGCCCCATTTTGAGTTCATCATTTTCCTTGATACAAAGTCCATGAGAGAGAAGAAACTCAACTACCTCTGCAGCAGTTTCAGGTGGAATTTTAAATCGGCTTGCAAGGCTGCTAATATCTTTTTCTGTGTTTAAAGAACTGTAAAGCCTTATGCCGCTGTAATACCAGTTTGAATAAAACTTGGCCTTCTCCTTATCACTCATTTTTTTATCGTGATCTACAATATTTACCAATTTTTTTGACTTCTCCTTAAGCTCATCTAGTTTTTCTTGATAATATTCTTTAAGCTCTACACTTCCTGCTCTTGATATTTGGACTAGAGTAAAAAAGTATTCTCTTTCAAGCTTGGAGAGATTAAAAAAATGAGAGAGCTTATGGCCTTGCTCTGGCCCAATTTCACGGTCGCCGTTAAAGATTTGGCTTATCATCACACTGCTCATGGATAAAAAATTAGCGATCTTACGAAATTGCCCATACCCCTGCTTGGGCATGGCCTTTAGCTTTGCTTTTACAAAGGCCCTAAAATCAGAATATTCGAAAATATTTACACTTGAAGACATAGTAAAATCACCTACTTATGGGTAAAGTTTGCAGTTAATTTAACACCTTCCGTTAGTTATTTGCAACTAAAATCTATTCATGAAACTTATCATTAAGTATCAATGTAAATGTAACTTATTAAGACGCCATAATAGGCGATTATTGATAACAAACTATAACAACTTGGAGATAATAATGAAGACCAGTTTAATTTTTTTACTAATCAGCGCAAGCTTTTCTCTTTTTGCTGAGATACCTGAACATTGTAGAAAAGATCGACTTAAAAATAACCAGACTTATACGAGACCAGTAAGTGGACCTGTAATCGCTCTAAATATGGTTAGCTGCTATTGGATTGAAGGCAAAGATGAATGGGGTGATCCAAAGTGGCATTTGAAAATGGTGCCGAGCTATTGGATTCCCGGTACAAAACTTCCACATAATCAGCGAAGAAAAATAGAAAGAATAATTTCCCATAAAATAATTGAACTTAAAGGAAAAGATCAATTCAATCTCATTTTAAGTCATATAGTTGGATATATCTCAAAAGTTGATTTTCCCATCATTTATAATCTTTTGATGAAAATTGGAGCAATCCAAAAAGATACCTCTGGCGCCAATGCAATTGTAAAAACAGCTTTGATGGAGTCCCTTCTTGAAATGCAACTAAGAGATGATAAAGGAATAAGGGTAAGTAGTGATGTTGAGGCAGTGATCTATTATGGACTTAAAATGGGGCAAGATTTTAATGTCGTTGATAAAAGCATAGATCTAGATAGTACATCAAAAGCTTTAGCTAGCACTATAAAACAAGATACAACTTATAACCAAAGGTTTGAGGATTTTTCAAGGAATTTAGATAAATTAGACATTGATGTATTCTAAATCATCGAGGGAATCATCTTGATAAATTAGAACACTCTACATCTAAAGGAAAAAGTAATGAAAAATTTAATCTTGGTAATTTTATTATCTTCAATGTACGTAAGTTGTACAAAAAAGATAGTTGAAACAAAGTACATAAACAATCAAGAAAGCTCTGGAGGGGGGATTGATGGCTCTGGAGGCGAGACAGTACAAAGCTCTAAAATAGAGGTTGAAAATACATTAGAATCTATTCAAAAATCAGCAGCCGAATCTCTTTTTCGATTAACACTAGAATATATGTTCTTATCAAGTGAAACTCTTGATTATATTTATGGAAAGAATTCTGCCAACGCCCTTAGCAAATTATTTAAGGCAAAAAACTTTAATGCAACAAAGGTTTTCAATAAACTAATCACTCAAAATGTAAACCTAAATGTGAAAGATAAAGGGTATTGTTCAACTAAACTAAATGGAAAGATAAAGCACACTCATGGCTCAGCCACGGGAAATTTTCCACATGGCTCAATTTGTTTAAGTATCAATGCGCTCCAGGAAATTCCCAAGGAAGGACTAAGAGTTCAGGCCTCTGCCTTATTTATCCATGAACTTACCCATCTCTTTTATTTAAATGAAGAGGACGCTAAATCCATTCAAAATATAATAATAAAGGGAAGAAGATATTTATCTCCACTTAAGTCTGAGCAAAGAGAGCTGATCGTATATGCCGAAGGCCTTCTCAATATGTTTAATAGTAGAGCTGTATTCGATCCAGAAAAAAATGATACTGGTACTTTGTGTCGGAGTGTAAATCGGGCTGTAACTATTTCAGATAAACTCGATGCTTTAGTTAAGTCTTCCATGAATATCGATTTAAATAGAAGACTCCCTGAATATATCACACTCGATATTATGACCATGGCCAATATGATCAAGGGTCTTAGAGGATATTGCAATAGCTCGCCCCTTTCTACAGTGGCATCACATAATGTACAGCCAGGAAATAATATAGATCTCTCACTGAAAATTGAAAGTATTTTAGTTATGGTGATGACAACCCATAAGAGAATGAACACGTATCTTGACCCTCTAAGAAACCCCAAAAAAATAGCGCAACAAATCAAAGACTTTGATCGATATGCTAAGCTACCTGAAAAGCCAAAAGAAAGCTCTGAGAGTAAGAGGAAAATTCCAAGGCATTGCTACTTCAATGACATCAAGAAAAATCTTTCTTATTACCCTCCCAAAAAGGGGCCCACTATAAAGGGCGAAGATGCTACTTGTTTAGTAAGTATAAAAATAAAGGAATTAAACCTTACTTATTATATTATGGTTCCAGTGCCAACTTACTGGATCCCAGGAGCAAAACTTCCCCATATTTTGCGTAAAAAGGCCGAGAAATTCTTTTATAAAACAGTAATAGAGCTTAAAATAAAAGATCAACTAGGTGATATCATCAAGCACTTTTTGGGTTACACCTATAGCGAAAAAGCTAAAAAATTGGGCAAGCTTCTAAGTAAAGTTACTTGGATTCCAAAATCTTCAAAAATGGGAATAGGCAAAACAATAAAAAATAATTTGCTAGAAACACTGTTAGATATGGAGTTTAATAACTTTTCAGCAAATGAGCAAAAAGCAGTAATCTACTATGGCCTTTTCCAGCTAAGAAAAATGAAATTAATGAGTGAAGGCTCAAAAATTAACACGGCCACCAATCAATTAACCAAATCATTTCAGCTCGACTCTGACTATAAAACTCGCTATAGATTATCCTTGAACCAGCTTGAAAGATTAAATATTAAAGTATTTGAGTAAAATATAGATTATTATCACATTTTTTCTAAAGTCTAATGTTCTTGTCGGGTACTTCTGTGTTGGCCTAGTTATCACGGACTAAAGTTTAAAGAAATACTATTGTCATTCCGATAAATTTAATCAACGAATTGATATTTCGGAGAAGTAATTATGAGGTTTTTTTCTATTGTAGTGATATCTGCAATTTTTTCTATTTCATCTCTAATGGCCAAGGATATGGAACCCAAATTTAAAAAGTGTATTAAGAAAGGTAAAAAGCCTATGGTCTGCGCTGATCAATGCAGACTGAAATATGCAAAATCAGGAAAGGAAAGAAAGCAATGTGGGATTTTAGCAAAAATTGCTAGGCAAGATAAAAAAATAAAAAAAGCAACGAACAAAATCAATAAAGCTCGGAAATCTTCTAAAAATATAAATAAATCTTTGCGTTCGAGTTTCAAGAAATGTGCTTCGAAGTATTCTAAGAATCTTGAAAAATGTAGAATCAAATGTGTAAAGAAAGCAAAATCGAAAAACTTGAGCAAGAAGCAATGCAAATTATTGAAGAAGGAGTTTGTTGGTAGTCGAAAAGCAGGAAACTTGGCGAAAAGGCAAAGTAAGAGAGAGGCCAGGTTTAAGAAAAATAAGGATAGAAAAAATAAAAATCTCGATCGAAAAATAAAAAATGCTCGCAATGATAATGCCAAAAGAAGATTAAAGAAGAGAAAGAAGAATATGAACAAAAATTTTTCTAAGAAAAATTTTAAGAAAGTTTGCCGTGGCGGAATTCCTGATCGCGATGGTGTTCTTAAAGATCTAAAAAGTAGAAATAAATGTTGCAAGCAATTACATGCAGAGTTAGCACCAGTTGTAGCTGGAATTTCAGTGGCCGCAGCCGTCGCCACTGTTCTCTCCTTTGGAACTGCCTCAATTGCAGTTGCAGGAGGATCCATGGCCATAGCAAGTGTTGCGATTGCCGGCGGTACTAGTGCAGTTGGCGTTGGTTCTGGAATTGGAGCTGCGGGAGTTGCAGCTTCTGCTACTTTGGGCACGGGAATTAAGAGAATGAATGGTCTTAAATGCAAGCAAACTGGAAAATTATTAAGATCTCTTAAGAGAAAGGCAAAACTTAAAAAGAAGCTGAATAAATTGAGATAATTGTGCCTATGAAAGGTGCCATTTTGCTTTCTGGCCCTTTTCTTTTTTTAAGCTCCTGCGGAAACGGTGAAGAGAGCAATCTTAGGCTCGTAGTACTCAACTTTAAAAATAAAGCCCCCTCTGAAAAGAACTGTTTTGGTCAAACAATCCCTACAACGGCTTCCGGGTATAATTGCTACGCGATAATGGTGACCTACCCAGAGCAAGACTCCAGAACTTCATGCTACGAGGTAGATTCAGGCGATTTAGTTGCCACTCCAAATGTAGCGTCTGGAAGTGTTAGCGCAAGGAAGTTTGAAGTCGTTGGTTTTTACTCCACTGGAAGTTGCACCGACCTCAGAGATCTTAGTTTTAATGAAACGAATACAATTTCTAATCCTGTCATTCTAGGGGGAACTACCACCGATGTTTACTTAGATATCACTGTCCCCATAACTATAAGTAGCAGGTCTACTCCATTTTTTTTATAGGTGATGAAGAAGTACCATCAATAGATATATGGTATCAATGAGAAATAAAAAAATACATCTTTTTGATACAATTCTTAATTTAACTAAAGCGCTTCTCAGGGTGCCACTCATTGCATCTTTTTCTCATATTTTTTAGTCAGTGTAAAAAAGTTGATTGCTTCATAGGATATGAGTATGCTGTGAACCACTGAAATAACAAGAGCTTTCTAAACAAACTCTTTTGATAAAAATGGAATTAAACTTGCACTTTAAATATGTGTTCCATGAGGGAAACACCGGATTTAAACAAGGATTGTTTAATTGAAAAATCAAATCACAATCAAACTTCTTTTACTTATTATTTTAGCTGCAACTTTGTCTGCATGTAATAGCGGCGGAGATGGTGGTGGAGCTGGCGGCGCTGCTACAGGCGCTCCAGCAATTGTGCCAGAGGAAGAGGGAACGGCGAAGGTTGAACCAACCGCCACCCCAACAATTGCTGAGGAATATGTAAATTTAGAAGTTGTCTCATTAGAATTTGATGGAAGAAAAGGTGAGCTCACTATTTTTATCAAAAATACCGGAAATGTCCCATCCACTAGTTTTGGAACACAGGTCACAACTCAAAATCATGACACTGACGTTACATATAATGATTCAATTGGACCAGGCGAAACTATTTCAGTTGTGGCCCATATTCCAGTTTGGGAGCTTTCAGGAGCACACGATTACGATCTATCAACAAGAGTTTATTTAGATAGTGGACAAGAAATAGAGGAGAGCAATGAAGATGACAATGAGGCTTCTCTACCTATTCAGTTTAATCTTGTTGAGAAAAAAATCGAAGGAGTTGAGCTGAGAGATGATAGCTTTTCTTTTCGCTATACGCTTAGAGGAAATGGGGAAAGAGTTGGCTACCATTTGGGTTTTAATATTTCATATACAGATAGTTCTACTCAAATCAACTCATTTATCGAGGGCAGTATTCCAAGTGATCAAATTGCTGATGATGGAAGTTATACTCTTTCTTCTGAGGAATTTAAATCTCTTTTCCCAAACAAGACTCATGATACAACTGGAATCCTTAGAGTTGAGCTTTACTCGGATGATTATCTAATTGCACACGATACTAATATTGATGACGATACCATGGAAAAAGAAAACTTCATTGCACCAGCAAGAGATGTTCAACTGGCATTTACAGATATTAAAGTGGAGCTAGATAAGTTAAAAATTGATATAATCAATGCTGGAAGAAGCACACTCTATGCTAATGAAAATGAAAAAGTAAAATTTTCTTTGAATGGAATTGGTAAAGAGTATCAGGTAGGGGAGTTAAGCCCTGGCGGCTCAAAAACTATTTTCGTAGAATTAAAAGAGTTTCGTTTACATAAGACCGTTGAGTACAACAGTGAGCTGAGCTTTGCTCAAGATAGCTCGACTGCCAATTTCTCCTTTGTAGCAACTGAAAGTCATATCCCAGACTCCTATGTAGACTTTAGTATCGTCAAGTACCGATTTGAGCACAAATATGTAGGAGATAATAGCGACTATATCTTTCATGTAGAAGTGAAAAACAATAGTACTGCAGATATAACTGATATAGTTCCACAAATTAATATTATAAAATTTAATGTTGATGGAGTTGCCATAAGATCAGTTTGGAGTTCTGGCATTGATATAGAAAATGGTAAAAGAGTTTATAGCTTTTCTAGTGCCAGTACTGGGTTAGACTTTAGTATTGAAGACCCTTCAAGATACCAAATCGAAATTGTTTTACCCAATGAATATCTTGACTACAACCCAGAGGACAATACTGTTGATAAAGTGATTCAAAGACCCTTTGATAAAGATGTGGCACTGCGGAGATTTGACTATAATAGTGTTGAAAATTACTTTGAACTAGAGGTCCAAAATGTAGGCCTAATCTCAACAATTTTTAGAGTTGAGATTTCTAACTCAAACTCTGATAGTTTTTTTAGTAATAGAACTAGAAACCTTTCACCCGATCAGTCTGTTACCATTAAAATCCCGGCCACTAGCTTTGAAAGTATTCTCCCTCTTCCAGATAATAAGTTAAAAGCAACACTCACTTATTATTACAATTACTATAACAATTATGACCAAAACCTAGAAAATAATAGCATTGAAAAAGAATTTGATTTCTCACAAGTCGGTTACGATTTAAAAGGTGGAGTAGTTGGAAGTAGTGATCGACCAGTTGATTTGGCGGTAATTGATCTGATCGCCAATCCAAGCGGTGGCGTCATTCATATAATAGCTAAAAATATCGGGACAGGAACATTCTTTGGAAAATTACAATTAGAATATGAAAATTTGAATACTGGAGAAATAATCACAAGAGATTTAGATTATACAGAAGTTGATGGCCAATACTCACAATTTCATTTTTATATTTGGATAACTGATGAAGGTCTAACTCAGGAAACTGAATTTAGCTACAGAGCTTCAATAAAACCAAATACAGCTATCCAGGAAATTAATCCTGAAAATAACACTGATACTGTTACTTTTACGATGTACCCTGAATTAGTAGAAGAACAAGATGGCTGTCAATTCAATTTAGTTCCAGATAACATGACCCTTATGGCAAATATCGATCAAATAAAAGTTGACTGGCACTTGGAAGGAAGTTGTAGTATCCGTCAAACTGGAATTAGCTTAGTACTTAATACTGAAGGCGACCGACAGTATCAAGGTTATTACTATGTTTATAATACTCTTGTACCTGGTAGAACCTACAGCTCATATTTTTCCACTGATCTATTACGACATAATAATATGCGCAAAACTCTTCGTCTGAGCATGGACACTTTCAATAATTTAGTAGAGACAAATGAAGCTGATAACCACTTATTTAACGATACAATTGTTGATCAATTTAAAAGTTTACAACAGTAAAAGTAGGAAAACAAAGTAGTGCCGGCACCATCATATCATTTTAATGAATTGGGAGACCAATAATCATTCGACTATGTCCGCCATGATACTCGGGATAACTATGCCCTGTGATAGCGATAACCTTTATATTAAATTTTTCTAAAATGGGAGAAAGTATTCTGGGACTAATACTTTCTTTTTGCATATTACTTATCTCAAAATTGAGAATCTTGTATTGATCGTCTTGACTAGGGGGATACTCTTGTCCAACTACATTTACAGTGTATGTATTTGAACTACCCCACCGGTCATTAGTCATTTCACAGCTAGCGAGTGTATATTCTAGTTTTGAACGTTGTTTTAAAAAGGTAAAAGATCTCCTGACCATTTGACAAAAAGAGCTACCGGCGTAATTAATGTCAACTTGTTTGGTCTCACTACTATAAGCAGTACTGAAAGTTAAAAGCATGAGAAATACTATTTTTAACATATAAAACTCCGAAATTTCGATTTTTCACCTTCTAATATATCACTGCTATTAACAATGGCCTGCAAACCATGAAAATTTACATGCACTGTCTATTTTTTTGACAGAGAGGAGGTAACTGCCCAATATACTGTTTTTAAAGAGATCGTATAGTTTGGGCAAGAAAAGGAAGTTCTCCGCGGGTCGAAGTTCGGTCATCTAGGTATTTCCAAAAACTCACACCAAGCTTTCTGCAAGTTGA
>JABIHA010000129.1 GCA_018649885.1 Bacteriovoracaceae bacterium
AACCAATAGAAACACATAAGGAGGACGTACTTGAAAGGCATGCATTTGCAAAGGCACTTGCTGGAGCAATACTAGGCTACAATCAAAGTGGAAGCATCTCCGTTGGATTATATGGAGAATGGGGTTCAGGAAAAACCTCTATAATTAATATGGCCTTAGAGGAGATAGAATCGATTTCGAGTCAAAAAAAGAAACATAGTATGCCTTTCATAATAAAATTTAATCCTTGGAATTTTTCTGACCAAAATCAACTTATTCACCAATTCTTTAATGAACTTTCTTCCGTTCTAAATAGAAATAATTTAGAAGAAAAACAATCTAAGCTCGGACGTGCTATTCAAACATATGCACGGTTTTTTGAACCCTTGAGCTATATGCCAACAGTGTCCTTTATTGGTGAGGCCGCTAAAGCAGTTAAAAATGTTGGAATCGCTACTGAAAAAGCTGGAGAGGCAAATGCAAAGGACATTAATGCTGTAAAAAGTGAGCTTAACAGTTTATTGAAGGAGTTAGATACAAAACTCATAATAGTTATAGACGATATTGATAGGCTAAACAATACTGAAATCAGACAGATATTCCAATTGATAAAATCTCTTGCCGATTTTCCAAATACCACCTATTTGCTATCATTTGATAAGAATGTGGTAATTAACGCATTGAAAAAAGTCCAAGAGGGTTCAGGGAATAAGTACCTGGAGAAGGTTGTTCAAGTACCATTTGAAATCCCACAAATGTCAAAAAGAGAAGTCGAACGTCTTCTTTTCAGCAAATTAGACGAATTAATTCATGATTTACCTGAGGAGAGGTGGAATCAAATATATTGGGGCAACATATATCATAGCGGGTTGAAGCATTTTTATAATAATATAAGGGATGTTAATCGTTACTTGAATTCACTAAGCTTTGGATTTAGTTTGGTGAAAGATGAAGTAAACCCAATTGATTTTATTGCAATAACAGCAATACAAGTTTTTATTCCAAATCTATATGAGAGTATTAAAACTAATAAGGACTTGTTTGTCGGGAAAAGGATATCACACCAACAAACAGAAGATTTGATGGAAAAAGAGCGGTCAAGTATTGAATCTATTGTTGGTGAAGTAGAAGAAATTCAATCTGATATTTTACAAGACTTTCTGAAACGGCTTTTTCCTAAATTAGAAAACATCGTCTACAGCCATAGCTCTTTTGAAGATTGGAGAAAAGAGGGCAGGTTATGTAGCCCTGATATATTTGATACTTATTTTAAATTGTTTATTCCAAAAGATGAAATTCCACTTAAGGAAATCAAAAGAGTACTATCAACTGGAAGCAATATGAGAAGTTTTTCAAGAGAGTTAATAAAACTTAACA
This sequence comes from Bacteriovoracaceae bacterium, assembly GCA_018649885.1. Classification (GTDB taxonomy): domain Bacteria; phylum Bdellovibrionota; class Bacteriovoracia; order Bacteriovoracales; family Bacteriovoracaceae; genus JABIHA01. The sequence goes on from JABIHA010000129.1 coordinate 1,357, forward strand.
AAGATGGTAAAATAATACGATTTTTAGAGAGAATGGAAGATTACACAAGTGATGGTATACCAGAAAAAAATATAGCAACGATAATAACCGCTTTAATGAATATCGGAGATAAATTTCCTGAGGGAGATAATAGTTTCTTTGCTACCAGTACGTCAATGCGGATTTTAAGGCTATTATATCAGTTAAGTCATCGGTTTAAGGAGCAGGAAACAAGGTTTGAAATCTTTAATAAGGCGATCGAAAATACTACTAATAGCCTACATACAATTGTCAACGAAATAGGAGTACAATGTCAGCAGCATGGTAAATATGGTTTTAAGGAGAGGCCTGAAGCACCTGAGAAAATGACAGTAAACCAAGCTCAACTTGAAAAGTTAGTAGCTCTTGCACTTCGTAAAGTAGAAGATTGGGCAAAGACTGATAAATTGGCTAAACATAAGCATTTACTATCTATTTTATATATGTGGCGTTGTTGGGATAGTCCAAAGCGAGTTAATAAGTATGTCAATTCCATAATTAAGAAGGATAATGATCTCATCGTGTTTATAACACATTTTCTTTCTAAAGTTAAAAGTCATACATTAAATGATTATGTTGATAGAATAAAATGGCAGATTAATCTCGACAATGTGGCAGAGACTGTCAAACTGGAAGACGTTGAAAAAAGGATTAGAAAAATTCAATCTTCAAAGAAATATAAAAAATTGAAGGATAAGGAAAAACTTGCAATAAAGACCTTTCTAGATACTTACGATGGCAAGATTGAAAATCGATTTTAAAGCAATCTTGACCAAGGGTTATAAACATAATATACAGAGAAGCCATTCTACCAGCAGGTACATAGGACCACATCTTAATTTGAAATTTTCTTTTTTCCTTTTAGTCTACTGCGTACAACATCTAGCGTCTAATTTTGGTTTTTCTCCCCACTCTTTGCGGTGAGTCTTTTACGCATAGAAACATATTTTGAGTAGGGTTTTTTGAATCTTGAAGTGGTACAATACAGTTGTAAGAGAAAGTTTGACAAGAGTGCAATTTTAACTTTTTTATGAGGAGTGGGAAATGAATGATACAGACATGGAAAAACTTGAATTTCTTGTAGATGAGTATTATATACCGGAAGTAGTTGCAAGTCTGGGCGCTGTCTGCCGTTTAAGGGCTGACGATATAAGTGGGACTGACAAAGAAGCTGCTAAAAAGTTTGAAGCGTATGCAGATGTCCTGAATGATGCACGTGCTAAAATAGACGCTGCTTCACAGGGATGACCCCGGGTACAGAATGCCAGATTCCGAGCTACCATTCGTTATCTGGCAAAGGCCTTTCGACATTCAATTATT
>JABIHA010000130.1 GCA_018649885.1 Bacteriovoracaceae bacterium
CCAACTCGGAAATGGGAGTTCCTTTTTCAATGTGAGCGGTTAAGATGTTGAATTTCTGTGATTGAGTTACTCTTTTTCTATTCAAATCCATGGTTTTCCTCCGGATTTAGGAGGTAGCCATCAAATGGGGGTCACGAACAAACTCTATAATCAGGAAATATATCTTGTATTTGTGATTTCTGTAAATTATTTTCTCCCTAAGTATAACCTCCAAGTTTAGGCAGAGTGTTGGAACCTATGGTATTTTGAAAAATTTACGGATGTGTTATAAGAATAGACATGTTGTAATTGATTAATTTTTAGGTGTTTAGAGCAAGAACATGCGATGGCACCACAATAGTGGCTCCATCACACCTCTTAAGCGACGTGGTACTAGCGGCTAATCACACAAAGACACATAAAGTTCAACTTTCGGTGAACATGTCCGCTCGATGTTGATACCATACACACTTTTCTCCTGGCTGCTGAGCTGAAATTGTTTCCATATAACTCACCTTTTGCAAGAGGCATATTGCTAGTTTCCTTTGCTTTACAGACATAAGTGTATTTATTGACCAGCGAAGGCATGTTAAATTTTTCAAACTCGGCGACACTACCTCTGGCCCTTCGGCAGACAACACTACAAGGTGTTGAACTCGATGGAAACCAACCCAATTTTTTGCCCTGATAAAAACCGTCTTGGACTGGGTTGGCATAAACTAGTGAACTTAAACTAAAAATAAAACCCACAAGAATTAAGCTCTTTACGTTTCTCATTTTTCTACTCCTTTGTGCTGTATTTCTTTAATAGACAATAGAAAAACCACTCTACGCCCTCTTTTTCGTAATGGTATATTCTTACTGATGACAAAAACTATCTTTTATCAGGAAATTAGGGCGAATTAGATGGGCATTCGTGCGTGAAATTCTTAACTTTGACCAGTCTTGTTCAAATTGGGCTCCAGAAATATTACTCAATTCATTTTTCTAGATTCGAAATTTCAGAAATTGCCTTATTTAGATATTATCAATAGGTCTTCGGTGGTCTCTGTGAGTACATTTTAATTTGTAGGAATACATTCTCACTGAGCCAGAAGATAAGTACAACTCAAGAAAACCTTCATTAGTTTTGACGTTGTAGATCATAAGAAAACTACTATCTGTCTTGGTACTTCCAGGGATTGTTGAAACCTTTCGATAATTAAAACCATTAAAGGTATGAGTCTTAATTAAGTTTTGAGAAAATGTTCTTCCAAGATTGATTCTTTTGTTATCTTTCATTGTAAGCTGAACAAATATTCTCTGGTCAGGCAGCTCTGTTGGCCCCATAGACCTGACAAATAAGTCGAGGGAGTCGACACCTAGGTTTTTCTGATCATTAGCTAAGTGAGAGTATCCAGTAGATGAATTGGTAAAGTGTGAAAGATGTTTTTGCAATTTTCCACTGCAGGTCAGTGAGTCAGATCCACCAGAATAAGCACTTTGAATTAAAAATGTGGCCATTAGGCAAATAAATGTTTTCACGTTACCCTCCTATTGAACGCAAGAATTAGATTTAAAAATAAAATATCCTTACCGATCTAACAAATGATTTGATTTCAATGATATTGTTGAATAAAATAGAACGATGAAACTAGACCAATTAAGTTATTTTTTAGAAACAGCAAGGACAGAGCATATTGGTAAGGCCTCAAAAATATTGGCCATAAGTCCTAGTGCTATTAGCCACAGTATTTCTTCACTTGAAGCTGAATTAGGGCAAAAGCTATTTTGCAAAAATGGTAAGTACATCTCCTTGACTACTCACGGCATGTTGTTAAAACAAAGGGCCTCTGAGCTACTAGCTCAAGCTAGTGCCATAAAAGAGGAGTTGACATCAAATGAGATAGAGCTTCAAGGGAATGTTAGGCTGGCGGCGACACATCAACTTTGTAGTAAACTATTGACTCCTGCATGGTGTAAGTTTCAGCAAAAGCATCCGCTTTTAACATCAGAAATTTACACTACAAGGTCTGTCGATGTCATAGATGGAGTGATGAATGGTTATTACGATTTTGGTATCTGCTTTAGCCCTTTGGAGCACCCTGATTTGGAGTGTGAGGTTCTTCATAAGGGACAGCTAAAAATTGTGGTTAAAAAATCACATCCTCTCCTAAAAAAGCGTGCAAAAGAGCAATTGGCTTGTATATCTCAATATGGGGCCATTCTTCCAAAAGCATTTAGTGGAATAGAAGTTTGTGAACAAAACCCGATGTTCAAGAAATTTAATATTGATATTAATCGCGACTGTCTATTTGATAGCTATGAAATCGCTGAAATAAAGCTCTCATGCTCAAAGTCTTGGAGTCTATTTCCCGATTTTATATGTGACAGTAAAAACTCTCGCGTGAGCGCTATTTCTCATCCAAAGACCTGGAGTGCTCCCTATACTGTATCCGCCATCTGGAGAAAGGATAGAATCCTGCAAAGATCCCTTGAAGGACTCAAGTCTCAAATCTATATGAATCTACAGTGAAAAGTAAGTTGGAGCTTATATTCTAGTCCTTACTCAGAACGATAGAAATTCCTTTTGAAGAGCAGGTATAAATAATCCGCTCCAGAGATAACGCTTACTATAATTGTTGGAAAAAGAATCCATCCGTGAAACATTTTAAAATATAGATAATCAGTGATTAAAATAAATTGAAGAACTGTGGCCACTTTTCCTAGAATTCGAGGGTGGACATTAAAAAATATTTTCCAGTTTTTTTCTACGAAAAGTATATAGAGGGCCCCAAAAAATACAATGGTGTCTCGAGCTCCAATTAAAAGCAGTTGCCACCAAGTCAGGTTTGATTCAAAAAAGATTGTAAACACTACTGAAAAAATAAATAATTTATCGGCAATGGGATCCAGGAGTCCCCCCAACTGGCTTGACCACTTGAACCATCTACTGAGGGCGCCATCGAAATACTCTGTGGCCAGCGAAATCCCCACTAGCATCAAGCGGTACTCTGGAGGGGCGAATGGGAAATAAAAGGCCAGGCAAATCCGCAAAATTGTTAAGGTATTAGGTATATGTATTAAAAAAGATGATCTCACGTATCAATATTATCATGGTCAGGGGCAAGAAGAAAAGAGGTGCGTGCTACATCAAATAAGAATCAATTTTAATTCTGATAGAAATAAGTCCATTGAAATATTATTTATAGTAATGAAATGAAGTACATTTTTAAACTTTGGAGGGGTTATGAATGAAGCACTTATTAATTTCCCAAGTAGAATAAGCGCAAGGCCAGTGGTCTCGGCGAATTTTTTAGTATTTTCTTTGATGATGCTATTTATGATACTTGGAGGTGGGTTCAATTTATGGGCATTAAACCTTGCAGAATTGCCATATTTAAGTAATGGGTTTTGGGTTTGGGGATTAGTCTCTTGGATCGTTAGCCTTGGTATTGGTAGTTATATGGCGGCAATTATTGGTAAGGCCGTTAGTTGGCAAGATGGCTCTCTTTATGGGCTTATCACTTGGGCGACGTCTTGTATTGTGGGTTGTCTTTTCTTAGCGACTACTACGGGAGAATTATTTGGTAGAGAAATGGAAATACCTTTTTTGTGGGGAGCTTTCGTTGGAGATCTTCTTGCGTTAGCAGTTTGCCTTTATGCAGGTCATCTTGGTGCAAAAGGTGAATTACAACTTGAATTGTCCCAAGAAACTCAAGAACATTCTCATAGGAATATAAAACTGAAATCAGCAACTAGCAGCTAGCTGATTTTTCGAGGAATAAATAATGGCTCGAACGTACTTCTGCGTTTGAACCATTTAATGTTATGGCATTCTTCGAAGTCTTTTCAGTATTCGTACCGCGTCCTCCAACAGGTTTCATGCGCCTTTCGTGTCGCTTATGCTGGGGGATCCTTCTTGAACAACCTTTTTCCATTTTTGAACATTAATATATGAAATATTGGTGCTGATTTTGTAGACGACCCTGTAAAAAATTCTTATACACAATGACTAACTTCATCTGGGAAATCACAAACGATTATTTAGTTGCGCGAATTTTGTTTCGTCAGTAAATTGGCTGGACGGTCGGGGAGCATTCTAAAGGTTTAACCAATGGATGAAAATACAGAATTAGGAGATCACAAAATGAGACTACCTGAGGGTCTACAAGAGCAGGATGAAGTCTCAAGTGATCCGTATCAATCCCAAACAGAGCTGTACCAAAATTTTCCTCTAGCATTTGATGGTAATCCATACGACCTATTAAAAGTCACTATTAAAAATACATTTTTAACTATCCTAACGCTTGGGCTATATTCCCCCCATGCCAAGACTATAGAAAGAAAATACCTTTGGCATCACTTGCAATTAAATGATGATCGCTTTCACTATTCCGGAACGGGTAAAGAATTGTTTCGAGGATATATAGTAGCACTGGGTGTTTATGCTTTATATTTTTTGTCTAATTTTATATTAGGGAAGTATCAAGGAGCTGCAACTGCACTCGTTTCTCTTCTTTTGGCCATTGGAATTTATTGGGTTTTTATTCCTTTTACTCTTTATTCTTTCTTGGGGTATTTGGGGTCTAGAACTAAGTTTCGTAATATTTGTTTTAGACTAAAAAAAGATAAAAGGGCCGACTACATGAGAGAATACTTTAGAGGTATTTGCTTCTCAACTCTAAGTTTTGGGCTCTACGTTCCACGCATGCAACACAACGTCAGCAAATTATTAATAAATAATTTATCCTATGGGAATTTAAAATTTAAATACACGTGAAATGTAAAGGAAGTTTGTTGGTTGGCTACTAAGTTTATTGCACCAGTCATTGGATTTTCTATTTTATTATTCCTATCAACGGCGTATTACTTAGAAGTCAACCAATACCTAAAAGAAGGTGCTGAATCCATAGCAGCCTATTCAATATATGGGGTAATAGTACTGAATTTCTTTGTGAGTCTTCTCGTAATGTCCTTGTATTTAGCCTTTTTTACCGAGTATAGAATAAGTCATACAAAAATTGGAGAATTGAGTCTTAAGGCCGATTTCTCTTTGGTCAAAATTTTGTGGATTACAGCTACAAATGGGCTGATTTTGATAGCAACTCTTGGACTTGGACTTTATTGGACGCGAATCAGAAAATATCATTATTACTTCTCAAGGATTGAAGTAACAGGTGAAATTGACTACTTTGATGTTAATGATGGTGGCGAAGTATATGGAGAAGACTCAACAGGGGCATTTGAGGTGTTTGATTTTGATGGTGGAGTGTTTTTCTAATGTCATCATCAGCAACTTATTTTAAAAAGAATAGTTCTATTAAACATGATGTTACTGTCAATAAAAAAGGTACTCAACTCATTATTGAGGGCATTTGTGAGTACAATGTAGATTCTCTTACTGTAGAAACCTTCCCTAGTACAATTATCGTAACATTAGCAAACGGAGAGGTTTTGAATTTCTCTCCTAATGAGTGGAGTAAACTTGGTATTCAAATGGAGAGTAATGCATTACATGACTGGAGATTTGCGGCACTGGGCCTGGTGACTTTGTTCTTGGCCTTATTTTTTGTACTTCCACCTTATTTGAATAGCCTCGTTGATAAACTTCCAGCGGATAAAAAGAGAAATTTTATAAGAAACTATGTGCTCGATAAAAAACTGCTAAATGGATGTGAAACTTCAGCAGATAAGAAATATTTTAAAAGTGCTATTGCGAAAATTGACTCCGTTGATACTGATCAAATAAAGCTTGTTGTGCAGGAAATGCCCATGCTAAACGCATTTGCTCTTCCAGGTGAAGTTATAGTTATATCAAAAAAGCTCATTGAATCAATTAAGAAAGAGGAAGAGTTCCTTGCTGTTTTGGCCCACGAAATTGGGCATATTAAGCTAGGCCACCACACAGATATAATTGTAAAAAACTTCATTTACAATCAGTCCATCAAAATTTTCACTGGTAATGAAGTGAGCTTCATAAGCACATATTTGTCACAGAGATACTCCTCTAATCTCGAAAGAGAAGCAGATCTATTTGCAATAGAATCCCTCAAGAACAATGGGATTAACCCAAGGCATGGAGCTGAGTTCTTTAGAAAGATATTGAATTCTCCTGGTAATTCTTTGATTGAAAAATTGATTCCAACACATCCTCCTAGTCAAGAAAGAATTGACCTCTTTTCTTCTCAGACAGGAAGGTACACACCACTTTTTTGGGGAGATTGGAATGCATTCCAAAATGGTCTCTGTGGAGACATAAGTTTACAAAAGAACATTGATGAGCAAGAAAAAGAATGTATCGCTGGTAGCGTCGGAAAGGTTTGCGATTCTTTGGCCTTAGAACTGATAAATAAGAAGAGATATGTTGAGTTAGAAAAATTTATTAAGACTGCCTGTGTCATTAGCAATGATCCAATAAGTTGTACCAGATATGGGTTTGCTAAAATCAAGCAGGGGAAATTTGATGAAGGTTTAAAGTATTATACTAAAAGTTGTGACTTAAAAGATGCTATCGGTTGTTATAACTATTATGTAAATATTAAAGATCTCAATATGGCTGAAGGGGTGCGATACCTAAAGAAGGCCTGTAAATTGGATGATGCAGAATCTTGTTTTTACCTAGGTTATGAATTGTCGATACAAAATGAAGAAAAAGAAGTCTACATACCGTATTTCAAAAAAGGTTGTAAGTTAAAAGACGACCAGGCATGTTTGTGGTGGGCCACTAAGGCTGAAGGTTCAATATTAGAAGAAGAAAGGATATCGGCACTAGATCTTTCATGTAAATCAAAAAACCAATCGGGATGTTTTCATTTAGGAGAAACCTATCTTAAAATGGGGGACAAGGACCAAGCCAGACGGTTGTTTAAAAAATCTTGTGACTTTGGTTACAAAGAGGCTTGTACTCGATTATAACATACCTTAGCTTTTCTCCACGGCCTCCTGCTGTGACAGTATAATCTATCAAATTTTTCTCAAATAGATATTAAGTACCGAAGGTTCCTTCGAGAAGAATTTACTCTATTTTCTAAACTTCCTTGAGAATTTTCACTGAATGTGATTCACTGAAGATTGTTCAGCAAAACATGGAGACTAAAGTGCCAACTGCAAGAAAATTAAGAGGTTACAGTAGCAAAAGCCGAAAGGAGCAAAAGGAAATTACAAAGAGCTCCATCAAAAAAGTGGCGCTAAATCTCTTTTACAAGAAGGGAAAGGACAACACTTCTATTGCAGAAATTGCTAAAAAGGCCAACATAGCCGGTGGCACCTTCTATTTTCATTTTGAAGACAAAGATCAACTAATTGAAGAGTTGATACAAGAGTTTAATGATAAATATATTGAACGCTTTCAAAATGTCTTTGTAGATGGAATTCCAGAGAATGGGGATGAACTTCTTTTTTCTATATGCTCTACCTTTCTCGATCATTTTAAAGAAAATAAAAAAGTTGTCTCAATTATTGTCGAAAAGATGAAAATCGATAGAGGTCTTCAGGGCCTGGCCTTTGGTGCCAGTCCTGAATTAATTAATTTCCTGACCCATATTTTAGAAATCAAAGCAAAACAACAGGGAGTTTCGATAGAGGACCCAGAGCTTATTATCCACGCTCTTTTTGGAATGTGGCTTAGAGTTGGGCTGCAATATCTTTTTAATAAACAAGTAACAAAAGAGAAGTCTCTCGCTGTATTAACTCGCCTCACCCAAGGCGCAATAAAGCAGTATATCTCATTGGAGTAATAGAAATGGAAATAACCCTACCCACTATCCGCCAGATTAAGCCTTCAGGCACCACAACCAAAAAACTACCATTTTCCCACTATAAGCAATCACCTGATCATCCCAATATAGAAGATCTACAAAATCAAGCCGATGCCTTGTCAAAAGATTTTGAAAAGGTACAACAACTTCCCGATAAGCTATTGCCCAGAATTACTAAGCAAGTTCACTCCTACATTACTTTCATTAAAAATTGGTTTGCTAACAAAAGATTAGACAGAAAGGGGCGTCACGATCTTTACCCCCTTTATTTATTATGGACTGTAACTCGTACCTGTAATTTTCGCTGTGATTATTGTTGTGATCATAAGGGAAATAAATATCCAGATCTACCAAATAAAGGAGTTTTAGATACTAATCAGGGGAAAAAGCTTCTTGATATAATGCGTACTAATACACCTGCAATTTATTACGCTGGAGGTGAACCTACAATAAGAAGAGATCTGCCACAACTTATTAGACATGCGAAAAACCTTAACTACTATCCACAAATAATAAATACCAATGGAAGTATTCTGCAAAATTTACTCAAAAAAGAGAGTTGGAGTAATTTTCTTGCCGACATGGATATTGTAATTGTTAGTCTGGACAGTCTCAATGTAGATAAACTGGATAAAATGTATGTTTACAACAACAGTACTAATATTATCAGAAATATTTTGGCCCTAAGGAACTTGCGCAAGAAATATAAGTTTAAGCTTTTTATCAATTGTGTAGTTCAACCAGGAAATATTCAAGATGCAATTGATGTTCTCAACTGGACCAATGATCTAGGAATTACTTTTGTTGGAGTTCCTGTCAATGATGGTCCAAAGGCCCGGAAAGGAATTATGGATGATCATGAATATTTAAAATTTGTTAATACTTTGCTCCAAAGACACAAGCAGGGCCATAAATTTGGGGGATCTTTTTCAATGGATAAAAAGCTATACAATGGTCTTCCATTAGACTGTAGAAATACTCTCAAGCCTCACGTCGATTTTGATGGAAGACTTTCATGGCCTTGTAAGGCCTGTGTCAACGTCAAGCCTGCAATGGTAAATGTTCTCGAGCACAAAAATGTAGATGGGGTATGGGCCGCAGGAAGAAAATTAGTAAATCCTGATAATTTTCAAGGTGGTGCAGCTAACCAATGTGGAGCAAATTGCAATTGGGCCCAAAATTATTCTACCGATGCATACTATCAAGGTATTAAAAATCCAAGTTTAGTTTTTAGAGATATAATTAATTTTTTGAAATAAATATTAAAACAATGGGCAAGGAAAAGGTTTAAGGTGAAAATATGTCGATAGATTCAAAATCTTTTAATGGAAGCTCCTCTTCGACCAAAAGATGGTTAAATTCTGTTGATTATAGTGATCTTTTTTCACAACAATTTCACTGTGAACGAAGTATCAAAATAGACGATATCATGATTGTTATTCCAGAGATATTACCTGATTGGCTGCAATATTTAGCTCTGATCAGAAACTCTGTTGTTCGGCCTTTTGGTCTAGGGTGCTCTAATCTACAAGACTATAATAAAGGTTTAAAAAGTTTGTCTTATCTTACAGGGGAGAAAATTGGACCTTGGGAGATTGTTGATAGTAACGAAAGAAAAATAGTTGTCAGAGGGCGTGATAAGCACCTTGATTTCTGCTGTGGCCTCTGCATAAGCTTGAAAGACAAAAAATGTGAGTTAACATTTGAGACAATCGTGTATTTCAGAAATTTTTATGGATTTTGCTATTTTACAATCGTTAAGCCATTTCATCGTCTTATTGTAAAAAACTTATTAGCAAAAGTGGGGGGAAAGGTGCGTGGCATTCGTGTGTGATACTTTTTACATCACATAGCATTAGGAAAGCTACCTTTGCTGCTTTAAATTCTCCAAAGTCTTGAGTTTCAAAAGGTTGATACGTCTTCCGTGAAACGTAGCTACAATTAACCACTCTTTTTTACACATCCCCCAGCAATACCCCATTGTTTAGAGTATTTTCATAAAAATTAAAATTGTCTCAACAGATGAAAAAGGGAATGAAAATGAAAAATCAACTTTTCAGAGTAGGCATTGTAGGCATAATTGCGCTTAGCTCTTTTCACGCTTTTGCAAACTGCAGTGAAGAATTGACTAAAAGTTCTAGCAGAACTTTTAAAGTTGCCACTGATTTCGATAGTGAAAACTCTAATGTGGTAAATGCTAAAAAGATGGTAAATAGAGCTCTCGAGCAAATTAATTGTCCCGCGCTAGATGATACTGTAAGTGCAAGCTGCCAAGAGATTGTTCCAAAGAATTCATTATCTACTGTATGCTACATTGAAAGTGATTTAGGCCATTTTTTTACAATTAGTGATCTGGCCGACACGGGAAGTGTTGTGCTTAATATTTGGGACTAACTGCTAGTTTATAAAAGGTATAAAAGGTGCTATAAAAGGTGCCAGGTACGTGATCTAGTGAATCTAACCCATTCACCGTGTACCTGCCATTAATATAATAGTCGCGAATTTCTGGATGGGCCTTTTTAAAACCATCGGTGTTGAAGACCCTCTCAAGTGCTTTCACATACCTTTGTCCTATTCGCCACCAAGGCTAGTACCGGGTAACTCTTCTTCATTTGGTGTTATTGAAACTTGTTCTGGTTTGCACCTTTCTGGTAAGGCCATCTCCAAAAATTGCTCTTGAGTAAATTTACTTGGAATACCACCCAACTCTTCGCTAATAGCGGTTGGAATAATAGCTAATTTAGAATCATCACCTTTTTTTACAGATAGGTTATCTCTATAGTTATGTGAAGGAAAAAAAGTATCACCATAAGAAAATCCAGTTCTATGGTCTTTTCCAAGGCTAATTGAGGGACAAGTCTTTACTTTAATCTTTTCGAAACCTAGACTAGCTAGCTCAACAGGAATCTCTACTTCTAGGCAGGCCGTAATAATTGCATCTTTGCTAGAATTCCAAAAGCCAGTCGTTAATTTAATTTCTAGCTCTTCACTCTTGTACACACTATATCTCGCAGCATAATAATCTAGTCTTGTTATGGATTCATCAACACAAGAGTGCCTACCATATCCTTCAATAAGGCTTTCACGCTTATTCGGATCTTCTCCCCTTTGTCTTGAAAATGCTTCACTCAGAAGGTGATAACGACCAGAAGAAAGCAGCTCTATAACTTCCTGATCAATCCCTACCAATTTGCCATCTTCATTTAATTCGTCCAATGTATCTAAGTGTCGAGAAATGTCATAATCTCTAACCTGATCACGTAGCCTATATAGTAGCCTTTGTTGCTTTTCATATCTCTGCTTTAGCTCACCATCGATAACAGCAGATATATCCTCATAGGCCGATACGGTTGCTTCGGTCAGCTCTCTACAACTAGCTGGCTCGCTAGCTCTTAAGCTCTGTGAAAGGAAAGTGATGGTTGTTATAAATAGCATTAGAAATTGAATAGATTTTATTGAGTTTAAAAACATCATTTCCCCCAAGGACTTGACTAAATATTATTTTATACAGCTAAGTGGTACAATTTTCATTCCAGCTCTAAATAACAGTAAGCATAAGGAGCCCCAGTTTGCGATTGAATAAAGAGTTTGCAGATGTCAATTATAAGAACATGTATCTTGACACTAAAAGGGCTTAAACTCGGTACGATTTTTATGAATCAATTCGAATTTTTCTTTAAACAAATGAACCTTAATGTATAAAGTTTAATCGCTGTCAAAAATGGAGACAGTGTTTTAACACAATTTCAACCCGTTATATTGGCACAGAGATTGCTCTATAAATACGTATAAAAAGTGTCAGGAAGACGCATTGGAGATCAAGGATGAAATCAAACAACTCAATCGTTAAGTTAACTCTTCTATTATTCATTATTATTTTCGAAGGATGCAGTGGATCTGATGGCGCAGCTCAAGGCAGTGGGGGACAAGCACCTGAAGCCTCAATTAACTCACCTCAAGAGCCTGAGGCTACAAATAACCTGCCTAAGGATGCATTTGTTCTATTATCCTCTCACTCAGGAGAGACTGTAAGTGAGAGCGTTACTTCTCTAAATGGGACTATCGTTAATGTTGAGTCTAATATCTATAATGTTTTGATGAGTCTTCCAGAGTATGATCAGCACAAAATTGCTTCGTGGACAAGAAATGGAGCAGGTTCAAATGGCTACACTTGGGGTCTTACACAAAATGGGAAAATTTATACTGTCAAAACAACAACCAGTCATGATGACTCTGAAACAAAATGGATAAGAGAGATTAACCCTAACAGTGGTCAAGTGGTCAGTGAGTGTAGATTTAATAATGATAGTGCCTATGGCAGATTTACACTAAAGGGAAATGAAGTCTTTTTCTTTTCTTCTATTAGAAGAGATCTATATGGCAATATCACTTCAGGCGGAAATCTTACAAAAAAGAACTGTGATACGGGAGTTGAAACAAGCTTAAGCAGTTTTGATAAGGCCTTAGGGGGCGTTCCCTATTTTGCAGGAAATAAGCTTTTAATGGTCTCTAAAATAAGTGTTGGAAATAGCTCATACTATTTCATAATCAGAGAAGTAAGCCAGTCGACAGGAGTAACTCTTAAGCTTTGGCATTCATTTTATGGAAACTTAGCAACCAAATTCTCATCAGAAAGTGATGGAATATACTGGGCCACATCAGCACTTAGAAGATCAGGCGACTACAATGTGAGCGTTAATAGAATTTCTACTCTCAAGGTTGATTTAGGAGCTGAGTATCTCTTTAATGACACTGCAAGTGATAGTCGAATTGCCCTTGACGTGGAAGACGGAAAGGTTCTTTTAGTTACCAAGTCTGATCAACCTATTTATCAAGTATTTGACGTAAATAAGGGAACACTTGAGCAAATGGATGTCGACTCAAGACTCTACTCAACATTAGTAAATGGTAATGCTGAATTTATGATCGCAAAGTAAGCCTGTACCTACTGAACATATTAGCTATAGTTGGTCACTCTATCTCAGTGTTCTCTATCTTTTCGACAAGTTGATCGTACTCTGCTTTAGCGCTGCCTCTACAATATTTCATGCGTGCAGTTTCGTAGCTTGGGTGAAGACATTCTTCTGCCAGTGAGAGAATAGATTTGTGGTCCATGGAGCGATAGATTTCACAGCCACTGCTGAGTTCTAGTGACTCCTGCTTGCTCAGTTGAAAAGGGATCATTTCATAGAGTGTTTGAAAGTCATTTTCTCTTATTTTCGAAAATTTGAACTTCATGTAATTTCCCTTGTCGAGGTCACCCGGTTTGGGATTTCGACATTCGGTAACTCGCTTAAGGTTGGTGCTGTTCCAGGCATCGGAGAAGATGCCTTTAGGGGCCATCAACTCTGCGTACGAGCCGCGTTTTGGATTGAGACGGATAGTGCTATGAGCGAGAAAACCAGTAGAATCTTTACCAACGTTGTACGAATCTATGGCCTGGACATCAAAGCACTTAAAGGCATAAGTATCCAAGACATTTTTAGTAAGCGCCTGACAGTCTTGGCAGTTGACGGTGCATTTTTTTCGGTCGTCCTCACTACATGGGAACATTGAACTGCAGCTATTTGCGTAACAGCCAGAGATGCCAGAGGCCTGATGCCAGATAAAATTTAATTCAGATTCTTTGCATTCTTTTTCTGATCTAGCTATGCTGCTCAATTCGCAATTGATATCCTTGCTACATGAGTAGATGTCCATACCATACTGGTAGCAGTAACTGATCGCTTGATCATTTTGAACATCTTGCATCGACCCACCATTGCGTGCGGGCCGACAAAGGGAAACCTTTCCTAGCTCAACACAGCCTTTAATCGATTGAAGGTTTCGATCCCAGGGTCTGGGCCTACAAACATGCTTGCAGCGTTCGTAGTCTCTGACAAAGGGTTGGGTGTATCGTTTATCAGTCCATAAACTCCAGGACCTTTGACAGGGATTAGCGCCCCAAAGAAGAGTCGTGGCCTCTGATTTGGGGTGAGTGCCATCGAGAGTCTTTTCTAAAAGATCTCTCGCAACTCCTACTTCCTCCAAATATGTGGAGCGGTCACAGCCACAGCCACTTTTTTCCACTTTTGGGAAGTCACACATATCCTGTGCGTAAGTGGGGCCAAATAAAAAAAATAGAGTCGTAATTAAAAATATATGTCTCATCTCTACAAAAATTATCGGACACTATATTTGAATACTTTATGTTCAAATACCATTACTGAGCTAAAGAATTTAACCAACTTGTGTCACTACCTAACTCACGAAATAGAACTGTATTCATAAATGAGGCACTATCATCAATAACGAGTTTTGCCTCTAAAGCCTGAAAGGCCTTAGTCGCGATTTCGCGACTTGGCCATTTTTGGTATGCTATTTCTACACTGCCTGTGTTTAGTACAAGATATCCTTCAAGTCCGTGAGACTTAAAGCTCTCTTTTACTAACTCAATGTGGTCACTAAGCCGGTCGTTGAAACACTCTTCACTTGTATCAGCAGATTCTTTCCCCGAGAGTCCAAGCACTTAAAAAATTAGTAATTGATTCGGTTTAATATTGATCGCTGGATCCCAATACCAACTGACTAAAATCACTATATGTACACACACACACTTTTTCTCCGTTGATAACAATCATTCACTAATACTATCTTTGGCCGTAATCCAATAGACAAAATAATTTGCAAGGAGGAATTTGCTTATGAAAATGTTAACTACATTCATGTTCTTGATTAGCTCTACTGTTTTTGCTGGTACGGTGACCCTGAAGGGCGTCTCTGAAATTAGTGAAGGCCCTGATTATGTGGCACTATCTATAAAGGTTCAGACGAAATGCTATTCCACTGCAATCCAATCCAATCAGGATATAGTCAAGCTATCAATGGGACTGCAAAACATTATCAAACAGCACTTATCGTTTGAAAAGGGTGATGAAATGTTTGTTAGAGCGGGTCTAACTACTAGGCGTAGAGAAACCACTGTGACCTATGATGAATTGACAAGAAGAAGTCATACTAAGGTACTTTGTGAAAAGGGCTGGACAAGTTCTCGGACCATTGATCTCAAATTTGGCAATATGTATTTATGGAATACACTAAACCCGGCCCTATTAGAGCACATCGACGCTTTAGAAAAAAATAGTACGCCTGACCAGAAGGCCTTTGTAAAGGCCACTATTTTTGAGCCAAGACCCAGGCTCAATAGGGATACTGAAATGATGATGAAGGAGCAGGCGCTTGGGGAAGCTTTATCAGATGCCTCCAACAAATTTCAGATTATCAAAAGGCTATGTAAGCTTGAAAATGCCAAAATTACTGCACTTTCGGAAAATTCGAGAGTAATTCTCACAAGAGGTGGCAAGAGAGTTGATTATTCGACCACAGAGGTGCTGATTTTTGATGATCTCAAGGTTCATCTCTCTTGGAGTGTGACCTGGGAATTCGAAAACAGTAGCGGAAAGTGTGACAATTTCATTGCTGATCTTATACAAAAAATAAAGTCGAGATAAAAACTAAGGCACAAATGCTGCGCTTAGTTGGTCCGTGACCGGTTTCACTTGGCAATAAGCGTCTGTTTAGCTAAGTTCGGCCATAATTCAAATTATTTAACTATTCTGTAGGGGAAATTATGGACACGGATCAGCAAAAAGTAAGTTATATCATCGGTCGCCAGATTGGTGGAGATTTTAGAAATCAGGGCATTGAAATAAATTTTGATGATTTCTCTCAAGGCGTTCGTTCAGCATTTCTTGCAGAAGCAAGTGAAGTTGATGAAGCAGAGACTGCAAGAGTTATGAATGCTTTTCAACAAAAAATGCAGGCCAAGGCTCAAGAAATGGCAAGTAAAATGGGTGATAAAAATAGGACTCTAGGTGAAACATTTCTTGCAGAGAACAAAACTAAAGAAGGTGTTTTAGTAACAGCTTCTGGTCTTCAGTATCGTGTTCTTGAAACAGGTTCAGGAAAATCTGCAGAGCTTACTTCAACTGTCGAAACTCATTATGAAGGAGCTTTGATAGATGGAACTGTTTTTGATTCATCTTACAAAAGAGGCGAAACAACTTCTTTTCCAGTTAATGGAGTTATTCCAGGTTGGACCGAAGCTCTTCAACTTATGAAAGAAGGAGATATTTGGGAACTCGTTATACCTTCTGATTTGGCCTATGGAGCTCAAGGAGCTGGTCAGGCCATTGAACCACACTCAACATTAAAATTTAAAGTAGAATTGATTACAGTTAAATAATACAATCTTTCAGGCAGGCCGCCATGTAATGGCGAAGCCTGCCTTTCACACTTTAAAAAAGGTGTCCCCATTAAAATAAAAAATTTAAATCCTGGTCTTTGCAAGCTAGAGGTAGATCATTTTCACCACTTAGGGATTAATTCTAATGAGAAAATAGTTGAGAGCTTTAGGGATGTGAAATTTGTTTGTATGGGGGGAAGTGCAAGAAGAGCACTCACATTTGCAAAGCTTTTAGCAAGAGAATTTGGGTATGATGATCGAGAGGTGTTAGCTTATGGGGATACCGAGAGATACTCTCTTTATAAAGTTGGACCAGTTATTTCTGTCTCCCATGGTATTGGGATCCCTTCGTTATCTATATTATTAAATGAAATGACGAAATTGTTAATTTCTGCAAAAGCTCAGAATCCTGTATATATTAGAATGGGAACTTCTGGAGGAATTGGGGTTGAGCCTGGTACTGTTGTTCTAACGACAGAGAGTATTTCACCGAAACTTACGCCAGTTTTTGAGCAAACTGTAATGGGGGAGACAAGGTACTATCCTACACTTCTTACACAAAATTTAAATGATGAAATTTACCAACTTAGAAACCAGCTCCCAGTCACCATGGGAAAAACTTTTTCAACTAATAGTTTTTATGAAGAGCAAATGAGAAGCGATGGCCTATTTAATCCAAGCTTTTCAAACTCAGAAAAATTAGAGTTTCTTCACAAGCTATATGAAATGGGCGTTCGAAATATTGAGATGGAGTCACTCGCGTTATCAGCATTTTGCTTGCAAGCTGAAATTCCTGTAGCGGTGGCCTGTGTGACACTACTTGATCGATTGAAAGGTGACCAGGTTCTCGCTAGTAAAGAAGAGCTTCTCGACTACTCAAATCGCTCACATCAATTGATACTCTCTTACATTAAATCAAAAATAGAAAATGGTGCCATGTAATTATAATCGACTATAGTAATGGACACTACCCTTAAGCTTACTTTGAAACTCATCATAAAATATTCGCTCATCTTTTGAATGGGCAAAACCAATGGCTTTCATTTGTTTTTTGAACTCTTTTTGATTTCCCCTATTGGGATCAACAATAATGACTTCACATTTTTGGCGAGAATGCAGGTTAATAAAGTTGGAAAGATCAGCTGAGTCGTCTCGCTGATAGAGAACATCGCTGCCAATAATTAAATCAAATTGTTCACGCTCCGGTAATTCATGACCGTTTTCCCAATCTGCATGAATAAACGGTATAGGCTCACATTGATTAATTCTAATATTCTCGGTAAGAAAGGTTGCTACTGAAGGATGATTATCAGTTACTTTTATACTTGCTCCGCGCAGGCTAAGTAAAATACTGGGTAGCGCCAAACCACAACCCACTTCCAGTATATTTAAATTCTTGATTTTTCTGGTTAGCATCACTTCCGCTAGAATTAAACTCGATGGCCACAAGACACCAAATAGAGGAAATTGAGTATCACAGATGTCTGCATCCTGGGCCATGCTACTTTCATGGTGAAAATCCAGTATATCCCTAAGCGAGCGAATATGGATTTCCATATCGCCGATCTCAACAGTCTGGTAGCGGTATCTAAGAGGATCTATCATGCTTTTATCCTTGCACCTTTTATCGAGAGTTAGCAAGACAATTGCACAAAGCATTTAGAGAAATTTACAAATTCTTTCAAAAAGGGGAAAATTAGATTTATGAAGTTGAAAAAAGAGTGCAAAATTAAATTCTATGGTTTTACCATAGAGCCTATTATTCTCACTATCCTTACATTAGTTTATCTTTG
The DNA here is from genome assembly GCA_018649885.1 of Bacteriovoracaceae bacterium. Taxonomy (GTDB): domain Bacteria; phylum Bdellovibrionota; class Bacteriovoracia; order Bacteriovoracales; family Bacteriovoracaceae; genus JABIHA01. The sequence continues at coordinate 17,736 of JABIHA010000130.1, forward strand.
GCCAGAGGGAAGAATTCCTAATATTGGAGTTCTCATTGCATTTTTTAGTTTATTTTCAATCTACTTGGTAGTTTTTTTTACTTTGATAAAAATGGAGCTAGATTCTCAGAAAAATATCATCAACAACAATAAATTTATTGAAGCTACTTTTTTAGAATATAAAGAAGTTTGTGGTCCTGAAGAAAGTACTACTGAACATTATCTTTTTTTTGGAAAGGAAGACCAAGAGAGGCATGTTTATAGCTTGGTTGGAATGACTATGAGAAAATGGCTTGCTTCAGAATATATATATTCCGTTGGTGAAACTGATAAACTTTATATTGATCCTTATAATCAAAAAAGATTTTGACTAGAAAACTTTCTATTTACCAAGAATGAGGTTAAGGTTTTTTTTAAAAGAACTTATTTGCAGTCTAGTTTTATTACTTCGACAGGATCTCCATCAGCAGCGGTTTTATCTGGGCCATGCTTTTTTTCTGAAGTATAAAAAAGTGACCCTCCATCAGAAGAGTAGGTGATGGCCTCTTGCTGTTCGAGAACAGGTGCCACAGTACTTGGGATGTAATTAAATAAATCTGATGATATTTTCATTTTCTTGTCTAGAACTTTAGAGTCAAACTCAACAATTCCACCAAGACCAATAACCGCAAATTTTTCTCCATCAGGAGAAAAGTCAGCATCAGTGACAAGATATTTTTTCAATTGCTTTCTAATCTTTTTACTCTTTTTACTCTTTTTGCTTTTTTTAGTTTTAGTTATTTCTTTGAATACTGCTTTGATCTTAATAGTCCTAACGTGTTTGAAGACAACGTCAACCTCACCACTACTTTGTTCGTAGTGTTTTCTTTTTAATCTATAAATTCTAGGGTTGATATCACCATCTACTGCTTTGTCAGGATCAGGATTTGTCCGTTTTGTGATGAGATAGATATCACCCGTTACAGGATGAACCATCATGGCCTCAGCATTATGGTCAACCTCATCTTTATCATCTGGACCGTAAGAAAAGTTAATTGTGAGTTTATCTTTTACCAGGTTTTTATACTCTTTTTTCTCGGCAACAATAAATATTTTTAAGTTGGCACGGTTTAGTGTGTTGTTTCCAATATCACCTAAGAAAATGCAGCCCTCAGGTTTTTCATCTACGCTTATTTCTTTGGGAAGGCATGGTCCCACATTGATCGCCTCGACATCTTCAGCGCTGCCTCTTTCAATTTGGACTGACTCTGGTAAACGGATGCCATTTTCATCATTGGCCTTACCAATTTGTCTATCTCCAATGAATTCAATGCCTGAATTGAAAAAGACATGAAATGTGGCCCCTGAGCCTGAATCATTAATATGATATTGTCTTTTTGATGGAAAATCGTATGAAGATGAAATGCCAGAGCTCTCAAAGACGATATTGGAATCAATATTAGCGCTATAATCCATGTCTCGTTGGTAGTTTTTACATAGGATGGCAAAGGCGCTCGGTACTATTAGAAATGTGATGAAAATATTTCTTAATATTACCAAAATTCCCTCCATATAGTGGTGATATTTAAAGAAATATATATACCAAAAGGCCGTGTGATCAAAGCGAGTTGAATTTTATTCAAGGAAGTATTGGTCTTACACCTTGGATTTAGGTAGGATGGCCGATCAAGAATTTAAGGTTTTCTTTGTATGAGCAGAAAAATTGAATTATTAGCGCCTGGTGGTGATATCGAAGCGGTCAAAGCGGCCGTTGTGGCTGGGGCCAATGCTGTCTATTGCGGCCTCGATGCTTTCAATGCCAGAAACCGTGCCTCTAATCTCTCTCTTGATGAACTCAGGGGCGCCATCCGCCTTGCTCATGAATATAGCTGTGAAATTTTTCTGACCCTTAATGTGGTGATACTAGAACACGAAATCCCAGTGCTTGTAAGGCTACTTAATCAAATTGTGAATAGTGGAGTTGACGGTATTATAGTGCAGGATTTGGGCGTCTTCAATATTGTGAAAAAGCATTTTCCGACACTTAATATTCATGCATCCACCCAGATGACAACGCATAATGAAGGGCAAATTCTATTTTTAAGTAAAATAGGTGCCACTAGGGTCAACCTAGCAAGAGAGTTAAATTTATCAGAGATAAAAAGTTTAACAGCGCGAGCTCATGAGCACGACATGTTAACAGAAGTGTTTGTACATGGGGCCTTGTGTATAGCCTTCTCGGGTCAGTGTTATTCTAGCTCAGTAAGCGTGGGCAACTCTGGTAATCGCGGCCGCTGTAGCCAGGCATGCCGTGATGAATACGAGGAAACGGCAGCTGGTAACAAGTACCCACTTAATCTTAAAGATAACTCTGCTTATTTTGACCTGCCTGAATTAGTGGATGCACAAGTTGACTCACTGAAAGTTGAAGGTCGTATTAAAGGCGCTCACTATGTTTATACAGTCATTGATACTTGGCGAAGGCAAATCAATAGTTTTATTGATTCGGGGAAACTAGTAGGAGATGACTCTAATTTACACAAAGTATTTAACCGTAGCTTTACCAACTCTTTTTTGAAGGGAGAGCTGTCAAAAGATATGTTCATAGATAGTCCACGAGACTACAGTGCAAAACATGCCATAGATTCAAAAGGTGCAACTACTGAAGCTCAGATTGATGATGTTCGACAAGAGCTTCACCATGAGAGAAAAGCACTGGGAGCAACTCTCGCAGATAAAATTAAAGATCTGAATACCGATAAAGTAGAGCTCGCGCTTTCTTTTACTGCCCAATTGGGTGAACCGTTAATGATCACAGCAATCACAAAGGATTGTACTTCAGTGGTACGCTCATCAGTTAATTTAGCACCAGCTGGCGGTGCCTCTATTACTAAACAAGTTTTAGAAACGCGCTTTAAAAGCTTTAATAATGGAAACTATGCACTTACTGCTTTTGACTTTTCTCAGTTTAATGAGCTTTTAAGTGTGCCATTCAAAGAGTTAACAGCAATGAAAAAGCAGTTAGCATTTTTATTAAATGGTAGCGCTCTCGTGCTACCACAAGTTGAAGTACCTAAGCTGCCTAGAAATAAAAAGATAGAAGTAACGCCAAAACTGTCGCTTCTAATCAGTGATGAAAAAGATGCGCAGCTTTGCCATACCACTGATGCTGATATCTATTTTAAATTACCTGAAAGTTTTAAAAAAGGTTGTACTAAGTACAGTGACATTTTACTGCGTAACCCACATCTAATTCCTTGGTTTCCAGCAGTATTAATTGGAAAAGATTACCTTGAAGCAATTAATATTTTAGAAGTTGTTAAGCCGGCAGTAATTGTCTCGAATAATACTGGCGTGGCCTATAAAGCATTTGAAATGGGCATTGATTGGATCGCAGGTCCACTGCTCAATACAACCAACTCTCATGCCCTTGTGACCCTAAAAGAAGAGTTAAACTGCGCTGGTGCGTTTATTTCTAATGAGATCAATCAGGGGCAAATTAAAAATATTAAACGTCCTGACGACTTTAAACTGATGTACAGTATTTATCACCCCATATTACTGATGACCAGTCGCCAGTGCTTCTTCCAACGTACAGTGGGCTGCAGTAAACCCAGCATTGATGAAAACTGCATGTTGACGTGTGAAAAGGCTACCACAATTACTAACATGAAAGGGATTTCCTTTGCGATAGATAAGCAAAAGGGTGGTTACCCCAGTATCTACAACGATGAGCAATTCTTAAATCTTGATGTGGTAAGAGACTTCTCCGGATTATTTGATGAGTTCTTTGTCGATCTTACCGACATCGGTTCTGGTTCCAAAGAAAAATTAGACAAGATTGCCTTAATTGGTGAGTTTGAAAAGTTCTTAACTGATGTGGAACAATCAAAAAATACATTAGATCAGATGGTAGCTATTTCAACCCATGCACAATATCAGCAGGGTTTATAACGTTTTATCTAATTCCAATTCATTAAAAAATCATATTGATAAATGTAATATCGACAAAGATCATTGTCGATATCAACATTTTTTTCTATTTCAATGCTTAAGTATTTTTCTCTAAAGGAGCCCATTTTGAAAATTTTATTAAGTTTATCCATTTTATTAAGCTTAAATCTCTATGCCGATGTTTCAGGGCCAGCTGTCAATATTGAGCAAACAAAAGATAGTGTTACAATTTCTTATACAGCAATGGGAACCAATACCTGTTTTAATTTAAAACCTGCTCGATTATTAGTTAGTAGCATGTTCGTAAAGTCATTTGGAGTGAGCAATATAGAAGTTGAATTTTTGGATTCATCTGATCCACAAGCAATTTGTGGTGCCGCAATGACTCGTTCAACAGGAACACTCGTCTTAGAGCGAGGTGATTCTCTACCTAAAATTGCTGACGGTCGGTACCGCCTACTTGTTAACGGCGAAGAGCAAATGATTGAGATTAAATAACAAAACAATGAATTTGATGTCCAACTTTATGAGTTAGTTTAAGGAGCACTCACTGGGCCCATCTACTTCCAAAACCAGTTGAGGCAAATTTGCGCCTAAACTCTCTAGGGTTGGATAGATTTGTTGCTAACTCCAAACTAGCCACTCGGGCCGAAAGATCAACATCAGACCTAAAATAGCAATGACAATTCCACTTAAGAGTTTGAGGTATCTTCCTGAGGATTCTTGTAATTTTTTATGAGAGAGGGTTGTAATTGCAATGCCCACCATTAAGGAGTCATCCAACATATAAAAGACGTTGTATAGCGCGATATATCCATAATAAGAAGATTTGCTCAGGGAGTAGTTTGATAATACCTGGGTGTAGATAGCTGGAAGACCGGCCGTGCAGAGAAGTTCTACTAAGTTTACAGATATGGCCAAAGCAATAGAGAGTGAGAGCGCTAACCACAAGCTATTTGCCTGTACAATTTTCCTCGCACGTATAGCGATTTTTTTCTTACTTTCAGAAGAGATGCTAAGAGTGACCCCTTTTCCAAAATTAAAAAAATCTTTAATTTGAAGTCCTGCCAGTATCAATGCGATTAATCCCAAGGAAATCTGTACCCAGCGGGCCATACCTAAAAATTGATACAGATTAAACCAGGCACTCATGAAGAAGAAGTAAACGACTCCACTGGTAATGACAAAGGTACCAGAAATAAGAATCATTTTTTTTCGATCTTTGAGATAGACCAAAATTGAAAGTAAAAAGAGTAACACCCACATAGCGCAGGGGTTGAATCCATCGATGAGCCCAATCATTGCGGTGAAAGTGAAAAGGCCAACTTTTTTTACATCCACATCTCCGAATATTGGAAGGGCGATGTAGCGAGTGGGCAAATCGTCTTCGCTCGATAAAAAAGCAATTATTTTTTTTCCAGTACTTTGAGAATCACTGAAGCCAATAAAAAAATGACGATTATTTATGTGAAAAGCGGGAACTCCAGGATGATCAATATGGTATTTTTTATTAAGAAGCTTTAACTCATTTAAATATTGGGGATCTTTTGTCACATCTTTGAACTCAATCACTACTTTTGGGTGTTTTTGATGATATTTTTGTAAAAACTCTTTGGCCCGAAAGCAGTGGGGACATCCTTTTCGAACGTAAGCTGTTATTGATTTTGCAGCCAGGCAATCGTTGGAAATAAAAAGAAAGATAAAAGAAAACACTTTTACAATAGAAAGTGTCATTTTTAACTTGATATCAGTCCTCTTTTGTTGATATTTTCTCACTAGAGCATTATAACGCCACAAATGTAATCTATAAACCTCTGCTAAAAAATCTTTGAATACTTTTAATATTTTTATCTCTTGATCTGTCAGTTGAATTTCATCCAGAATGGAGCACTCCATAACGAGGATTTCTAAGACCTTTACCGGTGAAATCGCTTTAGAGAAGACTATGTTTACTTTTTCTTTGAACCTAAGTCATTTTTACTGCCTCCGGAGTTAAACTCTTGAAAATAGAGGAATACCTTTCAAATTTTATTTGACGCGACGAGTCGCTGGGGGGGGGTAGGCTAATCTTGCACTTTTTTGGAGGTTTCGTAGAGCTGGTTGGGGCTTATGAGTTTGAAAGTAATCCTCTAACTGCTCTTGAATCTGCCTATATCCCTAATGGGCTTGTTTGGATTGGAGGCCAATTGGGAGTAGGGGGGGCTCGCTTGAAGATTCAGATGGCGTGAATACAGCGGCCTTAGTAGATGTCAATTTTGTGCTAGGTTTTGGACACCCAGATTACACAATCATGTTTTACCAAATGATTATAGACATTGAAGGCTACCCTGCAGGCAATCTGTCATCATCACAACTGCGTGCTGATTGGGATGCCTCTCATGCATATCTTGAGTTTAAGGCCGGGCTAAATATACCAAAAACACCACTACAAATTTCTGCAAATTGGGAAATTGGTAGAGAGGGTTATGCTTTTAGGTCTTATGTGGGAGCAGAGCTGACAGTTAAAGGCAAAATCTTTGAAAAGAAAACTCTAGATCAAAAACTTCAACATAATAAAAAAAGGAAGAAATAACTAAGAATGCCTTTATTGACCTTCGACATTCTTCCTTTCTGGGAAGTAAAATCAAAGCATGATAGATATCATGAAAGATCCTAATGAGCTTGGATTTCTTACAATCAATTCAAGAATGTAGTTAATTTAACCAAGAAAATATTACAAGTTGAACCCGATAAATAACTAAGAATGGTAGTGTATTGATGCACAAAAATTAAACAATTTCGACTTGGGGGTCCTCATGGCAATCAACAAAGCCTTTATCGTTTTTACTTTATCTATTTTTTCATTTAGCGCATTTTCGAACTGGCAGATTGACTGTAGAGGCATTTACCAGAAGGTGGCACAAAACAAATATCAAAAAAGGAAACATGCATTTACGATAGGCTCAGTAACTGCTGCTGCTTTGGTCGTCACTGGGGTAGGTGTGGGTGCTAAACTCATGGATAATAACAATTCTGGACCCTCTGATGGTCTTGAGGGAATTCAAAACTCTATTGATGAAATGGGTAAGGACGCCGCCATCGGAATGGGAATTTCTTTTGGAGGGGGAACAGCGGCATTAGCTGCAGGGGCCTTGGCCACAAGTTTGCTCAGCAAAGAGGAAAAGCTCCTTCAGGCCGAAATGAGTGCGAGTCCCCGTGCTTTTTTTCGAAGAGTTATTAAAGTAGCCGAAAAAAATGGAATTTCTCTTACGGAAGAGCACATTAAAGAGACAGTAAGTGAAGGTTTTTCGAGTGGGAAATTTTGTGAGAACTTTCCTAGGTTAATGAATATGCGACAGGCTCAAAAATATATTTTGGAAAATGGCCATAACAAAAGCAAATAATTAGTCCGGTTTGCAAGGAGTCGCCTTTCATTTAGTTGGGCCACGGGATCGTCAATGACTAGGCTTCTTCTTATGGCCCTTTTAAGTTCTTTTAAGCTTCTGCACGTATCCATAGCTGGCGCGCTAGGGATATAAAAATGAAATTTAATAAGACCAGTACAAAACTAATCTGTGTGTAAATGGTCTTTCTTTTCATGATATTTTACTGCTTTTGTAAAAATGTTTTCTTAGACCTATGAATATTAATGTTGATTTCCGAGTGGGGGTGAATATTTTCTATGGTGTTATTTAATAATGTTGTTCCAAGTTGTGTATATTCAGAGTTTGATAGAGAAGATATGACTGACTGATGAAATACTAGAGCTAAAATTAATCCCAAGAAAGTAGAAATTCTTCGCGGCATTCTAACCACAATGGATACTTACGCATGGCTTTGGTAAATAGCAGACTTTGCAACATACTTTCTAACCATCTGGATAAATGAGGGTGGGCAGCACTTCGAAACCACTTTTTATCCACATTCACAAATTGCCTCACAAACGGCAAAATCGCTAAGTCAGCTAAACTTAGCTTACTTCCCATGATAAATTCTTGTTTCTGTAGAGACGACTCTAACTTTTGAATGAATTTTTCACACTGACTACGGAGTTCAATTTCCTGGGGCTGGTGATAACGTTTAGCATGCTTATAAGCGCTGAGCTTCGTACGAAACTCATGATCACAAATACTGATCAAATTCAACATCTGTGGATAAATTTCTGGTTTTCCAATATATAGCAGATCTGTTGGATCATTTTTTTGTAGTGCCCAGATCATAATATCTAAGCTTTCATCAATTATGCTTCCATCCTCAAACAATAAAACTGGAACTGTCGCCTTGGGAGAAATCTTGAGTAGCTCTTCGGGTTTATCCTTAGTCACAACTGCACGAAGTAAAACACTTTGCCTCGCCATTAATAAGGCCATTCTAGCTCGCATGGCATAGGGACAATGTTGCAATGAATATAAAATAGGGACTGACATGTTCAGCATTATACACGAAAGTTAATCATTTCTTAGATAAAAGAGTATGTGTGAACAATGACATCTTAAAGCGATTGGTGTGCTTTACTTGAGCTCTTGCGTGAATAAAATAACAATAGGCGCCAGCTAATTTGAAGGTTAGTTTATAACACATTCAGCATAAGAAATTAGGTATATATGCGCACAAGTATTTTTAAAATGGTGAATTTGAGTTTTTTAAGCTAGATTATTTTACAAAAATACCAATTAAAAAATGGATTAATATGAAAAAGTTTTTTATTGATAAAATATACAATGAAGACCAAAGCGTAACCATAAGTGAATTTACAGGACTCGCTGCTGAATTATTTAATTCAGAAGTCGAGATAACAGCTGATATGGGGATTTGCTCTATACTTGATACAGAAACAACCGGCCTTGATCACAATAGTGATGAAATTATTGAGATAGCAATTAGAAAATGGGTTTATCATAAGAGAGATCATTATCTAGTTAAGCCAGTGGAAGAGTACTCTGAACTTAATGAGCCGGTAAATAATGAAATATCTGATCTTATAACGGAGCTAACAGGAATAACCAAAGAGGATGTAAAAGGTAAGAAAATTGATTGGGAAATTGTTTCTAAATTTATTGGAGAGTCAGATTTTGTATTAGCTCATAATGCTGGGTTTGATAGACCTATGATTGAAGCCGTGCCTCAAGTGAGTGAGATATCTGCTTCAAAGATTTGGACATGCTCTTTCAAGCAGGTTGATTGGGCAAGAATGGGATTTTTATCATCAAAGCAAGAATTACTTAGCATCTTTCATGGCTTTCATTATTCAGGACATAGAGCACTTACAGATATTGATGCTCTTGCGAATATTTTATTACAAGGCGATTATTTAAAAGAAATTTTATCAAATGCAAAAATAAAGCAAGTAAAAGTTGATTGTGTTAAAGCTCCATTTGAGTCAAAGGATTTACTGAAAAGCAGCGGATTTTCATGGGATGCATCAAGTAAGTTTTGGACTAGGCTAGTTTCTGAGTCCGAACTTGATGAGATGAAGAGCTTCTTAACTGATGAAATATATCCTGCAGGACGAATGAAAGCTGTGTTCACCCGCATAGACATAAGAGATCGTTTCAAAGCGTTTTAACCGCTTTGAAGATCCTACTTCTCAAGCTAAATTAGGTTGAGGCTTGAAAATGGGAGGGTGATATCTTTTCTGAGCACAGCAGTTAAAGACATGCTGACAAAAGATACCACTCAATACAGGTCTTTTTATTCACCTTATTCCATTTGAGAATCAGAGGTTTGATAATTATGCGTCCAACTTTGGTCTAATGTGCATTCAATACCTAGGTAACCACACAATTTAACACTCGAATAATTGGTCGAAACTCTAACGATATCTTCATTTTGGGTTATAGTTAATTCATATGATGAAGAATCGCTGTGTATCTTGTTTAAAAATTCAGCGACATCTCGGAGATCAGCTTTCTCTAATTGAAAAAACGAAAGTTCTTGATCATCATCAAGTCTTACTTTAAGGCCACACTCAGACTCTTTGTCACAATCATATTCAATAGAGTCTATTTCTCCAACTTCATTTCCACTTTCATTGAGATAAATTCCTTTAGATATTGCGACAGATGAGGCTAATAAATTTAATGTAAATACCACTAATAATGTTTTTTTCATAATTTCTCCATGGATACATTAAAACAAAAAAATGATTCTAATTCCTGGGATAAATTTGGGAAGGTGCGCGAAAAGAACTATACTTACAACTTTGGGTAAATGATTTTTATTTAAAAGTATAAATTATTTTCGTGATTTTAGTAATATACTAATGCATGAAGTATGGGAAGGTATCTTTAATGCATGTTTTCCATTTTCCATTTTCCATTTTCCATTTTCCATTTTCCATTTTCCATTTTGTTAGACAATTGTTAAAAGATTTAAATGAAAAACCTAGGGAATTTAGAGAAATATCACCTTGAAGTCACCAAAATTTACCTAAATTCTGGTAAGCCGCTTAATAGAGAGCGAGAAAAATATCTACAAGAAAATAACTACAAAACTAAGTACCGCTTATACAATTTAGATGAAAAAAAATTTTCAAAATCAATTGGGAGTGGGTATTCGTTTTCAGACTATGATTTTAAAGATCAAGCAAGGATTTGGTCTTATATTTTTAAGAAAACGCAGTATATGGGAATAGGTCATTTGGCCATTTCACATTTTAAAAAGTTCCAAGCAAAGAAAACACATTCATTGTACCAATATTGGCCACTGCTCAAGACTTGGGCGGCTTCCATTGAAAATTGGGCCCATGCCGATATGTTGGCCTCAATATATTGTGATATTTTAAGTGAAGCACCAGATAAGGTTTACCCTGAATTTAAAAAATGGTCTAAACAAAGATCTCCCTGGAAAAATAGAATGGCCATTGTGAGCCTGCTTTATTATTACAATCCAAAGAGGGTGCTATTAAAGTTTGAAGACATCATCGCACTCGTCCTGCCTCATTTGAAAAATAATCATTACTACCTACAAAAGGCAATAGGGTGGAATTTAAGAGAGCTATCACGTGCCTATCCTAAAGAGTATTGGAAATTTTTAAATAAGAATTTACTAGATTTAAGCCCGGTTGCATTTTCAACAGCAACAGAGAAAGTTTCTAAGGACAAAAAAGTGCCTTTGAAATTAAAGAGAAAAGAAGCTAGGAAATTAAATCGAGGACGCGCTTAAATGTACCGAGTTCCCATAGAATATGAAGGCAGGATCTATCGACCACCTTCAGAAGCTCGAAGCCTGCTAATTCAGGTTACAGTGGGCTGTAGTAACAATAAGTGCACCTATTGTGCTATGTATGCTGACAAGGTCTATCGTGAACGCTCTATCTCAGAGATTTCGAGTGATATAAAAAAGGCCAAGTGGTATTCTGATCAAACAAATATGACACCTCAGAAAATATTTTTGTGTGATGGAGATGCTCTTGGCAGCTCTATGGAATTACTAACACAAGTTTTAGACGAAATTGGTGAATATTTTCCTGACGTGCGAAGAATAGGCATTTACGCCACTGCTGAAAATATACTTAAGAAAACTGATGATGAATTGAAATTACTTGTCAGCAAAAAACTGTCCATCGCCTATCTGGGGATGGAGTCGGGAAATGATCAGGTTTTAAAGTTAGTAGTTAAAGGAAATACCTCCAGTGATATGGTTGATGCTGGCCAAAAAGTGAGGGCAGCGGGATTTAAACTCTCTGTCATCGCTATGCTAGGACTGGGAGGGACAAAATTTAGTGAAGCTCACTGCACTGATACGGCGAAGGCCATCTCTAAAATGAGTCCTGAGTATTTTTCTTTTTTAACCACCACTCCTATTCCAGGCACACCTTATGCCCGCATGAGCGAGAGAGATTCGTGGCAAAAATTATCGGACAGGGAGCTGCTTTTGGAAATGCGAGATATTATTTCTCAGATCAACCCACAAAAGGGACGCATCATTTTTCGGGCAAATCACGTTTCCAATCTTCATCAACTAGCAGGGATACTACCTCAAGATAAGCCTGTTTTACTTGCAAATTTAGACCACTGGATTTCGGAGTGTCCGAGGGACAGATTTTCACAAGCAGATCCCGATCAACTGTAAAATTCAGGCATCCAGCACTTAATAAAAATAAACTAATTAATGCGGGTGTTTGCACTTATATGCATGCTTAATGTACCATTAAGCTCATGCTACATTTTGTAATTGGGGATATTCACGGCTGCTTTGAGGAACTTTTGTTACTTGAGGACAAAATTCAGCGAGCAGCAGCCAGAGAGAAACGAAAGTTTACAGTAGTTTCGGTAGGGGACCTAATTGATAGAGGCCCACAGTCTAAAGAAGTTGTTCAACATTTTATGGATGGAAAAAAGCTTGGACATCATCAAGCAGTGATGGGCAATCATGAACTTGATTTTATTAGATACCTAAGGGATGAACATTCAACTTGGTTTCAACAAAATAAACTAAGAGCTCCAAGTTATTCCAACTCACCGAGTGAATTATATCAGTCGAGTCGCTGGGCAAAGAGTCTTACTCGGGAAGAGCATCCGGTTCTACTTAAAGCATTTTGGTTGTCCCAGGGAGGTATTGAGACCCTTCAAAGCTATGGGGTAAATCTGCGAGGGCCTTGTTATAAAAACCTATCTCCTGATCACATTAAATACCTTTCACAACTTCCCCTTTTTTATGAGGCGAAATCTTTCATTGTCACCCATGCACTACCAAAGAAAAGTGACTTTGATAGTGTTAAAAAATATTTTGAAGGTAAAGTACGACTCAATAAAGATATTAAAAAATCTTGCTACAGTATCTTTTGGAATCGGGATCACCATGGAGTAATGGGAATTGGTAGAAAGACTTTAATTTCTGGGCATACCCCATACAAAAATCCTCGTCGTGCTCTTGCGGGAAGTGTTCTTCAGATTGATACTCATTGTTTTAGCGGTGGAAAGTTAACGGCCTATTGTCCAGAGTTGAATCGCTTTTATTCGGTTAAGGCAAAAAGAAAGTACCATCTGTAATTGGTAATTCTAGTTGAGAATTAAAAGATAGTCGTACAATTAGTTTTTTAAAGCAACGATTGCACAACTGCGAGGAGAAATACTTGGGTCGAAAACCTCAACGATTTCTACACAGTAATTTTTTTCTTGAAGAAAAAGGGCCCGGTCACAAAGAATATACAATTCAACTAGCTTTCCTAAGTATCTTTGAATTGCATAAAAGACAGACAAGTAATCATTGAGATTTTTATTGGCCTCACTTTCGTAAAACTGTTGAACGATCTCTTTACCCGGAGTTGCAATTTCAGGAAAATACTTCTTTAAACAAATTTCGAGGTAATCGCTGAATTTATTCTTGTAAAGGCTGTTCCTAGCATTACTCATAGAGCAAAAGCCTAAATGGTCATAGCTTTTGAACAACCAGTGATAAAATGAGAATTTATAGTTCATAATCTTTTTTCGGTATTCATAAAACTCAACTGGCACACAATTAAAAGATTGAGTAGCGCTTGAGAGGGCCCTCTGGTTGAGGTGCAAAGAGCTGTCGCTAGCACTCGATAAATTGTAGTCATTGTCTTTGATTTTTGAGTAACAGCAGCCAAAGTTGATGATTTTTTTCATCCTATTGTCTATACAGATTCGAAACATATCGGTAGCAAAATTTCCACAAGTGTGAAGTCCAATGGCAAGCTCAGAGTTTGAAATATTTGGGCCAGCTTCATCATTTGAAACATGACAATGGGTGAAGTTAACTCGACTATTCAACTTTTTTAATTTTGAGCGACCTTTTTCAACCAGTGCTAAATCTTTTTCGAGAACAGTTACATCCATAGAAAGATGTCCCTCTAAAAAATAGGCCAGGTTGCCGACTCCGCCCCCGAAATCAACAATAGATCTTCCTCTGTCATGGTCAAGAAATGAATAGAGTTGATTTAATTCATGCTGCTTTTTAATATTTCCAAATGCTTTAACTTCATTTTGATTTTTTGCTGACCTTTTAAATCTCGACAATTCTTCAATATCACTAGTGAGCTGAAGCCATTCACTATCTTGTAATAACGTGTGTTCCCTAAAAGCATCGAAACGAGTTAATTCGCTGCTATTTAATTCTAGAAGAGCGTTGGTCCACTTATGATCTACTCTCTTGCCCTGAATTACATCTAAATCCGATTGAGAGAGTAGTGGTAAGTATTTATTGAGAAGAGTGGCAATCTTTTTTAATCTATCGTTTAAATCCAAATTATTCACATAGTTTTTTATACTTTGCGAAGGCAGGACGCTCAGAAATGGCACCACGCCAAGCACTGATATTTTTATACTCTTCGAGTGAGTATCCTATGAGGTCACAAATTTCTACAACGCTTGCTGTATTTAAGTCAGCTAATGTGAAAACGCTACCAGCAAGGTATTTAGAATTACACAATGTGGTATCGATTGTGTTTAAAAGCGATGGCAATTTTGCCTTTGCTTTTTCAATGACTTCTTCACTTCTTCTTTCTTCTGGAACAAATACTAATTGTATAAATGCTTCAATCAAAGGAGGTTGAAGTTCACCAATTGACCAGATACTCCATTGGTAAGAAAGCCCTTTTTGCTCTGGAGTGGTACCAAGAAGCTCAGGCTTGTACTTTTCAGCTAGATATAGATTAATGCCCATGGACTCCCAAATGGTAAAATCACCATCTACAAGTACTGGCACTTTACCGTTTGGATTAACTTTTAAAAATTCCTCTGATTTATGCTCATTTGCTTTAAAGTCTACAGGTTTGTTGGCATATTCTGCTCCGACCTCTTCTAATGTCCAAAAACATCTTCCAGAGCTTGATCTCGGTGAGCCGTAAATTGTTATCATCTATTTCTCCAATGCGATAAATTTCTTATTAGTGGGGTTTCTAGGTTAAAGAGGATAAAAACTTAAACTAATTATGTCCAACATAATCGGTGGATTTATCTTCGATTTGCCCTGCTTTTTAGGGGAATTGCTCTGTGAAATTAGATAGATAAGTGTTTGCCGCTATCACCATATGATTTTTGTATTTATTGAAGCTTTTCTGAGGTAACTATACCAAAAGATTCCGAGGTTAATGCGATGAAGATAAAAGTTGAACTTGTTAAATACGATACCGAAAAAACGAAAAAAAGAAAAAGAGCTAATCTTTTAGTCGAGGCCAAAAGTGAAGAAGCCGTAATAGAAAAATTAGAAAAAATCCACAAGGGCGATAAAGTTAAGTCTATTCATGAAATTGTTTGGGGCGAAAACCAAACTAATGAAAAAGATCAAGCTGCCATTATTACCGGAACAGTCAAATTCTTTGATGAAGAAAAAGGTTTTGGATTCATTAGCCCTGACGCCGATATGGAGGATTTATTCTTCCATGCATCTGCTTTAGGCGGCGAAACTATTTATGATGATGACTTTGTTCAGTTTCAGGCAAGCCAAGGCCCAAAAGGAATGATTGCCATTCACATTAAATTAGCGAACCAAGACGAAAAATAGATTTCAACACCATTTCTACTGGTGAAGCCTGTAGTGATCAACAACCCCAGGCTTTACTCCGCCGTGAATTGAAGGTTGGTAACTTCCGCCTCGGAATAATCAGCTTGCACTTAAAATAGTGGCCAATCACTTCCAGTAATTTCATCGGCTTCATTCAAAGACAGTCCAACTGTCCAATCTCCAAGTGCGCCTAGATCTTCATTCCAACTAAAGGCACCTAT
Source organism: Bacteriovoracaceae bacterium (assembly GCA_018649885.1). Lineage (GTDB taxonomy): Bacteria > Bdellovibrionota > Bacteriovoracia > Bacteriovoracales > Bacteriovoracaceae > JABIHA01. The sequence goes on from JABIHA010000130.1 coordinate 33,317, forward strand.
ACTATCAGTAAAAGGGAGTTTCGCATTGGGAGTGTGTCCAGAGCTAGGAAGATTTCTGAGCCAATGGGCGATGGCGAGGGTTCCTAAGTTTGGAAAATGGCGATCGACAATTTCTCCATTTGCTAGCTTAATTTTTAAATTATGAGCAGGAGCTGACCCTAGCGACGGGACTGCCTGTCCTAAAGCAGCCGTGTAACCACCACTAGTTACGGTTATCGGGATTTTTCTGCGAGTAAGAGGTGATGTGTTAGAAATACTGAGTAAATTGTAGCCAGGGGTAACAACTGATTTTGTGTGTCTGAAGTAGGCAACTCCCTCCCAATCACGCACTTCAATGGACCATTCTCCCTCTGCTTCGAAAGTGTAGTAAACACCCTTTGGGTCTGGACCATAGATAAATAGAAGTGAATAGGTCAGTTTGCCAATATCAGGCTTAGCTACTGTACAAAAAGTTGTATCAAGCCACGAGATATTTCGGAGTGGCGCTTTTGGTGCAAGAGGTGACATCACCAATCTATTTGGCGTGTTAGAGTAATCATTTCCATCATCTGGAGGGGTGAATTCTTCTATATAAGCACTAAGTAGAAAACTAAGAGGAGTCTTTATGAATAAATCAGTTTTGACAGGAAAAGTGGTATAGCTATCAAAACACTCATTGGCGCCTGGTACAATCCCAAAACCAGTCGTTGCTGGAAAGTCAGCATAGACAATAACTTGCTCGCGACCTACTGAATAGCTTCCATAGGTCCCTAAAAGCTCGGGAATATCTACTTCATAAGTAATCACATGGGCCGGAATTGAAACATTTCCATTAGATTGATCAACATCCATAGATGCAACCAAGTGGTGTCCCATATGTTTTGTATTGAATATTCCACTTGCTGTGTGCACTAGGCCTTCGATAGGGGTATTAGTTGATATTTCAAATCTTGAAGCACGTGCCATGGCCCATCCCCGCTTGATGCGAGCAAAGCTCTTGCTCTTAGCAAAAAGTGGTGGATTTAAAATGCTCATAATTGCAAAAAAAATGACTAACAATCTCATACTCTACTCCTGGTAGGTAATAAGTAAAATACAAGGAGATAGGCTGACAAGTGTTTGGAGCAAAATCTAGACAAAATCAAGCAAAAACTAATAGAAGCTTAATGAAATTTCCAAACGAGTATATGACTGACTTTTTGTCCATGATGCATCTGAATGGTACTAACGTCTTTGGCACCTGCATTTTTTAGCAGCTGATAAAGCTTCTTTAAGTGCTCTTTTTTTGAAAGAAGAGTCGTGAATAGCTTAATTTGGTTTTGGTATAAAATGCTTTCGGTAATCATATTTCCAATAAATTTAAGCTCACCTCCTGGACACCAAAGCTCAGCATTTTTCCCTCCAAAATTTAAGCCTTCTTTTATTTGATTGGTATCATGGCCTTTTTTTTGTTTATTTTTGATGAGATTTTTTCTTTTGCGTTCAGTCCCTTTGGAAGCGGCTTTTAAAGATGAATGAAAAGGAGGATTACATATAGTGAAATCAAATTTTTCCTTTCCCTGAATGGTGTTCTTAAAAATATTGGCCGGAGACTTTTGCAGACGAAGCTCAATTTGGTCTTTTAATTGTGGATTAGAATTAATAATTTTTCTTGAAGACTCAATGGATTTGCTATCAATATCAGTGGCCACAAATTTAAAACCATAAACACTGGCGCCAATTATGGGATAAATACATCCTGTCCCGGTGCCAATATCTAGCCCTTTTTGGGGTTTAGTAAGATCTAGAAGATCTGCTAAATAGTGAATATAGTCGGCCCTTCCAGGAATAGGTGGACAGAGACGGCCTTGAGGGATTGACCAACTCTCAATTTGGTAGAAATGAGAAAGTAGTGCACTGTTTAATGCCAAGACAGAATTAGGGTTTGAGAAATCAATAGTTTTATCACCATATTGATTAGTGAATACAAACTCAGAAAGGCCTGAAGAGGATTCTATTAAAGCATCAAAGTCGTATCTCTGATTATGTATGTTTCGAGGGTGCAGGCCCTTAGACTTAGTCATATGGTTATTTACATAAACTTGACCGATTAGGCACGTCGATTCTGGACCCTTCATAATGCTCTGCATTTCTGTTTATTAGGCCATAAGCTTAACAATGCAATTGAGTAAAAACAGTGCTAGATTCCGAGCAAAGGAAAGTCTCTTATGTTGAATAATGATGTTTTAAGACGAGTTCGCTATATTTTAGATCTCAGTGATAAAAGGATGATAGAAATCTTTGGATTCGCAGATTTTGAGGTATCAAGAGAGAAAGTAAGCAATTGGTTAAAAAAAGATGATGACTCCGATTATCAAAGTTGCAAGGACGTAGAGCTTGCAACTTTTTTAAATGGTTTGATTATTGATAGGCGTGGAAAAAGGGAGGGCGAACAACCCAAACCTGAAAAGGATTTAACCAATAACATTGTGTTCAAAAAATTAACTATCGCCTTTAACCTTAAGTCAGAAGATGTGATAAAGATTATGGAGCTAGCAGACCTACGAGTCAGCAAACATGAATTGAGTGCCTTTTTTAGAAAGCCTAGTCACAAAAACTATCGAGAATGCAAAGCTCAAATCTTACGGAATTTCCTTACTGGGTTACAATTTAAATTTAGGTCCTGATCCATGAACCACTTTTACTTGATAAATATTGACGACTTCAAATGCTAGGTAATATGTAGAAGGCAGCAACGGATTTACCATTAATAACTGAGGTAGCAGGTTATGAAATATATATTTTTTCTTTTGTTTTCGACTCTACTTTTGACCACTGAATTATATTCAAAAGAAACTTGCGGTGCGGATCTGTTTCATAATTTCCCACAAAATCACCAAGAAGTAATGAAAGATGCAAAGTATGGAGCAGCCAGTGTAGCACTTCCACTCCATGCATGTGTTTTAGAAAATATCACCTATATGGGAACTACCGATACTTCTTCTGTTCAAAAAATAATAGATCAGGAACTTAAAACTCATGGCTCAACGAAAACTCTTTGGGCCCTACCTTTTCCGGCACAGAGATCCCCCGTTTTTTTGTATGTTTTAAACTACAAAAAAGCATCATTAAATCCATATCGTGAAGTGGCCATAGTTGTGGCAACTGCAGAAAATAAAGCTATCTATGATGAGTTTAAAAAATATAGTGTGGCCAGAAAATGGTCAGAGTTTTTTAAAGCGACTAAATTTAAGACAGGATATTCAAAACTTGAAAATACAGCAGATGTTTTAGGGTTAGAAAAAAATGGAATAAAGCTTTTGATTTTAAAGATCTATCTCGACAAAAAATATCCTATTGAAGTAGGGAACAAAATTTGGAAAATGGGTAAAAAATCAGTCTCAAATATTAATATTTCCAAAAAAGGATTAGTTGGGGAATGGTCAATTTCAGAAGGTTCAAATGTATTTAAGCAAAAAATATTTGGCGTAGGTATCCTTCCGGCCATAAAGTTTAGTTTCTCTTATTTCAGCCACACTGTTGGTGGTGAGTATGTGCCAGCAATATTTGAAGGAAAGGGCTATTTTGGAACTTTTATGGGAAATAAAAAGACATTTTTAGACCAAAACTCAACCCAATTGGGAAGAGATCTTAATGCTCTCAACTTCAAACCTATGTCTTGGTTCTACTTCCCCAAAGGACGTGGCGTATTTTTTCACGTCAATGGTCTTTAATAATGCCCGCATTTCTGCTCAGTAGGACATAGCAGACTTACGTGTCAGCAAACCCTACTAGTCTTTTGCCATCAAAATTTGGCGATTTTCCATACAAAATTTATTGAATTTTCAGGCCATCAATAGCTTGGAATAGGCTATCAGCCTTCTTTTGAAAATCCCTTATAATTAACGGGCTTAAACTATTTATATGTGGTCACATAAAGAGGAACATTGAGCGAATGACCAATAACAAGAAAAAACTATATTTTAAAATTGCACTACGACTTACTCACATACTGATCGTAGGGCTTCTTGTTGCCTGTAACTTTAATGCCAAATTTGCCAAGGACGATGATCTATGCGCTCTTTTTCCAGACGCTACCAGTTGTGGCGGTGGTGTAGAAAAAATGCCAGAAACTGAAGCCGAGATTATAGCAGCATCTTCCTACATGAGAATTGAGGCCAGTGCAGGTGGTACAAGTGAGTACACCACAGGTACCATGACCGCAGATGATACTATCACTCTTCATGCAGCTGCCTATAATAGCTCAAATGTTTTCCTTGGAAATGTCACCGTGACTTGGGCAATTCAAAATGCCAAAGGTGTTGTTGCTGTCGGGCCTAGTAAGTCCACGACTTTTGATGCCAATGTCACTGGTACTGAAATTGTAGATATGAGTGTTAGCACGTTTAATGATAGCACTGGAAACATCACTATTAACCCAGGTGTTCAAGCAAGTATTAAAATCAATGACAATTCTGGCTCCGTTGGTGTTGAGCTGAATACCAATACATTAAACGCTGACCAAACAGATACTTTATATTCTTCTTCGTATGATGGTGATGGAAACTGGATTGCAGACGTGGCATCAGACTGGACTTTTGTTAATGACAAAGGATCTTTCAACGCTAGTGTTAACTCAGTATCAGCTGCAGCAAGTGTAACCTTCAATGCAGATGTCACAACTTCAGCAGCTGATCACAGTGTTATGAGAGCAAGCTTTGGTGGCCATACAGATGACACCGGGGACGTGAACTCAGGATTTCAAATTACAGCTGGTGCTCAAGCAAATATTAAAATCAATGGTGCTGCTGGATCAGGTGGAACGGAGCTCAATACTTATAGTATGAATGCAGACCAAACAGTTGGTCTATATTCTTCTTCATATGATACTGATGGAAACTGGATTGCAAACGTGGCATCGGACTGGACTTTTGTTAATGACAAAGGATCTTTCAATGCCAGCGTCAATTCTGTCTCAGCTGCAAGTAGTGTCACTTTCAACGCAGAAAATGCGACATCAGCTGCCGACCATGGTGTGGTAAGGGCAAGCTTTGGCGGAGACACTGATGATACGGGGACTGCAATTGCAGGGATTGAGGTTTCAGTTGGGGTTCAAGCAGCGGTGAAGATTACCGATGCTACAGGATCTGGTGGAGCTGAAATAGACACCCACACAATGACTGCCGATCAAACCAAAAACCTCTGGGCAGCATCTTACGATGCTGACGATAATTTTATTAGCAATGTATCTGCAGATTGGACTTTTACCAATGATAAAGGCTCTTTTAATGCCTCTGTTGTCAATTCAGTTTCTGGTGCCACAAACGTCACCTTCAATGGAGATGTCACAACCTCAGCTGCCGATCACGGAGTCATTCATATTAGCTTCGGTGGTGATACTGATGATACAGGGGATGTGAATGCAGGCTTTGAGGTGAGTGTTGGGGCACAGGCTTCAATTAAAATAAATGATGCTGCAGGATCTGGTGGAAGTGAATTAGACACCAATACTCTTACTGCTGATCAAACAGACCTCTTATATGCCTCCTCATATGACGGTGACAGCAACTGGATTGCTGATGTCGCTGCAGACTGGACTTTTATCAATGATAAAGGCTCATTCAATGCCAGTGTCAATTCTGTATCCGCTGCCACAAGTGTTACTTTCAATGCAGATGTCACAACTTCAGCTGCAGATCACGCTGTCATTAGGGCAAGCTTTGGAGGGGACACAGACGATACTGGGACTACCGTCGCTGGTATCGAAATTAATGTCGGTGCTCAGGCCTCGATCAAAATTAATGATGCTGCCGGGTCTGGTGGAAGTGAATTAGATACTAATACTCTAACTGCTGACCAGACTGATCTTTTATATGCCTCATCATACGATGCTGACAGTAACTGGATTGCTGATGTGGCTGCAGACTGGACTTTTGTCAA
>JABIHA010000061.1 GCA_018649885.1 Bacteriovoracaceae bacterium
CTTCGTGTCATATCAAAATGTGAGGTGGGTGACTTTTAGGCCGTTAAATGGCACTTACCCGGGTGACTATTGGACTGCTAAAACCACTTACAATCTTACGTACAGTATTTCTTGCAAGTCCCACTTCCTTCACAGTTGCTTTTATACTTCCGGTAGCTAAAAACTTCATTAAAGTTTCGTCTTTTTTTTCCTCAGATATACAGTTGCCCATAAAAAAAATCTCCTGAACTTAACCCCTCTGGGGTCATTGCCTGTTAATATTTTCTGATGTTAGACAACACTCGGTCAACTTTAGGAAAAATAATTAGGGATTTCATTTTATAAAATTCAGTAGATTTTATTATCAAGTAAATATTCAAAATATTTAGGTTTTATTCCATATACACTTAAAATCATCACTAACACTCTATACTTCGGTATTTTAGTCCGACCATTTTCAATTTGAGAAATATAGCCTTTTGTAACTTTCATACAATCCGCAACGTTTTGTTGGGTTAAATTCTTTTTCAACCTCAATTCCCTTAACAGATTTCTCACATTTGCATTTGTATAGCAGTACACTACCAAGGCCCTCCACAGTACACACCAATATAACATTTTAAATTAAACAAACTAAAACAAAATGAAATGTAAAAAAGGTATAAACCCAATATTTCTATAGAGTTAGTGAGTAAATGTGAAATGAAATGAACATAAGTTAAAGAGCTGATTTTACAATCAGCAGAATGGTGGAGGTGGTGGAGATGCCATAACTCTCCAAAATTAAAGACTCACATTTTGAAAAGTACTACAGATTACTACAGCTATCTATTCACCATTAGAGATTTTAAAACACTGAAGCTCAATTGAGTGATTTTCATCAAAAGAGCTATGAGAAATTCCCCTTTGACCTTTATCAAATACCACGTTGTAAAGTTTTTCTACTGTAAATCCATCTTCTGCCAGAAACCTAACAGATAAACTTCCATCTCCTGGTTTAAATGCAACAGGAGGAACTCTGTCGTACTGAAACTCTGCATACGTTTCACTATACTTAAAGAAATACATTGCATACTGATCATTTGAAAAGATGGGAGTATTGTCTTCTATTTCGTTTTTTTCTGTTGGTGTAATACTATTAAAAGTATTGTATATCTTCTGAACTATTTCACCACTATCTTTAACCATATAAGAAAGACTACAGTTATATCTATCTTCTGCGAAAGCATTGCTAATTAGCCCCATTAATAGACTCGTGAAAATAAATTTATACATTTTTTAGCCCCCCAGCTTATTGTGACATCCCAAAATAATATTTAATTTGGAAAGTTTCTGTTTGACTCAATTATCGCAGATTTAAAGTGGATATAAATAGACATGAAAAAAAAACATAGGGTGCCCAAAATAACTTCAATTCTTGAGGTCTCGCCTGGCATTTGATTACAAGAGCTTAGGGGAGAGGAGGAACGGTGGAGGTGGTGGAGTACTTCTAATTTGTTGTTTTTGTTATGCTCAGTCTTGCAAAGAACTACGGTTAACTACAAAGTAATAGACACAGCCCGTATTCCTCCTGGCACCTTATACTTTTCTCAATGGTGATTAATCTTTGTCCATTATGTTATCCCAGCAATCAGAACAAATAGATTCTTCAGTACTACCACTTTTTATTTGCCCACACTTACTACACCAGTCGATTGAATCGTGAGAATAGACTTCAGAGCATTCAAAGCAAATATGGCCATCATCATCAAAACCAAGAATTAAAGATTCCGTTCCACACTCTAAACAATTTTCCAGCACTTCATCTTGACGACCTTTTGCTATGCCATATGAACTAATATGTAATACGTTCGACCTATAACTGTAGGCAAGGGACTCTCCATCTACTTCAGAATGAAAACAAAAAAGACACGTTCTATTTTCTGTGCATAGAGGGAAAGTTTCATTAAAACATTCGGGGCATTTAAAAATGACATCATACTCATCCAACTTACCCTTAATTTCTATAAGTCTTTTTTTCCGATACGAAGCATATGAAATTATTTTTTCTCTTAATTTAGAAATTGAAGTAGAATACTCCGAACCCTCAACCTCTAGCTTATTTGAAATAAAACCCAAGGTGAATTTTAAAACTTTATAGGAAAGGCTTCTTAAAGAATTTACGTTGTCTGAAATGGCATAGTGTTCAATATTTTTTCTTTTATCTCTTAGAACATACAAGATATTTTCAAATTCTTCACTTATCATTTCTTCTTCAAGTTGGTTCAATCTCAAAATACAGTTCTTAAATGCCACTGACTGAAAGTGACCAGATACTAACTTTTTTTCATCAGCCTCATCTACATTTTCAAATAATAAACACCAAGACTCATTAGCCAATCGCTCTTTAAAAGCTAGTGATATCCCTGAGAATAAGTCTCTAATCGCGTATTTTAACCTACGCTCCTCTTTGGACTCCAAGTGCTCTACAGCAGACTGTAAATAATCGAGCCCATTCTCTAATAATGTAAAAGTTAGTTCACTCATGTTTATTTTTATACCTTATTATTTGTAATTTGCGACTCGATTATTACAAGAGTATTCACAAGTACTGATTCCTACTTAGTTCCAATGAGTTACAAAAAACTAAAAATTTAATTAATTGTTTCTAAGGGCTCGCAATGAAAAAGTTTTTCTATTAGTGGGTGATGCACCACTGTTATGCATAGTAGCAGTGGTGGAGCCCTAGATGGTGCCTAAAATATCTTTCTCCATCAACTTTCGAAGTGTAATTTTCGTACAGTTTGTCTGGGTTCCATCTTCAGCAGTGATGCTTAACCCTGGTGAAGAAAATTCTTCATCTAGAACTTTGGAAATCCAAGCAAATTGAGAATTTCCATCGTCAAAGGATGATGAGCATATCCCAATTAGTCCAAAATCATTGGTCATTACTGGGCCACCGCTATGTCCAGGTTCTGTTTTAGCGTCTGATTCAATTGTTGGAAAAAAGCAAATGCTGTTGCTTTCCCCATTCGGATGAAGGTCGACGACTTTTCCTTCACTTTTCACCATAGAAGGTGTGAAATGAACAACCTTGATCTTGTTATTTTCATCACATTCTACTTTGAACTGATTTGAACTAGCGGGGTAACCAAGTACTGTGATGCCTGCGCCTTTAGCCACGTCCTCTTTGATAGGCAATCGAGGTCCAGGGGGTAAAGGATCAGGTGAATCATGTATTACATGTATGATAGCAATGTCGTGATGGAAAAAGACATTCACGCTGTGAGCTTTATGAAAGCTAAAAGATTCGAGGTTATTTCTTTTAAATATCCCTATTCGATTATCTTCTTCTCTAAGGAGAATTCGTCTCTGTAAAATCTCTGGCTTCCTCCTCTCTCCATTTAAACTTTCAAATATAGGAAAAAGGTGAGCAGCAGTTAAATATATCCCCATTCTGGCAATCTGGGCACATGAACCTATCAGCTCAATAGGAATACCCTGTTCGTTCAACCTAAAAACCGGGTGAACTAATTCGTAAACGGAGTGCTTGCTACCAGGAATAGTAGAGTTCTTTGTTGGGACAATTGAGTACGTCACATTTTCCACCAAGTTTTCACTGAGGTGGTGATTGTATTTTAACTGTCTGATTTTGTTCAGTTAATTTTTAGAAAGAATACAAATGACTACACGATGTTTCTTACTCTAGTAATTTGAATACTTTACACATTTCTTACAGTTTAAAACTTAGAAGACTTGCTGCGGTAGTTGAAGGGTCGTGGAGCTTTAAGCAATCAGAAATCCCAGAAATACTCACCCCTGACTTTCTCACATATATTTGAAGGGTCTTAAGATCTTTCCAACCTCCGGCCATCATCACCTTTATAGGCGCTATCCCTTTTGAAAGCATTATGGTCGCCCAGGTGGCTCTTAAATCGTGAAATCTAACCCTAGGAAGTCCTACGCCCTCTAAAAACCTTCTCAACTCACGTGCCTGCTCTCCCCTATCCCACTTATCAATTCGGGGAAGAACAAAATTAGAATCAGAGTTTTTAATTTTCAATTCTCTAAGAACACAGATTAAGTTAGGGGCGATCTCAACTATCCGGTCATCCCCGCTTTTAGTATCTTTGTAACCGTCTTGTTTGCTCCATGAAGAATCAACCTTTATACGGCGGCTTTCTAAATCAACCTTGTCCCAAGTGAGAGCGTATAACTCTCCATTTCTCATACCCGTATAAAGTGCCATCGCCCAAACTGGATACCACTCAATATCGACAAGTTTTGCCTGCGTTAATAGTGTCCTAACCTGAGATTCTGTTAATGCAGACTTGATCTTGTCGCCTATCTTAAATTTCATCTTTGGTGTTGGGTTTCGATCAATATAACCAGCCTCAAGGGCGTATTCAAAAGCACTTCTAATGTATTTTAGAACATTTTTTTGATGGCTTGCTGATCTATTTCCAACTTTTATGGGTATCAGCTCTCTAATTTCTTTTGACGTTATGGAATCAATTAACCTATTACCCCAATCATTAAAGGTATGAGCCCTTAAACCAAGCCAATAGCTTTCAATGGTTTTTTTTGAAATATCTCTTTGCCCAAGAGCTTCAATGTACTCTTTAACAAGAGTGGACCAATTTGGGACAACAGTTTCTTTGAACTTCTTGTGCACTTCAACGATGAGACTCGCGTAAACTTGATTGGCCTCTGTTTTTGTTTTTATTGCCTTACGCCTAAGCGAATAGGGTTTCCTTGTTACAGGGTGCCTCTTACTAAAAGAAACGCTATAAGTTTTAGTCGCTTTCTCGAATTTGATCATCTTATTAACCTCTAGGCTCTGCCATCAATAGCTTTCTCAAGTCATCAATACGGTAGCGATTACTTCTAAAGAACTTCATATATGGGAGCCGACCGGAACTTGTTAAGTTGTATAGCCTAAACTTTGAAATACTCAAGTAATTAGCTGCTTCATCAGAATTGAGAAATTCTTTCTCAAACACTCCCGCATCTTTCTCTCTACCTTCTACTTTTTTTTTCATGATTTTCCTACTAGCCTTTGAGCACTTTTCGGCATTGATTTAACAGGTTTCCATTTTCTGCATCAAACAATTCTAGTATCTGCTCGTGCTTGTAATGAGAGAGTAAAGTTATAATATATACATCTCTAAGCAGTCTCTTTCTTGGCCTAAATGATAGAGTTTCCAGCGTAGGAATTTGAGAAATCATCCTACGTGTACCTTCCAAATTGATATCATTATTTTCAATAGTTAGTAGCGCGATATCGAGTTTATGAAGTTGACGATACTTAGAATTATCTTTTTTCATTTTAAATTCTGTATTGTGAATCTCTCCATCAATTTCAATTGCCAGCCCCTTAAAAACTCTTGGAGACCAAAAATGATCAGCATTATTTACCTCTGGAGCTTCACCCTTAACGCCAGGAATGAAAATATCAACGTTCCGGTTTCCGATCCAAAAAGAGGTCAAGATTTCACCTGAGTAGTGCTTTCGAATCTCTTTAACAATTTTTGCCTCGTGTCTTGTTTGCGTTCTCTCGTATAACTTATACAGCTCCAAGCGCAACATATCGTAAGCAAACTCTAATTCCTGGAATGATACCTTTTCCTCAACATTTCTAAATAACGACCCTTTCATGGCATGCATGATTCCTCCTTGGTACTAAAGACCCTGGTTACATTTATTTGTAACTTGTTTAATTCGATATATTTCAAAGGTTTATAAACTTACCTTCAAAACTTTGAGCACTTATTCACTTAGAGACATCTTTGTGCTATTAGTGCCGTAAGTACTTTTTAAACATAATGCTTGAAGTGTCGTCTGTGGAGTCGGATGAGTTGCCGATTAATTACTGGGAGCGTTATTATGTTAAATGAAAGTCAGATCCAATTTCTAAAAGATGCCATTAAAATTGAAGCACAGAGGGGCTACTTTCTCCACAATGAATGCAAGAACTATAAAGCAAGAGTGGAAGATGGTAATTTTTGGGAATTCGCAACTTTTCATGGCGACTTATCAAGGAAGCCAATAAAGCTAGCCCTAACTATAATAGCTGCAATTGAAGCCTCCCAAGGCTCTGTTGTAAACATGGAGTGGTTAAGACTATTTTTTCAAGAAAAAGGTGAATTTAACAAATTTTTAAATGAGAATATGCTAAATACCTTTTACCGGCCCGAGAGTGCTCCCAAATACACCCCTGATGATAATCTTTGGAGTAGAAGATTAAAAAATGATTTGTGGCGCTCAGTATTGAGTCCCCCACTAAAAGGGATTGTTAAAAACACTTCAGGTTCAAAAAATTCTCAAAAAAAACAATTCCATATTGAAAGTTATATAAGCCCACTTCTCAAGTGTGTTGAAGCAGCGAAATCAGGTGACTCAATGAGGGTTCACCTACAACTATTGGAAGATGAGCAAAATAATAATGGAATTTCATATGCCGACGCTGAATTTTTCAAAAAAAAACATCCAGACTATTTTAATACAGAGCTAAAAAACATAAAGGTTCACAAGCTATCAACTGAATTGAATTAGATTGATATTAAGCAGCCTTTTTTTCTTCACCTGTACTTGATCCTTCTGGATTATCTTGATCTTTGGCAACAGTTGACTCGCTTGTATTGGTGACTGGCAATTGTAGGATCGTTGCTCCCTCACCTTCAGTGCTATCACACTCATCACTGGAGTTTGATTTAGAAGTATCACTGCTCTTGGGTGCTTTAGACTTTTTAGCTGGTTTTTCATTTATCTTTTTAAGTAATTTTTTATTTACTGTATCAACTGAAGATTTCACAATCTGATTTTCAATAATTTCTTTAACCATGTCTTCACTTATTTTAAGGCCTGATAGGGTTGAAAGTTCTTTGGTTACTAATTTGATTACTTTATCACTCAGTATTACAGCTACTACATCTTCAACTTTTGTAGCTTTCACCTGCTCAGATACCGATTTCCAATCATTATTTAAATATGATGCTTTTGAGAATAAGTAAAATTCTTCAGCTAGTGACTCAGGGCTATTGTTTGTACCAAAGTCAACCTCATGAATAAGGTTTGCCGTAGGCTCTTTTTTTGATCTCTTAACCATGTAAAGTCGCCATTTCACAGCATTTGTTAACATGAAAAAATCCATTCCCTTTGTTAGGCAGTAAGACATGGTTTGATCTATGTGATGCTGGTTTAACTCTATATGAGCAGCTTTTGCCTCGATAACAAAATCAAACTTATCTTTTTTCTTTGAATTAGGACCTTCCATGAGCTTAACAACGTAATCATACCTACTGTTCTTCTCTCTCATTTCAGTTTTAAGTTCATTATATTTATCGTAACCAAGTACATAAGAAAGTATGTCATTTAAGAGAATTCTTGCATCGTCTTCAGAAGAAGACTTCCCTTTTGCCTGCAAATTATGAATCAATGGCATGAATCTTTTCAATTCTTGAGTTATCATTTTTTTATGCTTTGATGGCACCTTATACATAACATTCCCCTATTATTTAAGCTTTTGTTCACACTCGTATCGTCAAAAATGTGTGCTCAACTTAATTTGTTTCACTAAACGGATTTGTCCTATTTTAAACAAAGCTCATATATTTTGGTGTTTCCAAATCATTAGTATTTTCAACCTTGTTAAGCATCCGGAAACTCCACGTGATTCCAGTATTATTCAACGGTTTATTCAACCGTAAAATTTGAGGGTTTTGGAAACGGCTGATTTTGTCACCCCAATCCTCTTTGCAATCTGGGAAAGGCTTAATCCTTCAGATCTCAGCCTTATTACCTGGTCAGCATCAATAACCTTTGGCCTTCCTAGCTTCTTTCCATTGGCCTTTGCATTATTTAGTCCCGCTATGACCCTTTCTCTAATCAATGAGGCCTCAAACTCCGCAAAACTCGCTAGAATATGGGCCATTAGCCTGCCACTGGCGGTAGTTAGATCTATATTGTCCTTTAAAGAAATAAACTCGATATTGAGATCTGATAGCTCCTGTAGAGTACCAACCATCCCCTTTAAAGATCTAAAGAGCCTGTCCATCTTCCAACAGATCAAGACATCAAATGCTCTCTGTTTAGCGTCGCTCATAAGCAATCTAAACTCTGCTCTATTCCCATTGAGCCCAGTTGCCTTATCTTGATAAATGCGGGTTATTTGCCATCCTCTCGCCTTAGAAAAGGCTTCTAAGTCTCTTCTTTGCATTTCGCAAGATTGGTCTTCTGTAGAAACTCTGAGGTAAATAGCGACTCTTTTCATAGACAGAGTATAATGCATCGCAATAAATTGTCAAGCAATATATTGTCTTGCAATAATTCCAACAAAGTTTATTATGTGGTTATGAGAAGAAAGAAGGCCCCTGGGGATTACCCACAATTTTCATTTAGAGTCTCTCCCGATGATAAAGAAGAGCTTATGGACAAAGCTAATGACCTCTACCAAAAATTTAATTCAAGCCTTAAAGATGACCAAAGAGTGTACAAGAAAAATGAGATATTAATAGCTGCGTTAAAAATTGGATTGAAGCAAATAAAAAAGGCAGACATAGATGACTCATGAGATTCAATTGATTATCAAAGAGATTCAGGATCAAGAGAAGATAAGGGATTCAGCAATAAATGTAGTTGGTGGTATTGCTTCTTCAGTCGCTCTATTTACAGATTTATTTGCTACTGGTGGATTCTTATCATTGCTATCTCCAATTGTAGGTGAAGCCACAAAAAACCTAATACGAGGGCAATTCATTGAGAACAAGACACCTAACAGGAGAACCAAGTTAATAGCATCCCTGAAGCATGCACTAATACAGATTGATGATATGCAAAAAAATGGAATTAGCTTTAGAAACGATGGAGAGCTTACTGGAATTTGGTCAGGTAGAACATCAATTGAGGAAATCCTTGAAGATTTTTTTAAATTCAGCATTAATGAGTCTGAAGCCAAAAAGCTAAAATTTTACTCTAATCTCTTTACTAGTGCAGTATTCGAGAATGGCTTCTCAAAACAAGAGTTTCATCATTTAATAAAAACACTTGATACACTAACCTATAAACAGCTGGTGCTTATTAATATCGCATATAAAAAATCTCAGGGTCCTTATCAAACCCTGCTTAAAGCAGATCACAGTCAGTTTGAAGCCACTCCAGAAAAACTCCCGCCTGAACTACTTTGCACACTTCAGGAAATATTAAATTTATTTCAATTGGGATTTGTTGGAGAAAGAAATACTGGGGGAACATTTTTAAGTTTACCTGATGCATTTGCAGTGACACCAGATCAGTTAATTATTTATGGCCAAGGAAAAAGGCTCTACGAACTCTGTAAATTAGATCAAATTGAAGATGCAGATGTGCAGTATGTTGCTGATCTACTGTCCTAAAGATTGTTTTTTATAATGACTCAATTGCCTCAAATCAAATATCGTACTTTTGAACAAAATTAATTTCTATTGGTTTATTTGTAGCTGATAGATCATTTTGTGGCTTCTCTGACCAGCCTGCCCTGCACTTAAGCCAGAACATAGTCATTGCAGGATAGTCTCCAGACATGGCCATTTCAAAGGCTTTGGATGCCACTTCAGTAACTCCATAAGATCGCCCTTTCTCAAGCGCTAGCTTTAATTCTTCTGATTCAGCGATTCTTCTATCAAGAGTTGATTTTGAAATCCCAAGTGAGCCTGCAATGCTCCCTACGGACAAACCTTTTGCTGCTAATTGCTCAACTTTTTGAATCTCTTGAGCAGTTAATTCGATTTTATCTCTCATAGTACCATTATAAGCTCATTTGGGTCTCTTTGTGGAGTTTCAAATTACATTAGCGAGAGTGCTTTTGTAGTTAACGTCATCTTTCAAAAAGGCTTCCTACAAATGCTTTGAACAATCACATGCCTATTTGTAGTCACTTTTTTAGCGGTAACTACGGCCGAGTACTACAATTGACATCAACTGGGGTTATTTCAGGTGATTTCCAGTGATGTCGTGGTGTGAACTAATCGTGTTGAAAAAATCTATGTCATTGAAAAAGTTGAAATAAAAAAAGCTCCTGCGGTGGAGCTTAATTTAGTTTTTCTGTGGTGGAGGTGGTGGGAATCGAACCCACGTCCAAATACCCAATTAGAATCGGCCTACGTGTGTAGTCTCAAGAGTTTTGGAGTGAGACGCTCCTATCTGGTTTTGTATTACCAGAAAACCTCGGGTGTTTTTTAACGAGTTTACCGACTGTTCTCGTGAGAGCTTTGTTTAGCGAGTGACTCACGACACTCTTAACCTACTTGTTGTTATTGGTGTAGGCCCCGCAAAGTCTGCTGTTAGGCAGCCATAGCCATTTGGTTTTCGCCAAATAAAAGTTTGGTCTCCTTTTTACCAGGACCGTGGAGACCAACCTGGACACGCCCGGAACCCTTCTTGATGTACCTGTCGAAGCCAGTGCACCCCCATAGAATTATTCCGATTAATTTCAAAGAACTAAACTAAGATGGATATTACTATAATTTAAAGGGTTCGGGAAATTGTGGAATGGGTTTGGGTGAAATTGGGCTAATATGTATGAGCCTGCGACTGGGGGAGTCGCCTCTAGGTGTTCCACCCGCATTAAAACGCTCCGCTGGAGCCTTTTGATGCGGGTGGTCATAATTTAAATTTCTCATCGTAAAATGTAGCAATTTTGCTTGTGATATTTGGGGATTTCAAAAAAACCTTGTCGAAAATTTCTGTGTCTTCGAATTTTTGATTTGAAGTAACAAGGATAACCCCTTTGGGTCTTTTTTTCATTACTTCGAGAATTTGGACCAGGTTAATACCATCAATTTCACCGCTTTCTAAACAAGTAATGATGCTATCAAAGTTTTCATTAAGAATTCTACCGAGGGCCTGATAACCGCTTTCAACGATAGAAACAAAGATCCCCTTTTCAGTGAAATATTCTCTATAAACATTGGCAACCACTCGAGTTTTTTCAACGATCAACACTCTGTGCTCGCTTGCGGAATCCAATTTGATTAACTTATCTAGCTTGTTACGGAAGGCGATATCATCTGGAGGGTCGACCAACTTTGCATGCTCAAAAAATTCCGACAAAAGATCCATATACTTTAAAAAACTGTCCACATGATCTGAAAGGTCATCTTCTTTTTCACAGCAACTATTAAGGAAGTCTTCAAACACGTGAGAAATAGTCGTTCCCATCATTAGACCAAAGCTTCCACTAGTTCCCTTTATAGTGTGCAATTCTCTTTTCAATGTATTTAAGGCCTCTGTGCTACCTGATTCATTTTGCAATGCCAAGATGCACTTTTCCACGACTCCAACTTTTTCTTGGATACTTTCAATAAACTGAATCATGATCTCATGAAAATCATTTTCCAAAATTCATCCTCCAAAGCCTTGTACTGTGCTAAGTAACCTCTTCGACTAACTCTGGACATAACTAAATTTAAGAATATGAAAGAGATATGCGATATAACCATGCAAGTCAGTTAGCTAAGGAGCACGCCTTTGCATTATTTCTCCCACCATATATGACTTAAACACAGACCTGCTACCCACTTGAAAGATATGATCAACCCCAAAGCCCCAGCACCTAAGAGCATTAGTTGCACTGACAGCACAACTGACATAAACATTACTATCAACTTGAATAGCATCATCTATAGGATTGAGGTCTCCCTTTAAAACCGTCATATTCAAGTATTGATTTGTACCGCTAGCATTATCACCCATTTGGTATCTCAAACCTGTACCTGCGCAAAAGACTTGGGAGATATCGTCAATAACACATGTTGAAAAGAGACCCAGGGCCACATAAGTTGCCGTACCAAAATATGTGGGAACTGCATCAACCCTCATGGCCTCATCTGCTATTGCCCTCGGGTTTGTTGTCCCAAGACCTTTTTGAGTATTTACATTTGAGCCCCACACCCTGACTGTACCATCAATTAACATGGCAACCGCATGGGAGTTATGTATTTCAATTTGAGAAATATTTGTCATATCGACATTGGGACCAGTCGAGGCCAATACTTTGGTGTCTGCGTAGTTATTTGAGGCCACATTATCATCACCATTAACACCATTACCTGTGGCCCCCCAGCAACTGGCAGTATCATCAGTATAAAGGACACATGTATTCTTATCGCCCACTGAAATTTTATCAACTGTTGAAATATTTGTGACAACGTCTGATTTTACAAATTCAGCAAAAGGATTATCAACAGTTGAGCCATCACCTAGGGCCCCATTAGCACCATCTCCCCAGCACTTTGCATTTCCACCAGTGGTTACAATGCAAGTATGGTTATCTTCTGTACTAATCCAAACAGCGTCGTTTACAGGAATAGTTGACCCTGCATTGGCCCAAACTGTAACCGCGTGGTTCCTGGATATAGTGGTGTTGTCACCCAACTGATTTTGAGAATTGTCTCCCCAACACTTGACTGTATTGTCGGTAAACCTGGCACAAGCATGTTTATCACCTGCTACGATTTGGGCGACATTGGTTAGGTCGACTCCCACAGAATCCTCTACAAATGCAAAACTTGCAGTGGTTGCGGGCAGTGTATGAAGAACAGGGTTGAGATTATTTCCAATAGTTCCCCACTCTCCTCTTCCCCAGCAGCTGGCCTTACCTGCAGGAGTTCTAATACAAATAAAGAATTTTCCTACGGCAACTTCGGCGGCGCTAATATCTTCATAGGTTATACCAGGGTCACTTCCCTGTACTTCCATAAAACCATATTTATCGTTAGAGGAGTCTCTAATACTTCCTAGGGTTCCATACCTACTAGCACCCCAGCATTTTAAAAATCCATCGGGGGGAAATAGAGCACATGTAAAATAATCAAAACCATCACTTGCTTGTACTTTTGAGGCCCTTGTTAGGACTGTCGAGCCGTCACTTTTGAAAGCATATTTATCAGCATAGTTTGAACCACCAGTCGAATTATTACCAAAATTCCCTGCAGTACCATTTCCCCAACAAATAATTTTCCCGCTTCCTTTTAAAACTGCACAAGTGCTTTCGCTCCCGACATCGATGCCAACAACCCCTGTCAGATTTGTTACCGCATCTGTTTTTACTATTGTTGCTTTTTCATTATCAGTTGAAAGTCCATCACCTAATTTTCCGCTGGTCCCATCTCCCCAACACTTAACCAGACCATCATTTTGTGAAGCACAGGTATGCTTGGCATAGCTTCCACTTCTGAGTGTAAGACTACCTGTCAGGTTTCCGCCTAAATCATCCAAAACTTGTTGATCGGCGTAGAGTTGATCCGCCAAATTATTATTACCAAGGGCGTAATCTGTCCCTTTTCCCCAACATCTCACTGTGGTGTCGGCCATAAGTGCACAAGTATGATTATTCCCGGCCGTAATATTGTCGACCGCTACAAGATTTGTCGCTACTGCAGAGAGTGCATATTCTGCATATTGATTATCGGCAGTCCCACCATTGGCAAGTCGCCCATTAGCACCCTCTCCCCAGCACCGGACTTCTCCAGTATTCAAGCGAGCACAAGCGTGATAGCCACCAAGGGCAATTTCTGTAACATCTGTTAAAGCAGTAACGGCGTCAGTTTTCACTTGAACCGCCTGCCCTTTGTCAGCATTAAAATTTCCATCTCCAAGTTTATAGGGCCAGCTAGTTCCCCAACACCAAACGGTTCCATCAGTTTTAAGTGCACAGGCAAACTGAAATCCCAGAGCAACCTTATCTACACCGGTTAAATTGCCCCCTCCATCAACCTGAACTATTTGAGGGATGACTGCCATTGAGGTCATATCGTCGGCCACACCGAGCATGCCTTTGTTCATGGATTCTCGGCCGAGTCCCCAGCATTTCACCGTATCGTCCGTCATCACCGCGCAGCCCATATTTTTTCCTAACTCAAAATAATCAACACCAGTAAGTGCATTGGGTGAAACTGCTCCCACTCCCACTTTGACCTCTCCCGTGTTGTCCACATGACCAGATCCATCGTCAGCTATAATTTTATCTGCATTGACAACTGAGGCCGCCGTTAAAATAGTAGAGGTAGCAGGCCCGGCTACAATATTTCCAATGACACTTGCTTGGTTTCCTGTTGAGTCAAAAGTCCAAGTTGAAGAAATTGCCCCTTTGTAGTTACTACTGGCATCGTATCCAACTGCAAAGAGCTGCATCCCAGTTCCGGCCACAACATTATTGTCCACATTGCCAGTTGAGTATGCGACCCCTGTTCCATCACTTTTTGACTCCACTCTTATGGAAGCAAGTGCCCCAGCTACAATTTCAAAACCTGCACCAATAACACCTGTATCATCAGTATGAATGCCAACAAGAATATGAAGGACTGCGTGATCACCTGGAGCAGTAATTTGATCGGCATGAAAAGTCGCCGTGCTCTTTGCATTGTAGGTGTTTACATCACCTCCTCCACTAAAAGAGCCTTTGTCATTGGTAAAAGACCAATCAGCACCGGGATTTTCAATAAAATTTGAATCGGCGTCGTAGGCAGCAGCGTAGAGAACAATGTTATCATCTGCGGTCATAGCATTGGTTTCTTTTGCGGCTCCACCAGATCCAGCAGCATCGTTGATCCTGACACTGGCCTGGGCCCCTGCTGCTATCTCAATTCCAGCTGCCACTGTTCCGGTGACATCATTGTGTGCACCAAAAGTAGCTCGCACCACTGCATGATCTCCAGGGGCAGTAACCACATCGGCGTTAAAGGTGACGTTGCTTACTCCTGAGACCGAATTAACACCGCCATTAAAAGATCCTTTGTCATTGTCAAAAATCCAGTCCGCATTAACATTATCGATCCAATTGGAATCGGCATCGTATGAAGAAGCGTAGAGCGTATCTGTTTGGTCTGCAGTTAAGGTATTTGTGTTGAGCTCAGTTCCACCA
>JABIHA010000131.1 GCA_018649885.1 Bacteriovoracaceae bacterium
ACCGGTACGGAGGAACATGTGTAATTAGAGGTTGTGTGCCAAAGAAAATGATGGTCTACGCTTCTGAATATACCCATGAGATTGAAACCATGAGTAAATATGGGTGGGAGTCCAAAGACCCCAGTCTCAACTGGAATCTTTTCAAGGAAAATAGAGACAATGAAATTAGTAGACTCAGCGGAATATATCAAAAACTTTTAGGTAATAATGGAGTCAATGTTCTTGAAGGTAGAGGACGAATTGTTTCTGCACACGAAGTTGAGGTAAATGGGAAGATTTACAGTGCAGAGAATATTCTAATCGCCGTAGGAGGCAAACCAAACCTTCCTCAAATTGAAGGAATTGATTTGGCCATAACCTCCAATGAGATATTCCACCTCGACAAGGTACCTGAAAAATTATTAATTGTAGGTGCCGGCTTTATTGCAGTGGAATTTGCATGTATTTTTAAAGGCCTTGGAAGTGATGTCAGCGTTGTTTTCAGAAGACCGAAGGTTCTCAGAGGTTTTGATGAAGATTGTGCCAAATTTTTAATGGGAGAGCTTGAAAGAAAAGGGATAAACCTCATAAGAGAGGACGTTATCGAAAAGCTAGAAAAAAGGGATGGCAATATTATTGCTCATTCAGCAGGTCTTGGTGAGATTTCAGCAGATTGTGTGCTTTATGCAACTGGTAGAATTCCCATGACCAATGATTTAGGATTAGAAAATGTTGATGTCAAAACACAAAAAAATGGGGCGATTGTTGTTGATGATAAAATGAAGACCTGTGTAGATTCTATTTACGCCGTCGGTGATGTAATCGATAAGGCCAACCTCACCCCTGTGGCGACTTGCCAGGGGACGCTTCTTGCCGAAAACCTTTTTAATGGTAAAGATCAATCAATGGATTATAGTGCTATCCCTTCTGCTATTTTCACATCCCCACCCTTTGCTACAGTTGGCTTAAATGAAGAAGAGGCCTCAGAGAAATTTAAAAATATCGATGTTTACACATCTGAATTTCGGGCCTTAAAGTACACCCTTGATTCAAATGGGGAGCGCACCTTTTGCAAACTGATTGTAAATCCTGTAGATGATAGAGTTCTTGGAGTTCATATGGTGGGAAAAGATGCAGCTGAAATCATGCAAGGCATGGCCATTGCCATAAAGGCCGGTGCGACTAAAGCTGATTTTGATAAAACAATAGGTATCCACCCTAGCAGTGCTGAGGAGTTTGTCACACTTAGGTCTAAAAGAGATTGAGCTATTTTTTTGACAAGAAAGAACTTCTAACTGGCCTTTTTTGAATCTTCACGAAGCCTTTGATTTTCAACTTCAAGCTCTGCAACTTTTTGTTTGAGAGCATCTAACTGCTCATCCTCTCTGAGCTTTTGAAAAACTTGCTTTTCCATCTTCGCCTGGGCATCTTCTTTCTTTAAAATGCTCATAAGCTTAGAAAACTGCTTAGTAAAAGGATCGTCTTTTTGGAAGATAAAAATCAAGCTTACCCCCACAAAAAATGCAAATAATGAACATCCTAAAACTAGTAAAATATGTGATGTGGACCCGAACATACTTGCCTCCCAGACTCACCTATCGGTATTTTTTGGGGCAAGCCTTAGCACCTAACGGTAGAATAATCATCTTAACTACCTAAAATTATGGCAGTAAGGTTTTCCTTCTTGAAGCGTACGCATTTTGTACGTATAAAGAGATTAACTGTCAAACAGGAGGTTATTTTGCGGCAGATCAGCTACCTGAGTATTGCAAACTTTGAAATAGAGTTGCACAGGATACTCAACCCCTCTCTTAAAAATCGGCCGGTGGTGATTGCTGTTGAAAAAAGTGACCGGGCAGGACTTCTCCACGTCAGTGATGAAGCGAGAAAAGAAGGACTTAAAAATGGTATCCCCGTCGCCGTTGCTAAAAGACTTTGCCGGGATATGGTGCTGATCTCTCCCAAACTCGATCTCTATAAAAGAGCGCAATTTAAACTCATCGATAAAATTGCACAAAAAATACCTCTTTTTGAAATTGATAAATTTGGAAACTTTTTTTTAGATCTCTCAGGACTTAGAAAACTCTATGGCCCTTGCCAAGATCTTGCACAATGTATGCGAAAAGAAATCTCTTCTGACTTTAAGCTTCCCAGTACTTTTGGAATCTCTAAAAATAAACTGGTTTCTAAATTAGCAGTGGAAGACTTAACTAGCTCGGAGGAAATTAACCTGGTCCCCACGGGAACAGAGAAACCTTATATCTCTCCCCTTTCACTTGAGCTTCTTCCCATTTCACAGAAACTACTACAAAAAGTAAAAAAACCAACATCTAATATATTTAAAGATCTTAGGCTCGAAACCATTGGTGATATTTCAGCTCTTAGTCGCCTCCAACTTCTTGTGGCATTTGGAGCACATGCCGAGCTATTTTTTAGAAATTCACGTGGAATTGACAACTCTCCTGTCAGGGCACCTGTAAAAAAGCTCTCCATCCATGCTGAATACTACTTAAAAGAGCAAACTAATCACACTGGCTTTCTTCTGGAAAAGATTAAATCCCTTTTTGAGATCGTATTTTTCAAACTTAGAAAAATGGGTAAACTCTCAGGAAGTTTTTTAATTGGAATCCGCTATAGTGATCTCAAATTTGTAGAAAAAAGAAAACTCACAAAGATTTTATTTAGACATTATCATCAAATAGAAGCCGATGTTAAAGAGGTCTTTTACCATATTTTAAGTCGTAGAACTTCTGTTATTTACCTCTACGTTGAACTTGACCATCTAGCAAACCTTGAGGTTCAACTCTCACTTTTTGATGGTCAGAATGTAAATGAAAAACTTGAAAGTCAGCTGGATCAAATCAAGTTAAAATTTGGAGATCAAGCGATTTTTTCTGGGAGCTCTTTTTGATCCCTCTCCACGTCCACTCGCACTTTTCTCCTCTTGGTGGACTTTGCTCTCCTGAGAAAATTTTAGAAAAGGCAGCTAGCTTTAATATACCCTCCCTGGCGATAACTGATACAAATGGTCTCTATGGAATGATGGATTTTCTAGACGCTGCCGCCGACTACAATATCAAACCCATTATAGGCTCTGAGGTAAAGGGATCTAACTTTCGTTTCGTCGCACTAGTTGTTAATCAAAATGGTTACAGAGCTCTTTGCAGGCTGCTTTCAGCACTTCATCAAAGTCATGTTCAAAAAAGAGATCTAAGGGACTATCTCAGAGGTTTTGAAAATGATTTGATTCTATTTAGTGATGACAAAGAACTTTTAAGGGATACATTCTCCTCATTTTCCGAAACACATAAATACCTTGAAATTAGCAAAGGGCTTTTTACCCATCGGGACGTACTTTGGGCAAAAGCTGAAGGAATAAAAACCTTAGCGACAACCCGCGCTCGCTATATCGATCCAGAAGACCATTTTTATTACAAATTGATTAGAGCAATAGAAGGTAATACCACCCATGATCTCGTTGATATCGCTCATGAGCACAATGAATTTTGCTACTTATCGTCCCCTGAAGACGCGTCTTGTGCATTTTCACTATATCCTGAGGCAATTGAAAATACTTATAAGGTAGCAGAAATCTGCAGCAGTGATTGGTTTAGGAGAGAAATTATTTTCCCTAAATTTAATCAACATAGTGGTTCAGAAAGTGAAAAAATTCTTTTAAAAAAATGTCATGAAGGAATTTCCTGGCGCTATGAAAACCCATCTCAAGAATTAAAGGAAAAGATTTTAAAACGTCTTGATTTTGAACTCAATATTGTCATTTCTAAAGGATTTGCTGCCTACTTTTTAGTGGTAGAAGATATTATCAAACAGTGTGACATTTATTGCGGGCGAGGATCTGCCGCCGCTAGCATCATTTCATATATCCTCGGCATCACCCATGTGGACCCCATCAAAGAAGGACTTTTTTTTGAGCGCTTCTTAAATATGGAGCGAGTTGATCCTCCCGATATAGATATCGATTTTCCTTGGGACCAGCGCGATGATGTACTCAACTATGTTTTCAAGAAGTACGGCAGTCGCGCGGCCATGGTGGCCAATCACAACTATTTAAGGGGAAAGTCAGCCGCCAGAGAAGTTGCCAAAGTTTTTGGTATCAAAGAAGAGGAGATATCCTATGTTCTGGATCGAATGCCAAGAATTACACTTGATAAGAAATGGGAGATGATTATTCACCACGCCTCTAAGATTGAAGGAATTGTGAGGCACCTATCTGTTCACTGCGGAGGAGTAGTGATTACTCCCAGGCCCGTGTCTGATTATGTCCCGGTGGAGATAGCAAAGAAGGGAGTTCCCGTTATTCAATGGGAAAAGGAGCAAACAGAGGCAGCAGGTCTGGTCAAGATTGATCTTCTCGGCAATCGCTCACTGGCCGTCATTAGAGATACGCTCAAAAATGTCGAGACAAACTACGGGAAAAAAATCGACTATTCAAAATTTAATCCCATTCACGATCCTAAAACAAAAGAGCTCTTCACCACAGGTGATACCATGGGAGTTTTTTATGTCGAGTCTCCGGCGACTAGACTTTTTTTCAAAAAAATGAAAAGTGGGGAATTCTCTCACGTAGTCATTGCTGGATCAATTATAAGACCGGCGGCCAATAAATATGCAAATGAATTTATCCGGCGTCTGTACGGAGGCCACTTTAATCACCTTCATCCTTTTCTAAAAGATATTTTGGATGAAACCTATGGAATTATGATCTACCAAGAAGATGTCACACGGGTGGCGATGAAAATAGCAGGTTTTAGTGCCAGTGAAGGAAATAATTTAAGAAAAGTGTTGGGTAACAAGCATAAAGAAAAAAGACTGCGGCATTACAAATCTCTTTTTTTTACTGGAGGAAAAGAAAATGGAGTTAATACCTCTGTGCTCGATTCCCTTTGGCAAATGATTCTAAGTTTTGCTGGCTATTCTTTTTGTAAGCCCCACTCTGCCTCCTATGCTCTAGTCAGTTTTAAGGCCTGCTATCTTCGCGCCCACTACCCTGCTGAATTTATGGCCGCAGTTATTTCTAATCGTGGAGGTTTTTACTCAACCGTGGCCTATCTTGATGAGTGCAGGCGAATGAATCTTAAAGTACTTCCCCCAGATGTTAATTACAGTAAAAATGAGTTCACAGGTTTCCGGGACATGATCAGGACAGGCCTAATGCAAATCAAACATCTGCGCTCCAGTTGCACTCAAACTATTTGTAAGGCCCAAGCAGCTGGCCCTTTTAAGAATATTCACGATTTTTTAAACCGTATTAACCCTTCATTTGAAGATTCTAAAATCCTAGCAAAAACTAGATGCCTCCACTCATTAAAAGGAAAAGATGGTACTAAACAAACCCATAGCTCACTGATGTGGGAGATTTACTATCATAAGGCAAAAAAAGAGGGGCTTATTCAAGACGGCCAACTCCCTACTAAAACGGCCGCGGTCAAAGAATACTCCTCCTCCCAATTAGTTGAGTGGGAAAATGATCTACTGGGAGGATGCGTGACATTTCCCAGCTGGATAATGTACCGAAAAATGCTAGATCACCCTATGATCACCAAAGGCTCAGACTTAGCTCATCACATCGGAAAAAAAGTGACTCTTTTTGGGAAAAAAGTAACCCAAAAAAGAGTTTCCACCAAGAATGGGGAGTCGATGTGTTTTGTTTCATTCTCTGATGATATCAGTATCTTTGAAACAGTCCTCTTTCCAGAGGCCTTTTCAAATTTTAGAGATCTTTTGATGTTGGGTGGAACTTTTATTTTGGAAGGAGAGGTTCAACAGGAATACGATGCCATTCAAGTTAATATTGGATACCTAAGACGATTAGACGCACAGGTTCTCAATAAGTATTTCTAGAATTATTTTAGCTGGAAAAAACCTTTGTAGCTGGCCTCACCATCTTTAGAAATAGGGTAATCGCCAAAGAAAAGGAATTCGCCAGAAGTCCTTTCTGGGAGCTCTCTCGCGCAATATGCTGGATCTAGCTTGAGATTTCGCCCAAGATATTCTCCCGCCATTCGCTCGTCCACTCTTAAGCGGATATATCCATTATAGACTAAGGTGCATTTAGATTTGTCTTTGAGATAACAATTATGGGCAGGGCTCCCTTTTCTCTCCATAGAAACGATAACCCCTTTAAAGGCCCACTTGGATTTTTTTATCCAGTCCTCTTTACTAAGATGAGTATTAGAGCCCCATGAATCCAGAGGACAAGGTTTAGTGGCGTGTAGAGGTAAAGAAAAAATCAGTAGAATCAAAATGAAAATCACTATTCGTCCTCGTCTTTTCCGGCATAGCTAAAAATAAGCCTGCACATATTGGCGATACCATTTCTCCTGCTCATAGAAAGATGGGTATCAATCCCAACACTTGATAAAAAGTCAGCTGGATGGGCCAAGATATCTTCTGCTTTTTGACCAGAATACACATAGACTAAAAGCCCAATCATCCCTCGGGCCATGGCAGACTCAGAATCAGCGTAAAAAACTAACTTATCCCCAGCTTCTTCACTATAGAGCCAAACTTTACTGATGCAACCGGGAACTAAGTACTTATCAACTTTGTACTTTTCGTCCATGGGGGATAGTTTTTTTCCAAAATCGAGAAGAAGTTTATATCTTTCTTCCCACTGTTCAAAAGCACCAAATTTCTTTAATATTTCTTGTTTTTTTTCTTCAAGAGTTTTCAATATAGGCCTTCTTTCCAAAGCATTTGCCAAAATTATCTGAAATTTTATCGCACAATTCATTCAATTCCAAACTCAAAAGGCAGCTCGCTTTGGCGTACACCTCTTCGATCCTCCGCTCCTCACTATCATCTGTTTCAAATAACAGCCGATCAATGGGAATTTCTTTAAATACTTTGAATCCCTTGGAATTGGGTTCAAAAAGCTTGCTGCCATAGCTAAAAAAACAAGGAAGCTTTAGAAGAGATTCCACAATTTCCCTATTGCCGTTGAAGTCGTGAAAAACCAAATTACCTGAATAATTAGTTTTCTTAATTAAACTAATTATTTCATTAAAAGATCTCACACAGTGAAGCACTACAGTTTCAATATTGGTCAAGCCAGCTACTCTGAGCTGGCCTTCAAACACCTCGAGTTGTTTATCAAAGTCTCCCCGAGATCTATCAAGCCCAACCTCTCCCAAGGCCATGCAATTAGGATGCGATAAGTACCCAGGCAAATGAGAATAAAAAGAAGCTAAATCGAGCTGATCAATCCACCATGGATGAAGGCCAATAGAAAAAGGGGTATTCATCTCATCAAGGTCAATATTTCGTGGATCAATCGAAATAATAGTGAAATTTACAGAAGAAATAGAATGCGAATGAATGTCAATGAATCTCATTATCAAGAATTCTTTTAATAATTTGAGAAGCAGCAAAAAACCCAAAACTACCAGTAACAAAACTAGCTGATCCCAAACCACCGGCGCAGTCTAATTTTCCCCCTCCACCACTAGAGTGATCCTTCACTTCCACAGCGTGGTAAACAGCATCAACACCAAATTTTTTTCCACGACCCCTTCCATCTGCCACAGCACCTGGAAATCGATGCTTTGATCTAAGAAACTTTCTCATCTTTAAAAGAAGAGGATCATAGGTCGTGTATGCCAAATCACTTACTTTAATATTTTGTGGATCGTGAATTCCACCAGCTCCGCCAACACAAACGAGGGGAATATCAAGCTCCTTGCATCTAAGTACAAGAGCGCACTTTACATCTAGTCCATCAATGCAGTCGACAACCCCACTAAGCTTAGAATGTATATAAGTATCAAGATTATCAGCTGACAAAAAATCGAGTACACAATTGACTCTACACTCAGGATTAATTTTTTTAATCCTCTCACTCATCACTTCAATTTTAGCTTTTCCAATCTCTCCATCAAGAGCATGAAGTTGTCGATTGACATTACTAATACAAATTTCATCGAGATCGACTAGAGTTAGCTCCCCTACGCCAGATCTGGCGAGGGCCTCAGCAGTCCAAGACCCAACTCCGCCAATTCCAGCAATTAGAATGTGGGTATTTTTTAGGCAGCTCAATCCACTCTCTTGAAAGAGAGTGGAAACACCTGAAAACCTTAAGTCACTACTAGTCATGAATTAGGTTATATACTCGCGTGATCAAGGTTTTCAAGTAAAGATTTGGTTCAATTTGATGGTAGATTCGCATTCAAAACTCCTGAAGGCTTGCCTAAGGGCAAGTTGAAGGATTTTGAATGAGAAGATGCCATCAAATTGGATCAAAGATTACTTGAAAACCTTGATCATGTGAGTATGAAGCTTTTAGTTGTAATTTGCCAAATTATTTGCTCTTGAGCACTGCAAAGCATCTTTTAAATCGCGCAGGCAATCAGTAAAATTAGGATGATAGATCGAAGCTCTTACATCAGCTGATTCACAGGCCCGATGGGAAGACTCTCCACCCAGAAATTCTCTATAACTTCCCAAGAAATCGACACAATACTTAAATTCAGGTCTCTCATTTAGTGGAGTCGATTTTCGACCAAATCGAAACTCTGCTCCCAGTCCAATAATATGGCCGTCATAGATATTTTTTGTACGTCCTGCATTTCCTAAACTTCTGTAGTCACTAAGAGCAGAAGTTTCATAGAAAACATAAGCCGATACCCGGTCATTAAAGTGATAATCGAATCTTAGACCAAAAGTATTTTCAGTCATAGCTAAGTGCGACTCTTTAAGTCTATCACCATCAGTGTACGACACAGAATCCCCCCCAAAAATGAGACGAGTCTGTGAATAAAGACTTATATCGAATCGATTGTGGATTCTGACGGTAAAGCTAGCACTGGCGTTGAAAGAAAAAGGATGATTAGTTCCATCAGCATCTTCTTCCATGGTAATCACTTCATGCAAACTGTCATCATTGATTTTGAATGCTGTACCAAAACCAACTTCACCGCTTAGGATAAACTCCACTCCTCTCATTTGAGTAAAGGCAATGCCTTTTTCTGCTCGAACATTTAAGAAGTCAACAGTTAAGGCCCGGTGATTTACTTCGGTACCAAGACCCCACATACCGTAGGCCATTTTGACTGCAGAAATCTCAATTCCAGAGCCTAAGATTTTGGCAGCGGAAGCCGTGAACTCATCAATGGAAGCCTTTGTGACGCCAATTCCTGCGCCCATGGGAACTCTTACCTTTAGCTCAAAGGGAAGAATTTCAAAATCAGGGTCAGCGAAGATTTCACCTATTGTAGTTTTCTTTGGATCTCTCGATTTTTGATAGAGACGGCTACTCAAGGTAAAGATCATGCCAGTCTTCACGCCTCCATTATTAATAATCACTTGGAATTCTGTCTGCAACTCTCCAGAATTTAAAATTCTCAATTTTTGTAATTCTTTGAAAAACTTTAACTTTGATAGATCTACAACTGTTGTATTAACAGGAGGTGCATAGTTAATGGTGGTATTGAACATTTTCTCAACAATTGGTTTACTTAAATGAAAATCATTAGTTTTCTCGACTCCTAAAAGGCCAAACACTTCATGAATAGCAAGGTAGTGCTTCATAACAGGAGACTTTTTCTCCCACATATTTCTATCAAATATAATAAAGTAAGAGTCTGTCTGCTGATAATAGTAGTTTGAGGCCTCGACTTGTATTTGTTGTCCTAACTCTGGGTCGAAAATAAAAACACCACCATCACGCGATCTTATCTTAAGTTTTTTTATCTCTCCCGCTTCTTCATCTTCAACACTTAGGTACTCACCTAAAAGTTCGGTCAATTCTTCTATGGTAGTCTCATGTCTGAGAAGTGTTGGATCTTTTCTAATAAACTCCAAGACATTTTCGGCAGATTGTTTGAGCTCATCGGCCCATGTATCTCCACCATTTCCAAGGCCCGAAGCTCCCTTGCCTGCAAAGAGATCAAAGCTCGAAAGGGCCACTGCAAAAACCATAATGGCAAAAAATTTACTGTACATACTCTCTCCCCGTAATCGAAAGTGGAAAAAAATTAACATTAAGTGCATAAACTTCGCTTAGCTCATCCACGTTCATGGCCTCAGCGAATTTCTGTTCAAATTCCCTGATTATGTCACGGGCCAAATCCATTTTCTCTGGATTAAAGGCCAGGGTAAGTCCTGTGTGATCATAAGTTTTAATTTTGCCACTATCAATTGACTTAGCCGCTAGCTCAAGTCGTTCTTTATGTGCTTTCCTGAGAGATCTATTTTTGATCCCATCAGTTGTTTTAAAAGGTATCTCACTGCTATCTACAATATCGCCATTGTCTTTGATTTTTATGATGTCGAGCTTTTCAAGCCTTTCAAGAGCTAATTTCACTCGCTTTTTGCTAATACCTAGCCTACTTGAAATCCAATCGCAGTCAGAAACAAAATCATCGGTGTCAATTAGTTGAGTTATCGCCAGATGCTCCCAGCCAGATATGATTTCAAACTTATCCATATCTAGAAATTGATTTCGTGGAAGTGCTTCTACACGCTGCGAGTTTTTATGAAGTTTATCGAGAACAAACAATTCAGAAATATGAGACTCAGCTTCAGGTGAAAGGCAGAGCTTTTCAACAATTTTACTACCGAGTTTTTTTGAGACTTTTCTTTTACCAGCTAGAATTAGACTAAGAGTGCCAGGTGAAACATCCAGGCGTTTTGCGAAGGCCCTAAGTGAAAAATAGGGATTTTTAGATTTTAAATCTTGTAGATGATCAGAAAGTATCTTTCTGATCTCATCTTGCGCTTGCATGTCTTTTTCTTCTCTCTTCTCTTTTACTTTCTCTCTGATGAATACATAACATGCTTTATGCGTTGCATGTTAAAATAGAAACAAAGTGTTTACTTTATACAATTCATTAATTACAAGTAGTTAGATAAAAAAAGGGGAGAGCTTCACGCTCTCCCTCTTCAAAACCTCACTAAACACTGGCAAGTCTATTCAGACTCGCCCAAACAAACCATTATATGACAGACACCCTTCTGGGAGCTTTAAGAACAATTAATTCCAACATTCCAGAGCCGAAGACCTCTCTACCACCTTTAATAAGAGAGAGAATTTTTGGTTCTTCCTGAACCAAAAGCTCTAGCCTGGGGGAGGGAAAGGGGAAAGTTGCATCCTTGATTTCAAGGACACACTTTGGGTCGTTAGCTGGGGATTGGGGTATATATGTAGAAATAGGGGTTGGGGATACATATACAAATATTGGAGTTGGGGTTGGAGATATATTTTTATTTTCAATTACAGTTTTCATTTCTTATCCTCGGCACGGCTATATTTCTTTGCTGCTGTGCTTTTCGTTGATTTGAAATATAGAGGCCTCGAAAAGCTATGGCAAGGATTTAGAAACAAAGTGTTTCCATTTTTTGAGAAACGTAAAATTTATCCATGTTTCCAAAAAATTTGGAAACAAATCATTGTAAGCATCTAATTTATTAGGGAGCAAAGGGTTAAGTTAAAACTCACTTATTCAGAAAGGAGCTTTGTTGGACCAACTTGTAAAAGGTATGGACGCGCATGAAATATTGGTTACTAATAAATCCTTGTACTTAAATTAGACTTTTCAATGAAACCCAATAATTTCCGGCAGATTGAAGACAAAATTGGGTAAGTTCATCTCCCACTATTAATCCACCATTCATAAGAGACCTACCACTCGATAATAATATTTCTTTTGCAAGGTATGGGTATTCATATCCAGAGAAGATGTCTAGCAACTTAGTAATACTAGAAAAGCTTAGGGCCATTCCAACAATCATGCCAAGTGGAAGTGCAACTCCGTGGGCAGCAACGACAGCAGTTCCACCTTCAGTCGCTCCTCCAAGAACGAGAGCGGGAGGTAGTCCACAGCTAGCAACTGTAAGAGCTCCATACATAACAGTACTTAAATACCTTTTAAAATAGGATAGTTTTTCGAGCTGAATCTTAAACTCATAATAATCTTGGCTTAATTTATGTTGAATAAAGTAAGTAGTGAAGGTTTTACCACCAAATCTTTTATGAATTTCCTCATCGAGCATGGCCTCAGTACTGTCAGTCACCTCACTGCTAACAACAAAGCTGCGATATATAAGTGAACTAGAACTATATCTGTCTTTTGAAAAAATAGAAGTTGATAAACTCATCAGAATGATGATTACGATACATTTCAACATGCGCCCCCCCGAGCTAGTAAATTAGATGCATTCAAGATTTGATATTATTATCCTCGATTATTGATTTTGAAGAAATCAGTTAAGTAGTTTTTACCCACTGATTAACAATAATTAATACTCGGAACACGATGCCTTTTGAAAAAAATACAAAGGCGTCAATATATTAGTCAGTAAACGATGCAATCAAGGACATAACCTATCTGTAGCTGCATCAATTAAAGAATTTAAGAGAGTCCAGGTATTTACTGGATCGGTATGAACTTACCAAAAATCTTAAATTTGGTTTAGGCGAGTGGCCCTTTCTATATTTTGTAATACCTTTTGTGTACTAAAGCTTCGATAGACTGTAACTAATATCGCAAGAAGTGAAAGTGAAAGAAAGCAGAGATTTGCGATATTTAAACAAATAGAGACATCTAAAATTTCGCTACCATAACCTAATATAAATACCATCCCCCCCATCAATGCCTTACAAATAGAACCTTGTATCATTGAAACCTTCGCAATCTCTTCCTCTGGACAATATTTTATCAATCCCATGAGATGATGGATAAAGAGATTCTCGAATCCAATAACAAAAAAGAAAAAAGGGATTGCTCCATAGATATTATCAATTTGAGTGAAAAGAAAATAATTTGTAGAGGTAAAAAGAATAATGGGTAAATGGTCCAGTGAAAGAGTATCGCTCATATATTTGGAGGTATAATTCCTATAGATTGTGGCCCCTATCGCCACTGCCATGGCCATGACGACGAAGAGAATGCCAACACCTTGCTCGCCAATATTCCACTTTTGTTGAGGCAGAAAATTTATAGCAAAATCATAACTTCCTTGGAGAAATACCGATATGAGAAAGAGCATGATATTAGCTTCTAATAAATTCGTATTACCTACAATGACTTTAAAAGGCTGAACCAGAGAATAGTAAAACTTCTCTTTTCCTTCACTAGGTTGGTTAGATTTTTTATTCCCCTTCACTGTCAAAAAGATAATCGCCGAAGCAAAGAAGGTGATCGCATCAAAAATAATAGCCTTTTCAATTCCAAATTTCTTGACAAATATGAGTGCCAATACCCCACTAATGGCCATCCCTAAATAACCACCTACTTGGACAAAAGGTGCGAAACGGGCGCGCTCCTTTTCTGCGATACATGTTTTCATGGTCACAGGCTTTAGACTATTAGTCATATTATGGCCAAGGCTTCTGAGAAATAGTAAAAGAAAAAATGGCCAACTCATGGCCTTTACAAAATAAAGAAGAGCCAATGTGGCAAATCCGGAAAAAAAACAAGATAGTGAAATAATCCTTTGTGTTCTGAATTTATCGATAATTGAAGAGGTGAAAAAGAAAAGAAAAGGTCCGGGAACCCAATGAATAACAAGCGGCCATGAGCTAAAAGATGTAGATTCAGTGGTCATAAAAGTATGAATAGATAAAGAAATTAGAAGAAAATAACTGCCAACATTATTAATTAGAAATCCCCAAAAGAGCTTTAGAAAATTTTCCATACCAGAATTATTCATATACGTATTCCCCCGTTCGCAACATAAGACTCAAGAAATAGTACCTCATGATAAATTCTCCTAAATAAACGTTTTTATTCGAAAGGGCGATCCCAGTGCAATGAAAATTTAACATGAATTTCAGGGATCCCTTCATTCGAAAGATCGAATCTGTTTACTCGGTTTACTGAGACAGGATTACATGGAGTTATGGAACTGTAATGCTAGAGAATTTTCCGGGTGAAAAGGTGCAAGGTGGAAAAGCCTCATGGCACGAATGCTGCTAACTTAAGAACCATCATCTAGGCTACCTTGCCCTTTGAAAGGCCCTGGTGGCCACTTCTTCGAGAATATCCCCATTCTTGTTTTTTTGCATTTTTCCGGTCCGTTGTTAGTAAACAATATCGACT
>JABIHA010000133.1 GCA_018649885.1 Bacteriovoracaceae bacterium
AATGGTGATGGAGACGACGACGACGGCGACTCTAACAATCCTGATGATGGACAAGTTGTAGATAATGGTGATGGAGACGACGACGGCGACGGCGACTCTAACAATCCTGATGATGGACAAGTTGTAGATAATGGTGATGGAGACGACGACGACGGCGACTCTAACAATCCTGATGATGGACAAGTTGTAGATAATGGTGATGGAGACGACGATGACGACGACTCTAACAATCCTGATGATGGACAAGTTGTAGATAATGGTGATGGAGACGACGACGATGACGATAGTCAAAATACCATCACAATAACTGAAAACTTCGCAGGAAAATCAGAGCAAGAAAGCGGAAAGGTTGACATCCTTTGGGTTGTTGATAATTCGGGTTCAATGGAAAATGAGCAAGCTGCACTATCATATAACTTTGATATCTTTATTAATCAATTCATAGATCAAGACATTGATTTTCAAATGGGCATTACAACGACTGACCCGAGAAGATGGTACAATGGGGATATGGTTGGAGATCCATCAAAGCTTAATTCAAGCTATGCTAAGTCTAATGAGTCCAGTTTTTTGAGACACTTCAAAAACCAGATTCAAGTTGGTACCAATGGATACGGCGAAGAGATGGGATTAAAGACAATGAAATCCTTTCTTGAAAAAAATAGTAGTATTTTCAGAGATGATGCCTACCTCGCAATTGTGATTCTAAGTGATGAAGAGGAGCAATCTAGTAGTTCTGCAAATAACTATGTGAACTTCTTATCAACACTTAAACCTAATGCCGGAATGGTAAAGGTCCATTCAATTGTGACAAAAGAGCTGAATAACAATCAGTGGGAAACTGTTGGCCAAAAATACTTGGATGTTTCATCCGCAACAAATGGAATACAGGCCAGCATCAAAGAAGACTTTTTTGGTATTTTACAAGATATGGGTGAAAAGATTGTGACATTTGCCACATCATTTCCTCTATCAAACACACCAATCGAGTCATCGCTTGAGGTTTATATAAATGATGAATTGCAAACAAGTGGCTGGAGTTTTGATGCTTCAATCAATGCAGTGAAATTTGACGAGAACATGGCCCCACAAGACGGGGATCAAATAAAAGTGGTCTATGAAACCGCACAATAATGGAGTGTAAATGGTAACCATTAGGTTTGTCCTCCCAATGGCGTTATTATTATTCTTCAGCACCCCTTTATTTGGTGCTGAAGATAATTTATACGACTTTCTGTGGTTGGACCCAGACAAATCAGTCTACGTTTTGCAAAACAAAGTTTATGCAAAAAAGAATAAATTCTATTTAAACCTAGGTGGCGTAAAAGGATTTAGCTCTAGGTTTCAATCTACCTATGGAATCCATGGAAATGTAGGATACAATTTTGCTGAGGAATGGGGCTTTGAATTATTTGTAAACAATTACGATAATTCAAATAACACTGACTACAATAATGTAAAGGCCATCAATAGCAGTGAGCCATTTGTTCGAAGACTTAACACAATCTACGGGGGGATGCTTACCTGGTCTCCCTTTTATGGAAAAATAAACACATTTAATGAAATAATCTACTTTGATTGGCATTTTGGCGTGGGACCTTCAAAAGTTCATGCTGAGAGTAATATCAATACAGTGACTGACCCAACTGTATCAAGTCGCTATGAAAAAGAAGACTACATGGGTGTCACAACAAGAACTGGTGTCAAAATCTACATTTCTAAGAGTATTCATATGGGAGTTGACCTTATGAATACGAATTATAAGGCGCCAGGGCCACGAAGTAAGGCGAAGAAAAAACTAAGAAGTAATTTTGACGGTATTTTATCATTAGGCTTTAGCTTCTAAGAGAGGAAATTAAATGAAAGTGGGTAGTTTTTCATTTTCCATTATTATTTTTCTTCTGTTTATCATTAAAACAGCGCTTGGTGCTGGTATTGATATGAAAGTTGAAAAATTGCTAAAAGCTGGTGAGGGACTTGAAGCCACTTATCTTCTTAGAAGAAATGGTTACTACTTCACAACCCTTTACTTCTTAGAACGAGAATTAAACGAAAAAGAGGAATTAGATCCTCAGTATATAAAAACCGTTGAATCAATAATTTTTCATACAGGTGTTCAAGGGTTATATGATCAAAAAATATCTAATTTAAAGAAGCTACAGACATCGGGGATTTTTTATATTATCGGGAAGAAATTTTTCGATCATGGAAGATATAAAAAAGCGATACACTGGCTAGAAAAGATCTATTCAGGTCATCGTTTTTCACATGAAGCAAAACTATTAGAAGGTCTTTCCCATACAGCGTTAGGAAATAAAAGTGAAGCACTCACTGCCTACGAGCACTGCATGGCCTATGCGGGAACTCTAGCAAATGATGCCAAAACTCTTTCAGGTAAAAGGTTTCACACTGTTGTTAAAGAAACCTGCATCACCAATATTGCCAGAATACACTATGAGGAAGGCAAATTTGAGAAGGCCTTAGAGTCTTGGGATGAAATTCCAAAGAAATCTTACCGCTGGCCTTATTTATTACTAGAAAAAGCGTGGGCCTTTTATTACAGACAAAATTACAACCGAACTCTTGGTGTTCTTGTAACTTACAAATCTCCACTTCTGGAAAGCTATTTTGATCCTGAAATTGAAGTATTAATTGCCCAGTCATATTTCAAGCTTTGCCTTTGGGATGATAGCTTGGAGGTTATTAACTACTATTTTAAAGAATACCAAAAACTATCAACTCAAATAAGTGCAAAGATAGCGACATTTCATAGGCCAAGCGACTATGTGAAGCTTACTCTCACCCCTCTTTCAAAACTTGAAAAGGAAAATAGATTATTTAGAAACCTCGTCACGAAAATCACTAAAACAAATAAATTTAAAATTGATATGGCGGCAATAAAGCGTATAAATAAAGAAATCGGGAGAGTTGAAAAATGGGAAAGTGAATTAAAAGAAGATATCGGCCACGTTTTAAAAGGAATGAGACGCCACAGAGTGCAAAAGCTTTCTCATTATATTAAGAAATTTATATTTGATTTTATTAATCGTACACATGCTCTTTCATCAGATTTACTAAATATTAGACTTGAAATCCTCTCCAAGAAAAGAGGCCTTCTATATGACCAGAAAAAGCTAATCGCAGATCGAAGCAGAGGCAACTTTGAAAATGTAAACCGTAAGACTTCACAATTTTTCTTTAAATTTAATGGAGAGTTTTGGACTGATGAATTCGGAGACTATTCATTTGGCCTAATGTCAAACTGTGAAACAGTTGACGACAAGCTTCCTCGAAAGGTGCAAAAAGAATCTGCCGACGTTTTAAGTGAAGAAAGAGAGCTTGAACCCAAGGCAGTGAGTGAAGAACTCAAAGTAGAGGAAGCTATAGACTCACCTGATGACATAAGTGAAAGCGAAAAGAAATCGCTACTGGCCGAAGAAGAAAAAGAGGCAAACGATCAAATACTTGAACTGCAAAATGATAACTCAACAAAGAGCGACCAACCTGCAGTATTTAATGACGATAATACTTTGGCCAAACCAGAGGTGCCATTAACAGGCTTAGAGGGGGGAAGATGAGATTACTAATTTTAGTGCTACTTTCTCTTTTGTTTGTAAATCATCTCGAAGCAGAAGAAAAAAAGGCAGGAGTCATTTACCAATATAAAACCTATGAAGAGTTTGACCTTGGAAACCTAGAGATTAAAGGCGAAATCATCGCCCCTGGGGACCTTTCAGTAAGAGAAAGAGAGAGAAAGGTTTTTTCAAGAAATCTATATGAAAAACCTAATTTTAAAAGAGAAGAAAAAAGAGATTTAGATAGTCTTAGATAGTGAACAATAAGGAGTTACTATGGAAACGCAAACAATTCCATCACCTGTAGAGAGCGTTGATTTTCTTACAACGGCGGCCAAGTTCATGGATGAAGGTGGTATTTTTATGTGGATTATCCTTGCTGTTTGGATCTTTGGCATATGTGTGGCCATTGAGAGATTTAAAATACTTTGGAGTCTAGACATAGATGGACCATCTCTAATGAGCAAGGTTAAGAAGGCCGTTTTAAATAACCAAATAAAGGACTTGATCAGTGAGCTATCAGGGTCAAAAGCACTTTTACCACTTATTTTCAAAAGTGGGCTAAAAAGAGCTAATAGATCAAGAGAGCAAATCGTAGATGCTGTGGAATCATCAGTGTTAGAGTCCATACCCAAACTAGAAAAAAGAATGAATTACTTATCTCTTGTGGCCAATGTGTCAACACTAGTAGGATTACTAGGTACGATATATGGCCTGATTGAATCATTCGCCGCTGTTGCCAGTGCTGACCCCTCAAAAAAGGCTGAACTTTTAGCACTGGGGATATCAAAGGCGATGAATACTACGGCACTTGGTTTGATATCGGCCATTTCAATAATGGTAGTTCATACAATTTTAAGTAGCCGTTCAGATAAAATACTAGGTGAGATTGATCAATATTCAATTAAATTAGTGGACCTATTGGGAGGACAAACCATTCGGGCCAGCAATACCTCTAGTGAAGACCTTCCTGGTGTGCCTACAGAGCTACCCAGGAAGGTCTCCTAGGGGTTTTAAATTTAAGCTGAGTTTAATGGAGGAAAGAAAATGAGAAGATTAACAAGAAAAGAAATTGTAAAACCAAATCTTATCCCAATCCTAGATTCGGTATTTATCTTCATTTTCTTTTTACTGATGTCTGCTCAATTTCTTGAGATATACGAAATTGGAAGTGACGCTCCCATGATCTCAAGCGATGAGCCACAAAAGGATAAAAAACCTCCTCTAAACCTCTCTGTTGAAATACGCAAAAGAGAGCTCATTTTAAGAAAAGGCATTGATAATAAGGTGTTTAAGAAAATTGCAAAAAAAGATGGAAAATACAATTTAGAGGAGTTTGGCATAGTCCTTAGTGATTTGAAAAATCAATTTCCTAAGGAGGAGAGCATTATCATCAAACCAAGCTCCGCTGTTAAATACGACTCTATCGTTAGAATCGTCGATGCATCTCGCATGAGAAAAAGTCAATTAGATAGCGCAGGTAAGCAAATAGAAGAAAAAGACCTTTTTGGAAAAGTAATATTTGATACTTCAAACTAGGATAATTATGAACTCGCGATTTGGAAAAAGAAGAAGAGGCAAAACAAAGGTATTAGATTTGGATATCACATCCTTACTTGATATCCTTGTCATCTTACTTGTTTTCTTATTAAAAAGTTATAATGCCTCTGATTTAAAATTGAACTTACTTGAAGGTATAAAACTACCAAACTCGAAAAGTCGTGACCTTGGCTCACACGCCATTATTGTTCAGGTGGATGGAGATAAAAATGTTTTTTACAATAATAGAAAGATTGCCCAGATTGACCCAGGCCAAGAAACGATAAGTGAGCTTGAAAGCGAGCTTCAGCTAGAGATTGAAAAATCGAGTCCAAAAGATGGTAAAAGAAATGAAAAAGATCACCAGCTAAACTTGGTATTTGATAAATCAACAAATTTTAAAACTATGAAGATTGTTATGCATACAGCTGCAATTGCTGGCTATCCTAAATTTAAATTTATTGTGCAAGGAGAGTTCTAATGAAGCTTTTTGCCATATTTTTTGGGGCCTATTTAATATTTAATATTTCACTGTCTTTTAGTGCAGACAAGAACCCTGCCCCCTTAGATAGAAGGGATAGGCTTTTAAAAATCATTGATGAAGAAATTAACCTCATAAAAATGGTCAAAAGAAAAAAGGCCAACTTAGAGCACAGATTATTTGAATTATACAATGAAAAAACAAAGCTACTGAAAGAAAAGGAAAACCGCTCTTTTTTAAAGGCAACCAAAAGAGGTGCTAAAAAATCAGAATATTTTGCGAAATCCATAAGCCACAATGGTTTCGTAAAATCTTT
The DNA here is from genome assembly GCA_018649885.1 of Bacteriovoracaceae bacterium. Taxonomy (GTDB): domain Bacteria; phylum Bdellovibrionota; class Bacteriovoracia; order Bacteriovoracales; family Bacteriovoracaceae; genus JABIHA01. Next base: position 5,912 of record JABIHA010000133.1, read on the forward strand.
TGCAAAAAAAATCATCAAAAGACACCCAAGATACCATAGATTAAATGAAATATATTATTCTCTGGCATTAAACTCCAGAGATTATGACAAAGACAAGGCCACAAAGCACTACTTATACAAGGCCCTGAAAATAACAAAGAAAAATTCAAAACTTGGTCATCAAATCTATGTTGCTCTTGCCGAATATTTCTACAATAAGAAGAAATATGTAAAAGCAATTAAGCTCTATAGAGTTGTAATTGGAAACAAAAGTGATAATTGGCATGCTAAACACCTATATAATCTAAGCTGGTGCTATCTGAAAATTATGAAATATCGATCTGCCATCAAGGCCATTCGAGTGGCCTATATCAAGTCTAAAAATGGACAATATATAAGTGTAAAAGAGCAAGTTCTTCAAAGCATAGGCCCATTTTATGTGTATGCGGGAGAAATTGAAAAAGGTGTTTCATTTTATACTAAAAATGAAAAAGCACCAATTCCCTATCTTCTAAAGATGATAGATGTCACTACCAAGAAGGGAAAGTTTGAAGATGTTCAATATATTTTGGCAAAATCACACGCTATGGCAAAAGCATCACCAAAAAAGACTGATAGTATTCAAATATATATGAAAGAATTAGATATTTATAGAAATTATCAAAAATCAAATTTACATTATAGAAGTACAAAACACCTATGGGCCCATCACAAACAAGGCCATCTCGGTAAAAATCAAGTTGCTGAAATCGTTGAAAAGACCAAGGCCTATGTAGGATTCTTACAAATAAAGTTAGCACAAGATGTAAAGAAGAACTCGTTTGATTTCAAAGCATCTTCACTCACAATGGTAATTGGCTATTTTGACTTTCTTGTAACTTTTGATCCAAAAAATCAAGATGAGTACAACTTCTTTCAAGGTGAAAGTTATTTTAGTGTCGGTAAATTCCAACTTGCAGCTACAAAATACGTAGGTGGCCTTAAATTCTCTGACAAGAATCCTAAAGCAATAAAGATCAAAGAAAAACTCATCAACTCTCTTTTTGCAGTACTTGATGAAGGGAATTTTAATAAAGTTCAAAAACAAAACTGGCAGGTATATGCTTATGAATACAACCTCAAGTATTGGCCAAAAACTCCCAGATCAAAAAGAATCTATCCTCTACTATTTGAATTATATTTTGCAAAAAAGGGTTTAGATAAATCTCTTGCGGTGATTAGTAAGTTTGCAAAATTCTTCCCTGGTGAGATAGTGGCCCAAAGAGAATTGACGACCAGGCTTATTGATTACCACATTGTCAAAAAAGATACCGAGCGACTGGCCCATTGGATCAAAAAAATGAAGGCCGGTTTTTTAAGTTTTGGAGCTTCAAAAATTCAAAAGACAGAGCTTGTCCTGGGACAAATTCTATTTCAAAACTTTGAAGGGATGCAATCAACTGGAAAATTAATTCCTGCTATAAAAGGCTATATTTCACTATATAAAAATCCAATATACCCAGACTCAATTAAACAAAAAACAAGTTTTAATACAGCTCTACTTCTTTTGAAAATTTCACATACATCAAAATCTGCAAAATGGATGGTAAAAACACTAGGGCATAGAACTGAGGACAACTTGGTGAAAAATGCCCCAAGGTTTATTGAAATATCAAAACTCTATGCTTCACTTCTCGACTATAAATCTGCTAAATACTTGGCCTCTAAATTTCTCCTTAAAACATGTTCTAAAGGATATTCTCAAAAACAAGACCTATTTTATGTTAGCTCATACCAGTCAATTAATAAAAGTGATTTAGATTCTTTTAAAAAGGATATGAGCTTTTTCAGGAAGTGTGGTCTCACTTCAAAAACAGAGCAGGCTATAGGGGATCTGTTCATATCGAAAATTATATCTCATAGAGATCACGATGCTCTAGAGGAAAGCTTTACACAGATAAAATTATCAAGTGTGGGTAAAGAAAGTTTCGCTGGAGAGCTTTTAAATTGGTATTGGGATATCTATTTTACCAGTGGAAAAAACCAAGTAAAAAACAATTTGAGAAAACTTCTCAACAAACATGATCAAAAATATCAATATTTGAGTAAATTTAATAAGATTTGGAAAAAATATCAAAAGACTCACTTGCCTCCAGCAATTGAGCTGCAAAATTTTGATGAAAGGTTATTTAACAAAACTCTTACTTCAGCGCTCTCTTCACTTCAAAAGTCATCTGCTGAAATTACTTCTCTTAGCAAATATAGTGATAAAAATGTCATACTGGGGATGGACCATTTAACTTCTAATATTTACCATAATTATTCTACTTATCTAAAAAATATAAAATTTATATTTAGTGACAAAGGATTTGAGAAGTCATTTTATGGTCAGGTTGCTGGAGTTGCGGCAAAGCTAAACAAAAAGGCCCGCGAATTCAAAAGACATGGAAGCACTCTCATTGTTAAACACCAATCACTTTCTTCATTTAATAGATTTTTCATAGAAACACCATTAAGTGGCATACCTACATTCCAAATTCCTAATCAGAATTTGGAAACAATCTCATATTCAAAAAGGGGGGCAAAATGAATAAGACAATTTTTTCCATATTTTTGCTCGTGTTGTTAGTTGGTTGTTCAACAACTGAGAAGTATGATGAAGAATTTCTGGAGGAAGCCCAAGAGTATAGCACAGGCCCTGAGGAGGAGCAAGGACCTAGCACACCAAAAAAGGTCAGAAGAAAAACTAAAAGACCACATGTATCGAAAACAAAATTGCAAAAGTTGTGTCACACCAACTTTAAAAAATTCTTTAAACTCTCTAAGTACAAGGCATCAAAAAGCTCACAGTTTTTTGATTTCTATTTATCTCTTGGAGATTGTCACTATGAAAAAGATGAGGCTCATCAAGCATTTGAGTACTATACCAAAGCTAAAGCGCTCATCAAGGCAAGGCCCCGAATGAAAGGTGCTGTGTTTTACAAATTAGCTGAAACTCTTATTCTGCTTAGACAATACGACAAAGCAAAATCATATTTATTGGTTTCAAAAGACTATCACGCGGTAAAAAACAAATCCCTTTATCAAATCGGGCTGATTGAGCTTAGATTTTTTAATCCAAGCTCAGCATTAGCTCATATTGGGCAAATTGACCAAACCTCATTTCCACAAGACCTACTAAAAATGAGTCGGGCCCATGCATATTTCCTGATGGGTAATTATCAAAAGTCTATTGCACTTTATGGCAGCATTGATCAATCAAAATTAATTGAGACAGGCTCAGGGTTCTTATTTGCTCTTTCACTATTTAGAGCAAAGAAATATCAACAAACGAAAGAGATGTTAGTAAGTTTAGAAGGCGTGGACTTCCCACAATATGACAATATTCGTGAATACTTAGAAGAAAACTTAGTCCAACTTTTGGCGAAAAGGTAGTTTAAATGAGTATGAGCATTTTAAAGAAAAAACAATCACTATTTAGGCTTCAATATGTTGGGGAAAAATCCAGCGCAGTTGATATTGATTTAACTCAAAACAAATGCCTAATTGGTGGAAGCGATAAAACTGATATTTTTATCGATTCAGATAAAATCTCTCATTACCATGCAATGCTAATTATCATTCCTGGCGGCGGTTTAAAGGTTATTGACCTTGAGAGCGTAAATGGAACTTTTGTTAATGGTGAAAAAATCACGCAGACAATATGCTTTGAAGGAGATATTTTACAATTTGGAAATCTCTCTTTTCAACTTATGGAGATGGAAAATGAAAGTGTGGTTAAGAATTTAGATCACGGAGTAAAACAGATTAAACACAGCACTGATGAAGAGTATTCCATCCCTAAACCTCCAGATAACTTTAAGGACCTATCACTTATAGATGATGAATATTGCAAACTTGATATTGAATATACTGATCAAAACAATGATGTTCTACCAATAGAGCAGGTTAACTATGACATAGATGAATTTATTGATACCCATGAAGAGCTCGAGACATATAATTTATCAAAAGGCGAAAAACCTTCCAATACGACCAATCTTCAGCTGTGGATTGTATCAAGAAATGAAATTGTCACAATGGAAAATATCCCCTTCAAAAAGGGAGTTGCAAAACTTACAGGTAAGTGCCAAGTCTTTAACTTCTTTGATTTTGAAGAAGAGCATATCGATTTTTCAATTTCAGGTGATGTTCTAACAATTCCCAAATTAAACGGATGGAATCTATACTTAGATAAAAAGCAATTCGAAGAAACACAGTTTGATATTAAAACCAGAGGGAATCTATATTACCAAAAAGAGCATCTACAAATTTACATAAGCACCAATAATAGTCAAAACGAATTTAAAAGGCTCCCATTCTGGATGAGAGAATCTGAGTTCTATAAAAAAAGCTCACTCCTTTTTACAACTGTCATGGGGCTTTTTCTATTACTACTGTTAGTAGATATTACAAAACCAACTCCAAAAAAGGAAAAAAAGCTCAGTATTATTTATAAAGTAAAACCACAAATAAAAGGACCAAAACTGACTGAAGCAAAGTCTATGGATCCCAAGAAATCAAAAGTCATTGGTGACCAAAAAATCAAAACACCGAAACAACCTGTAAAAAAATCAGAAAGTAAAAAAGCACAGGTCAAAAAGAAGATCGCAAAGAAACCGACACCATCTAAGCCCAAAACAAAGGTGAGGCCAGCAAGTAAGAGTGCCAAAAACCAGGTTGCTAAGAAGATTAAAATGAAAACCTACAAAATGAATCTTGATCCTAACTTAAGCAATCTATTTTCAGATAGCAAAGTATTAAACAAGATCAAGGTTGCAAATACTGGTCATTCAACGGCCTCTCTGTCCGACTCGAGCCCTTTAAATAGTGCAGGAAAGGTAAGTATCAAGGCAGAAGGAGTTGGTAAGGTTGGAAAAATTGGCAGTAACACAAGTGGCAAAAGCGGAAGCTCTACAGGCCCACAAGGGCTTGCTAGTAAAAAAGGGTTTGAAACAAGCTATGTGGCACCTAAAACAGTTGTTCTGGGTTCCATGGATCCTGAAATATTAAGAAAAATTCTAAGAGAGTATCTCCCACAATTTAGGTATTGCTACCAACAGGAGCTGGCCTTCAATTCAGAAGATGTTAAAGGAATTGTTGAACTCGCCTTTACAATAAACAAAAATGGTCATGTATCGAGGGCCAATGTGAACTCAAAAGGTGGTAAGTTTTCTAAAAACGGTCGAAATTGTATGGCGAAGGTATTAAAAGTTATTGAGTTTCCAAAACCAAAAGGTGGAGGAAGGGTTGATGTAAAACAACCACTTAACTTTTTCTCAGAGAAAAATCGATTAAAATAAAGCACTTGTCTCTAAGTAATGACCATGAGGCAAGAATTTCCAAAAAGGCCTTGGGCGTTTAAGTTGCCTACTCATAAGTACGATCTGTCTGTTGAGCAAATCGTTGTTGGAGGCGGCTAATGAAAATGAGACACTATTTAACACCACTATTTATTTTACTGGCAAGTTGCTCTACCAATCAGCCTGAATCCAATATAAAAGATAAGAAACTGGCCAAAAGAAGTGAAAATTCTGAAAGTTATCATCAGAAAACGGGAGTGCCTAATTCAGCAGATATTTTATATTTCGATTACAACTTTAACAAAAGAAGAAATACTAGAAAGATTGCTAGTGCTGGCAGTCACCAAAGCATAGAACAGTTTCCTCACAAACAAGTTTATTTTCTTACACTATTTGAACAATACTCTTCACTTAAAAATAAAATTCCCTCGAGCTTGTCACTCAACTCTTGTCCAAGCTTTCATTCATCTTTTATTAATTACGATAAGAAATGGCAGAAGCTGGGCGATACTAGCAGTGATTGGAATAAAAAGCTTCTTACAATTCCCAGTGGTATCAATTTTGAGAAAAGTAATGATCTGGCACTATTTCCAGAGCTATCACTTCCTGTTACTGAAAAATCACCCTATCCGGCGGTTTTTGATGTCCTCCCCAAGTTAAAAGGAGCTGATCAAAAACAAGAACTATTAAAAAAGGCATACTCAATCCATCTAAAAAAACTTCACAATGAATTAGCAAGTCTATGTGAGTTTGGACACAGCGATGGTTATTATGTATTTGAAAACTTTCTAAAGCATATTGAAAAAAATCCCAAGTATATGGGCTCTACTGAGTCAATTCAGGCAGTGTTTAAAATTTCAGTTTTTTCAAATATGGCCTTAGGTCTATCTGTTCGCTCGGCACTTGTAGGTGACTCTAAAAATGAAAGAGCACTGGCCTCAGCACTTAAGTTCAGCGTTTTAGAGCAAGAGCTTGTTAGAAGGCTGAAAGCAAAATGGTCTGATGGTTATTTCAAGGAAATGGTAGAAAGAAGGGCCAAATACTCAAATTAGCTTTGATTAAAAGGCCTGGTTGTTATTAAAAATATAGAGTCTATTTCTGGCCGAATAAGCTGCAAGATAATTATCTGAAGAAGACATATCCCCAAAAATAGTTGAAAAGGCAGAGCCAAGAGAGAAGGTCTTCTCTATTTTCATAGTTTGCGGATCAATAAGATGGATTAACCCATCTGTGGTAGCTGCTGCAACTTTACTCTTCCAAGTTATAATACTGGTAATTGCCCTCTTGGTGACTTTTATTGAGCTAATTTCAGCAGTAGTGCTCTTAGACAGCTTAACCAAATCTCCGTCGAGTGTTCCGATAAAAACAAAGTCCCCGTAGGCAATAGGTTTTCTAGAAGGTCTATAGCTCAGTGTTCTTTTAACAACACCAGTTTTTGGATCAACCATGGAAAGGGGGCCTGTTAAAGGAGATGCCCAAATCAATCCACCAACCATAACAGGTGAAGTATCTACATCGACAAATTTTGTTCCTCTAGACAGTGCTGTCTCCCAAAGCATAAGACCATCATCGAGATTAAACGCCGCCAATACTCCATCGGCAAAGCCCACATAAATGGTCCCATTTAAAACCATAGGTGCCGATACTCTTTGAATAGTTGTGTTATAGGGAACTGAGCGCTTGTAGGCCCACAATATCTTCCCTGTTTCAGCGTCAAGGCATACTAGCTTGTGATTTCTCAAATGGAATATTGCCCTTCCCTTATAAATAGTAGGAGCGTCCTCAACGGAGGATCCAAGATCAATAGCGTAATTTAATTTGTGAGATAGGTAATGCCTAGAATAGACCCGACCATCAAGGGAGCCATATATGAGGTGGTCTTTATAAAAGGTTCCTTTGGCCCCAAGAGCTCGTCCTTCATCAACTTCCCAGAGGACACGCCCCCTGTCTAGTGAGTAAGCGGTCATGACTCCATCGCTACTTCCCATGAAGACAATATCTTCGTGAATTAAAGGAGCTCCAAGGCCTATGGGCAAATTCCCTGTTGAGTAACTTGGATCTAAATTCTTTGCCCATCTCACCATCAGTGGATTTTTGGCAGGTTTTACTCCCTCAATTTTCAAGACTTTTTTAATTGAGGAGCAGCTGCTCACAATAAGTAGACTCATGAGGGTGAATAAAAAACATATTCTCTTTTGATTCATCAATTTATTTCCACTGTGTTAGGTAAAGTTTGGCCAATTTAGTCATCTCACTAGTTGGATGATTCTTTACCAAATACTCTAAACTCTCACGGGCCTTATCTTTATTTCCAACGAGGCCATAGAGTCTACCCAAGTCTAGATATAATTTTTCTTCAAAAAGAACTTTCCCCGTTTTAGTAAGGCCCTCAATGTGTTCAATAGCTGTTTTATAATCTCCACTATCTTCAAGTGCAGCGGCAAGTGCAGAAATAACATAAAAATTTGTCACTTGATTTGACTTCAAGCCTCCAGCAATCTTTTTCAAAAGCTCTAGGCCCTTAGCTTGGTGTCCATTGTCTTTCAAAGCTAAATAGGTTTCAAGGACAACAGGGATAATTGTTTGATCCCCACTATACTCACTTATAAGGGGAGCCACATTAGCCATGATTTGCTCAGCTGTCACGGTAACCTTGGGGGCTTCACTTTCCCCTTCTTTTTTAGCTGCTGCAGCCTCTTTTGGATCTTTCTTTTTGAAGTGATCAAGATAAGCTGACTTATAGCTATAGATTTTAGCTGCTCTATCGGCGATTTTCTTTTGGGCAAAGTGTGTAAAGAGTCCATAGCCTACTGCTATAACAACAGCTGCTGTGAATACACCAACAACTAAGGCCTTGTGGTGAAGTATCATCTCACCAAATTCAGTGTCTTTTAAAGTATCATCAATAACCCGAGTAGGTACTCCCTCAGCTGGCGCTTTTGTGGACATAATTACGAGACCCCTTATTTATCAAAAGTTTTAAGTGCAAATATTATTCGTGACCTTTTAAGTTGTCAAAAATAGTTAGCTATTGTTTAATTTATTAAATCTTCCAAATTTTTGAGATAGGGACGTCCAAGATGAATCAAAAGTGGAAAACAACACTACTCATCATTATTACTCTCGGCAGCGTAACAATGCAAGGTGCACAGGCCCGTGAAAGAAAAGGTCGCCTGGGGGTGGGTATGAGCAACCAATTTATCAACGGTGTACCCGCTATATCACTCAAGCTCCAGCGCTCCTCTACCTTTGGCTTTGCCGTTCTAGGAGGGCTCAACACTGATTCTGATAATGGTGGAATGGGGATGGGAGGCAAGGTCTATAAAATTTTATTTGAAGAGCCAAACCTCAATTTCTTCATCGCTGCAGGCGCTGCATTTTTAACTCAAAAAATAAATTCGGCTTCCTATTCAGGGTTTCAAATTGATTTAGGTGGTGGATCTGAGTTTAACTTCCCCGGTGTCGAAAGCCTTGGCTTTAGCTTAGAGTTTGGTTTGGGCCTCAATAAACTCAAACACAGTATGAGAGTCGAGACCATGGGATCCTCAATTGTTGTCGCAGGTGCACACTTTTACCTTTAATTTTTGCAAAGCACACTTAATATGTCCTATAATTTATAGGTGCGTTTGAATGAGTCTACGTAATTACTTTGAGAGAATTCAAGGATGAGATTCCCAAAAACCATTCTCCCCTTACTTTTACTTCTGTCAGTAAGTGCTTCTCACGCTCAATTTGGAGGGGAGCTATCCAACCCTTTTAATGGTGGTGATGATGATCTAGAAATTGGCGGCGATATTTTTTCTGATTTCAATGAAGATCTCGACACAAATAAAGTTTTAGAAGATGAAAGGTTTTATCGCTACGGCCGTTTTTTCTCATTTTCTCTTGGTCTGGGTACCACTACCTTTACTGGAAATAGAGGCCTTGCCTATGATGACGATAATCCCAGCTACAACTTTGGTGTTTCCTATTTTTTAAATTTTCACAATGCCATCACGATGGGGATTGCCTACTCTCAGCACAATATGTTCATTGGCAACACCACTATCGTCCACGCCAGTGCCCCTCCCGGAAATATTGAAGTGAGAATGCTCAGAGTTCATTTTGGGTACCGCTACTATATCGATACAGATGACCTGGGAACGGCCATCACCTGGTCAAACCCCTACCTCACTGGAAATTTCGAATACTGGTATCAAAAAAATAAATTTCTCGATCTAGACAATATTGACACCCTATCAGGTGGAGGCATGGGCACCGCCCTCGGTGGAGGGTTTGAATTTCCCGTGCAAATCAAAGAATCCTACATAGGCTTTGAAGTTCTCTTCCACAGAGTCAACTTCTTTGACAGATACACCGCTGACTACCAAGTCAACTCAGTAAATGGCGGTGGCTATGAAGACCTTACAGGAGACGTTTGGTCCGTAATGCTATCATATGTATTCAGTTGGTAAATTATCACCTTATAAATATGCACGGATAATTTTTCCAAAATGGCACCTTCTATGGCAATGAGCTAATTCTTCTTGGTAATTTTTTCTAAAAGTTTTGGGCCAAAGTCTAAAACAAATTGCCGGGTATTGTGGTTTTTGCATACAAGTCTTAAATTCTCCAAAGTATTTTTCCCTCCCTTTGAATAGGGAGTGATGTGGTGATCAAATTCTAGATTCCTGGATTCAGCGCACCTCCCTGCCTGCATGCTAACATGCTCGCAGGTATAATTTGCTCTTCTTCGAATTTTTCTTTTTATGACTTGAGAAATGTACCTAGACCTGACACTTTGTATTGGAGAAGGCCTTTGAATTGCTTTTAATTCACATTTCTTAACTTGTTTTAGTTTATTTTCAAGGGACACTTCAAGTAATTTGATCTGATCCTCCCCTGTCAGATCTTGCAGCTCATTTAAAAGTTCCAAGACTTTTTTAGAGACTTTTAATTTAGGGAGAAGTTCTTTTTTAGGAGAGTGTTTTGGCGTTGACGGTGGTGTAGATAAAATCTCTTTTGCTTTTGATATGGGGACTCCCACAATCTTTGAAATAACTTCCTCTTTTTTGGCCACCGATTTGTCTGACTGGTTTGTGAGATAATCACTGGCCACAACCGCAGCAGTGAGTGAGAGCTCTCCTTTTTGGATGGCCTTTTCAATTTGATCCGAGTTTGCCATTAACTTCATCGCCGTGACTCGGTAATAGGCCTCTCCACGAGTATAACCCAGCTCTTTTACACAGTACTCATTAAGTGTTCTACAGTTGTACTCAGTAAACAATCTTCTTCTATAAATTTCTTTCAA
>JABIHA010000117.1 GCA_018649885.1 Bacteriovoracaceae bacterium
GCAATGTTTTTTAGATCATCAAATGACATGTTAAAATATTGGCAGAAAAATTACGATTGGCCAAATAATATAAATGACATAGGGCCGCACCGGCAAAAAGATAGAAGGGCCCGACAACTTATTGGGCAGTTACCCTTTTGCCTAGCTGCTCAACCAAGTATGTTAATTTGATCAACACTTTAGAAAATATTTCATCGATTACTGAAACAATAATCTATCGTTAATTATTTCTACTAAGAACTTCACCCTATCTGAGTCCATAATTTAATTACTTTAACTTTTTAAAAAGGAGAGTCTATGAACCGGCTAATTAAATTTTCTTTGTTAGCTTTTATTATAATGATTTCGCTATCTTTAAAATCAGATCTCTTTGCCACAGTACAAGTGCATTTAAACTTTGAAGATAATTACCAAGAGCTGACAAGTAATAATATTAATATAAACGAACCGGATATTGCCAGACTGATCGAGGCTTCGAGTGATTATGAAAGTAAAAGATTGCGCAGTGACATTTACTCCAAGGAAGATATTCAAGTTTGTTTTCTTCTTCACTTAGCAGTCGGAGATAAGAGATGGGACAGTTTTTATAATTTCAGCTATACAATCGATTCAATAAAAAAATTTGGAATAATGAATGTCTATTGGGCCTTGCTGCAAGGTAAGACTCAAAAGGGAGACAAGTGGTACTTTCGCGCTAGTGATGCAGAGTATATCTCACAATATGGGAAACGAGATGCTGGAGCAACATTAGTATTATATAAATATATTGGTGCTAAATACTGGGAGGCTCGTCGTGATCAGACTCAGTATGTTGTTCAATATGGACTCAGTAATGTTCGTTTTACTCTTCAAATATTTAAGGCTTTTAAGGATAAAGTGAATTGGAGTTCAAGGGCAGAACTTGCAAAGTATGCACAAAGTTATGGGGAGCCAAAAGCATTTAAGGCATTTAAAATTGCCCTGAAAGAGGTAAAAATGTTTCCATTCTTAGGAGATAGTAATAGCAGACTTGATGAAATTCTTAATGGATTGGACTGGGATTCCCTTTAGTTAAAATAGTTAATTGACCCACCTAGATGAGTCAATTAACTATTATCGGCAATTACCTTTATGCAGCGAGCAAACACTTACTAGTATTACAAGCTAAGTACTCCCCAACTTTTGAGGCGACATCCCATAGGCCTTAGTCCATACTTACTCCATGACAGATGACAACGAAGACAACAATTTAGATGATTTCCTAAGCGGCTACCAAAAAAGTAAAACCTACTCACCGATTAGCAATAATCAGCTAAGTAAATTCGAAACTTCATTAAAAAAGAATTGGACGGGCCTTTTTCGGAAACAGGTTGACCTCGAAATTACCAATCAGACCCATGTTCAGTTCAAAGAAATACTAGCTAGCTCTCCCACCAACAGTGCATATTTCTTATTGGAAAAAAAAGGTGGAGCTCGTTCAAAAATGGTTATTCTTTGGCCTGAGCTTGCAATGGGCCTGGTTGATTTGCTTTTAGGGGGAAAGGGAGCAGGCTCTAGCACAACTCTTAATAGAGAGCTTAGCGCCACCGACTTCAATGTGCTTGATGGTCCAGTCGAAGCTATGAAACTTCTTATAGACACAAGCTTTGAGGGTTGGGAAAAAAGTGAGTCCATCAGGCCCTGCATTCACGGCTCATCATTTATTAACGGGATTATGGAGGCAGATGTATTTACTCTTCTCACCTACCGATTAGAAATAAAAGAGTGCGGTGGTGAATTTCAAATAGCATTGCCAGTTTAATGATGTCCTTTTCAAATCAATATATCGGAGATGTTGCTTCTGTTACCACCGCTCTTAGTTGGTCTATTGCCGTCATTTTGTTTCAAAGTATAGGATACAAGTACCGGGTTCTTGCTTTCAACTTATTTAAAAATACTGCTGCCATTGTTTTCTTTGGGGTAACTCTCGTGGTTTTGGGGGAGACCAGCATTCCCAATATGAGTGCCAGAGATTGGGGGATAATTACTTTTAGTGGAGTTTTAGGAGTGGCCTTGGGCGATATTCTTTTTATATCTTCATTAAATAAAATTGGGGCCTCTATGCAGGCCATTGTTGACTGTCTTTATTCCCCCATGGTTTTAGTCATGGCCTACTTTCTTTTCTCAGAAGTGTTGTCCCCAATAGATTTGTTGGGTGGTTTTTTAGTTTTAAGTGGGATATTTGTCGTAGGCTTTGAACGCGGAGGAGAAGGATCTGCAAAGTCTGCAAAATTTGTGGGAATTGTCTTTGGGGTTCTGTCTCAGTTTTTTACAATTCTTGCGGTTTTGATTAGTAGGGATGTCTTTCAAAAAGAATACTCTCTAGTTTGGTTAACCTTTTATAGATTCTTCTTTGGAAATATCACCCTCATTATCTACATCTTGGTATCTAGGCAAAAAGGACATTTTAAAGAGGCCTTTGAGCTATTTAAGACATTCGATTTGCGTGCTTGGGCCTCATCATTTTTTGGCCCCTTCCTAGCTACAATTTTATGGTTTACTGGATTTAAATATACTATGGCCGGTAAAGCTGCCATCTACAATCAGCTCTCAACCGTATTCATTATTCTGCTTAGTACTTGGTTTTTAAAAGAAAAGTTGTCATTCAGAAAAGTGTTGGCCGTGGCCCTCGGAATAACTGGTGCCGTGTTGGTGAGTTGGAACTGAGCTAAACTTGAAAATTGTAGGATTCTTTTTAAGATGAGTTAAAATTAACTGTTTAAAATCTCTGTCTTCAATGCAAGGAAATTCGACACTAGAGTGACACAATTGTTCCGGGTGCTCAAGGTCCCTTATATCAAAATGTCCAAAGCCTTCGAATATTCCATTACGAATAAGGATGTAGCCTCTTTCAAAATGGTGGCGTCCAGTTGAGGTGGCCACAAAGTTTTCTGAAGGGTAGCTAAATTGGTCATTGATCTTATCAAGGATTTGATTTTTCATATCCTCTGACATTTTTTGATCGAGCATATATGTGCTGATCATTCTTTCGATAAAATTTTCTGCGCGACTTTTGGTGGCAAAGTTTTTGATGGGGCTCGCTACTGCCTGCTCATTTCCAACTTTTAATTCACCGTTTGATATGTAGACGCTATAGGGGAATTTCAATCCCTTGGCGGCCCTATTAAAGGGAGGCCTGTGGGATTTTATTTCTCGGTATTCTAGCAGAAGGGCAATGAGCTCACTGCCTGTTAAAATGCAATCGATTTTGGCCACAGAGTTTTTAAATATCATCTTTTTTGGGCTTTTATACTCTGTTGCAAGGTGGGTCAGCACTCTTGATTTTATATTGAGGCTTTTTCCAATGTAGAGAATTTTACCATCCACATCTTTTAGGTAGTAGACTCCACATTCATCTGGAAGGTTATCAAGGGATCTTTTTTGAAGATTGGGGGGAAGGCATTTTAAAGCTGCACTACTTTCGAGTTTTCCACCACTTTTTTTATAAACCATTTCAAAGATCTTAGAGCAACTGATAGCATCGTCCATTGCTCGGTGATGGGCCTTTTGAGTTATCTTGAAATGATGGCAAAGCTTTGACAGGGAATAGCTTCTTAGTCCTGGAAAGTACTCCTTTGCCAGTCTGACAGTGCATAGGTTCTTTCTTTGATAGCTATAACCCAGCTCAGAGAACTCTTTTTTGATAAAACCATAATCAAAGCGAGCATTATGGGCCACAAAAATCATTCCATCAGTTATTTCCACAATTTTCTTGGCCACCTCATAAAACTTAGGGGCATCCTCCACCATTTCATCTGTAATACCCGTGAGAGAGGAAATCATGGAAGGGATAGATCGTTGTGGGTTAATGAGAGTTGAAAAGCTATCAATCACTTTCTTCCCATTGTGGATTAGTATGCCAATTTCAGTGATTTTATTATCACCAGTTCTAAGTCCAGTGGTTTCAATGTCGATAATGGCAAACATGGTGGACATCTTAGTACGGTAGTGGGGATTTTGCGAGAAGATCTCTGGTGCTTGCTGCGTCTTGTCTTTGAACAAAAGTGCCCTTTTCATTAAACTAATTAGATGAAGATAATTTACATCGCCTGTTTATCCCTTATTTCTCTCAACCTCTATGCTAGCATTGGTGAAAATGATCAACTGAAGTGGCGCGGAAGAGCTCAAAATAAGATGAGAGCGGGAAGTTTATCTGAATTTAGCTTTGTGCTGGATAATTTAACAATTTCAAAAAATGGCAATATTTCTATTGCAGGCTCGCCCCCCAAAATTTTACAACTTAAAAAATTTAAAGGCTGCGCCGTTGTAACCGCCAACTCTATTACCACTTCTGAGAATAAGATATTTCTTGGCATCCAATTAAACTGTCGGCCCACTCCAGTGGTTAGCTACTCCTTAATTGACACTAAAAAAGGAGAGTTTGTTTGGAGTAAAGGCCAATATTCTTTAGGCCTGGGCCCAATGCTCTTTTTTAAAGGAGATTTATATTTAAATACTGGATCTGAACTGAAAAAATTGTCTACCAAAACTGGCAATGCCATGTGGTCAATTGATGACTTAGAAAAAGAGCGTGGTATTAGGCATTTAAAGCGGATACTTGCAGAAGGTGATAGGTTGATTCTTCATCACACTATAGGGAAATATGGTCGCAGTTTTAGTGAGCTGGCGCTCAATTTAAAAACAGGTAGTGTCTATGTGGAGGAAGAGTATTGATACTACTTTTCCTGTTATTTTTTTTAGTTTCCTGCGGAAACCTGACTACCACTAAAAGTGTGGTTCAATTAGATTCAAAGCCTAGAGGCCTTTATGTTTATGATCACGAGAAAAAATTTGTTGGTCGTTCTCCCATTTTCTTGGAAGTAGATAAGGGTTTTCATTACCAATTTCACTATTCAGTCAAAAAAGATGGACCGCTAAAAAAGATGAGAAGGCATTGCCGTGTCAACTGGCTTGGCTCAGTTCTTCCAAATTCAATATTTTTGCCTTTCTTTCCAGCAGGGACTGCCATGGGGGCAAGCTTTTTGGGAACAGATTTGATCAATGGTGGGCTCAACGACTGCACTGAAAAATTCATTCTTAAGAGTAAAAATGGCGCGGGCAAAATTGCACGGCCTTTGGCACAAAGGCTTTTGATTCTTCCTCCTGAACATTATGATGGAGTTGTGTCCAATTCTCTAGCAAGGCACTTCAAGAAAAACATTTTTCAAAAATTCCGAGTGAACCCTACTGATCAAGTGGTTTCCTTCAATCAAACTAGCTCGGATTTAAGATTTTTTGGAATCGATCACGACAACGCCAAAGATCTGAAAATTATGAGAGATGAAATTTATCTATATCTGGCACAGAAATATCAAGTCACTGGGTTCGTCAAAATCACCTATAAAGATGGAGTGATGTACTCTCAAGTGATAGATGCTTTTACTAAGAAATATACCCCTTCTGTTTATAATAAAAAGGTAAAGCTCACTATTAAGGGAATCAAAAAGCGTTCATCAATTATTCAATTTCTTGTGAAGTCTATTAGTTTATTACCCAATGCCGCCACAGTTACTAAAACTGAGGGAGCGGCGACATTTAAGGTAGGGCCTGGAAGAGGAGAGGTGAATGAGGATAGGAGGAGTCATCCCGATGCCTTTCCAAAGTGGGCATCTTCTTTTGGAATAGAGACCATAAGACCCACTTTTTTCTATGGGATGTGGGACGCTGATGTTTGGATTTCTCCAGCAATGGGGCTTTCATCTTTTCAATATAAAACAGATGTTCAAGGCCATGGAAACCTGGTTGTTAATTTTAGCTCACTTAACCTTTTTATGATGGGTAATGTCGCCTTGTTTACTCCTTTTGGGGCCCTTCAGTTAGGAGCAGGAATTGGAGGCAGCTATTTTGAGGGAAGGGATAATAAAGGCGGCGAATTTAAGAAAGGATCAACATTATACCGGATTTTGATATCACATTACTTTTTTTGGAGTAGAAGAGTTTACAGCACCATTAATTTTTCTAGTAACCATTTTGGAAGTAATCCACCCTCTGGCACACTCTACGAGATGGACCACTTCAATGAGGCCTCAATTGGGCTAGGGATGTATTTTCCAGAAGCCAAGTCTTTAACTCGTGCATTTTTTAAGTAAATGGCCAAAAATTTGTATTAGTATTAAAATATAAGCATGAGTGAAAGAAAAATGGGTTTAGTACTTACTGGAGGAGGAGCGAGAGGCGCCTACCAGGCAGGGGCCCTATCTGCGCTGCTCGAAATCGCACAACCTCATTTCAAGTCTTGGCCCTTTCCCGTCATTACAGGTACGAGTGCTGGTGCTATTAATGCCAGCTATATTGCTAGCGAGATTTTGGATCGGCCGATGGCCCAATTGGCAGATGACTTGGTTGAGTTGTGGTCTGATATAAAAACACGAAATGTATTTCGAAGTGATCCCGTTTCCGTGGCATGGAATGGAGTCAAATGGATGAAAATGCTTTCAGCTGGAGGGCTTTTTCCTAGCAAGCGGGGTTTTGCTCTTTTTAATGCCACTCCACTTAGGATGTTTTTAGAAAGACATATGGATATTTCAAAAATTGAAAGATCCATTGCCAGGGGGGCCCTACGAGGAATTGGGATAACAAGTGTTTGTTATAATAGCGGTGTAAGTCGAACCTTTTATCAAGGGAGCTCAGAGTTAAAAGACTGGCATAGAACACAAAGACATGGTGAAAGACATAAAATAGGGCTTCAACATATTATGGCGTCTGCCTCAATTCCCATATTCTTTCCTCCTATCAAAATCGGTGAAAAATTTTATGGGGATGGCTCTCTTAGAGACTATACTCCGCTAAGTCCGGCCATAAAGATGGGGGCAGAAAAGCTTATCGTCATTGGAGTTAGAAAAAGTTACAAGCATGTTGAAGAGCATCTTGGTGCACCTGGACCTGCAAAAATTTTCAGTTTAATTTTAAATGGTCTTCTTCTCGATTCTCTCGATTTAGATTTGGAAAGACTCCACCGCATTAATCAAACTGTAGGCGGGCTCGATTCTCCAGCGGATTTTAAGTTGAAAAAAGTCGATACTCTTGTCTTGTGTCCCTCACAAGATATAGGAGGAATCGCCGAAAGACATTTTGATGAACTCCCTGTATCACTCAAATATTTTATTAACGGTCTGGGTAAGCCGGAAGATACTGCAGATTTAATTAGTTATATTCTTTTTGAATCCGGGTTTACCGGTGATTTGATTGAGCTGGGAAGAAAAGATGTCTACGCTCAAAAGAAAAAAGTGCTCGATTATCTTCTGATGGAGTAATTTTTTTACGGAGCAAATTGACCCTCTATCTCACAATAAAACTAACAGCAGCTGTAAGCTTTAATAGATTCTAATAACTTGGGACTTCTCCTAACACCTCTTTTCAAATTTATTCTTGCAGCAAATCTCATTTTCTTACATATCTATAGGTGGGAGAGTAACTATGAGGAAAATTATAACGCCACTATTTTTTTTAAGTCTGATTGCCTGTAACAACCAACCTAAATCACCTGAAGATATCGAACCACTCACGACAGATGTGGGCGGACAAAGCAAGGGAGCCGCTGGTTGCGAGGGAATTAAATTCACATCAACAACTGATCAAAAAAAAGAAGAGCTTAAAACCATGCTCAGTGTAGGGATTTGGAAACAGCTTGAATGCGATTCAGGTCAAAACCAATTAGTTAGTTTTGGATCTGCTCTTGTTTTAGATCGTGAAGCACCATTTAGCTACAATACTGGCAGTGTAGAGTGCAACGGACCTATTTTTTCAGCACCTTTGACTAGGCAGTTTCCAGCAGCATCAAAGGAGCTTAAAGGGGGCAATATTAGTGATGCCATTCAAGTTGATGGTCAGGATTATCATATTATTCAATTTGATCAATCTGATCTAGGTGGAGAGTACGACTGCATGAACCTCGCTATTAGTTTTCAGGGGGCAAATCTACAAATTAGTGAGAGTGACTACGATAGTGCCAAGTCAGGTCAGGCTAGAAGTACTCAGAGCGCGCAAGAGTTTATTGAATCATCTTCATTTTCCACATTTGGGAGGTAATAAATGAATAAGAGAAAACTAACAATTCCCAAGGATATTCATTTTCAAATGGATCAAAACTGTTTGAGGTATGATGTATCAGATACTCGGTTTGGAAATATCAGTTGGCATCCTGATGCCTCTGAGCTTAATGTGAGTTTTACTTTTAGGGTTAAAGGAGTTACCCGTCATAAGAGCACTCCTTTGTTCGTTAAGAAATTCTTACGTTAATTTAATTTGATAAATATATCAGATCCAATAATTTCAACACCTGGAATGGCTGCCTTTTTTAGTTGAAGTAAAAAGATTGATCTTAGCTCAAATCCACTTATTTTAAATGAGTTGAGTGTAAGCTTAATCTGTTTCTTTGCTCCCAGGTACTCAGTATCAAATTTTGCTGCAATAGGAATTGGAAATAGACCGGGTATTTCACCTGTTACAGTAGTGCTGCCAAAAATTGTTTTAATATTTATATACTCAATGGTGTTGAGATTAATGGGAGTTCTCTTACCTGGAATTTTAAACTTTAGACCCATAGGTAGCTTGAGCATTGTAGAGTTGGCATCTAAATCGTAGAGAAGAGAGTAAATAGTGCTCTCCCAACTTCTTTTAAATGGAGAAACTCTAATATCAGACGAAGAAATATTTAGGTTCTCTACTGCAAGAGTTCCTTTGATAAACTTCATTTTGAGATCATCAAGTCCAATACTTAATGTGGTTGGTTTGGTTTGAAAATCGAGAGAGTCCACATTGATAGACAAGACATCTTCAAAGACTGTCGGAAGTTTGTACTGAACACTGAAGTTGGCATTTTTGTGATAGATAGTATCATCTACGATTTTGGCATCAAATTTTGATGGGAAGTATTCAAAGACAACCCCATCTTTGTCAAAGTAGATCTTTTCAAAAGACACATTGCCTTTTAATTGGTCAGCAGTTAGTTGAAAATTTTTAACTTCAGATTTTACAAAACCAGCAAAAGCAGATGATAAGTAAAGAGATGAAAAGGCCAGTAGTATTAATTTGTTAAACATTAGATTCCCTCCCAATAGTTTTTTTCAAAATGAGACCATGCTTGGCAGAGAAGTTCAATGGTTTAGAGGTCGTGCCGCTTTGCTTTTAGTGGCAAAATGGTTCCAGATGATTAAACTATCTAGGTGAAAACACTTTTATTTTTGCCATTATTACTTTTTGTTACATTTTGTACTTCGAGAGACAGAATTGTTAAACACGAGGTCTGCGAGCTAGGTTATTGGAAAGAACACCGTTTTTACAAATCCCGCGAAGTCTTTTATCAGTCGAGCAAAAGCGAGCTTGGGTGCGGTGATTATGTTCACAAGCATCGCCCTGTGCTTAGAAAAACTTGCCAACGATTTGATGGTGACCAATATGGTTGGAGAATGAGAAGACATAAGGGTGGCTTTAAAAGAGAGAAGTTTGATTGCTATATACGCTAGTACTCCATCCATTAAGTTTACTCTAATCAAACTTGATCTTTTTCAATCTGAGATGCTTCACTCAATCGGCATACTTCAGTATGCCTCACTCGTTCAGCACCTCAGATTAAAAAATCTCTGC
>JABIHA010000071.1 GCA_018649885.1 Bacteriovoracaceae bacterium
TCCACTGCGCGTTTATTCAACTGGCCACCTTGGTCTAAATATAATCATATAAATTTAATCGAATTTAACTCACGAAAGGGATGTCTGTTTGTGGCAAGTTGAATGAACGCTAACCAATAGTTTAAAAGTACTCGAATAGATCAAAGCTTAATTACTTGTACATAAGATTTTATTCTCATTTTACAATTATGGGCAATTTGTTTTTCTAGCTCTGATTTATAAATAAATCCATTTTTTGCTGAGAAAGTGCCACAATAGCAGCTCTTGCATTACAATTTGAGCATAACTGGCGCACATTCCCAATCGCCGATGATTTTGAAATACTATGAGGAACAATATGGTCGAAGTGTAGATTGTATTTTGATCCACAATTTTCGCACTTATTACCCAATCTTGCTATCACAGCTTTTTTGATAGCGGCTGAGATAGTTCTAGAGTTTGTAATGGTCTTTGATTTTCTAGATCCAATACCCACAATTTTCCTTCTCATAGATTCTGCCGCCGTTTTGATGGCGTGCCCGATAATTTTTTCTGGCTGGTATTGTCCTTTATTTGAAATTTGCTCTTTAATAAACTCATAATCTTTTGCTGTTTGTCCTAGCAAGGTAAGGTGGATACGGAGGCTTCCATCTGAATGTGTGTGAGTTTTAGATCTGGTGGCGCGCTTCTTTCCTGTCAGCTCATCCACCATCTCTCTAGTCTGATTTTGGGTTTTGCCTTTAATGCTTTCAAGTATTTCATTTTTCTTTTTGTTACTTTTAATATTACCTACTAAGTTTGAAACTTCAGCTAGGTTGGTAAGAGTCACCTGTTTTTTTGCCAATGCTTTATCTGCACTGGGAATGTGCCTTAGCGTTTTTGCAGCTAAAATTCTTCGACTTGTTTCGCTATCACTTTTATTAAAATTTTTACGAATATATTTAAAGAGAGATCCCGTTCCACTATCACAAAAAAGCCTTCGTCTATTCACTTCATTAATATGTCTTAAGAACTGGCGAGTACAATACTCCTCTTTCTCATTCCACATTTTAGTGTCTGCAATTAACCTTTCATCTGATAAATTCCGTAACGACAAAGCAACCTCCCAATGAAAAACAACATAGCGTTTTAATCACAAAACTTGAATGAAAAGATAAAAAATAATCTAATGTGGAATCGATAAAGGACAATACAGTAAGTGCTTTACAGTAACTCGAACTGTTCATCAAAAACAATATCGATCACAAATTACAACGAACAAACATTTAATCACCTAGCACATGGATAATACTTTTGAATTGAACTCTCATAAATAATTGGTTAGTGAGCGCCTTAGATTTACGTTCGCAATTTGAATGTCCTGGGACATGGGTGACACTTTTGAATTTAAACTCTCACAATAAATGGGTTATTGAACGCATTGTTTTTTTATTCGTCCTCATCAAAGCCCCCTTCACCAAACTAATAAAAAAATACAAAATTCCAAACGACCACCAATCTCATGCACTCTCCTTCCCATAAAAGAAACTACCAAAATCATTCAATCCTGCTAGAGCGAGACATCAATACAAGGCCCTATTCTAAAAGCAAGTCTTCGCCTTGATAGAAGGCGCTGTCTGAATTCTGTAACCTCCCAATGAGTTCCTCAGCGCCGTGAACTAATAAAACTCATAACAGATTCCTAAATTTATCTTCCTTCACAATTCTCTTTCTTTCTCTCCTCATCCTTTCACTTTTCCCTCTTTCCCCCTTTCCTTACTTCACAACTTCAAAGATTCGTTCCCTCTCAAATAGGGGCCTAATTAAATAAAGCCTTTACAACCCTTCCTTTAAATATCAATTATTTACTATGCACATTGTCTGATCACTATCAAAATTTAGTCAAAACTCCGCTCCTAAGTCGCTGATTTTCTAATGCCATAATGGCCAGTATTTTGCACTTTTTAACCTATACAAAAGTGGAGAGAGATATGAATTTAATCAAAATTACTTTAATGCTATTTATTTCCTTTAATGCCTTTGCAGGCATGGGTGTCAGCTGTTTGGTAGATGCTAAAACTACAGGACCAGCTGATGTGTTAGAGGAGTGCAATGATTTTAAAATCACCATCCCTCGTGACATAGACGAATACGGGTCTATGGTCATAAACCAAGAGGCCAAAGAGGTATTTGATCTTGAATTTACTAAGTCAAAAAAGCTAATCGAAGGCCAAATTGCGGGGATTACTCCTGTCTGTGGTGGATGGTTTGTCCTGAGCTATCAAGCAGGAAAAAGAGATCTTACTAAATCAAAATCTGAAAAATTTTCTCTTACCTCTCAACTAAATCTTAGAAATGCGGAAGGTCAGAAAACTGAAGTAAAATTTGGCAGTGGATGTGAAACATACTCAGTGGGAGCAGATTAAATTATCCTCTCAAAAATCTAACAAGGTGATTGACGCCAGTTTTAAAACCTTGTTCTTCACCACCGATAGAAACTCGAAAATGCCCCTCTAATCGAAAAAATGATCCAGGGGCAACGATTGTTTTAGTACTAGCTAGTAACTCACACACCATTTCATGATCTGATTTACCCTTTAATACATTTCTCACATCTAATAAACCAACAATACCTACTTCTGGTCTGTAAAAAGAAGTATCAGAAACCTTCTCCAGCTGCTCGCAAAGAAAATCCATGCGTCCTGCAACTCTATCGATTTGATAAGCTCTGAGCTCATTTAAATTAGTTAGAGCGCTAGAGATATAACTCATGGCCACAGAGCTGTGAGAGCCAACCGTTTGGAGAATGGCCGCATTGATTTTTTCAATAATCAAAGCTTCTCCTATAAGCCATCCACACCTAAGGGCGCCGAGGCCGTATACTTTTGTAAGGCCTGATAAAATTAAAATATTGTCGTTACTACCGTAAGCAGTCCCCTCACCTAGAGATTTATGAAAATCGAGATAAATTTCATCAACGACGAGAAATACATCTTTTTCTTTTAATATACTTGAGAGCTCAAATAGTTCATCCTCACTCAAAAGAGTGCCAGATGGATTATGGGGGTTTGTAATGATAAGAGCAGAATTCGTCTCCAGAGTAGACTCTTTGATTTTTTCTAAATTAAATACAAAACGCCCATCCACATTTTCTCTTTCAATAAAAGAGGTATTAGTGCCTAAAGCCTTGGGTGTTTGCCAAAGAGGTTCAAAACCAGGGGACTCCGAATAAATAAAATCAAATAGTGTAGACGCAATGAAAAGAGCGTGAGTGCAACCAATGGTTACGGCCACGCGATTTTCTTCCACTTTGTAAATTGAGGCCAACTGACGGTTAAGGATTTTATGCATATTAGCTGGATGCATATCTAGATGTTTAGGATCAACTTCTATTGAGCTCAGAGGATAACTTTTGACATTACTAGATGCCAAATCAAATACAGCATTAGGATAATTTTCATAGGCAAAGTCTACGTAAGGTAAATTACCGAAGTTAAATTTTGGTTCAATTGATGAAAAATAGTCCATGAGTCATCATCTTATGACTTTTCTAAAAGGTAAAGCCCTAGTTTAGTTGGATCTTACCTCTAAGAGCGATAGTATTGTTATATTCATTTTTATCACGCTGAGGGCGACCACGCTTCCCTCCTACCTGAGTAGGAACTAAAACGGCAAAAATAAAGTAGCTTCCTGATGGAATCCCGGAGGGAATCTCAAAACTATTTGTAAGTTTTTTGCTCTCCAGTTTCAATTGGTATTGGTAAGTAGTCCTTGAAGGGTAGTCACGATCACGATCTAAAGTGTTATTTTTTGAAAACCAAAGCTGAAGTTCAAAAGCGAGTGCTTTGCTCCCCTTATTATTAATGGTTATTTCCGGTTGAATACTATTCCCACCTACACTGCTAGCAGGGACTTTTTTATTCATAATATGGTGACCCGCTTTGTATTTCGGGTCGGCAGATTTTGGTAAAAAATAGCTATTGGTCACTGTTAGATCAGCAATTTTTTTGCTCTTATTTCCATACAGGGAAATAAGACCTGCAATATCGTCAGGTAAAAATTCCATCCTCGCTTCATTTTTCCCTGAGGTCCATGGCTTATGACCGTGATTCATAATAGCGTATTCATTATTAGCATGAGACAAACCCAGAGTGTGGGTTACTTCATGAAGAAGTACCGCTCGAAAAGAAAGTTTATTCCCAAATTTTCTTCCCACTTCCCAGTACTTTCTGCCATTTTGCTCAGGACTTCCAAAGGCCCACCTTAGCTTTCCGTTATAGGTGACAAAGTTTTCTGAAAATCGACATTTTTTATCCATATTGGCCCAAGCCGGATTCTGTCTCTTTTTCCTAAGTGTATCCATCTGAGTTTTATTATAAAATCCAATTTGAATTGATCTCTTATACTTCTCTTTATTTCCTCTATATAACACAGGGAACATTACATCTTCTGCAAGCTCTAATTTTAAATCAATTTCTGAGATGCTGTTAATCTCTTTAATGACTTGTCTTATATCTTCTTTGGCCCGGGCAATTGCAGCTTTTCGACCTGTAAATTTTTTTGATTTTATATAGCTTTTTAAGCTGGGTAAGTGCAGTTTCACTTCCACGGGTTTTCTCCCGGCCCATCTTTTGCCGATCCCGCCACACTTTTTCACTTTCATTAAATTAAAGGCTTGCGAATTTGCTGGAATAATAAGAAATGAAATAAATAATAGACTTGTGATTTTCCAAGTTGCATTGAACATAAATTTTCTCCCCTGAAGGCCTATGCCTCCCCCTCCTGCGTTGCACAATACAGGTTTTTTGGATCAGTTCCAATTGGTTAGAAAAATGTACAGGATTTTAGGTAAACGTTCGGAAATTAAAAAAAATGAAATTTTTGGCCCATATATATATATATGAAATTTCTAGGGGTCTAGTGGATCACTCCCAACAGTAAAGTTGATTTTGTCCGGAAAAAACTGTGATCGATTGTATCCACCAGATTTTAACTTCCCTACAAGGTAGCCTAGCTCACGCCTCGATCTGGAATTAAAACTGCTGATATGAGGAAAAGAAAAATAAAAGCTTTGGTCAATGGAGCTAACAATTAAGGCCCGGCCAAGCCCGTGAGACAAGAGAAAGCGTCCCACATTTCTGATATTGGTCGTCGAGTGCCTGGCATAGGGTTCAATAACAATCATTTCCTCACTGACTTGGAGCTGCTCCATTAGGTAACGCTTCATTTCCATCGCCTCATTATAGGGTGTCAGATCTGGGTGAACATTTCCTCCCGAAACAATAAAGACCCCACCCCCATTTTTAAGGTAGCTCTTATAGGCCCCCGCTAGTCTCTTTTTCGCCTTTTTATGAAGAATGATTCCTGTTTTAGCTTTTAAAGGAGTATAGCCTGGGATCACAAAGGCAGGAAAATTTAAGCTATTCAAAAATTCAAAATTTTCTTGAATATAGATGCTCGCCTTTTCATTTTCATAATCTACGTTTATGGAAATACCTCGGTCTGAAATATCCTCAGAAGTTCCAAAAGCGTACTCTCCAGATGAAATCGCGGTTGTGCCCATGGCCAAATTGATACTCATTAGTAGAATTGATACAACGATTAGTTTTATCACACTACCCCCTAGCTTGCCATTTTAAGAAGTTTTCTTAGAAGGCCTCTCGCCTCAACTTCTCCGTAAAGAGGGACTCTTGGTCTTGAATATTCTCTTGTCAGTCTATATTGCAGGGAATCCAAAACTTTTTGATTGAGTAGATCTACTTGCTGATCAAAAGTCTTTTTGTGTTTTTCCTCTTCAGTCAGCTTAATGGGTTTTTCAAAGTAAAAATCCATCTTAGCTGGCATGGGAAAGCTGCTAAAAGCGATCATTGAGTAAAAAGCAAATTTTTCAGTATATTTTGAAAATAGGCCTGGAATAAAAGGAATTCCAAAAGGTGTTATAGGAATAGCGGAGACTCTAAATTTTTTCTTGAAGTCTCTCATCTTAGCAATTTCTTCATCACGATAGAGAACAAGACTTTGCTCGTGTCCCCCCACATTTGCTACTGGAATAATAGGAACATCAGCTTCGAGAGCGAGTCTTGCAAATCCCTTGCGACCAGAAAATTGTACTTCCGATTTTTCTGAAAGTGGTCTAAAGGTTTCAAACTCTCCCCCTGGATATACTAAAAGAGAGTGCCCATGTTTAAAGGCCTCTTTGGCGATATCTGGATTGGCGGGAATGCAGCCAATTTTGGGTACAATATGTTTGAGTACGGCGTGGTTAAACACCATGTCGTGGGTGAGACCAAATATTCCAGGGAATTTAAACTGAAGCTCTCTTGCCCAAATTTCTAGCATCATTAAAATTTCGACACTAAAAATTCCGTTGTGATTACCTACAAAAAGTGAGGGCGTTCCCTCTAGATCTTTGACCCCATGATAATCAACTCGAAAGTAATTTTCAAAAATTGGTCTGAGATATTGTCTGAAATCTTTTAAAAACTCTAGATCTCGCTTGTCGTACTTGAACCTATCCATGGCCTGCCCCTTTGTGTGAAGGGCATCTCGGCGTTTTTTTCCAATATAATTAAATACTAATTTCCAAAATAAATTTTGTTTAAACGGGGTATTTGAAATCACTCCTTAGTAATTTTGAGGAGATCAAAAATTGTGAACGTTGGACAAAACTGGGTGGTGAAATACTTTTTCACAACCCAGATAAAAGAAATTGAAAATGAAGGCCTTTTCGGCCGACAATTTAGTTTGAGTATCTAATTCTGCAGAGCCTGATTATCTCGCTGTTATTAAGCGCCGGACGTGTCAGTTCATATGCAGCTTTAGCACAATCAAGCGGTGCATTTGAAGCTGTTCCACTACAAATAGCGATGGCCTCAGATGAATTGAGACTTGGCTTGTCCATGGCATAGGCAGCTGTAATACAAGTAACTGGAGCTTCAGATTTAGCACCACTACAAAGAGTGACAGCTTCAGAAGAATTTAAGCTTGGCTTATCTAGTGCGTATGCCTTTTTAAGACATTCCACTGCACCTGTTGAAGCAAAAGCATTTAAACTAAATAGAAAAAATACGAGAACAGATCTTTGAATCACTGATTCCTCCTTGATCACAACTAACGTTTTTTTGACCACCATTTTTAACATGGTAGAGATGCGATACCAATGAATGAGTACTAATTGTTAGAAGTTTTAAGATAGCAGGCGCTGTAAGTGGCACAACACCCAGGAATCTGCGTACTGTTATTAACCAGTAAAACTAGGATCTAAATCTTGAAGCCATTTTAAAGATGTCTTTAATTCCTGTTTCAAGAACACCTGTTTGCTCACTTGGACCCTCAATACCAAAGTGTGAGGCCACATCGTAAGCAGAGGTAACGGCGTCGTTGTGAAGGCCATATTTAAAATGACTTCCACAAAAGAAACTGTGCATTTTACCATTCAAAGAAGGCAGCCTATCTTGAGTGGCAATAGCATCGAAGGAGAAAATAGGAGTTCTAAAAGTTGAATCAAATATTTTGAGATCATCTCTAATAGGAAAGTTAGGGTGCTGAGAGCTAATATAGTCACAAGAATCTGATACATAGGGCTCATACCATAGGGCCCCGTTTACTGAGGTCGACATCACATCCTTATCACTTGCATTATACAAATAGGTATAGGCCTGAATCAAATGTTTAGGAGGAAAGGCAGAGTGATCTTTGTGAACCACAATTTTTCCAATTTTATATTTCCACGGAGATAGAAGTTCTTTTTCAAGTTCCGTAGGCTCATTAATTAAGGCCAGTGCCTGGTCAGCATTACAAGCAAATACAACTTCATCAAAAGCTCTTTTGTCTCCACCTTCCATGACAAGAGTAACGCCCTCATCATCTCTGAGAACTGTCTCAACAGTTGAGTTGTATTCAATAGAGTCGCTAAAATGTGAAGACAGGGCATTTACATATTCTTTAGTGCCTCCAACGATTGCCCTTACGGAGTAGAGAAATTTGGGTGAAATCACATCGTTATGACATGTCAGCTTTCCTATGAAAAACTCAGCAGGAGTATCCAAAACTTCGTGGCACTCCATTGATGAGAGAAGACAAAGTGTGCCTAAAAATACTAACTTTCCGTTACCAGTAATGTCTGGGATTAATTCAAGTGCCTCTCTCATTAGAAGACCTTTCAATTTTCCCTGGGCCATAAGTTTTTTGGCCTTTTTCATGCCTATAAACATATCAAGGAGGTTTTTTAAATTTTTGGGTTTAAATAAATCAAAGCCCTGACTCATACCACCTTTTAGAGAAGGGGTAAGGTAGAGGCCCTCACCACTATCCATATTGTGAAAACTCATAAAAGTGTTAGCACAGGCATCAGTGTCTACGCCCAGCTCATTTAAAAGAGCATAAAAATTAGCATATCCAGATTTTCCAAAGGCGGCGACGGCAAGATCCACATCTTCGCCCTCAGGAGTTTGAATCATATAGGCATTCCCACCAACCCTTGAGGATTTTTCAAAAAGTGTCACATCGTGCTTTCTTTGAAGAAGATAGGCAGATGTTAATCCTGCAATCCCCCCACCAATAATAGCTATTTTCTTTTTCACTCTTCCCCCTACTGATTTAATGACGGATACAAAATGGCTTCGCACTTAGGTGCATAAATACTTTGAAACTCAATTCCAATTTTTAAGGCCTTGAATTTCTCAGTTGTGGGATGACTTCCCCAGCGAAGAGACATTTTTGGTACTAAAAAGGAAAATCCCCACTCAAGTGGATTCACCATAAACTTGGCAGATGGCACATAAGATTCTTCTTCGGAAAAGGTCAAAATACTTATGGGCCTATGCTTTTTATCCTGCCTGACAAACTTTGTTTCATATTTTTTAAAATCCATCTCAAGGATCAGATCTTTGGTCTCGTGATCGAGAAGGGTGCAAATTCGGTGATGCTTTGTTTCCCTAAAGGAGATATCAGCAACAAATTTGGGAAAATGAAAAAACTCCACTCCCCCCTGTGCTGAGATGTCGGTACTCACTGGAAGGTTTTGAACAAAGCCGTGAACACTTTTATTTAGTGCCTCTTTCAAAAATTTCACGGGTCTTGTCAGCAAGTTCCCTGGAGGCTGAACGACAATAGAAAATGCCACTTCGTTATAAGGTCCAATATCTGAAGACTTATATTCAATACAGTGTATTGCGACAAGGCCTTTGCCTGGAAGGATTCTGATGGGTTTTAAATTTTTCGGCAAAAGCTTTTTCAGTTCACTCAAACTTGCGGTGAAAAGCCCTCCCATTAAATTAAAATCGCGCAAAAACAAAGGAGTCTTGGCCTCATACTCGCCAAAATTCACACTTTCTTGCTTCACTTTATTAAAAAACGCAGAGCTACTCATTTCTCATCATCCCTAATTTTTTTAAACATCATAAAATTTTTAACTAAATAAATCAAAAAGGCCGTGATCTTTCTCACTAATTTAAATAAAACCTCTGTGATTTAACCAACTATACCAAGTTTTGCCCCTAATTTTTTGATCAAAATACAACCAGTGTCCACCAGTAACCTCTACCAAATTCTCAATTTTCCATTTCTGAGCAAAGCTAGCGAGATTCATGGAATCTAAAAGCTTATCCCCCTTGTGATAGACAATCTTCATGGAATCTGGTGAAAGCTGGCTTTCATAGTTTTCAGGGGTGATGAAATCAATCAATGATTTTGACATCGTGGCCATCTGATCGGTCAACTCAAAATTAAATAAGGAGTTCTCTGGAGCCAGCATGGGGTGAAGATTAACTGCTGGAACCACTAAAAATAAGGAATCCATTAAATTTGACCTGGTTGAATATAGACAACCGGTAAAAGCACCAAGACTTGCCCCTATTACAGCAGGTTTCTCATATCCAAATTGATTTAATAAAAGAATGCTCGAATGTAAGTCCTCGATCGCTTGGGCCACACCTTCCAAACTAAGTGGAAGCTTATGGGGGCAAAGTAGACTTTGATTATAAAAATGGTCTGTCCTACTGCCGTGATAAGGAAGAGTGTAAAGAGCGACATCCACACCCTTTTTGAACAAGTTTTGAATGCTAAACATTTTCATGGAAATATCGAGGTCTCCCAACATAAAGCCGTGAAGACATAAAACTAAAGGCCTCTTGCCAAGACCTTCGTGAGTAAAAAGATGAAGTGGCACCCTACGGTTTTTAGTAAAGGCACTTAAATCGCCGGCCAGCATGGGGTTTTTCACATGATAGCTACTATCAAAAAGAAATTTGTGCATTTTCCCTGTCATGAAGTCAGTTGTATTTTTGGAAGTGACTTTTGGGGCCTTTTCGGGAAGAAGAAAAAAGTCAGAGGGATCACCATCAAGGTATTTCTGATAAAATTCAAGAGATTTTAAATAAACACTATAGGAGCTTTGGTTTTTCTTTCTAAGAAAACGACCTACCCCGACCATTAGATGATCGGGGATAGCGCCTAGCTTATTAAGAATTTCTTTATTTAATTCCATTCAATCTAATTCCTATTACGAATCACCCATTTTATAGTCTGGCCCATAAAAGCGTGGGAAAGCATTTTTCGATACTTTTTGAGTTCTTCCTTGGGTTTCATAGGCACCATCGGGAACATTGTAAAATCTCGAAATTAGAATTGCATCCGTATGGCAAACAGCTGTGCAGGCCCCACAAGAAATACAATCAGCTTCACCGAACATTTTAGACTTCTTAATACTATCATCCATCTCTAAGGCGGTAGCAGGACAGACTTGAACACATTGAGTGCAACCAGTGCATAGATCGTGATCAGTTACCACCTGTCCTGTGGCGTAATTATTTTGAGCGTAGGACAAAACATCTTCTGTATATGTAAAAATATTTTTCAGCATTCTGGCCTCCCCTAAAATAAAATCTTCTTAGACCCATCTTGGTCGTAATAATCAATTTGCGGCATATCTCTTTGGACTATTCCATCTGGTTTAAATTTGGGATATCCCACGCAAATGGCGGTGCTAATCTCCCAAGGTTTTGAGATTTCCATTTTCCTAAGCCATTTCTTGTCCTTCAAAAAACTAGCAAAGCCAATATAGCATGTGGCAAGTCCCAGTGAGTGGGCGGCCAAAACCATATTTTGTGAACAAAGACCTGTATCAAATTCAGGGGAATCAATTCCCCTGGTATCCTTTAAAACTAAAATGACTACAGGTGAGTCGTGAAAGATTTTAAGCCTTCCGGCCAAAACTTCTCTTGTTGCGCCAAATGGCCTCAAATCTCCCATACTTTGAGATTTTAATAAACCAATAGCGGATACTGCAATATCTCTTGCAAGGCCCGTTGAGTTAACAATTTTCTCAAGTGGACCCATTTTCTTTATAAGAATATCGCTCATCTCCTGGATCATCTCCCAGTTTTGAAGAACAATAAATCTCCAAGGCTGGCAATTTCCCGCAGAGGGGGCATACCTTCCTGCTTCTAAAATTCTTCTAAGTAGATAATCGGGAACTTTCTTTGAGCGAAACCTTCTTACACTTCTTCTATTTAATATTACCTTCTCTACTTCATTCCATTCACTATCAGTTTTCTTTTTTGTTTCTGTATTTGCATCAGTATTTTCTTCTATTTCCATTACAACCTCACGATTCTAAATCAATGGTATCTAACGTTACCCCTTGATCTTTTAACTTCCCTTTTATTACACGGTGAGTGGCCGTTTTAGGGAGCTCGTTCATAACTCTTATATATCGAGGGATGGCAAAACTTGCTAGTTTTTCACCAAGCCATTGTTTCAAATTCTCTGGTTCTATCTTTTGCCCCCCCACAGGAACCACTACACACATTATATCCTCTTCAGCTAACTGGGAGGGTACTCCAAAGGCTGCGCACTCTAATATATCAGGATGCTTTAATATGGTGTTTTCAATTTCAAAGGCAGAGACATTCTCCCCTCTTCTTCTCATGGATTCAGTTTTTCTTCCTACGAAATAAAGATAGCCTTTTTCGTCTTTATAAAGAATATCGCCAGAGTAAAGAAGTCCATCCCTTACTTTTTCACTAGTGGCCTTCTCATTTTTAAAATAGTGGACGGCCTTTTTTTCACCATCGACGCAAAAAACTAACTCGCCATTTTCGCGGGCACCTGCCTCAGAGCCATCCTCTTTTAGCAATTTATATTTCACTCCCATTGGGCGACCGATAGATCCCACAGGGGCATTACCTAAATTAAAAATAAATCTAGATCCACCATCCACTGCTGAGTAGCCTTCCCAAATTTTGAGCCCAAAGCGATCTTCAAACTCTTCCCAACTATGAGCTGGACAGGCTGCCGAGAGAACCAGACGTATGGAGTTGGCAGAGTCATCTGCCTTTTTTGGAGATTTTAAAAGAATTGGAATCATAGCTCCAATAGAGCTAAAGGTAGTCGCACCATGCTCATTCACTTCATCCCAAAACTTTGAAGCACTAAATTTTTTGGCCAGTACCACTGGTATTCCCAACCACAAGCTAGCACTAAAAGTGAGAAAAAGTGCATTGGCATGGAATAAGGGCAAACAGGTATAGATTACATCATCTTTATTAAAGATAAGGTGTGCAAAGAGCCCCATCCTTCTAAGCCAGGTATTGGAGTAGTCAAAGACAACTCCCTTTGGTCTTCCGGTTGTCCCCGATGTATACATAATGGTCGAAATATCATCTGGCTTAACTTTCCACGATGGGCTGGGCGCCTTGCTAGATGAGAAAAAGATATCAATATTTTGAAACTCAGACGGAAGTGCTTGTCCCCCTGAGCTTGTGCCCCTAACGTAAATGCTTTCAATATTTTTGAGGCCACCTTTTATGGCCTCAATATGCGGAAGTTGTTCTGCATCAATAATTAAAATCTTTATATCTGAATGGTTAATAATATATTCTAGTCCATCTCCCCTAAGAGCAGTATTAATGGGGACCATATACATCCCCATCCTTTGAGTTGCATAGTATGTGTAGATAAACTCAGGGCAGTTACCCATCATGATGCCAAGTCCATCACCCTGACTAAAACCAATGGCACTAAGATAATTCCCCACGCTGTTGGTGAGATCATCCGCCTCACCAAAAGAAATTGTTTGATCTTCAAAATAGATAAAGGGTTTTTGAGGATAGACCTTCGCTTGCTTCTCTAAAAGCCCGCACAGAGTTTCGGCCTGAGAAAACTTCAGGTTCTTTTTTTTTAAAGATTTTTTGAGTGTACCAAAAAGAGTCTCGCGTTTTAATTCTTCCGAAAAAAAATGTGCGGCTACATTTGGTAAGCTTAAAAACCATTTTTTAGTTTTATTTTTTCCCAAAGTATTGGGCCCCCCTCTGCGCCTAGAATGCTAAGCGACGAAAAACAAAACCACTAATCTTATAATATAGTAAATTTGTCTGGGTTGGTCGAATAAGGCCAAATGTACACTAAGCAGCAGAGATCAGACGATGTTTTCTCATGCTCCTAAGCATCAAAAAAAGCTCTAGACCCGCAAGAACAAAGGACCCTGCCGATACCATCAAAGTGTTAAATTTCAAAAATAGTGGAATAGAAACTCCTAAGCTTATGAGCTCATTTGGCCCAAATTGAAAATTCCAGCCAATATAGAAAAAGCTAAGGGCCGCCATTCCCATCCAAGTTGAACCAGCTATGTGAATCATGTACTCAATTCTCGGGAGCCCTCCGTGATGGGCCCGAGAGTCTTGCTCTAAGAAGGCATCAATCAAATTATTCATAAAATCAAAAACAATCAGACCACCAATTATGTAAAACCAAATACCCGAGGGCCTAAAAAAGGCAAGGAACAAGGTAATAACTCCCAAAACGAGACTTCTTATAATGTGAGTCTTAGTCTCGTCCCAAGACTTGGGGTCTGAGGCCAATTTATATTTATAAATATGAAAATATAAAACATCTAAGGCTCCAAGGGGGGCAATAATACTTATCAGCACAAGTGTTAGATTCAATCCTTCAAAATTCATTTTTTCCTCTTATTTACAACATCCAAAACTCAGACATTTTTTAATAGACGTGAGAATATTTTCAAAGCGACCAAGAAACTCCGACCCATTGATATTATACAAAACATTCCTGCCACACTTTTTCATGGTTAATATGCTGGCATCTTCCATTTTAGATAAGTGTCTTGAAATAACGGAGCGGTCTTGTGGCATCCTTTCGGACAAAGTATTTACATCACTCTCGCCAAGCTCAAGTAAAGTTTTAAGGATCTCGACTCTGACTGGCTCACTGAGTGTCTTGAAGAATTTTGCATCAAGATTTTCGGTAAGTTTTTTAATTTCACTTTGCTTTCCCATCAGTGCATATTTGCACACAAATGCACGTATATCAAAAAGCCGGATAACTCTCTAAATAGGGCCAAAGGCCATTCCTGCGTAAACTGAGCTCTACCTTAGACTCATAGAGCGGAAATACATTTAATTTCGGAAGGTTAGGATGTTTTTTTTTCTCCCCTTAGGTTTTTAGGTGTACGCGTTATAATATGAGGCAAGATGTTAACCTTGGACTCTTTCGCTGGAGGAAAAAATGAAAATCGTAATTTTAAGTTATTTGCTATTAATAAGTTTCGCTGCGAGTGCAGGCTCTCGGAGAGATGTATACTTTGATACGCCCCTGAGCACCTTTTATGTAGAGAACAATCGATACCCATGCAGGAATGGAAGTAAAAAATTCACACTGCAGAAGAAATACACGCTTTCAATTTTTGATATTTTTGATGACTTCCAAGACTATCCTCCTTACGAGGAAGATTCTTTAGACGATATTATGTATGACCTGGATTCAAGTATCTTAGATGGCACAGCTAGAATTCGTTATAAGGTAAATGTTAATACAAACACTGCTATCTTGGGTGTAGGACCCCTCTCGCATGGCCCAATATCTCTACGAGTAAGCTTACTTGGTGAATCTGATTATCAGAAGGTTACCTTGGCCACTGATTCAATAGAAGCATTTGAAGAAAACATTAATTTAGATCTCGATCTTAATCCTTATTCTATCGTTGTTTTATACCCAGTATATCGCTCTCGACTTCTTGGTTCTGATACTTTAATGGCATCTTTCACTACTACTGTTTCTTGCCCCTCAAATCCGACCAATGCAAGATTTGTTGATAGAACCAAACTCAGTATATTTGTGGATATTGCAGGATCCAATGAACCTCTTTTAACCTATTTCACAAGAGAGTAAACTTTGAATGAGAATACATTTTAATGGCCTGAATGATACATGGCTACTTTTAGAAAAGATTACTGAATTGTGAAGCTAAGAATTTTTCATGAGTGTGCCAGCTATGGTATTACACCTTAACTTTAACTATTTGTAGCTAAACCAATTCTAAATGCCTAAAACATGGCCACAGGAACTGCCCAATTTCTCTTTTCCCTAAAAAATTGCTACCTAATTTTCCGGAGGACCCAGCGTAGGGCCCTCAAACCTTCTGCCCTTCGGGGACGGAGAGACCATTACAGTTTGGGTGAAGGTAAAACTAGCACTATCACTTCCCTACTCCATAAGCTCAAATGTCAAAGCAGTGGGCAGCTCGCTAAAATTATTATCCTTTAGTGAACTGGATTTTTTATAATTTAAAGATTGATCTAATGACAGCTGCTGTGTCTTTAATGCTTATTGGATTAGAAAGAGGTAGGTCTTCTCTAGATGCCTTGTCTCCTATAATGATCCATGGGATGGTAACATCATCCGCGACAAAGTTTTCGTATGTAAGAGAGTATACATCCGATAGATCTATTTCATTTCCAGCGCTATCATGTTTACCATGTGACATTGTCCCGTGCCCACCATGATCAGCGGTTACAATAATAGTGGTATTTTTAAGTCCAGGATCATTTTTTTCAAGGACAGAAATAATTGCTTCAATCTTTTGGTCAACAAGAGCAATTTTAAGAATTTGCTGTGGGCCACCCCACCCCCCATAGACATGACCATTCCAGTCGATTTCACCATAGTGAATGAATAAAAAATCAAATTGATTTTCTTCCACAATTTTCATGGCATCTCTTTGGACAAAACTATCTGTTCGAAAGGATTTCACGGCCATAATTGGTGATAACAGCCTACTTGCCGAATCTAGATTCCATTTCCATTTGGGTCCATAGTAGTCTATTCCCAATTCACCAGTAGTGGATAATATGTATTTGAGTTTTTTCTTGGCCACAGAAGCAGCCGTTTTATATCCAGCACTTCCCAATTGATCAAAAATAGTAGGAGTTGTAATGAGAGAACTCCCATCAGAAGAATTATTTAACATTTGGTGGATTGTAGGATCTACCCCTGTGAGCATTGAAGCATGTGAAGGAATTGTAAGGGGTGGAAGAGTTGTCATAGCGTCTGTATGAAAATTACTAGGACCTGCTCTTTTGGCCAGCAGAGGAAGATAACGAGCCGCGAGCTCCCCTTTTAAACCATCAACACTGATTAAAACAACCTTCTTTGGTTCTGCCGTCCTTCCACTAATAGAGGTTAAAAAAAGACAGAAACAAATTAACAGCAATATTTTCATAGAG
Organism: Bacteriovoracaceae bacterium; assembly: GCA_018649885.1. GTDB lineage: Bacteria > Bdellovibrionota > Bacteriovoracia > Bacteriovoracales > Bacteriovoracaceae > JABIHA01. The sequence goes on from JABIHA010000071.1 coordinate 16,479, forward strand.
GGCCCCGAAATCAATTGTGATTAAGACTACTATAATGCATTTCCAGATTTTTCTCTCACCAAAGACCCTCTTATTCATGATGCTTAATGAATTACTAATCAATTACTCTGCTTGTAAAAGTTCTCGGTACCTTTTTTGAAGAGAAGCAAAGTCACTTGATTTTCTATAAGCTTTTGCAAAAACTAAATTCTCTGGACGAAAAACAGTAGTGTTATGGGTATAGTATTCGTACTCAGCGGGATTCAACATCGAAAATATCTCAACACTTTTCCCCGCGTCCCAGAGGTTCTTGGGCCTGGCAAATTTGAGGGGGCCTTCAAGCCATTGATCTGATTGAAGGTAGCGAATAATTAAACCCACCATTCCAGTTCTATGGTGCCCACCTCGACAATGAAAGAGAACTGGCTGATTATTTGGATCGAGAACTAGATCCATAACTCTATTAAACTCATCGATTCCGCCATCACGACCATTAGCACTTCTTCCAGGAGAAAAAAGTTTCGAGGCCTGATCGCCAAGTAAGTCTTGCCCATCAATATCTTCATGGGGTGCATAAGGAGAGAAACCATCTACATATGTACTCTCAGATTCACTACCAAAGCTGTGGTGAAAATCATAACCAAAACTATCTGCTTCCATAAATTCTTCTAAGGCATAAGCTCCGCTCGTTCCTCTTCTACCGGCAGAGATGACTCCTCCAAAAAAGCTATCACTACTATCGTAAGCCTGTTTAAGCTCACCGTAGCTATAGCTCTTGCCGTAACCATCACTATTCATATAGATAATTGTCTTGGGAAAGGGAAGATCACTGGCCTCAAGGTGCAGCTTTAACTCAGCTAAGCCCTCTGTGCCAAGCTTTGCAGACCTATAAATTTGGTGAGTTTCATTGTTAACCACAACCCCAAAGTTTAGTGAACTCAACTGATTTGTTGTTTCAGCGTATAATTGAAAACAAAGAAGTGAAACAAACAATAATTTGTAAGTAGTATTCATATTGCAGACTCCGTATATCTGTCCTCATTAAAACTATGGTGTTACTTTTGTTGCCTCTTTAATAATGTATTCACACTGATAATTAATTGAATAAGATTTTGTATCAGTAGGACACTTATCATGATCTACAGGGTTTTTTCCAAACATTACCCATGGGAAGTTTGACCCATAAAGCGTTGCAAGAAGCCTAACATCGCTAATTTGATTTTCCCTGACACTGATATATCTCATAGGCCGTGCCAGCATATAAAGAGGGGTAAGATTTTTAATTAGATTGCCATCAATATTAAGAACATCAAGCCCTTTAAAATCTATCACATCGGCCAAACTTTCAATGGCATTTTCATTCAATGTTAATGACTCAAGGGCCTTGAATTTTTGAAGATTTGAAAACCTTGTAAGGCCAGTGTTTGAAAGACTTAAGGTTTTTAAAGAAGTATTTTCCTTTAAGTTCATTGTGCCTAGATTTCCAATGGAGTTTGAATCTAAATTAATATCTACAATACCTGTCGCCGTATCTAGACCCTTTAATGATTTAATTAGGTTGGCGCCCAGTTTTAAATATCTTAGGTTTTTAAAACCACTCAGGCCAGAAAGGCTTGGCACTAAGTTACCGTTTAAGCTAACAGTATAAAGCACTGTGTTTTTGTATAACGGACTTAAATCAGTAATTAAATTATTGTCTAGTCCTAAATATTTAATAGTGCGGTTTGTTTCAATCCCCTCGAGGGAAGGGATTTGATTGTTACTTAGATAAAGTGAAGTAAGAGTATGGTTTCTCTTGATTCCGCTTATACTTTTTATCAAATTGCCGCTTAAATTAATGCTTCTCAATATTGATACTGCTTCGAAATGATCTAAATTTTGAACTTTATTATTTGCCAGTTTCACATATCTAAGTGATGGGTGGTTACCAATGCCGTTTATATTGGCAGCTACGTTTTTATCTGCATACAGTGAAACAAGGGTCGTTAAGTTTCTTAGAGCGGAAAAATCACCTATTAAATTCTGATTAAGATTTATATTTTCAATGGAATCATTTTTTCCAATAGTAGATATATTACCTGTCGTTTCTCCGATTTTATTTTCGCTAAAGTTAGCACTGTAAAGAGAGGGGTATTCTGATAAATTAGGCATCACTTTTATTTTGTTTTTTTCTAAACTTAAACTTCTTAAATTAACAAGATTTTTTAAATTATCGATACTTCTAATTTTATTTTTACCAGCATAAATATATTTTAAATATGGAAGTCCCGAAAGGCCTCCAATATCTTGCAGTTTAAGTTTCTCTATAGAAATAGAGCCCAAAAGTGTTAATTTTGATAAATTTGGGAGAGAGCCCAGCTCCTTGTTATTTGAAAAACTGAGGTATTTTAAAGTTGATAGTTCTTTAATTGAATCAATATTGACAAGAAAATTTTTGCTAGCACTAAGGGTTTCAATTGAGCTTAGACTTTCTAGTCCATTCAAATTGGGCAGGGTATTTTCGTTTAAATTCAGCCTTTTCAAGTTAACTAAGTTTTTTAGATTGGAAACACTGGTGAGTAAGTTTTTGTTTAAATCTAACCTCGTCAGCTTCTTAAGTGAAAGTAGGGTTATCAGGGAAGAGACTTTGTTATCTGATAAATCCAGCTCTTCAAGGTTTATAAGACTTTCAAGAGGAGATAAAGTGATTATTCCATTTCCTGTAAGGTCTAGTTTTGTAAGGCCCGTCAGACCCGAGAGTTTACTTAGATTTGTCGCCGAATTCTGAGTAATACCAAGTTTTTTTAAATTGATGAGCTTTTCAATTCCCGATAGATCAGAAAGATCATTTTTAAAAAGTGTAAGTGTTTCGAGAGCAATGTTTTTGGTTAGAAAATTCAAATTCTGCAATTTGTGACCGTATAGTCTCAACTTTTTAAGATGAGTCAATCCGTTAAGTGTTTCGAGTCTTAAGTTTGGAGTATTATAAAAATAGATACTTTCAAGTTTCGGCAGTGTATGCAAAGGCGTCAAATCGGCCACTTTAGTATAGGCCAAGTTGAGGTGGGTTAAATTAACAAGGGTTTTAAGCGGAGCCAAGTCTTCTATCGCAGTTTGACGAATGTTGAGAATCTCAAGTGTGGTAATTTTAGGAATAATTGCCAGCTGAACTAAAGAAATTTCTGAAACATCAAGATCTTTTAGGTTGGGAAGTGAAAGTAGAGGTGAGAAATCCACAATGGGGTTGTCATCAATATCTAACTCTTCAATTTTTTTAAGTGAGCGTATGGGTGCAATACTTGTGATATTGTTTTGATCAATATCAAGCCATGTCAAATTTACTAAAGAGCTTAGAGGGGAGATATCTTCAATATTTCCTTCTTCAAGATGGAGCTCTTCGAGCTGAGTAAAAAATGAAAAGGGACGAAGATCTTTCATTTGGTTTGAATCCATATGAATGACCTTAGTGTTGTTCAAGTAATCAAAGGCGATTTTACATCGCCTGGCCTGGTCTTTTACCTTGTAACCTTCAGGGAAAAAACTCACGCCGTAGTTTTCAAGCCTGTGAACCGTATATTGAAGTTCGGCCTGCAGATTGGCCTGGTCGTTACACCATTTTTCGAAAGGGTTAGATGTCTGAGCAAAGGCACACGTACTAAAAGCCGCAACATAGGAAATGTACAAGAATTTTTTCATGAATACCCCATTAGCAAAATTAGGCGATGAAACCTGGCTAACATCTTATAATTAATAACCGTTAACACATAGCATAAAATCCAATATGAATGAAGCGTTCCACAAAATTTTCATGGGGTTTTACTAATAAAAGTACAAAGTAATGTATTAATTACAGGTGAGTCTCACCTTTCCAGATAGCAGATCCACGAGCATTTTTCCATGAATCCCTCGAGACAATTCTTCCAAGGTAGGCCTTTACAAATTTCCACTCACCGCTATCAACTAAAATATTTTCATTAAGCATGGCAATGACTACTCCTAAAGAGCAGTCAACTAAGCTAAACTTATCTCCCATCATGAATTGATTATTCTCTAGGTGATTATTGAGATGATCTAGTGTCCATTCAACACGGTCGATCTTACCTTGAATTTCACTCTTACTTTTTGGCTCAAGGCCAAGTTTCGGCATTACAAAATCATTAAACCAAACAGCGCCATAGCATGCGGCCATTTGAGTCGCTTCGAAAAATAACCACTCCAGCGCACTGGCCTCAAAGATAGGATTAGAAGGCCAAAGCTCTCCTCCATATTCTTTGCCAAGATAGGCCAAAATAGCATTTGACTCTCTTAACAGCATATTTCCATCTTCAAGGACGGGAACTTTTCCAAGCGGATTAATTTTAAGAAACGATGGGCCCTGCTGCTGCCTTTCAAACAATTTGATTTCAGTATTCTCATATTCGAGACCAAGCTCCTGTAGTGCCATTCGGACTTTTAGAGGGTTTGGTGAGGGATCAAAGTTGTAAAGGCGCATAGACTATCTCCAGTAGCCGCATAGTCGCATAGAACAGGTGACAATGATAAGTTTTATTTTTTGGCCAGGGTCAGAGTGACACCTTCTAGTTCCTTTGAAACTGTAAGCTGCGAGGCTTATTTCTTACTTCTAAACAAAATCTTCAGCACTTACCACATTACAAAATATGACAAGAAGTCAGGGTGCAAAAAACGCCTTGCGCCATGTTTGATCTTTTGAGTCAGGCAGGGCATTTCAGAGTTATTGGATAAACAACAATCGATAATTTTCGACGGGAGAAGTAATGCAAACAAGTGTTTTAAAGCAATTGATTGTCACCCTGGTATTAGCTATAGGTCTGACCACATGGACAGACGCTTTCGCTAAACAAGGCCGTGGCAGAAATGGTGGTAACCGGGGTAGCGCAAAATCTGCAAAACGCGGTGCTAACAAAGGTGGAAGTACAAGAGCTGCAAACCGTGGTGGTAATAGAGGTGGAAGTACGAGACCTGCAAACCGTGGTGGTAATAGAGGTGGAAGTACGAGACCTGCAAAGCGCGGTGGTAATAGAGGTGGAAGTACGAGACCTGCAAAGCGCGGTGGTAATAGAGGAAGTGCAAGACCTGGACGTAAAGGACCGAGTACAAGACCTGGACGTAAAGGACCGAGTACAAGACCTGGACGCAAAGGACCGAGTACAAGGCCTGGACGTAAAGGACCAAGTACAAGACCTGGACGTAGAGGACCGAGTACAAGACCTGGACGTAAAGGACCAAGTACCAGACCTGGACGTAGAGGACCAAGTACAAGACCTGGACGTAAGGGCCCAAGTACAAGACCTGGACGTAAGGGACCAAGTACAAGACCTGGACGTAGAGGACCAAGTACAAGACCTGGACGTAGAGGACCAAGTACAAGACCTGGACGTAAAGGCCCACACACAAGACCTGGACGTAAAGGACCACGCACAAGACCTGGACGTAAGGGACCGCACACAAGACCTGGACGTAAGGGACCACACACAAGACCTGGACGTAAAGGACCACACACAAGACGTGGCCGAAGAAATGGTCACATCCACAGAAGACATGCAAGAGGACCATGGCGTTCTTACAAGCATAGAGCTCCTGCAAGAAATCACAGACATTACCGACACGTTGGTAGTCACCACAATAGATGGCACAGAAGTCACTACTACTGGAGATCAGTTCCTAGAACTTACTGGTGGAATAGCTGGATTTTATACCCAGTTCCAAGTTACACCGTGGGCTACTATGTTTTTGATGGCTACCCATACTATGTGTACAACGGTTACAGACACCGTTACTCATCAGTTGATTTATGTGATTACGATCTCGTAGATAGCTACTCTGATACAGTTGAGAGCTCATACTACGGACGTAGCTGTTCTACTGCATACGACAAGTGTGCTTGGGATAGAGACTTGTACAATGATCAGGAAACTGATTACCGTTACTTTTGTGCAGAAAAAGTCGACAGATCTTACTTATAATTTAAGCATAGGCCAGGGCATTTTCAGCCCTGGCCCTCTTGTTCTAATTATCTTAATATAAGCCCATGATAACTGAATTTACACCTGGAGCCTCATTTTTAGGCGGATTAACCATAGGCCTTGCAGCCGGTCTACTACTTTTACTCAACGGAAAAATTGCCGGCATCAGCGGAATTATTGGTGGCCTTTTTGGTAAATTTTTTGGAGAAGACAAATTGTGGCGATACCTATTTTTACTTGGCCTGATAATTGGTGGGTTCATTTGTATTAATCTTATTCCTCAGCAAACAGCAAAAGATATTCATTTTGATACAGCTTGGGTCATTGCTGCAGGTCTTTTTGTAGGAGTGGGAACATCTCTTGGAAGTGGTTGCACTAGCGGCCATGGAATTTGTGGACTTGCAAGATTTTCTAAGAGATCAATTGTGGCGACACTGACATTTATGGGAAGTGGCTTCCTCACAACTTACATCCTCAAAATTTTGGGGGTGAGCATATGAAGAATCTCAGTGCACTCATCTGTGGAGTACTTTTTTCAGTGGGACTTGGAGTCTCCGGAATGATGAATCCCCACAAAGTGAAAAATTTTTTAGATATTACCGGAAATTTTGATCCCAGCCTGGCCTTTGTTATGGGGGGGGCTCTTTTAGTTTCTGCACTCATTTTTCGAATTACCTTAAAAATGGAAAAACCTTTATTAGCCGAAAGCTTTGCCCTTCCCGATTGCAAACAAATTACAGGTAAGTTGGTTTTGGGCTCTGCCCTGTTTGGAATTGGTTGGGCCATAGCAGGAATATGTCCTGGACCTGCCTATGCAAATGCCGGGGTTTGGACCCCCAGCATAATTTACTTTATAGTCTCTATGAACTTCGGAATGGGCATCATAAAACTTGCAAAACTTTAGCTTAAGGCCTTGCTAGATATTTCTTAGCGAGATTAAGCTGATAATCGAATCCACTTTCGCCATTTTGATTTGGAATCACAATATCCGGAGTGATTCCACTAATATCCCATGTCTGCCCATTTGCATCAAAGAGCTTACCAACAGTGTATTTAACAGTGTGCCCACTATCTAGCTCTAAGAGAGTTTCCATAGTTGCCTTGCCGTAGGATTTCTCCCCTATAATTGTTGAATTTCCAAAACTTTTTAAGGCCATGGCGATGGCCTCGCCCATAGATTTAGTGTCTCTTCCAATAATGAGCGCAATATTAAATCCGAGACCTATACCATCGCGATCGGCCTTCAATTTCTCTACTTTAGCTTTTGAATATTTCGCGGTTAGAACTGTCTGCCCCTTTTTGGCAAAGAGTTTTGCAGCTTTGACCCCCTCATCAAAAATCCCCCCCTGATTGCCCCTTAAATCAATGACAAGAGATTTTACATTCTTTGATTTCAACTTTTTCAAAATATCTTCTAATTTTCCAGCTGTCTTCTTGTTAAAGTAACTAAGTCTAATATGGGCCAAGTTACCTTCAATGCTTTCAAGTTCAGCTGCTTCCCAGTTGATTTTCTTTCTTTTTATACGTTTCACAAAAATGCTTTCATCTCTGAGTATAGTCAGCTTCACATTAGTATTTGTTTTGCCTCTAATTTTGTAGACAATGTCTCTAAAGGAATTCTCCTTAGATGTAGAGGCCCCCTCAATTTTTAAAATCTGATCACCCTTTTTCAACCCAGCTTTTTTGGCGCCTCCCTGAGTAAGTACTTTTTTAATAAGAGGATATTTTTGGCCTTTATCTTTTTCAAATTCCATCACCACACCAATTCCAGAAATCTCTCCTGCAATTTCACTTTTTAATTCATTGGCATTTCTGGGAGGTAGTAATATATTAGCGTCCCCCCTAAAAGACATTAATTTTTTGTCGACCTTGTTCTTACTTTCAATATGCTTGAGAACACCCTTTAGCGCCGCTTCATAAATCTCTTTGTCTGATAAATTGTGATAATTTGTACTTTTAATTGTAGTCACTGTTTTTTCAAACAGGGACTTATCGATACTCTTTGAATACACATTTCCTATTAATAGAGTTAATAGTAATACCAACTTAGTCATTTTGTTCTCCTTACATAAGTGATAAAAATTGCGACTCATCCCATCCCAGGGGTGAGCTCACTTTTTCACTAGTAACTTCGGCCGAAAATTCACTATTTTGAAAAAGATCTAGTTTTGTTCCTGTAAATATGCCCATACAAAATACCACCGCAACAAATGCTACTCGTGGTAAAAGATAAAATGAGCGAGAGTGACCACCTAGCTTCGAAAATGATTTCACACTGGCAGTTTGAATCTCACTATAAATTGTGGTGATCTCACTAACACGCAGTCTAAGCTCACTAGAATTTTCAAGCATGGACTCAATCTTCTTTGAGTATTCAGCTGAAAGCTCTCCTTGAATAAAAGATAAAAGAGTTTCGTCTGTTAAATCTTTGCTATTCATTGTGATCCCTTTTAATAGACTTTCGAATTTTACAAAGCCCACTATTTATTCGGCTTTTAACAGTGCCTTCAGGAATACCGAGAACATCTGCAATTTCTGACGTTGTCAGCCCTTGTTGTATTTTTAAAATCAAAGCAATTCTCATGGGCGGTGGTAGCTTATTAAAATAAGCTGTCACCGAGTCAGCGGGGTCAAAGAAGGCCCGTGCACTCTGCTCCAAGTATTCTTTAAATCTCTCAGTTGCTTGATAGAATCTAGCACTTGCTCTTTTTTTATTGAGTGCCCGATTTCGCACTGCTTTAAAAAGATAGGCCCTTGATAAATTTTTATCTTGCCCCGATAAACATTCACAAAAGACCTCTTGGACAATGTCCTTAGCATCTTCATGATTTTTTAATATTGAGCCGGCAAAGGACACCAACCCACTCTCATTTAAATGAAAAAGCCGCTCTACACTACCCATAGGTTTACTACACTTCCTTTTGCTTACACTAATACAACACCTCAAATTGGTGAAAGGTTCAATAAAAAATAAAAAATAATATTCCGAGCTATTTGCATTGTTTTTTTTGAGTGGATGCTAATTTCCTAAGGTGCTAGTATCTTGTGCAAAGAGGATGAAATAGTGAAACATTTCTATTGTGGGGAGAGCAAGTCCCCTATTATTATTTTGCATGGAGGCGCCGGACCACAGGACCCCAAAACGGAGATCGTTGAGCAAACCACGAAAGATCTAGTGGATTTTGCCAATTCCTCTCTAAAAAATACCGGTGATGGGGCCATGTCGGTTGTGGCAGAAGCACTCCTGCTACTTGAGAAATCATCGTGCTTTAATGCCGGTTATGGAAGTGCCCTTCAAGCAGATGGTGTCGCCAGACTGAGTGCCTCAATAATGTCAGGAGATACTCAGAAATTCTCAGCAGTGGCCTCAGTGCCCTACCTAACCCATCCATCAAAGCTGGCAATTACACTCCAAGACAAAAGAAGTCGCGTGTTAACAATTCCAGGGGCAGAGCTATTAGCAAGAGAGCTAGGACTTGAAGTGAGCTCCTCTCTTGATGAAAGAAGAGTCGAAACTTGGGTTCAAAAACTAAAAGATAGTGTGGATATGGGTGATACAGTGGGATGTGTCTATTGGCACAACAACTCCCAACTCATAGCTGGATCGAGTACTGGAGGCAGGGGCTTTGAACGTCCCGGCCGCATTAGCGACTCTGCCACTGTCGCCGGAAACTACTGCTCAAAATTCTTAGCTGTAACTGCCACCGGAATAGGCGAAGAAATTGTAGACGACGCTGTATGTGCAAAACTTGAAACTCGTGTCCGAGATGGAATGTCGCTAAAAGAAGCTGCGGCCAAGACTTTTGAAGAGGCCCTTGAAAAAAAGAGACAATACGGATGGATTGCTATAGATCAAGAAGGTAACTGGAATGTGGCCTTTACTAGCAAAGGGATGTCTTTTGCAGTCTGTACTGCTGATGATACAATACTATCTTGGGCCCAGGTGGCCGGGAAGATCGATTAATTATGACCAAGAAAAGCTATCAAAGTATTATTTTAAGCGATCTCCATCTTTCAGATGCTGAACCAGAACACCCCAAAAATCCTCTATGGAAACTCTTTAGGCAAAAACAATTTTTCATTGATCAGGAATTCGAAGGCCTGCTTGACCAGCTCCTAAAGCAAGTCGAAGGGCCAATAGAGTTAATTCTCAATGGAGATATTTTTGATTTTGATTCCGTCATGTCGCTTCCAGAAAATGGTGAGTTTCCTTACAGTGCTCATGAAAGAAGGAGAGGACTTGATTCAGGACAACACAAATCAGTTTTTAAAATTCAAAAAATACTAGAAGATCACAATATTTGGGTAGATGCTTTAAAACGATTTTTGGACCACGGTCATAGGATTGTATTTATTATTGGAAACCATGACCTTGAACTCCATTGGCCAAAAGTTCAAAAGAAATTGATTAGAACTCTTGGCAGAGATGAAAATGAATGTGATTCAGTCGTTTTTTGTGAATGGTTTTACATTTGTGGAGATGACACACTTGTAGAACACGGAAACCAATACGATCCCTATTGCCTATGTGCCAACCCAATCAATCCTCTTATTATAAAAAAGAGAAAGAAAATTATTGTGAGACTTCCCTTTGGCAATTTGGCCAATAAGTATATGGTCAATGGCATGGGTCTTAAAAATCCCCACAGCGATCAGGCCTATGTAATGAACCTTTGGGGTTTTGTTAAATATTTCTTTAAGTATGAGGTAAAAGTCCAGCCACTACTGATCTGGACTTGGTTTACTGGTGCCCTCAGAACTTTCTTTGTCTATACTTTAGAAGGATGGCTTCCTCCTATTAAAGATCCCCTATCCATTGAAGCCAGAATTGCCAAGATGGCCGAAAAGGCCAACTCCACCCCACAAAAGATAAGACTTCTTAGAGAGTTTCATGCCCACCCAGCAGCCTACAAACCATTTATGGTGCTTCGTGAGTTGTGGCTAGATCGTGCTTTCTTTCTGATTTTTATTTTATGGGGCTGCTTTCAGTTTTACTCAACCTCAAATTTGATAATTGATGTTTCAGGCTGGTGGTTCTTCGTACCTGTATTTTTGTGCCTCCCCTTCTTTACTTACTACGCAAGTGGCGTTTTTTCTGATGTCAGGGCCCACGCCAAAGAAGCAGAATTTAAAATCCCTCAACTCGCCAAGGCAATGGAAGTAAAACGGGTTATCCAAGGTCACACTCATATTTTGGCCAATAAATTGGTCGGTGACGTTCAATATATCAACACTGGAGCATGGACTCCATTATTTCATGACGCCGAATGCTCCAAGGCCTACGGCCGTAAGCCATTTGCATGGATCACCCAAAACGCGGACGGCACTAGTAGCGCTGAACTCCACCAATGGAAAGATGGGAAAATAATCAAAATAGAGCAGCTTTAGCTAAAGACCCTTCTAAAAACAAGACTTTACCCCCCTAAAATCTAATGTCTAAGTAATGTTCACCCCCTGAAAGTTCTTCTAAAAGAGCCTAATCAATTTATATTTAGAGTAAAATGGGAGGGTACGTTTTATAATTTTAGGGAGTCAATGATGACATATCTTCTTGCTATTTTGATAGTTTTTGCCAATATCACACACGGACTGAGTGCCGAAAACCTGCCTATTGTGGATCAAAATTATCTCTATAGTGCTGAACTTGTATACGATCAAAACCAAATTCTTCTAAAAAAGGCCAAAGAACCAGAAGTCATAAAAGTTGTCACTTACAACTTAGGACTTCTCTCACCATTTGGAAGACTTTTTGAACTTGTACCATTCTACCCTGAAAGATCAAAGGCACTTAAAAGTGTTCTTACTAGTTTTATCACTAGAGAAAATCCAAGTATCATCTCTCTCCAAGAGCTCTGGTACAGAAGAGATATGAGAACCGTTCAAAAAATAGCGAATGATTTAGGGTATCATTTGGCCACTACGAAAAAACGAGTTATTCATCACAGTGGCACTCAAGTGCTTATTAAAAAAGACCTAGTAAAGGGTAATGTTGATTGTGAATTCTTGAGATTTAGAAAAGAATTTGGAATGGACCCAAGAGTATTTTTTGAAAAAGCTAGTTTCACTTGGAGAGGTATTCACTACTGTGATATCCGGACTAAAAAAGGAAACAGAATTCACCTTGCCGATGCCCACTTTACCCCACTACTGGGAAGGGGTACCAATATGAGGCAAATGCAACTCAAAATGACTGATGACATGCTCTTTGATAGGGCCGAAGCTGGTGACTATGCAATTATTGGAGCTGACTTCAATCTCTCTCCCTATTTTGTAAATGCTCCCCATGAGTTCAATAATGAGGAGTGGCTAGACAATGCTGCTCTATTTAGCGACTTCATTCAAGATTCAGGAATGATTGATACATATATAGCCTCTGAGAAATTAGATGAATTATACACACCACTTAGACATTATGGTTACACCCAGAATAATCAAGTTAACTTAGTGGCCCATATGGGAGCCATTACCAATGTGGAGCCCGATCAAAGAATTGATTTTATTTTTATTGGGAAAAAACAACGCTTAGATTTTGGTCAAAAAGGATTTTCAGTTTCAAATACAAAAATTGTACTCACTGAGAAAGTTGTGCATATTGAAAGAAAGCACTGTAAAAAACGTGGTGTGAAATGCCCTAAATCATTTGATGTTGAACTATCGGATCATTATGGGGTGATGTCTACAATTAACCTACACTAAGTCATGTGATAATGGGGTCCCAATATTTCTTTAAGGATTCCATATTACTATTGAGTTCAATATCTATCATTTGAGCAAAGGTATTGAGAATGACAAGAGCATTCTTCCCTGCATCTTCTTTTGCAATGGAGCGCACCCTCTCAAGAATTCCACTATTAACCTTTTGCACTTCTTCATAGAATAATTGAATCCCACTCAATTTCAGAGGTAAATTAGGATCCTTAAAATATTCCAGCATTAAAAAATTTGTACAGGTTCTTATCATTGTTTCATCAAGCGTTGCAAAGGGCAGATGAAATCTCGCCATAGGTCTTAGAAAATCAAGATGTGGACAACCACTTGTGGCCATCACCACTCCAAAAACAGAAAAGAGCCCATCTTGCAGGGAGGTCTTTTTATAATAAGTTCTCTCTGGAGTTTCCACATAGACATCTGTTTTTTCAAAACTAGGCATATCATTAAATTTGACTACTATATCTTGTAGATTGGCCGCAACTGGACAATGTGAATTGTTCATAACAGCTAGTGGACAGTTAGAACATTGATGGAAACCTAGCTCAGTCCACTGAAGTAATTCCCGAATTTCTACTTGATACAAAAAACTAGTGTCATGCAAATCAATCGTAATTAAATTTGCTTTTTCATCTCTGTCTGGCAATCTGAATGCATAGGTGATTTTCATTTACTCATTTTATCAGAAAAGTCAGAAGTCTCAACTACAACATCGCTAATGCCTGAGTAAAAGAATCCTTCATTTTCCACACTATCACCCAATGATTTGAGTTAAAATAACTGGGTGAAAACAACTTCTCCCTTTCATACTCTAATTAAGCCAATTGGTGCAAAGTGTAACCTCGATTGCAGCTATTGTTTTTACCTTGAAAAGGAAAATCTCTACAGTAAGAAATCTGATTTTAAACTCACTCAGGAAATACTAGAGAAATTTATTCCTGAGTATATTGAGGCAAATTATCAGTTATCAAACGAAGTTAACTTTGGCTGGCAAGGGGGAGAGCCAACCCTAAGAGGTCTTGATTTTTTTGAAGAAGCGATTCTCATACAAACAAAATATCAGCGCCCTGGGCTTACCATTACAAATTCCATTCAAACAAATGGAGTTTTAATAGATGATAAATGGGCAAAGTTTTTGAAAGAAAACCAATTTCTTGTTGGTATTAGTATTGATGGCCCCGAGGATCTTCACGATCTCTACAGAGTTGATAAGGCAGGAAAAGGAAGTTTTAAAGCTGTAGAGTCTGCAATAAAACTTCTAACACAATTTGGAGTTGAGTTTAATACACTTACTGTTGTTAACTCTGTGAATGCTGAGCATCCTCAAAGAGTATATGACCATTTAAAATCTACCGGCTCAAAATTTATTCAGTTTATTCCTATTGTTGACATGGCCGAATACCAAAATCCATGCGAAATGATCTCTGGACAATCAAAAAGAGTACTCCCCCATAGTGTTTCTCCAAAAAAGTGGGGAGAATTTCTCATGGGCGTTTTTAGTAGTTGGATAAAATCACGTGACGTAGGTGAAATATTCATCCAACAATTTGATATGCGCCTGGCAACCATGATGGATTATCCAGCAACGATTTGTGTTCATGCCAAATATTGTGGTCGATCAGTGGCGATGGAGCACAATGGAGATATTTATAGCTGTGATCACTATGTAAGTGAGGATTACTTATTAGGTAATATTGAAAAAGATCAATTAGCAGATATGGTGAATTCAGAATTTCAAAACAAATTCGGCTTTGATAAATTCGACACTCTTCCCACTCAGTGTTTAAAATGTGAATTCCTCAAAAGTTGTTATGGCACCTGTCCCAAAGACAGAATATTAACGACGAAGGATGGCGATGAAAATCTCGCCTACCTATGCAGGGGATACATAGATTTTTTCACCCAAACTAAACCTACTTTTATGAAAATGAAAAAAGCAATTGAAAGTGGTGGTTTGGCATCTGATATTCTAGAGGAAGGTAAAAAGAGCACACAAAAAATATCAAAAAATGATCCTTGTCCCTGTGGTTCAAAGAAGCAATTTAAGCGTTGTTGTGGAAAGTAGGGATTTTTAACCTTTTACTTTTACTTTTCCTTTGACTTGGCCTTGGCAGTTGCCCTTGCCCTCCCAGCAAAAAAAATTTGGGTCCATTCTCGACACATACTTTACATTTTATTCTCGATACATGGTTTACACTTTTTAAGGTACTGCAAACAAAGGGGGTTGCATGCCTTGGAAGGAATCTTCGGTTATGAATGAAAGAATGAAATTCGTTATGAGAGCA
>JABIHA010000135.1 GCA_018649885.1 Bacteriovoracaceae bacterium
AAAATGAAACCCTGAACTCCAAATTCAGGGTTGAGCCTAGAGCACTGAAACGTCGAACAAGAGGGACATTTAGCCTTTTGCTAATTCCAAGAAATAGGTATAAATCCTCAAACCAAGTGGCTTAAAGCAGTAGCATTCGTGCGTGATACTTTTCTCGACACATGGCAAATTAAAAAAATCGCACGGTTTTTAAACAAAAAGAGGCTAACACTAAGTATGGCTTCAAAGTTTTTTAACTTTCTTATCAATGCGATCAATGGACTTGATAAAGTCCTTTCGAGCAAGTTTTGCGTATTTATTGCATTTGTTCATATATGGCACCTTAATCAGAACTAAACCTCAACAGAATTTATTGGTACTGAGTTAAAGCTGGACCAATCAAGAACAACTAATATGTATCCGATAAATCGATTGTATTTCAGTGAGGTTTGAGTGAACGCAAAGATTGCAAAAAAATGGCCACCCATTGGTGGAACTCTTTTGATTATTGTGAGTTTAACAGTTGTATATTTCAACGGATCTGTGCGAACCAATGATGATGGAAGTGTGAGTTTTCCAGATGGATCAATTTTTACTCCTATAGGGAATTTAAATAACGGTCAAGATTGCAATGTTGAGTCTGAATATAGTGAAGAATGTCAATCGGGTGTTTGTGCCAAAACTGTTCCGAAGGGAGCCTTTCATCCCAGACACGTTGGTAGTGCCAGACTTGTATGTATGGACCGAGATAAAGATTGTGCTAAACCAAATTCACCAGGAATATTGATTGGTGAAGGGTTTGTTAATACGCAAGATAGAAGAAAATACTATTGTATTGGCGATAGAACACTTGGGTTGGCCAACGGTAATGCCTGTGGAGATGAGTTTACTCCTGGAGGACATGGCTGCCAATCTGGAAGATGTGAAGTCGGTCCTTGGGGAGAAAAATACTGCGTAGAGGGAGCTTCGGGGGTTTCAGAGTGTCCCCTTCCAAGAGTCTACTTATCTCAAGAGACTGCGGGAATTACCACCGGACAACATTACTTTTTTGATGGGGGCGAATGGATATGCAAACAAAATAGTGAAGGTGTTGTAAGGCTGGCCCCTCATTGCAAACATCCCAATGTTCAAAATTGTGCAGGAGTGGCAAATGGGCAGCTTTGCGAAAGTGGAAGGGATTGCTCTTCAGGACATTGTTATAAAGGTCCTGGAGTTGACGGTGAAAAATTTTGCCTCGATGGGCCACACAATTGCCCAAGGCCAGGCAGTCGATACGCTACTGCAAGCGAAAGAGGAACAGCTCAAGATCCTGGATCTGAGTACAATCGAATTCGCGCACGAATGGGACAAACAGGGATAAGCTTCAATCAAACATATGATTATATGGGTAAGACTTGGAAATGCCAAAGTAGTGTAGGTCTGGTTGAGGTAGGGAAATTAGACCATAAGGGGTATGGTGCCAACGCTCAAGTTTGCGGAAATAATCCTATTGGAGGTGGTCCGGGATATAGTGCTCATGTGACTGAGGCAAGTGCCGACCATGTTGTCAGGACTCTTAGTGAATTACAACAAGCATTGAGTTGTTCACACTGTACAATATTTATTCCAGGAGACGTAAAATTAAATTTTTTAGAATTAGCAGCCCCCTTAGTTATTGCTAATGATGGGGTTACCTTGGCCAGCGATAGAGGCACGGGTCCAGGTGCACTTCTTTACTTTGATAAAGATCAAATGGATAAGAGTCCGGGGGTCCAAAACCTTTTAATAAGAATTACTGGTGAAAATGTAAGAATCACAGGGCTTAGGATCAAAGGTACAAATCACCATGTTTTCTCTCACATGCATCAAAGATCCTTTGAATATGGATTAAAAGTTCTTTCTAAAAATGTTGAAGTTGACAATAACGAGCTTTCTAACTTTAGTGGGTACTCAGTCTACCTTGAAGGACCTGGTACAGCTGGGGGACGTGTTCATCATAATAATATCCACCATAATTTAAGACTTGGTATCGGTTATGGGGTCATGGTTGGAGGAAACGCCGATCCTGAAGCAGGGGTTGCCTATATTTATGCCAACACCACTTCGTGGGGAAGGCACTTTTCTGCAGGTACCGGCTCAGATAATACTTTTTACTGGGCCGATTGCAATATTGCTGATGGTTTTTGGGAAGGCTACCCATTTGATTTGCACTACGGTGGAGATCAGGCATGGATGTCAGCTAGAAATAATTCAGTTTACGCATATTCAGGCCTTGGAGGTTTTCATCTTGATGGGTTTTTACATGAAAGTCCAGGTTCATTGATCGCTAGGAATTATTTTGGGGCCTACGGAAATAGTTATTCATGCTCTGAATTATCACTTAGACAAGTAAACCAACCAGGATGTGGTGTCTCTCAGGTTCTAAGAGAAAAAGGACATGGACGATACACTTCATCAGGACCCATAACTTTTATAGAGTTTATTGGAATAACTAATAAAGACAACCTCTACATGAAGCATAACTCTTGTAGTAATGGATCAAGTTGTGAATACGATTGGGAATGTGGTGGTTTTGATTGTGATCAAAACCAATGTAATTGTGAGGTGAAATCAGTTTCGCCACCTTTTGACTGGCCTTCAGATTCAACAACTCAAAGTCTAGGAACTAAAATAATAGAACAACCTGAAAAAGGTAACCAACTTTGGTTAGGAGGTGGAAATCGCTATCAAAATGTTGTTGTTGGACAAAGTTTTATGACGACTTCAGCGGGAGCATTAAAGGCCATCGAAGTTGAGCTAAGATCAGTTGATGGTAGCAGTGATGATCAAGTCATTTTGGAGCTTGCTGATAGCCGTTGGAATGTCCTAGAAAGTGCCACACACAAAGGCTTTCATAGTGGCCTGCAACGCTTAAGGTTTGAATTTACAGGTCGCAATGAGCTTTTGGAAAATAGTGAATACCGCTTTATTGTCCGGTTAAATAACTCACAAAACCATTATGTGATTCAAGGAACAGGGGATGTTTATGATGGTGGTAGTGTATACAGTATGTACCAGTCGAAAAGCTCAAACTTCGTCATTAAAAAATTTGATCTTACTTTTAAAATAGAGCTCGATTAGCATCTAGGAGGGGGATACTTTTTATGACACTATTGGTGGTAAAAAGTATCACGCACTTAATGCACACTTAATGCATAAATAGTTTTTTTTTAGAAAGATTAACAATGGCTTATCTGCCAACAAGGCTTGGCTAGTTAAGCTGAAAACCTCTTTATTTTTCCTCAAAAATCACAATAAACCTCTTAGATATTAAGTAGATAACATTTTTTTTCTGTTTGCAATGCTTACTCTTGTAAAATAAAGGAGAGGAAGGAAATTTTATGAGGATGACCGCTTTACTAAATTTAGTTTTACTAAATACAATGCTATTTTTCAGTTCATGCATTTTTAAGAGTAGTTTCTTAAATTTTTCAGGTGATAGTACATCCTCTAGCAGCTCTTCTGTTCTCTCTGGTGCTATCACTCCTTTTGCAGGCCTCATTGCAAGTAAACCCCACCCTCTAAATCCTTTTAACTCGGCATGGGCCGCAACTTGCAGTGGCCCTGTTGAGGCCAAGTTATTTTTACTCGATTCAAATGGAAAAATCACAGGTGACGCTATTGCCACTTCAGCTATTGGATCAAGCACAACTTATAGTTTTGATTTTTCTTCTCTTGGAGTTACGGTAGGTTCAAAAGTTACTCATGTGGTGGAAGTTACTGGCTGTACTGAAGTTTTATCTCTTCCGGTGACAGGGACGGGTTCAAATAATATTACCTACGCTACTACATTAATGAGCTTTGGCGGCGGGACAATCAACTTAAAAAATGTCAGTACCTCTTCACTAAAAACATTTGTCGATAAGCTATCTGGTGCTTCATCTACAGCTGTATACAACAGTATAAATGCCAGTGGAACGTTGAGGGCTGAGTATATGGCAGTAACTGGCCAGGCCCATACCAAGGTTCTCAATTCTCCACCTAAACTAAATACGGTAACAATTCCTACAACTATTATGGAAGGAACACTCGCAGCATTTACTGGAGGTGCTTACCATTTTTCGGGTGGGTACGATCTCAAATACAGATGGGTTTTAGATGGATCTACAGTTGCTAACACAGCGACTTGGAATTGGACTCCACTAAAAAATCAGCAAGGAAGTCACACGGTACAGCTTTTTTTAGGACAAAATGATGGTGGAGGAGATGTTGATATTGCAAAAGATCATTTAATTAAATCATACGCAGTCACTGTTTCTGATGCATTCCCTGTAACTGCTCCTACCCTTACATTGACTTCTCCTGCTTCCTCGCCCGTAACAGTTAATGGCCTAACACTAAATATTGCGACGGGAGCTTCTAAAGTAAACTGTGACACGCTAACAAGTTTGGCCATCACAGAAAATGATTCAAATACTCCAAGCGCAGGTGCCTTTACTATTACTTGCACAACTAACGTTAACCAAGCACTTGCCCATACACTTACTAATACTGGTGATGGTACCAAGACTCTTAGATTGTGGGCAAAAGACTCTGCAGGAAATATTACTTCCACTCCGAGTACTCTTGCAATATTTAAAGATACAACTAATCCTGCTTCGTCATTGACCAGTCCTACAGGTCCACTTATGGGGACAGGGACAGAGTCAGTAGCTCTCGCAGGAACTGATACCAGCGGTAGTGGAGTTAGCCAAATTGCCTTTCACTACGCAAGTGATGGGACAAGCTTTTCTCTTGTCTCAAATGCTATCTCTACCAATTCCATAAGCTACAACTGGACCGTGCCAAGTGATAATGTTGCGACGGCCAAAGTAAAAGTGATCGTAACAGATGCTGCAGGAAATACAGATGAAACTATTTCCGCAGCTTTTACAATTGATTCCACTGGGCCTGGTGCTCCTTCTTCAACTATGGTCAATGCTGCCTACATCGCTGGAACTGGCACAAGCTTTACCATTGCAAGTTGTACTGATCGAACCCAAATATTTGTCAAAGAATCAGCTGGTGCTCCACTAATTACAGATTCAGGATGGCAAACGTGTGCTACATCTGCTGGTGCCATAACCCATACTCTTAGCTCTGAAGCCTCGTATACCTTAAGGCTTTGGGCCAGAGATGCTGTTGGACTTCGACCGATCACAGTGTAATCAAAGATAACACCAATCCTGCAGTTACGGTTACTGCACCTGCGACTGGTGGATATCAAGGCGGTCAAGGCAACATAACAATAACCTGGTCAGCAACAGATACCAATATCGCCGCCACTCCTATTACGCTTGAATATTCCCCTGATGGAGGGTCCAGCTGGAACTCCATCGCTACAGGTGAGGTCAATGACGGCACTTACACTTGGAACTCTCCTGGCTTTGATGGAGCAGACTATAGAATCAGAGTGACTGCAATAGACTTAGCTGGAAACAGTACTGCCACTGGCCAAAGTTCAAGTTGGACGATGGATTCGACAGATCCTGCAGCTACTTCTGCTTCGTTTATTCTCAATGGAGGATCAGCAACAACTATAACCAATTTTATCAATGCCGCTTTCAATGCAACAGATAATCTTTCAACAGCGGCCCAATTTTGTCTTCAAGAAACCTCTACGACTACTCCTTCCACAGGGGATAGTTGTTGGACCGACTTTGCTTCTATTGGCGTTACGGCTTCAAATAGCGTTGCCGTCACTACCAATAACCATCAACTCCCTTTTGCTAACGGTGTCTACAACGTCTATCTATTTATAAAAGATGGTGTGGGAAATATTTCTGATCTCACAAATGCTGGTGCGGGGACAGACGGACAAGATAAAGATGACATCACTTTTACTCCCGGAAACGCTCCTGTGGTACAAGATATTCTTGTCGCCAACTCAGATGCCCCCTCAAATCCTCCCACCTCAGGTGATAAAACGGTAACCTCGAGTTCTGATTTATTTATAAAGTGGAAGGCCACCGATGTTGAGGATGTGGATTCGACACTTACAATAAACCTTTACTATTCAACCAACGATACAACTTGGACTTCCATTTCAGCTGGATTAATAAATGGGCAAAACGGTGCCTGCCTAGTTAATAATGGGGGAACGACAGCAGATGATACGGCCACAGGTTGTTACAAATGGAGCTCTGGCTCACCCACCTCAAATTTCTATAGAGTAAAAGTAGAAGTTGTGGATTCAGCTTCAGGTCAGACATATACAACTTCAGATACTATCAATATATCATTTCTTAGAACAATTGCCGGAAAGACTGATGATGGTCTTAATGCGAGTGCTACATCAGCAACTATCTTAACAAGATCACCAACCGACCAGATTGCGGATACTCACTCCATGGTGGTAAAAAGTGATGGAACTATTTTCCTTCGAGATATCAATAAGGGAATATTAAAAATTGATCCCACGACAGGTCTTTTAACAATATATATCCCCTATACCGGAGCCTATTCTGGTGAAGGTGGCGCGCCAACTAGTGCCACCCTTGCTTATATCGATGGTATTGTTATGGACTACAGTGACAATCTCTACATTCGTTCAGCCGATCGAATTTTAAAGGTCGATTTTACGGCCAACACTATCACTACTTGGATTGGTGGGGGATCTGATCACTCCGATACAGTAGCGAACCCAACCGATGTAGTGATTTGGAAAACCTATAATTATAATTTGAACGTAGCAGATTGGGGACCTCTATTTTTTACTCCCAATGGTGACTTTTACTTTCAATCTGATGAGTTTAGATACGCCATATTTGATGGTGCTGATGGAGATCCCAATAAAAAATCTAGGGTTAGAAAATATGTTGCAAGTAGTGGGCAAGTAACCTCAATTGACCCTACCGGCATAGGAACTTTAGCCTACCCCGCGCAAGATATTTCACTTTGCCGAATTTTTAATTTTGGGGTTAGATTTAACCCCGCAGATTCCTCATTGACCCATGCTATGGTGATGGTCAATGGTAGGAGCAATTATGGGGGAACGCCTACGGGGTGTACCGCATTACAGGCTCCTACAGATATGGTCTCTATGAACCCATCTACATTTGTGAGTTTAGGACAAGCTGGGGCGGTGGCCTTGCCCTATGCTAATAATTGGGTAGCCAATGGTGCAAGAATGGTTCAAGGAATGAATGGAGAGCTCTATGCCATTAGTCAAGCAGCCGCAGAAATTAAGAAGTATAATACTTCAACAAATAGTTTTGATGTCATAATTGGTGCAGGAACAAGGGGCACATGTGCCGATGGGACAGCGGCTACAAGTTGCAGAATTTCTCCATGGGATTTATTTGTTTCTACCACGGGAACAATATATTTACTGGATAACGGTGTTGTTAGAACTATCGATGCCAGTGGCAACATCCAAACACTTTATTTACAGTCCTTAAGCTACGGAGACGGAGGACTTGCAACAAACGCAAGATTCAATCAGGTGAAAAATTTGAAAATGTGGAGAGACGGAGCAACTGATAAAATTGTCCTGTTCGATATGGCTGAGAAGAGAGTCAGAGAATTTCCTGTTGACGGAAATGTCAGTACAATTGTAGGTGATGGCTCAGATGAAAGCATTAGTATTGGCGGATCTATTACTGGCACTATGTCAGTCGGAACTTATCCCCACATTGGTCTTGATAGCTCCGGCAATATCTATAGCTATAGGCCAGGGCTCTTTGTCTATACAGCAAATCGCTCGACAGGACTTTGGGAGCATTGGCTGGGAAACTATTCAGGGACACTTTACACTGTTGCAGATGGACTTAGTGATATAGCGCTCTCTAACACTTACCCACCAAATTTTATTGGGTACAATGGCACAGAATTTTTAGTAGCTAAACACCGTTATGATGGTACTTATAAGGACTCATTTTTGAAAACCTATAACGTCGCCACAGCAGTTCAATCACATGTTGCTGGTGTTGCAGGTATAATGCAATCAGCGAATTTATTCGACTGTTCAAATGGCAGTGCCCTATCAACTTGCCCTTTTATTGGCACAAGTCCTTATAATTTATTCACCTGGCCATGGGATAGTAATAACAATAGATATATCGGGGGGATTTTGGCCACAAAAGAAGTTTTCTCTGTAGCTGCTGGTGGAAATAAAACCGTAATTTTTACGGCCACTCAAAATGTTTCTGCTCTGGCCTATGACCCTAATGACAATGATATTTATTACTGCAGCGAAGATACAGGATTTATTTACAAGTACGATGTGGACACCACCACAGAAACCCAGCTGGCATGGCCCATATTAGCTATGGCTTGCTATAGAAACACCATGGTCTTTAATGTGAATGGAGATGGCGGCAACGGGTCCCTTATATTTGGATATTTTCAAAATAATCTTTTTGCCGTCGGGGAATACCTCAACCCATAGAATTAAAAGGTGATTAGTTGCATGATACAAAAATTAGAAAATCATTTAAACCTTCAATTGGAGCCCCGATAGAGCTGAGAGTCCTTATTAGTTCATGGTCCCCAGAGGTTATTTACCACAAAGTTTATGATAAGACTTGACCGCCAAATAGCTGAGTTTTCGTCGGGTGATTTTTCGCCAGGGTATTGTTTTGGCAAAAAATATTTCGAGCTCTCTTATTCAAGTTACTTTGGGGATGAGCGAATTGAAGAAAGTAGTGGACCAGACTTGAACTTCTTCACTATTTTTTAGAAAAGGGATGACGTCTTTTTTTGCTTGTTCCCAGTTGGTTTTTTCAAATTTTTGTTTTAAAAGATCTTGTAAATCTTTAGTGGTGAGTTCTTTTGAGCTGGACCAGTGGCCACTGTCACATAATTTGCCTTTAAGGTAGGCCATATCAGGTTTGATTCCTTTATTTGTATACCAAATGAAGTCGTAGTAGTCCCTGCCTTTGACTCTTCCACTGGGATAAGAACGGCAGAGAAGTGCATGAAGTTTTCCTCCAAAGAGAGATGGAAGAGTTAGCATTTTGTAGCTAAATGGAATGGGTTGGGTAAGAAATAAAGTCTCACTATTCCCTGCAGGAGTTGGAGGATTAATGTCAATCTCCAATTTAATTTTTAGCAACTCATTTTTATTAGTTCCTGAGGCCGGATTATTAAGGCCCTCAATTTGTAACAGATACTCCAATGTATTGGCCTTGAGAAAAGCAGAGTCTATTGTTGTTTCTACAGACTTATGTCTTTTTTCTGAAGATAGGCCAAGACCGAAAGAGGAAAATTCGTCTTCGATTCCTTTGAGGTACTGAGTGATGTTAAAAGAGTTCTTATTTTGTAAAAGAGTGAAGTCCATGTCTTCGGAAAAGCGACCAAGGCCATGAGCAATACGAAGGGCCGTCCCTCCATAAAAGGCAGCTTTGTCAAAAAACTTTTGCCTTGATAGGCCTAGAAGAGCAATTTCTTGCATTATTTCTTTCAAGGCATTTTTGTAGTCCTCGGAAGTTTTACAAGTATAGCGCTCTAACATATCTTTGATTGCCTGATGCATATCTTAACCCTCAGGTTGCTTTTTTGATTTCAATAATAGCATCCACGGTTACTTGAACACTTTCTCGTTTGTACCATCTAGTAAGTTCTAAAAGCCTTGTGGAGTCAAGGTTTTGAATTTCGTTTTCATAAATGCGTAGCTCCTCCAAAAGATATGCCTTCGCTTCTTTTAAAGATTTATTTTTTTGAAAATAGACAATATCACAAATGGCCTTTTCCGGTGATGCCATAAAATAGTTTCCAAGTTCAGTTTGATGGTAGTTCAGACCGGGTGGATAAAGTTTTTTTGAAATATATTTATAAGTGAATGCCCCAACAGGGGTTTTAAAAATTTTGTCTCTTTTAAAACAAAGGCAGGTGATAGTTTCCACCCGCTCTGGAATGAGACCATGATGGGCCAGAGCATACTCAAATGAAATTGCGGAAGGGCCATAAATCATTCCTGATAGAACTTCCCTGGAGTAATTTCTTTGATAATCTTTGCCAAGTAGATAAAGACCTTGCTTTATATGGATGATCTCTCCATTGTCGGTTAGTCCCTTAACTTTGTGTTGGGGACTAGCATAATCCCTATATAGATCTAGAAGATATTCTATTGTTAGATAGGGAATAGGGCTTGCGTGTAGATCTTTCTCCATTAATACTCCAGTAAATGTAACTATAACACATTTACTGGAGTAAAATAAAAATAAATATCTAGTTAATTAATTTTGTATTCATTTACTGGATAGAACTTCACGTGATTTCAATATGTTATAGATATACCTAATTCTAATCCGTACTTTCGGGAGAGACGTGCCTGAGTGGTCTAAAGAAGCGGTCTGCAAAACCGTATGGCATGTATGTGCCCGGTATAAAACGTAACCCATGTCCCAGGACATTCAGAGTTCAATGCTGTGGCAAAAAGAAAAAAAAGGTCATTAAGATTATTGATTTTTATTCTTATAGCAACAGCTTGCTTTTTTGGAGCCCTATTTTTAGAGAGCAACAACTCACCTACCGATGGAATCTCTCATCCTAACTGGATGAAAGAATTGTTTTAAATAAAATGCCAGCATATTGAGGCATGCTCTCGCAAATAAAATACCTGAAATCACAGAAAATTTGATCCCTTTTAGAATTGCCCAGACAATGTAACTAGCGATCTAATGCATTCTTCAATCGACAAGGGGGAATCCACAAGATCTACATTTTGAAAGGCAAGGATATGTTCTTAAAAGGGAAGGCCCTCACTTTGGGCCTGGTCATTTTATTTCCATTACAAGTTCAGGCCAAGAGCTTTGCAACTAAATTTTGTGAATTTGAGCTTCCGCCTGGTTGGGAATGTGCCCTTGAGGGCTCAGAATGGGTTTGCCAAAGCTCTAATAAGGATAGGAAGAGAGAGGCGATCATAATACTTGCGGCCAAGACTAGGAGAGAACTTAGGCGTTGCAGTGACATTTTCTGTAACCAAAGATAGGTACTCCGATTATCAAAGTGTTTTTGAGGCCGTGGTTAGGACACTAAAAGTATTTGCTCAAAAGCAAAAATCAAATGGGCGAGTTAAATTTATTGAAAATAATGATGACCAGCTTGGTACGTATATTCCTGACGGAGAAGAGTTTGGTACTAGCGGGCAACAACTCGGAAGTAGAGATAGGGGAGACTCTGATAGCGAAAATCTAATTTTGATAGCACTAGTTGCTGCACTTGCAGGGTTTATAATCTGGAAGAAAAGAAAAGGCGGGAAATAGAGGAAGTGGCCTTGATCATTTAAATTAGTTTCATTTCTTCTCCTTTAGAACAACAAAGTGGACCCTCACAGGGGTCCATTTTGAGAACACATACTGATGGGGAAATTCTTCATCAAATTCTCAGCCTTATTTCATACTCAATTAATAATTAAATAAATTTACTTAGCATGGCAAAATGCAAACCTTCGTTGGCGTATTTAAGTGTTTGATTTTATTAAGAATCCTTTACTCTCAATAAATCTAGTTACTTGTTGGAGGTGAAACCAGAAGAAATAAAATTGGTTTAAAATATAGGTTTAACATCGGAGCTAAATGGGAAACTTTACTTTTTCTTCAGCTCATTTATTTTTACTCGCTACTCTATTAGTTGGCTGCAATGGAGGAGGCGGTGGCGGAGGAGGAGGAGGTGGATCTTCCGGTCGAACAGGTGCAGGCGGACCAGCTTCAGCGCCAGCACCAACAACTGCTGATACAACAAATCCTAGTCCCGCTACATCTGTTTCTCTAAAAGATTCAATATGTACATTTCAATGGACTGCCCCTAGTGATGCAGATATCAATCGATATGAGGTGGCCGTTAGCACAGATCAAACTGCGACGAGCATTGTAGCAGGTTATACTTTTTCAAAGGCTCCTGTGGCATTTAATGGTATCGGCACCACTGCGCAGTGGAGTCCAAACCTCTTACTTAGCCTCTCCACAGATTACTATTTTTTAATAAAAGCGGTTGATCACTCTGGTAATAAATCGACACTTGCTACAACCAGTACTCATTTTTGGGTAACAACAACAGACCCTGCAACAGTAACTTGTGTTGGGCCATCTCTTATTAAACCAATAGATCAAACTGAAACAGGTGATGAAGATGTAAACCTCAACTTTACTCTTAATTCTGCAACTGTCACGGCCACTAATGATACGGTTAAGTATGCTATTGTTACCGCCCCCGCAACAGGCACACTTACTAACTGCATGGACCTGGCAGGGTCAACTGGAGCAGGTGATGTGACATGTACCTACCTAGGCCCACTCAATGTC
Organism: Bacteriovoracaceae bacterium; assembly: GCA_018649885.1. Taxonomy (GTDB): domain Bacteria; phylum Bdellovibrionota; class Bacteriovoracia; order Bacteriovoracales; family Bacteriovoracaceae; genus JABIHA01. The sequence goes on from JABIHA010000135.1 coordinate 12,222, forward strand.
TATGGAGTTGCTGCTGCGAGCTTCACCTACCGAGTGTACACTGACCAAACAATACTAATGAGTGATGGGGACACCACTGTTACAATCAACCTAGATCCAATAAACGATGCACCAGTACTGATAGCTCCGACTAACAGACTCTATCCATTCACCGGGACAAATGACCCCATTAAACATGATAATAATAATTACTTTGAAACCCTTATTTCCGACGTCGATGGGGACGCTTTTACTTCTAGTTGTACATATAAGACCATTGGATTGCACGCAGCTGATCCCAATGCCCAAGCGGCTGCCTTAGATTGTAACAATTTGATGTCTTTTACTTCTGTTAGTGGACAAATTTCCATAAAAAATGGTTTTAGTGGCGATATGAATTTAGCAGATAACACTGAGCTAAGTGTAGGCGATGTTGATTTAACCATCGCTATATGGGTTAAACCTACTAACCTGACAAATGGTACTGGAATTCTCGGGAAATGGTCTGGTGCAAATGACGAGTATTCTATTTTGTATACAGGAAGCCGCTTCCAGTTTTCAGTTCAAAATAGTGCCTCTACTCAAACAGACGTTATCGCTAATAATTTTGGGGCCCCCAATAATGGTAGTTGGCATCTCATTATCGCTGAACACAATGCTAGCACTGACACTATTTCAATAAAAGTAAATAATGGTGCAACAAACTCTTTGGCCCATGCAGACGGTATTAGAGATGGAACCAATGCTTTTGCAGTGGGAACTTTCATTCAAGGTGACAATGGTAAGGCGCTCTCTGGTGATTATAGCACCCTAGCATTTTGGAAAAGAGTATTAACATCAGATGAAATGACGGCCATTTATAATAGCGGATTTGGCCTCAAATATGGTCAGTACGGAACTAATTTAAAAACAAATCTTGAGGCCGTTTACCAGTTTGATATTCCAGGCAATCTTGGACATAACAAACATGGAGTATTCAATCTTAATGTGGGCGCCAATATAAAATCAAACCAAAGGAATGCAAGAATTATAGATAAGGCCAATTTCTTTGATGGTGTCTTAAGATGGAGGCCCATTTTCACCCAAATGGGAACCTATGAATTCACTGTCACGGCAGATGATGGAACGATAACTGATTCAACAACATTTTATACTTCGATCCAACCCAGTTATGGTAAGGCCAATATGGTTGGCTCTTTTGACTCTCATTACACAGAAGGAAGTACAGGGATTCTTGTAGGCCTTCCAGTTGCACCTAGACTTGATGGCACAGCTAATGATGACAAAGATACTTGGCTTTCTCTGGGTGGTTCTAACGGTGATATTAGTGGATTTAATATTGCGACTCCTTGGCTGGGAAATGGCCTATACAATACACCTTATTCTCTAAATTTTTCGGGAGTAAGCGATGAAATGGATTTGGGGACACCGTTTAGTGGAATGAACCGCATAGGATTTTCAATGTGGATTAGGCCATCCGATGCATCACTTACCGATAAAATAATTCTTGGCAATGGAGGCGAAACTGGAAATGGATTTGTATTGAAACAAAGCTCAGTTAGCTCGGGAAAACTTGCTTTTATTATGGGTAATCGAAACTATCAAGCAATCGTTAATTCGCTTGACCCATATGTATATTATCGTCTTGGAGAGGGCGTAGGGCCAACGGCCATTAATTCTGCTGCCGGTGCCTCAACTTGTGGTGGCGCCTGTAATCTTACATATAATGGAAGTATTTTAGGAGGAGCTGGCGGTATTGAAGGGGATGCGAACACCTCAGCAAATTTTGACGGAGATGATGATCTGAATGCTGGAAATATTCTTAACCTTGGAGCATATACAAAATCAGTTTGGGTAAAGCTGAATGGAGGAGTTCAAAATAACGTTATTTCGGGAGTTGATGCAAATGGGCATGTATTGTGGATACCAGCTGCAGGAGGTGGGAGAGTAAAAGCGGGACACAATGGAGCTTGGTCAACACTTGCTTCACCAGGCCCGCTTCCAAACGGGGTTTGGCATCATATTGCTGTTAGCTATGATTCAGCTGTTGCAGGCGGGACACTAAAGTTATTTTTAAATGGTAAAAAAGTAGATATGATATCTGGTTATGCTGCTCCAACAAGCTCTGGCACGTATATTGGTGCTTATAATGGAGGCAACTTCTTTACAGGTGATATTGATGAAGTCGCAATTTTTAACAGGGCGCTTTCTGAACAAGATATAAAGAAGTTAGGTTATATATGTTATTCAGAAGAAAAACTCATGAATGGAGAATGGGCAAATGTAGCAGGTTTTTATGATGGTACAGATTCTGTTTTAATGATTAATGGAAAAATTCAATGCGCAGTTGATAATAGTGGGGCCCTTGCAAACGGTGTCACAAATTTATTCTTAGGAGGTAGCTCCGCAGGTACAAAGTCATTTCAAGGGGAAATTTCAGAATTTCAATTCTTTGCCAGAAGTGATGCCACAAATGCTATTGACACTACTGGCATTCAGGAAATATTCAATTATACGGCAGATAAATATCGGTCCACAACTTTGGAGGGGCTTGTCACTAAAGATATGATTTATCTATTTGACCCCGCTAACAATATTGGCAAAACCAAGTTTTCAGGGATAGCAGCTGCAGATTGCTCAAATCTGGACAGATTAGCAAGAGACACTACAAAAAATAGTAACGATGGCGTTTTATTTGGCCTTGACACATGTAATACCTTTGGGTGGCAAGGTGTGGGAACGCCCGCTAGTCCCTACAGACTATCGCTTGATGGCATTGGTGATTATGTAAAAATTCCGAATGATCAGATAGCAGATGGGCTCAATGCATTTTCTTTTTCGGTGTGGCTAAAACCAGTAAATGTGCCATTTGGAAGTTTTGAGGGAATTTTCTCCAGAGGGAACGGCTCGCAAAGAACACCTTGGATCTATGGTTGGCAAGGGCAAAGGTATGCAACAATGAATATTGAAACAGTTTCAGGTGGAGCAAATGACATATCTATCAATAGCGACAATCTCACAGCTGGAAATTGGCAGCACTTAGTCTTTACCTGGGATGGCACTTTTGCTTTCAGTTATCTCAATGGAGTAAAGTCCATAAATAACGATACCAGCACGGGCAATACAATTGCTGTTTCAGGATGGGATGCCTTTCTTGGATACATTAATGGATTAGATTATTTTGAAGGAGATATGGGACCTATGATTATGTACCGAACTAATCTAAATGATGCAGAAGTTAGACAGAATTGTTTGGCCCAAGAGGGACGATTTACGGCGGTCCCACAAAGTATATGTGCTGCTCCTTAGAGTTGGATTATTTTTCCATAGAGGACTACAGATAGGGGATAGTCATTACAGGTGCAAATATTAAATAAAGCATTAATTACTGAAATACAAAATAGCGTCATTGATTATTCAGTAAAAGCATTTCCTCCTTGGCCGTGAGTGGTCTGTGTAGAAAAACTTACATCTTTTATATGAAAAGTAGTAATTTCTTTTTCTCTAATCATTGCTTTTGGAGCAACCCTTTGAATTTCAATGTTTAGATCTTCAATGTGCTGGACAGCTTTTCCCATTTCAGAGTCTAGTCTACTGGCCTCAGAGAGTTGACATTTATTTCCTTTGATAATTGTGCTCATAAATTGTTTTGCTTCGAGGTTTTGTTTGCCAAATTTTTCTTTGGCCAGCGTGTATGTATATTGATGCTCTCTCATGACCGACATCAGTAACCTATCTACCAGACCATCTTGAGCTGTATCAAGGTGATCAATTTTGCCTAAAACTTGCTCCCAAGCGCTTAAGTAAATTTATATTTCTAATGAAGAACGGTATTTTGTTTGATATTGAAATTCGCCGTCGCTGGGAATACTTTTTGCATCTATATTATAGAGAGATCCAAAATCATTATAAAAAAATGTACCTGTGCGCAAAAGCATATTGGCAAGCTGATGGTAAGGATATGAATTGGCACGTCCTAATATGATTTTTTCGTCACTGCTCGAAACCTCTTCAAGTATGTGAGAGTAAAAAATATCATGTGAGGTGATATGATTATTAGAAGAGCAGTAGCCTTTAACAGACTGATTAAAATCTTCTTCCTTCATTACTAAACGTTTTCCCTCCCTTTGATTGTCTAAAGCAGTAAACTTAAAAACCTGTTTATGAAGTCTTTCTTCGGACTCGTAATCACCATAGAACTGACTTTCCATGAAATCAGAGGATGTGTCTTCGACATTACTAAATTGTAGATGTGGTAAAAAATTATCCTTGTTATAGGCGTTAGGTCTAATGAAACTAAAATCGGCCAATTTTGAGTATCCTTGAGCATACATATGTATCTCTTTTGATATGACTTTTAAATCCGCCAAGTAATCAATTAGTTTTGATTCGTCTGTTGTTAAGAGTTGAGACGTTGCTGGTTTCAGAAAGAGTGCAGCTGATTTATATACAGCTGTTTGTTTTTCAGGAAGGCACCCTTTTTTTGTTACCACTCCTTATTGATTAACAACTGCGATCTCACCACTATCCGAATATAAAAACTGTTCTTCATCTCCCTTTGGAAGTTTGATTAAATATTATTTCTTGCTTTCTGATATAAAATTAGTATAAATATCGCCAGTTTTTGGATCCTCCCAATTACCGGCAAAAACAACATTTGCTACGAGGGAGAGTGTGACTAATAACGATAGGTTAGATCTGCTCATTTTTCCTCCAATTCTCTTTTTGTTTCTCTATTTTAAGATAAGTTGTGAAAAAAAATGGAGAGAAATAGTTAGCGACTTCTCCTTATATCTTTAATTCTAAATAAAATTCGTTTGTAGGGATTACTTTGGTCTAATTTAAATTTAGCGCTGTTCCATTAAGTCAATTACCACCGGCTTAAGCTCTTCAGGAAGCAAGTAGGGCTCACGCTCTAGGGCAGTAATGGCCATATTGGTAACGTAAGGGGTGGCCATAGAAGTTCCACTCATAGACATTAGGCTTCCATCACACGCCAAAGATTCAATGTTGACTCCTGGAGCAAAAATATCCACTTGATGTCCGTAGTTACTAAAGAAGGCCATTTCACCATAGTCATTTACGGCGCCTACAATGATGGCATTTGGTGCTTGAACTTTGGGGAGGTCCTCCATTGAGAGTTCAATATCTTTACTATCATTGCCGGCAGCGATCACAAAAAGAGTTTCATAACTGCGTTCGATCATTTCTTGATAAAGCTCTCGATTTCCCTCAAGTAAAAGAGCTGCCATTTTACCAATTTGAATACTGGCATTTTTCTCATCGAGAAACCCTTCCAACTGAAAGCCCACACTTAGGCTTAATCCTACAAATGTAGACATAAAATCTCCACCAAAGGACATATTTAATATTTGAATTTTCTTTTCCCGTAAATAGCTTTCAACTCGATTTAACCTCTGCCTTGTTTCTTTTAATTTTTTATCAAGTAACGGAAGAAGTCTGGGGTCTAGATCAATTTCTCTAAACTTTGTATTCATGGCCATTTCAATTTGTTTTTCTTCAGAGAGCTCAGTAATTGTGGAGTTGAATTTTTCTGATTCAAAACTAATAGGATAAAGTGCCGCCTGAGTATTTTTCAAAGCAATTCCCGCCACATGGTTTCCGTGGGAGAGATTTTCGAACTTCTGAATAGATTTTTTTTCTTCTTTATCAATGGTGTCCAAAAATGCTTGAGATTTTGCTGCTAAATCAAAATAACTCACCATCGTTATTGCCTCAAACGCAGAATATTTCAGCTTTAAATAAAATACAAAATTTTTGTTTTGAGATAAGTCAGGTAGCTCAGGCAATTGTTGACCTACATTTTCAATAGGATTGTATCCAACATGGTCATCAACAAACCCATTTTGATCATCATCAATTCCATTGTTTGGAATTTCAAATTTATTGACGACAACGTGATGTTCAAGAAAATTCCCGCGGTAGAAGATAGGCATATCCATCACACCAACTCGAACTCTAGAAAAGGCATTATTAATTAGTATTAGACACAAAAAGAGTATGCATAAAATTAAATTCTTCATATTAGGACATTGAAATAGGAAATTGCCATTGTCATCAGCTTAGAAAAAAATTCTCCTATCAATGAGTATGCAACCAGTTGAAATTTGGATATTGAGAGTATTTGTTAGAAATCTCATTCCCGCTATTTACAGGGATTGTCTTGCGGTGCGTGAGCCTTGTTGAACGAAAACAACTCCCATTTACTTTACTTTGCTTTACTTTACTTTACTTTACTTTACTTCACTTTACTTTACTGAATGTTAGGCTGAAAATTTGACTATAAAGGATCTTTAATTAGGGTGAAATGACTAAGTTAATATTTGTACTATTCATGTTAATTTCAATCAATGTCCGGGCGGATAATAAAGGTAATAAGCTCCAGTTTAATAAGCAGGAGACGGAGTGGCTTAGGAAAAATCCGGTTGTTGATTTTACGGGGGATCCGAATTGGCTTCCGTTTGAGGCCTTTAATAAAAATGGTCAGTATGTTGGAATTGTAGCAGATCATTTAAAGATTATTGAGAAAATTTCTGGTCTAAAGTTAAATAAAATTGTCACTAAAAGCTGGACCGAGTCGACTCGTAGGGCGAAAAATAAAACGGTCTCGATTCTTTCTGAAACTGATGACTCTGCCCTCAAGTCCCATCTCAATTTCACTGATTCTTATATTACCAATCCTATTGTTATTGCCATGAGGCTTGATAATAATTACACTGAAAATATAGATAAGATTAAGGACAAGAAAGTAGCGCTGATTAAGGATTATGGTTACGCCACCAAAATTCGGAAGAAATATTCTTATATTAAATTTGTGACTGTGGATGATATTAATGATGGTTTGGCCTCCGTCTCTACGGGGAAGGTGGATGCTCTTTTATGTACTCTGGCCTTGTGTAGTTACACCATTGCTCAAATGGGAATTAGTAATGTTAAGATTACTGGGGAGACTGAGTTTGATACAAAACTGGCCTTCGGGATTCAGAAGGATCTTCCAGAGCTGCTTTCTATTTTTAATAAATCAATTAAACATATTACTAATAAGCAACAGCAAAATATTTTACAGAAATGGATCAGTCCAAATCAGGAGGCGGTAACGGATTATACTTTGGTCTACCAGATATTTTCTGGGGCGGTACTTTTTATCCTCTTAGTTTTGCTTTGGAACCGACAGCTCTCGAAAGAAGTTGTCGCCCGTAAGAAGGTTGAAGAGGTCCTTGAGGAAAAGCAGATACAATTAGAAGGTCTTTTGAAGGGGCAAAGGGAAACAATACAATTGTTGTTTAACAATTCTCCCTTTGGCTTCGTCTTTTGTGACATGAATGGACTGATGATAGACATTAATAGTGAGTTCACCCGAATTACTAGTTACGATATTGATGAGCTAAAAAAAATACTTATTGGAATTTAACCCCTGAAAAATATATGGATGATGAGGCTGAGCAGCTTCGGTTATTGGAAGAAACCGGCGCCTATGGTCCCTATCGGAAGGAGTACATTAAAAAAGATGGCACTACCGTTCCAGTCGAATTGAATGGTTTTATTATTGAAAACTATAATGGGGTGAAGGGAATCTTTTCCCTGGTTGAGGATATTTCGGAAAAAATCGCCACCGATCAAAAGATTGAGGTGCAAAGGAAAAAGCTTGTTCACTCTGCAAAACTGGCCTCTATTGGGGAGATGGCAGCAGGGGTTGGACATGAAATTAACAACCCTCTGGCCATTGCTATGGGAAATATTACTTTGATAAAACGTTTTTTGAAGTCGAAGGGAATTGTTAATGGAAATATGGATAGATACCTGGATAGTATTTCTTACGCTAATGAAAGAATTCGAAAGATTGTTGATGGCCTAAAGCTTTACTCCAGATTGGATTCTTCAATTTATAAAAAGGCCTCTATGAATGAGGCCATTCTTGAAACCTTTAAGCTGACCTCAGAAATTTATGAGAAGGATGGAATATTTATTAATTTTGATAAGGAAACTGAAGATTTGTTTATCAAAGGATCTTTGGGTGAGCTACAGCAGATACTGGTTAACTTATTAAGTAATGCCAAGGATGCTACCAAGGGTAAGAGTAATCGTGAAATTTTGATTGAGTTGGTTAAAAAAGGGGACTATGCCCAGCTTAGTATTAGTGATAATGGAAAAGGCATCCCAGATAATGTTAAGGAGCATATCTTTGATCCTTTTTTTACGACAAAGGAACCAGGGAAAGGAACAGGTCTTGGACTTGGTCTGGTTTATGAACTGATTAAAAAAATGGATGGTGATATTTCAATAGAGTCTACGCCCGGTGAAGGAAGTACTTTTAAAATCTCTCTGCCTATTTTTACAGGCATTGAGGAAGTGGAAGAAGCTGTCCAGGAGAAGGTTAAGCCCCTGGTTAATATTAAAGGAAAGGCCCTGGTTGTAGATGATGAGGCAGATATTAGATTTTTACTTAAAGAGTTTTTAACCAATGCAGGGCTTGAGGTTGATGTAGCCGATGATGGAGATTCCGGATTAGAGAAAACAAAGCTTAAGGAATATGACCTGATCTACACGGACATGAAAATGCCTAAAATGAATGGTGAAGAATTCATCAATAAGGCCAAATTAATTCAACCGGAAAAAACTCGCTTTATTATTGTTACAGGCGGAGTAACAAAAGATTATACCAAAGAGGTTGGCGTCGATCTCCATTCCCTGGCCGATGCTAATATCACTAAGCCTTTCTCAATAGAATCAATCGAAGTAACTCTGCGAAATTTTTTATCACACAGGTAAATCGTTTTGAATTTAAAAGAGAATGGCTCCTTTTCTCTTTTATCGTAAAGTGACTAATTTTTGGTCAGTAAAAAGTTCCCGTTTGCACACATAACCTCCTGTTATTATATGTCAGAATATGGCACTGGCCATGCACTTTACTCTATTATGATAAAAGGAATCAAAATGTACAAAACCATTGCAAGCATCATTTTTGTGTCGCTTATTTGCGCTAGCTCCTTTGCTGCTAAAAAGTCTGATAAATTTAGCTTGCCACTTAATTTAGATTTCTCAACTTCCCTTTACAATGATGAAGACACAACAAGATATTACACAGGCGAATTAGAAATTACTCCAACATATAACTTCTATCGTGAACATCTTATTGGATTTGATTTTTCGGCCTATAGAGAAACTTCAAAATTCGAAAAGAACAAAATTGGAAGTGAAACACTATTTTATTCGAAAGGATTTAAATCCTTTTCTAATGAAAACAAACTCACTAAATCTTTAAAGTATGGGTTAAAAGTATCAGCAACTCTTCCCTTTGGTAGAGACAGCTATAATATTGGCTCTGAATACACAACTCTATCGGCATCGCCAAGATTGATGCTCGATTTCACAGAGTATGGAGCAAAAGGATTGGCCTTAAGATATTACCCGTCAATTTCAAAAAGTATTCACCAATATGAAACCTCAAGTACAGGAACGTCGAATACATCATATGCAATTTCAAATAGCTTTATCATCTCATATAACTTTTTAGAAAAGTTGAGCTTTTCTGCTAGCTACACTCACATTATGCCGTGGTCTTACAATTCAAAAAAAGACACAAGCTACCATATCTCACAACAGCTATCACTTTCTCTAACAAATCAAATTGATATTTATGTCGGACATAGTAATTCACAAAGTATGACTGGTCCTGACGGACAAACATTAGATATAAATGCCATTGATAATAGTACAAGTATGATTAACAGCGGGATTTCATTTACGTTTTAATTTGGGAGCTTAAAAATGATTGCAAACAAAAAGACCACTTTTCTAACACTTGCTTTGAGTATGGTTTTCTTATTTTCTTGTACAAAGAAAAGAGAAGATGAATTTGCACAAGGGGTTGACACTAATCTTTTTCAAGTTTCGAGTTATCATGGTAAATATTTTGAGCTAGACACTCAAGATGAATTATATCCAGGAGATGCTTTGGTAGAGGAAATCCAAGATAGTCAAACTGAAGATATAATGAATTTACTTCCCAGAGTGAAATATACTACAAATGCAAAACTTTTGACTGAAATTCCATTTTTTGGAAAACCATTTCACCAATACACTATTAAATATGAAATCCTAGAAGCTGCTCAAGTTTTGAGAGTCTTAAAAGTTGCAGAGAAAAAATATATACATGGGCCTGAATTAACTTATGCAGAGGAAATCCCTGGTACTAATTTACTTCAAGTACCACTTCTTGGTTATGATATTTCATTGAAAAAATTAGAACATATAAAAAACGAATCAAACGAAGATACCAATAGACTAACATCATCAAGCGCCAATTCACTTGTTAGCGCCACACACTTCGAAGCAAACTTCAACGCCCCAATCTTGTTTGATGCCGTATCAAAAACAAATATTTATCCAGCCGATTTTTTTGATTTTGATTCTGAGTGGTTTTACTCTTCAACGATTGTAACTACCAATGAAAAAAGTAAATCTGACATAGGCATGGGACTAGAGTATGACTTTGTTGATTTTAACGAGGCTACAAGAATAGTACTAATCAAACGACCCCATAGTATTAAGGCCAAAAATTTAAATGCTGATGAGAGAATTAAAACAGATACTGATAATGAACAAGAGATCAACTTAAATACTGTTATGAAAATTAAAGTTGACTGGTTAGACTTTGCCAACCCCCAAAATGATGCTGGTGGAAATGGACTTGTTGAGGAAGTGGTTGAAGAAGGTGATTCTAAGAGCGTACATTGGAAAAAAACAAAATTCATGAGAATAGATTTTAACGAAATTAGAGCATTGGAAGTCTCAGGACACCAAAAAGAGCTTAGGAAACTTGAAGTCACTCCTGATTTTATTAGTTTTAATCTATACATACCCGCTAAGAAAATAGAAATGAAATTTTCATTTCTAAAAGCACATAAGGCCGTGACTGGTAAAAATTACTTTGTAAAAGATAGAACTGTCTTTGGATATTTTAAATCGATTCAATCTATTATTAATAACCAAGAATTTGAACATCAAGAAGATTTTGAGAAAAAAACATTTATAAATAGATTTTATCCGAAAGATGGAAAAATCATTTATCATTTTACAAAAAATTCATCAAAAGAATTAAGACCTGCCATGATCGAAGTGGCCAAGGCCTGGAATCAAGCTTTTAAAGATGCCGAAACGGGAATTACCTTTGAAATTGATGAAAGCTTTGATGTTAATCTCGGCGACATAAGATATAATGCCTTAAATATTTTAGATGGCATTAGTGACAACGGACACTTAGGTTTTGGCCCCTCTATCGCCGACCCTATGAGTGGTGAAATTATTTCGGCCTCTGCGAATATGCTGGTAAATCCAATTCGTTCAATGATTATGAGAGACTTAAGAAATTACATTTTATCAGAGTTAGGTAAATTAGATTCAAAGTACCTCATTTTACCTTCAGTTGATTTAGGAGGCCCACTTTCTCCTAAAAAGATTGTTTATCTAAAATCTCAAAAGATGATTACCGAAGAAGAAATCGCAGATTATCATCGCTTAATAGAAAGGTTTCAAGGAACCGAAAATATCAAATCAAATTTTTCCTTAGGAAGCCCTTTTGTACAAAAAGCATTGGCACAAATTCAATCGTCACATATGGAGGGCGTCACAGATTTTACTGAGATGAGACTTGATAGTGAGTTTAAAACAAGTAGCTATATCTCGAAGCTAAATTCTGCATTAAACCATAATTCCTATTGGAAAAAGTTCGCTCTATCTGGATTCAAGGATCATAGACGTAAAAATTTAAGTGTTACAATGGGAAGATTACATGCTCAGGCCAAAGAAAAGTGTCCTATGCTAGCTGAATATATTGAAGAGTTGAAAGAAAGTAAACTTAGTTATAATGACAAAGATCTTTCAGTAAAAGAAAGTTGTGCCAATAAGTTACTTCCTCATGTAATGAAAGTAATTGCAGTTCATGAAATCGGCCACAACCTAGGCCTGAGACATAACTTTGAAGGCTCACAAGATACTCAGAATTTTTATCCAGCAAAAAATAGTGATACACCACAAGTGTTAACGGCCTCAACAATGGACTACTTGCCTGATTGGTCAGCAGGTTTAATCAAACCAGGTAAGTACGATATCGCGGCCATTGCATGGGCATATGCAGACAAAGTCGTTGTATCGGATACTGACTTTGTTGACATAGATCCTGAGAAATCGATTCAAGAAAACTTTATTGGTAAAGAGGTGAGACCGAAGAAATTTAAATTTTGTACAGATGAAGATGAAACTAGCTTTAATCTAAATCCTCTTTGCAACAAATTTGATATCGGGGGAACACCCCTTGAATTTGTAGAAAATCATATTTATCGATTTAATGCAGCTTACGCGTTAGGTTTTAATAGAAATGGAAAAATTTCATCTCCTGATTTTGAATGGGAGAATGCTAGGGTAGTAAGCTCATTAATCGCAATGAGAAGAGTTTATGATATTTATAGACACAAACTCAATGAACTTACGGGTCTAGAAAATGATAAATACCTTGTTAAGTACGATGAAGAAAAATTTGAAGAATTATTACAAAGGATGAAAACAGATCCTAGGTACAAAGATTTCTACGATAGCTATAGACCAGCAGTCGAGAGAATTTTTGAATTTCTTGTATCACAAGCTTTTCAACCAGATAAATATTGTATCTTCAATAATGGCGAGAAAGGCCAAGCGGTGCCTTTTATGCACTTCCAGTCTACTTTATTTTTAGACAAAGGAGTTACCGCAACAGCATGTAGTGATTATATTGAATTTAGCAAAAAGCACTTTGGTACTTTTGTAACTTCTACTGGGGTTCCTGTTTCTACAATCAAGGGTATCCTTGGTGGTGAATTGGAATATTATGACCTAGGTAATGGCAACGAAGGGCTAATCGTTCCCAATGAAGTTTTAGGTGCAGGCTCAATAAGAGCTGCTGCCATGGGGTTTCTTGGCCATAGAGATCCAAATCTTATTCGACAAAATCAAATCGGTCAATTCGTTCCAAATATGTTAGATGAACCAAAGTTCAGAAGAATTGTCGAAGATAAGTTAAGAGAAAGATTGCTTATAGGTCAGCCTGTTTCTGAGCTGAAATTGGAAGAAGGAGTCATTAAGGAGACTCATTTAATAAAATTTAAAGAGGAAATGGCATTGCTAGCAGGTATGTTTGATTTATTTAAACAAGGAATTAGCGTGCCTGATAACTATAGGGTTACTCAAAATAGATTGACTCCATACACAAATACGACTCCTATCGAAAACCCTGAATTGTATAAGGTCTCCGAAGTAAAATACAATATCGGGTCTGATTTCTATGGGGCAAGTTCTGAATTGCAAGGACAGTCTTTCCAAGTTGAGACAACAAGTTATATAAAAAGAATTCTTCAAATTGAATCGATGGAAACACTTGAATTTAATCAAAGTATTTCTGAAGGTCATATTGGCGCCCTTGTCAGCGCCTTGGGATTTGACACATTAACTAAGGATGAATTCAAAGCGATGAGCCAAGTTAAATTTTTAGAATGGTCAGAAAAACTACTCAGCGACCTGGAAACATTTTCTCCAGAAATTAAAGGCGCTGTAGATTTAGCATTTGGTGAGACCATCTATTATGTTTCACAAATAAGAGAAAATATGGAAGGAAGTATTGCTCAAGGCATGGAACCTGCAGAAGAGCTTGGGTTTATTGGCACTGTCTTTGAACAAAATGGGCTTTCATTACCAAGCGTACCGGTTAATGACATCACAATTTTGACTACAGAGATAAATGAAGCAATAGTCGAAAGCAACAAAAGTTACTATGAGTTTCGTGATAATGCATTAGAGCTCGAAGCACAAAAAGATTTGTTGATCCAAATATTTTAGTTAATGTTCGATTAAATTACGATCTGGCCAATGCTGAGGTTATCGCCTTTAAAATCTAAGATTGGGTGATGCTTATTGGGAGAAATCTTTTCGACGTCATAATATTTTAATCCGGCAAGGGGTCCCTTAAATATATTTTCTAAGATGCCCTTTTTGTATGGGGGTCTTCCCGCATCCCTTGGGAGGCATGGTGTTCACTTTAAAAAAATTGATAATTGTCATTTTGCTCACAGGATACTGGCAAGTTGGATACGCTACTTCTGGTAAAAGGCCTCCCAATTTCGATGGCAAGAGGTTAACTCCTAAGGCCTATGATAGTCCTTTTCCCAAGGATCCTGGAACCTGGTGTGACAATGGACGCATCAGAATTAGGGCCTCTAAAAGTGGGATTATCTGGTTCGATATTTTTCATCCGCAAGATCGACGTTGGTATCTTGCGAAAAATAACCTCAATTTAGTGACACGAGTACCGGGGAAAAAATGGCAAAATACAGAATTAGAAAAGCTCATCCCTACAGTCAAAATCATCGAAGAAACTAAGGACAAATTGATTGTTCGGTATCATTATTCATTTTCAAGTGGGGCCAAAATTTATACTGATATGTTCCTGGCCGCAGCTGAGGCGAAGGTTCGATTTATTGTCCATCAAGATAAAGCTTCTGCCCCGATTAATGGTTTTCAGTGGCATATTACTTTCGGACAAGCAGAGGCAGTAAGTCTTCTTGAGTTTGATGATAAAAAAATTGAGGCAACTAAACTTCCCCGCCCCTTTCCAGGTGGCCGGCTTAAAATTCAACATATGCAGTGGTTTAAAGATATTAAGAAACTTGACTTCCATTTTAGTGGAGTAGAAACAAAGAAACGTGATCCCGCCAACCCTTGGTGGATGTCACGGGTACTGGGACTTAAACAACACGTCTCTTGGAAGATGAAATTGCGCTCGCAAGATAGGTTTGCCTTTGAGGCACGGGATCAACCGTGGCAACCCCACTGGAAAGTACCCAAAACAATACCGTGGATTGAAGGTTTGTGGCTGGTCCGCCGTGGCCTTTTTCCTGAAGGTGATGAGATAAGCTTTTCCATTAGTAGAATTTAGAAAAGGTGCCAGGTGCGTTGGTAAATAGAAACAATTTAGTTAATAGTTATTGTCCTTGAGCTCATTTACTTAAATGCCAATAATTTAAGGAGCTAGCGTGGGCCAAGATTCCAGCAGTAAGCCAGGTTTTGGGGTCTATTCTAATTTTATTGTATAGTTAAGAGATTAAAATTCCGATAAATTTGTAGCTTCAACTTGGGTGAGATGATGAGAAAATTTATTGTATTGATAGGTTTATGTTTAATTCCCAATGTGGTTTTTGCGGTGATTTCTTGTGCGCTCCATTTTCATCGTGCATGCTCGGCGGAAGATATGGCAGCATTCAAAATCATTGTTGAGGAGCAAGCTGCAGCTGAGAGAGAGAGAAAAAGAGCAGAAGCAGCTGAAGCAGCAACAGCGGAAGAAGCTGAAACAGCAGCGGCAGCTGAGGCAGAAGCGGCAATACAAGCCGGCCCGGCCAAAGTGGGATGTGATAAGAATACTGTTACACAGCTTTATACTACCAAATCAAATGAGTGTTGTTTTGTAGGCCTTTTCCCACAAAGTAGTGGTAACTGTCTTGTCAAAGTAGGGTGTGAAGAAAAACCCCAGGGATCAGGCTTTAAAGGTTCATGTGGTTCAGTTAGGTCAAATTATGAGGTAAGTCGTTCTTCGGGTTGGCAAAGTTTTGCGACTTGCCACGGTAATATTAATTCATCTAAATTGTATCAGCCAATTGTTGGAAGCTGTAAAACTGCTGTAAAGTCTAGTAATCCATTTTCTAGTGCACCATTCTGGGGATGGAGTGGTGTTACTCAAGATTGCGACTTCGATAAAGATTCAGAGATTAATGCTGGGAGCTCTGTGATGGGAACTGTTTACTGCTCAACCACATCAGAACTTGGGGCCAGCACTAACCCCAATTATAGTATTGGGGCCTTTCCTGTAGACCATCAGAGCTTTCACGGGCTAAATCTATCCAATGCTGTGGGAGTTGTTGGTCTTGAGAGTCGAGGCACTAGCTCTGGAGTGAGTTCTAGAGGAGAAACTGCCACCACCGGCGAGGTTGGTGGGACCTTAGGTAGCGAATAAAATGTAGCACACTATTTTTTACTTTCTTTGTATCTTTTCTCTCCTTTTCTTAAATAAAATCATTCAGAAACCATTGTTTTTGTGGTTATTTTACATGTCAAAAAAATAGACACCTCTAAATGTTTAAATTCACGAGCGTCCTAGAAAACTCAAATTACTTTCCAAAATTTCTCCCATTTATAAAATTGTAAGTCCAATACAATTATTAAAACTATATGTCCTCACATTTTAACAATGACGAGTTTCACAGAAAACTTTAAACAAGGAAACGATTATGAAAATTTTTACTTTTGCGATTCTTTTTGGGTTAATAACAAGTGCCTTTGCAGACGAAAAAAATGGTGTTTGCACAGTTCATATAGGAACGGAAGGCATCTTGTTGGTAGCTAGAAATTCTGAAAAACACCAAGTTACTGATGACAATACTTTGGGAAGTCTTTTAAATGAACACTGTTTGAATGAGAAAGGTATTCTAGAGCCGATTCTATATCATTATACAGATATCGATTATTATTTCATGGATACTAAAAGATAGAAATGCAACTTAGAGAAAATAATGAAAGTATTAAATAGAAACCTAATTAGTAATTTGATTTTACCCATATTTTTAAGCGTCTTGAGTTGCACGAGCTTTGCAGGTGATTTGTCAGAGCACATAAAACAAACTTCTGAGCCTGATGGAATAAGGTGTGAAATAAAATTTTTCAGGGAAGTAGGGTATATAAGACTGAGTCCTAAGTCAGTAATACTCGACTTTTCATTCTCTAAATACCCTTACTCAACAGCTCTTAAGAATAGGTATGAATACGCTAAAAAAGGTTCATATGAGTTTATGGCCTATACAAGTGAAGGCAGTCATTTTGAACTTAAAGCACCCACGCTTGAGGTTATTGACCCTAAAGATTTGATTGCAGAAAGTGAAGAAGACAAATTTTTTGAAGATGGTCCACAAGAAAACTCATTTGTGTTTAACCTTAAGCTTTCTAGAAATGATATCAATAATATGCTTTTGGTTCTCGACCCAGAGCATATAGAGAAGCATAAAGAACGTAATTGGGTAGATTTTGATGTCGAAGATAAGTTATATGACTTTACAAATATTTTGTTTCCAATTCGATATGGTGTAGAAGTGACAAGTTCAGAGTTACGGATAGCGAATATTCATGAAGAGAACAGAACTCATGGTGCTTTAATTATAAGTTGCGAAAGGATGCTGAAGGATAGGATTCATTATGCAATAGAAAATTCTTCAGGTGGAGTAGAAGGGATAAGTAATATTTCAATTAATCCAGCTTATGAAGCTTTAGGAAAGAATAAGCCTGCAGCTGCTCGAATGGAAACGTCCGAGTAAGAGCGAAAGTATCTATTATATTAAGGTGCCAGGTACGAATGCTGCTAACTTAAGAACCATCATCTAGGCTACCTTGCCCTTTGAAAGGCCCTGGTGGCCACTTCTTCGAGAATATCCCCATTCTTGTTTTTTTGCATTTTTCCGGTCCGTTGTTAGTAAACAATATCGACTGTTT
>JABIHA010000137.1 GCA_018649885.1 Bacteriovoracaceae bacterium
ATGAATTAGGATTTATTGACGATATAGAATATAAATTCACATCGGGAGAAAGCCCCTTTAACTTCCGAGTAGTTAAGAAAAACACATAGTGTAAAGTATGTGTCGCTAATAAATAGTAAAGTATGTCTCGGAAAGTTCAAAAGTCACCAGTGTATTGAAGGATATATGAAAATTACGGGTTTTTGTTTGGGAGGGCAAGGGCAACTGCCAAGGGCAATTTAAAGAAAAAGGGGGGGGAAAGCCTGGGCGTCTTTGATACCCAGGGCTAAGCTATTTATTCATTACAATAACTACGGTCTTGGAAATGGACCTCTTGGTCCTCTTGGACCTCTAGGTCTTGGGTCATATCTTCTACGGCTGACTCTACGACAGCCTCTAACTTTTTTCTCTTTAATCAGTTTAGTTGTTCCCAAACATGGGTTAGTAACTAAACACTTTCTCTTATACACTTTGCACCGGTAAGTACCATTTCTTCTAGACTGTTTTTTTACACCTTTACTCTTCCACCGCTTACAAGTCTTGTGAGCATCATGAAATAGACACCTTTGTCCAGGCCGCTTGTGTGACTTTGCATTGGCAACACCAGCAAACATCATCAAACTGATGACAATTAATAAAAGTTTCATTTGATCTCCCTTTTTAGATATGCATTGTCATACCGAGCAAAAGGGTGCAAGTCAAAGGTGCAATTTGTCCCCACAAACTTTACTATAATGTAAGATTCCTATGTTTTGAAACAGGGATTTTTTTCATAAGACTAGGTAATCATTATAAGGAGAAAGCTAGATTGATGTCAGAGACGTGGGTCTCATTACGTATGGTCTTTTTTATTTTTGCGGTCAACTTCAGTTCCGTACAGATGTTCGTCTACTTTTTCAATTGTAGTGAGACCATTTAAAACCATTTGAAGCCCAAACTCATAAAGGGATCTAAACTCACCTGTATTCTCAACTGCATCGACGAGGTCAATATAATTAGTAGAAGATAGTATGGCATTTTCAATGGTATTGCATTTCTCCCAATACTCATAGACTGGAATTCTTCCAATATATCCATCTTCAGAACATTTATCACAGCCCTTGTTTCTTGCAATACTCTTAACTTCTTCACCCGACTTCATAATTCCTGCAAGTGTATCTTTTTCAACTTGATGTGGCTCACCCTCTTCCTTGCAAATAGGACATAGTGCAGGAATAAGTCTTTGGGCCATGACACCAATTAATCCTGAGGCAAGCACAGATGAGCTGACGCCAAGTTCTCTTAACCTTGGAACAATATCCATCGAGCTATTGGTGTGAAGTGTGGCGAATACAAGATGCCCTGTAAGGGCGGCTTCAAAAACAAGCTTCGCCGACTCGTCATCCCTCACTTCGCCAACCATGATAATATCGGGGTCTTGTCTTAATACATGCTTTAAGATTTTTCCACAAGTTAAGCCGATTTTATTTTTCACCTCAATTTGAGTAATACCGGGAATAACAACTTCAACAGGATCTTCAATTGTAATGATATTTTTATTTATGGAGTTACTTTCGTGAAGTAGAGAATAAAGAGTTGTAGTTTTCCCAGATCCTGTAGGCCCTGTGATTAAGAAAAGCCCTTGCTTATGCCTAAGTACATTTTTTAGAAATTTAATGACCTTCTTATCGGGTGCCAAAATTTTAAGTGGAAAAAATGGAGTCCTACTTCCAATTAATCTCATCACACACTTTTCCCCCAGTTTTGAAGGAACCATTGAAACTCTTGTCTCGTAGTCTAAATCATCGAGAACAATTTTCAACTGACCGTCTTGAGGAAAGCGCTTCTCTGTTATATCCATTTCTCCCACAACTTTTATTCTACTAATGAGCTTTTTTCCACTTTCATAGTCAATTCTTCTTTGAAGCTCACTTAAGTTGCCATCAACTCTAATTCTGATGGCATAGCTATCTAAAAATGGATCAATATGTATGTCAGAGGCCCTCATTTCGTAGGCCTTAAAGACTAAGTCCTCCAAATATTTAACTGGATCTATATTTTGAATGTTATTTTGCTCAACAAGGCTAACAGGGCCCGATGATTTTTTTTGGTGCTTCATCACATATTGATGAACCCGTTCAAATTCATCTTCATCAATAATCACAAGAGTAATTCTATATTGAGGGAGATAGCGATTGAGAACCTCGAAGACTTTCTCTTTTTTAGGGTTAACAAGACCTACGACCAAGTCGTCACCTGTGATTTTAATTGGCATTATTTTGAGTGAAGTAATCACCGACAGTGGAAGCAATTCTTTGTCGATTATTTCTTTATTAAATACAATTCCATCATATAGTTTTAGTTGTATCTCTCGATTTAATTCTTGCAGTCTTTTAGCAAGTAATTCCGCTAGCGAAATAGAAAAAGCAGGGAATTGAAATAATTTAGCAAATACTTCTTTGCTGATAGTTAGTAAGGTAACAGGCGTCTGTGCAACTACTGTCAGCAGGTGATCTGTTTCGCTAATGAGTGATATTTCACCAACAATTTTTCCTTGCCCCAGAGTTGCAGCTAATGCCTTTCCCCCACTTTGAAAATCTTTAAGAATATTTACTTTTCCTGTTTTAATCAACATCAGCTCAGGACTCTTTCGACCAGGCCTAGTTATAACCTCCCCTGCTTTAATATTCTTTGTGCCAATATAGGGAAGAATCTGAGAAATTACATTGGGAGGAATTGAGGCGAAGGGATGCATCGCCTGCAAAAACTCTTCAGTAGTGTAAGGCGTGTCAGGAATTTCATCACGCTCTTCCTGGAGCTCATCTTGCTCCATATTGATAGAGTCCACCGAATTAAAATACTTTAAAACCCGAGGTAAATTACCGTTAAAATCACTTTCATTTATCACGTGAATAATGACTTCTATGCCATTTAAATATGAACCCATTGCTTCAAAAAAATCAGCTCTCTTGGGATTTCTCATTGCTACATGAAAAAGATTGCCGACTGTTTTAAGCGGAAGAACTTTATATTTTTCTATAAAAGTAATAGGCATTATATCTACTACTTTTTGTGAAAGATCTAGGTCTTCCTCCTTAAAATAATCGATATAATTGTGCTCCAAACTAAAATCAATATGCATTTTTGCTAAAACATCCACCATTTTCTTACCAACAAGAGGGAACTTTTCGATGGTCTGATAAAATACCTCTTGGTCAATAACATAGAGAGTAGTATTTTCTAGGGCAAAACAAGAGGTGGAGTGAACAGACTTAGTAAGCGCTGACAATTCAGAGAAATGATCTCCAAGGCCAAAGACTTTAATTCTCACAATATTGTGCAAGCTTTTTTTATAGCTTACGATTTCAACTGATCCGCTTTCAACAAAGTAAATATAAGAACTTGCTTCATTTTCAATGAATACAGGATCACCTTCTTTATAGTTTTTAACCACTGGGTTTTCTGCGATAAAACTAATTGCCTCATCAGAGGCCTCAGAAAGAAAGAGACCTTTTTTCAAAAGTTGATGAACACTGGTCATATCCAATTCACTTTTCTTAGCAGTCGACATGAAAATTTCCTAAGTTTCGAGCACTTATACTACTCGGAGAAAAAGAAAAACGAAGTTAGAGCTATTTGGTATTAACGTCCAATAACAGACAAGAGTGCTTGGAGAGGTTTTTGGTAATTTCCTACGTCAAAACGTTTTTGATACAACTGTGCAAAATCACTTGTTCCCTCACCACTTTCAAAGCGAGTAATGAGAAAGTCGGCCACATCATGGGCCAAGATAAAAAGACAACTTAATACTGGAGTATTTGAAGCTGTTAATTTCCGTGGAAAACCATCACCTTCAGGAGTTTCATGATGGTCTAAAATCATAGTTCTAGCATCTTCTGGGAAATTAGAAATTTTAGTTAAAAGATCCCCAGATTTTTTCATATGCTCTTTCACATCTTTTTTCAAAGATGGACTTAGACTGGTATAAAGAGATCCTGAAAGTATTTTAACCCTCGCTGCCCCTTCATCTTTAATATAAATGTCGTGCAATAAAGCGGCATAAACCATTTTTTGCTGACCCTCTTCAGTCGCCCAGTTTAATTGTTGCATCATAGAGCAACCTAAAAAAGAAGTTAGAATGCTGTGTGAATATAAGTAGTCTTTTTTAAATACTAAAGACGAAATCATTTTCTGGACATTTTTTTTCTTAGATACACTACCTACGATATTGCCAACCGAGGCCTTAACAATATTTGTTAGATGAGGATCGACGCCGATATTATTTAATATTTCCTGGCTCTCTTCAAGGGCCTTCACCTGTAAATTGGCCATGGCCTCAGGCGACGAGTCGACTACTTCAAAAGATTCAAATATTTTCTGGCTTTCATGTTTGATATAACTCAAATAATCTTCAGTGGTCAGAAAGAAATATTCGACGCCTTTATCTTGGAATTTTTTGAGGCCATCAATATCTAATAAATCCCCTTTTTTAAATCTTTTTACTAATTTGCCCTCTGACAATCGAACATATAGATCAACATCTTCTCTAGGGTTTTCTATAAATTTCGATATTCGTATTTTAGAGTAATTTTGATCATTTTTATTTGAGTCATCGCCATGACCGAGCATGGTTTGAACCGCGTCCATTAGGCTCTTTCCATTAATATTTTTCTTTAGAATAAATGAATTTGATGGGTTGTCTAAGCGCATGGTTGAAAGGGCCTCAAGCTCTTCCGGTCTATAAGCGGAGATTAACAAAAAAGGAACAAGGAGCTTTCTCTTTTTCACCTCTGCATATAATTCATCACCACTGCCTGGCTCCATTTGATAACCTGAGCAAATTAACTCAAACTCACCACTGTATTTATCAAGGGCCTTTATCGCCTCTTTGCCATTTTTGACTTCTATAATAGGATTTTCAAGCTGAGATTCTACACACAGATGAATAAGACTTCTAAGGTCAACACTTTCATGGGCAATGAGTATCGGTTTTAATGCCATTTATTCCTCTTCAGTGCTTCTTCTCGATTAACTTGAGTTTTTCTTTGATAATTTTGCCCTTACGTTTCCAAGTAAGCTCTATTTCATCGCCCGGTCTGTAGTATTTCAGGGCAAAGGCCAAATCATATAAACTTGCAATTTCAATTTCACCAAGACCTATAATGATATCTCCTGGTAGAACCTTGGCCTTTTCTGCAGGGGAGCCCTTAGAAATCCTGACACATTTAACGCCTTTAATTTCATCTCCACCGCCAAACTTAGGTACACAACCCAAGTGCGATCCATAGCCTCTGGCACGTCCCGCGTCCCCGCTATCTTTCGAGTCTGGATCAAAAATAAGAGATTTAGAATCTTCAAAATAAGAAACAATTTTCTCACTTAAAAAAGCGACCTTTCTCAAGCTAGAGATATCGAGTTTATCAAAGTCATCACTTGCCCGGTGATAATCTTCATGGGCCCCTGTGGTAAAAAAGAGTGCTGGGTATCCATTTTGAATAAAAGAGGCATGATCACTTGATCCAACCGAAGAGTTTTGAAGTGAAAGAGGTAGTAAACTCCCCCCAACTTTCGATGATTTTATCACTGAAATAATTTTATCAATGTGAGTTTGCCATTCAAAAGCACTTCCAATACCCATGACAGAGAGCTTATCTTGAAATCGTCCCACCATATCAAAATTTAACATCCCCAAGATCCCACCATAAGCGTCTTTGTATCTTGGGTAACTACTTACAAAGTGAGCACTTCCAAGAAGTCCCATTTCTTCCGCATGGAAAAATGCAATAATGACAGATCTTTTGCTTTTTTTCAGGCTCAATCTTTTTGCTAGCTCTAGAACAACAGCAGTTCCCGAAGCATTGTCATCAGCTCCATTATGTATTTTCTTAATATGAGGATTGTCCATACTAGTGTGACCACCAAACCCCAAATGATCCATATGTGCTCCCAAAACTAACACATCTTTTAAGGAAGAATCAGAGCCTGGAATAAAACCCACAATATTGGCCACTCTTCCCGTTTGTTTTTTAAGGTGAATAGACAGGTTCACCAGTAGATCTTTAATTACAAATGAATCAGGTTTTTGAGAGCTTGAGAGACCCTTTTGTAAACTAAGAGTGGTGATCCCTTTAGGAAGCAAGCTACCTACCCAGCTATTTTTTACAAGGCCTGTTAAAATATTAAAGCTCTCTCCCCCTCCTTCACTTTCGTTGAAAAAAGGAGCAGCCTCTCTTTTCAGATCTTTAATACTCATGGGGTTTTGAACCATAAGAACTGCACTTGCTCCAAGTCTTGCTGCATTTTTTATTTTATAAAAAATTGATCTATATTTTATATACTTTGGATTTCTAAAAAGTGATTTTAAATTTCCAATACCAGGGTCACCTGTTAACAAGATGACCACTTTCCCTTTTACATCAAGGCCTTTGTAATCATCGTATTCAAAAGACTTGTCTTTCAAAGAGATACCAAAGCCTGCAAAAACTATCTGCTGAGATTTAAGCTCACCTGAATTTGAAAAGGCCAGTGGTTCAAAGGGCGCAACAGCTCCACTTGCAACGCGAAGTTCATTGGATCCAAATTTTTTCATTTTAGTAAAAATAGTGAATTCTTGACGGTGAGATGATCCAAAGGGGGCAATCTTTAACTCTTTTAACTTCTTCTCAAGATAATTTGAAGCCAGCTTTCCACCAGCTGACCCTGCTTTTCTCCCCTCCATTTTATCATGAGATAATTCTTTTAAAGTTGTGCTTAGAAAATCCTGGGCAAAAAGGGGAAAAGAAAAAACTAAAACCATCAAAATTTTAACAAGACTTTTAAAACTATGCATTCTATCCTCACAAAAGAGACAGGTTGAAAATTATGATTAGAGAAGAGTTGCTCCACCCCATCATTGTTCACTTTCCCTTGGCCTTTTTGGCCACGGCTCCACTATTTAAAGTGGGTGAAGTTTACTGTCTGTTCAGCAAAAATACCATAGGTAACACTATATCTAACTTCTATAAGCTCTTTTTAGGGCTGGGGTTTCTTGGACTTGTGTTAAGTCTTTTCCTTGGAGACACAGCAGCGGAAATTACCAAGAATCAAATATGTGATCTTACTCTGCTATACCAGCATGAAGAGGCCGCTCACAATGCTCTCTACCTTTATATAAGTGCTGGAATCTTTGAGTTACTGCAGGCCAAGTTCAGACCCAAATGGATGGCGAGCTGCAGTTTGGTGCTACTTTTTGTGGCCACATATTTTCTTTTGGACACAGCTCACCTAGGAGGAGAGCTGGTTTATGAACATGGCGCTGCCGTCATGCTCGAAAAGGCCTCCAGTTGTCATTAACACAGCAGGCCTTCTCCTAACTCTAGGAAGTTTTAGTCTCTACCTGGCCTTTCTCGTAATTAAATTGACTACCCATTGTACTATGGGGAATTGAATACATAATCATCAATACAACTGCCGCCGCTACCATTGCAGCAGGCCTTCTCGTTTTGATATTCACTGCACTTGCAAGGACCCAAGCAACAACAGAAATAAGAAGTTTATTGTCAGTCAAATCCCAGTCATAGGGAAAACCTGCCCAGAAAACACCGAAGGCATATTTTTGCACTATAGGTCCGAGAATCATCCCGCCCACAAGTAAACACCCTGTGGTCATCAGGCCAATCATAAAAAAGCTTCTGGTTTTTTTCAAGGCCTCTAAGGCCGCAAGAACTGATAAGAGCATTGATAAAAACATAAAAAAGATATGGGGAGCCAAAACAAATGTAGGGACGTTCCCCTTGTAACGAATAACAATTGGCTTTGTTCTACTAGCAAACCCAAATTTTTCACCACTGGCCTGTCCCTCAATATAATAAATCAACTTACCTGCTGGCGGTTGATTGGGAAGAGTCGCATGCAGTCTGGCAGCTTGTTTTTCAAAGGGAATTTCAGACCATGAGTCATTAGTTGGAAATCTTTTATAAAACAACTTGGCGCTCATATTTTCTTTTAAAAGTGGGATCTCTACAGGAGCACCAACACTTCCGCCCTGACTTCTAGGGAATTTAATTTTGACGCTTTTGCCGCCAAGTTCAAATTGATATTTTTTTGGGTATGTAGGTCCTGTGGATCTTTGATAAATGACTGCAATTAAAGTGATCATAATCGCCACGGGAAGAGTTATCTTAAAATTGTTTTTCAATTTCTCACCTATACCTTTTTATAGACTAGTGTTATAAGCGCCTAAAACTATCAAAAAATTAGGGAAAGTAATAATGGAAAAACTGTCTTTCATCACCAAATATTTTGTACTGCTAAATTTAATACTTCTAAGCACTAGTGCTTTAGGTGCTGAGCAGAAATCAGAAGCCCAATTTACTGCTCCCAAAGACCTCGATTTAGAGTTTTTAATCTTGTCGCAACAGCTAAAAGATAGAAAAGAGCACAAACCCATAGGTCTTTACACAAAATTTGATACGTCACTACTATATTCAGTAACTGAGAGTGATCAAGTGAGATTGTTTCAATCTAGTATCTATGAATATTATGGTGACAAAGATGACGGCGAAAATAAGTTATACCCAGAGCTTGCAGAGGCCATGTACCGTAGAAAGAAAATTCTAAACCAAAAAGACCAATTTATAGACCTCGATCTCGAACTCAAAACCTATTACGTTATGGATGATGATCTAAGAGAAAGATGGGGTTATAATGGATCGTTTATTCCTCAACTTGTGGCCCAGAAAAATATTCTGCCTTGGCTTCATGTAAAATCAAAAATTCGCTACCACCTCAATTATATAACGAGTGGAGAGCCCACTACTACTCGCAGTGAAATAAGGTACTACCTATCTCCTACTATAATTTTCAGTCGCCAATTTATGTTTAACACAGAGCTCACTTATAAGCACAAAATTAAAAACCGTAAAACGGCTTACACAAATAAATTCTATGACTACCTTGAACTTCGCCCATCTATGCTTTATTTGG
Source organism: Bacteriovoracaceae bacterium (assembly GCA_018649885.1). Taxonomy (GTDB): domain Bacteria; phylum Bdellovibrionota; class Bacteriovoracia; order Bacteriovoracales; family Bacteriovoracaceae; genus JABIHA01. Next base: position 8,923 of record JABIHA010000137.1, read on the forward strand.
TATCGAGAAACTTAATGACAGAGATTTATGGCGAAACAATGCTAATGAGAAGCCATGACGGTGTCACTATCTCTGAAACGGCTGGAGAAGAGTTTGTTATAGGAGCTGCCCTATACTTATCAGTCTTTTAGTTTAAAAAGAGTTTGTGGATTTAGACTCTCTCCATATCTTATTTTATAAGTGAGAATTTTTTTCCAACTTTTTTTAATTTTACCTGTAATAGTTTTTCTTTCTTTTTCCACGTAGATTTTGACTCTAAATACCTCAGGTCTTAACCAGATTTTCAAAACAACCACTTTCATTTTGTGCTCTTTCATTTCTTCAATTTCAAATCCATCCAAGTTGACCACATCTGTATTAAAAACCATTGGTTTTATATCAAAAATGATCTCTATTTTCTTAGTAGGTTTTTTTATGATTTTTGAAACATAAGGAAAGCCTGCATGGAACTCGTGATTTGACTCTTCGGTGTTAAAGTCTTTACTCTCACCTAGAGTTACTCCCCAACCAAGAGAGGAGTTTTTCATTTTATTGGTGAACATCCCTCCTTCTTCTTCGGCCCTTTTTATCATCCTTTCAGTTAATTTTAGAGAGTCAAACTTGCCATCAACAATATCGTCAACATCAGAAGTCGTTCTTTTACAATCCCTATGAATGCTCACTCCCAGAGATTTAATGCAAGATGTATTAGTGGCAAAACCTCCAAGACGGATATCATCATGTGTTGCCCTAAACACTCCGTAAACCTCACCTGAAGTTCCGATCAGAGGAGCTCCCAAGTAAGTTCCACTATCAAAAGACATATCGCACTGGTGAAAATAAATATTTGATGAAAACGGAGTATCGTATTGGGGAACTAAATTAGATCTGTCTCCAGCCACGCAATGAGAGCTCTTTAAACCTATTTCAATTTTATTATCACTTGATTCAATGGCCACCAACTTGGAGGCATATATAAATAGAGAGGAATCATATGCAACACCTGATTCGTTAACTTTGAGTCCCGGGTACTCAACCTCACCTTCCATTTCAATAATAGCGTAATCAAATAACACATTTACACTATCATCTCCTAATCTTTGATCTTTTTTATCCACAAGCTTGGTGGAGGTTCTATAAGTGTGTCCAAGAACACTTTTCCCATCCTCAGCAACATCAGGAAAAAATATATAGAACACATCAAGGCCGTCTTTATAATCAGGAGGAATACATTTCGAATTGGTAAGAATCTTAGATTTCCCTATTAATGATCCAGAACATAACGCCCTAATATCTCCCTCAGCACTAGTTAAAACCAACGAAACAGCTGCTGGATTCCAATCAACTAATAACTCATTTTCCTCTATGGAAAATAAAACCTCAAAGGGAAGATCTGGATTGTCGGCCCCATTTTGGTGCTCGCCCTTGGAGCTTTGAGGGGCAGGCTCAGCACCTTGAGATTTAACTTCAGCGGCACCTGTGGATCCATTTGGTCCTCCACCTTCATCATCACTTTCATCTGAACAACTTGAAATAAATAGGCAAATTAAAATCATAAGAAAAAGTTTTGTTAGACTATTCATAAACCCTCACAAAGCTTCTCTCAAACTCATCTCGGGATATATCTTATAACCAAAGCTAGTTTTAAAAAAGGAGGATTGTACAAATTATCCAATAAATTTTGTTTTCTAGGGCATTTGGTCTTAGGGAAGAACGATAGTGTCAAAATGCCATAATTTTAAGGGGACTTGGCCTATAAATTAGAAATAATATCGCCTAAATATCCAGTATTACATTGAGCTTTTCTGAGCTTATGAGAATTTTTTTTACTAAGTTATAATTATCAACTACGTAAGATTTAGTGGAGCCTATTATGTTCATGAATAAAAAGAGCAGACAATCAGGGATGTCAATGATCGAAGTGATGATGATGACAGCTATGATGGCAGCTCTCGCCGTTGGCGGAATGAAAATGATGAACTCTCAGCTCAATAACACTAAAAAAATTCAAGAAAAATTTGAAAGACAAAGTACTGCCAACACCGAATGCTGCTAACTTAAGAACCATCATCTAGGCTACCTTGCCCTTTGAAAGGCCCTGGTGGCCACTTCTTCGAGAATATCCCCATTCTTGTTTTTTTGCATTTTTCCGGTCCGTTGTTAGTAAACAATATCGACTGTTTC
>JABIHA010000093.1 GCA_018649885.1 Bacteriovoracaceae bacterium
AATCCTTATATAAGAAACAGTATGGACACGATCCAGATGTAAGGGCCATTCATGCAGGTCTTGAATGCGGCATTCTTCTAGAGAAAATTGGCAAAATGGATTCAATTTCTTTTGGCCCCACAATTACTGGTGCTCATTCTCCGAGTGAGCAAGTCAAAATTGGGGATGTGAAATTAATGTGGGAGCTTTTGCTTTCGCTACTTGATTCACTCTAGCCATGTCTGGAAAGCAAAGTCGCCATAGAGAATTTTCTGTATTTCAAATTATTAAATACTCTATCCCGGCATCACTATCTTCTTTAGTCGGTCCACTCGCCTCTGTTGTAGACACATCACTAATAGGACATTTGGGAAGCCATGAGCTTGCTGCCCTATCTTTATGTGTATCGGTGATAGAATCTTTTGGATGGCTTTTAATTTTTCTAGTGCATGGGCCTACAGGAAATATTTCATTTTACCTTGGGCAGAAAAAATATGAAATGGTTGGAAAAACCATAAAGGTCTCACTTTTTTCAGCTCTAAGCACGGGGATACTTGCAAGCATCTTTTTATTTTTCACCATAAATCAAATTTGGGATCTCTATGGTGCTGATTCTCAGCTTAGAAGCCTGGCAACTGATTATATGAATATTCGGCTTTTGGCCCTTCCACTATCAATACTACTTACTTCAATTACTGGAATCCTGAGAGGTCTAGACTTAATTGTTCGCTCCCTCGTGCTTTCATCAATTACAACAATTTTAAATTTTATCATCTCCTTTATTCTGATTTACCATTTTAAAATGGGACTGGCCGGAGCGGGTCTTGGTACACTGATCTCACTAATCATTGGAGTGGTCTTAGGTTTTGGGCAGTTCTTTATAGGTGAGAGAGCGAGGTTATTTAAATTACATAGTCTGAACTTTTTTGAGGTAAAAATTTGGAAGAATTTTTCAAAAGATTCCATCTCTCTTTTGGGAAGATCAGCTTTTTTAGTGAGCTCGTTTTTTATTGCCACCATAGTGGCCACAAGGCTTGGCCATATTCAGCTGGCCACACATCAAATCGTATTACAGCTATGGCTTTTTTCTTCCTATTTTATCGACGGAATAGCCATTACTGGAAATATACAAGTGGCCTTATTTCTGGGAGAGGGAAATCAGCAAAAATCTATTCACTATATAAAAAAGACATTGGTGATGAGTCTAGGAATAGGACTTTTCTTTATGCTGGGCTATTTTCTATTTAAGGATTTGCTGGTGGGGATATTTACAACAGATCGTGATATTGCCATATTATTTTCAAATATCTTTTTGCCAGTTTGTCTTTTCCAGTTTCCCAATGCCTTGGCCTTTGTGACCGATGGGATTGTCTTTGGTCTCAGAAAATTTCATTTGCTAGCTCTTCATATGGGGGTGGGATTTGTAATGTTATTTTTACCCTTCACTTACCTGGGTTATTCCAGCAGTAGCCTGACTCTAGTTTGGGTTGCTATGGGAATGTTGAACCTTTTCCGCGCAGTGTCGGGCTTGTGGATTATTCGTAATTACTTTATCGTTAGTGGTAGTGGTACCAGAAAAATATAAAAAGATATTCAAATCCCTGTTAAAAATACCTGTGTATTATGGGCGTTCAATTTGGGGAGGGGCATCCATTTTTTTTAAAGAAAATGGTACTTTTTCTTCCGCATCAGTTTCATTTTATATTGTTCTTGGCGCCTTTCCGTTAGTGCTTCTTGTGATTACTTTGATAGGGGAGGCATTAGGTGACTATAGCTGGGCCCAAACTCAGATTCTCGAGTTACTCGAAATCGGCTTTCCCTCGTTGGGTGAAACCATTACCGAAAATCTAGCGAAGGTAATGGAGTTTAGGCTTGTTGGGAAAAGTACCTCGAAGATTTTCAATATCTGTATTCTTTGCCTTTCATCATTCTCTCTTTTTCAGGCCTTTTTTAAAGGGATATTTAATATTACAAGAGATGAGCATTTCAAGCTTGCCTGGTACAACCTTGAGTCCTTGATGGGCGTGGCCTTGGTCATATTATTTTTAATCGGAATTTTTGTATTTCCGACCTTTTTGGCCTTCTTAGTAAATATTGCTGAAGGAGAGATAATCACATCTGCTGATTTAGATATTTTGCCCTTTATAGATAGTATTAGATCTTTTACCAGCTGGGTAAATCTGAGTGGAAGTGTCAATTTGTTGGTAAAGGCCAATATCATTCACGGTATTTTTAGCCTGCTCTTTCTTATGTACATCTACAAATGGATGTTTAGAAAAAAGATTAAAAATGTTGATGCCTTTTGTGGAAGTATAACCTTTGTATTCATATTCATTGCAGGCAAGTGGCTCTATTTCTATTACCTGCTTTATGCCAAAGCGAACCTGGCAAGAAATTATGGTGATTTTTATACCTTAATTGTGGCGATGCTATGGATTTACTTTTTAACCAACTCATTTTTTCTAGGTGCTTGCATAAGTTATTCTTCGTTGCGTAAAAGTTCTGAATTAGAAGAGAAAACTAAGGCGTGCACCTAAATTATTTGCTATATTCTAACAATGATAAGGTTTGTCCTATATATATACATTTTAGTTTTGTTTGTAGACGCAGCTTTAAGCTACTTTCCTAGTCTTAATAAAGAGGCGTGGAGACTAAAAATAAAGTTAGTGGCCGACTTCACACTTGATCCCATCAGAAAAGTACTACCAGCGGATCTTCCTTTTGATATTTCACCTATTATTGCTTTTGTTGTGATTCAACTTATCATGGCACTCTGGTAATCCCAGTTTATACTGATCCCAGTATAGTTTGTCATACAAGCAGATACATTTTATCATTTAGTGGATGAAAGGATTTGACTATGGATGGTAAACAAATTGACTGGCTATTTAAGATGGTCGACGAGACGCTTGAGCACTCGGATATTAGCTCAGGTGAAAACCCTTTTGATGATGATTTGGAGTTTTCGGCAAAGCCACCCAAATCTCCAGGCTATGTCTTTGCCATTGATAAGAAAAAAACAACATTTAAAATTCATGGAAAGGTCGTAAGTGATTTAGCGAAGTTCTATGAGTCACTGGATGGCCCCGCAGAAGATCCCTATATTCAAATTGGAATCAAAAGTCCTGAGAACAAAAACCTTTCAGAAATATTATATTTTCCTACAGAGTATATAGAATTATCTGAGTCGATTCATCAGTGTACTGATAATTACAGATTTACTCTATTTGAAGATTGTACTTTTAATATTGGAGACCCCAACGGCTCCTGGTGGCTATTCAAGGGAAAGCAAAAATTTGAGATTCGCTTTGGTTACCCTGGTGGGCTTGGTGTTGAAAACTATATTAAACTTGGAAAGCTGGGTGACAGCCTGAGCGCGTGCTCTAAGTTCAAGGCCTCAAAGCTGTTTTTTGAAAAATTCTTTGAGCTAGAAAATTTTGAAATTAGTGAAAGAAAGATTCTTATAGAGTCTAGCTTTGAAAGTCTTGATGGTTTGAATTTACTGTCTGATATACTTGCAGGTCGAGCAGAAGTGAGTGCAATCTACGAAATGTTTCACGGACAATTAGAGCCAGGACTATATTATTATTTAAGAGAGCTAAAGACTTTGGCCGATTTTTGGAAAGTTATTGAACCTGCTTTGGACCGCCCGAGGGATCCCTATCTGGCATAATCGCTGTATATTGGTCTTTACCAAGTAGATATCCAACAACTACAAGCTGGGCCAGCATTCCCAGTTGATCCTCATCTTCAATGCCGTAGAACTCTTCTATATGTTCAATAAATAATTCGATGGCATCATCTGAGATGTGGGATTCAACAATTTTGATAATATCTTCTTGTTCAAGAGAGTTGAAGTGCTCCAAAAAGAGTTTAATTTTTTCAAGGTTTTCTGTTTCATTTATGTCCATAACACCAAATACCATGTGACCAGGGAGACGTAAAATCATAGATGTATGAGGAAGTAGAAAAGATGCCAAATTGGGCCTGATCTTTTGACTCGCGGGGTCAATTATTCCCCTGCCAAAATGCCTGGAAAGACTATAACTACTTGAAAATATGTACTTTTGTTTTGGCACACGGCTTGCTTTTATAAGAGCAACCCGGCGGACCTTATGGATGGGATTCGCTTTTAGCTTTTTATACAGGAAGTAGGAGAAAGGTATGACACTAGGGCAATGTTTAGAAGAAATTAGACACGTTTATCTCGGTGGGAACCTTGAGAAAATGACCAAGGTTGGGATGTTTCTCATAAGGGATATCAAAAAAAATCATTACCCTGCTGGAGATTTTCCGCGCCATGGATGGCTAGTACGGATATGTGACACAGGACCAAGTGTATCAAATGGGGATGTCAGCATCGGGGTCGATTTAAGTCCCAAGAACAAGCATAGGCCCATAGTTAATAAGCCAGCGCCTGAAGCAAAGGCATTCGATTCAAATTATTATCAAAAAGTTCTTCAGCTTCGGAAAGAAGCCTATCGAAGAGGACTACTCTAAAAAACCCATATTATTTTATATTTCCACGGATGGAACACGAGCTACAAGGATGTGGCTAGCGTATCAGTGCACGGAGGATCTTATGATCCTCCTGTGTCCTGTGCATTTTCCAAAATTGTGGTAAAATATTGAAAAGACAAGAGGTCTTTGGATTTAAACAGGACGTTTAATATGGGACTTGGCAGTGGAACTAGCGAAGCCGTTGGAAGTGATGCTCTAAAAAAGGCCATCGAAAGAAATAGGGCAAAGCGTGCAAAGCGCGACAAGGCTCCTTCAAGTTACAAAAAACAAACTGAGTTAAGCTTATTTTCTCCAAAATCTAAATCAAAACCTAAGTCGCGACCTAAAGCTAAATTACCACGCTCTCCACTTTCTTTTGATGAAGAAATGGCACCGGTGCCCAGAAAATCAAATCGTTCTTCTAGGCGCAGTAGACTTGCAGGGATTGAGGATATTGAATTTTCTGGTCCTCTAAGAAAACCGCCTAGAAAGGCACCTGCCTCTATTTCATATCTTGAAAAGCCAGCTCAAAAGCGAAAGCGAGCGGGTAAATCTGGTTCAAAACTTGAAAAAATATTTGTAAAGCTTGGCTGGGTAAGTTGTCTCGTTTTGGCCTTTCGGCTGATATTTGCGGGCGGGGGATTACTCGATTTCTACAATATGGATAAAGTTTTAGTTTCAAAGAGTAGGGGACTGGCCAGTATTAAAGAAGAAAATCAAAATCTAAAAGATGAAATTATAAAAATACGGACAAATCGCAAGTATCAAAAGAAATTGGCCAGGACTCACTTGGGAGTTATTTCTTCTGAAGAGTACTTGGTGCTATTTGCAACTGACTCGTCTTTGAAGACCAAGTAAGTATATCTCCCACTGCCAATTCTTTTGAGATACTAGAGCCCGCTTTGAGCTCTAGTACATGAGCGCAATAAATTGTGGGAGTTCTGGCAATGGCCGGGGGTTCAGACTTTCCTGGGTGATGGGCCACATTTCTTTCTATGGCCAAGATTTTTAGCTTAGGGCTAAGAAAAAATATATCTAAATTAAAATAAGTGTCTGGCATCCAAAAGGAGCGATAGCCTTCAGTAGGGTAGTAGAAAATCATCGCCTGGTTTTCTTTGAAGCTTTCTGCTTTTACTCCACTTAATCCCTGTGTTTGTTGACTTGCTGTCTCGGCCACTATGGTTTCAATGGTTTTGCTTCTAGGCGTTGTAAGAATTCCTCTTTGGTAGCTAGCCCCCGGATCATACTTGCTTTGGCACGACGAAAGGCTTGCGAATATTATTAATCCGAAAAACAGATTTTTCAGGACTTTTGGGCCTAAATCAAACATATCTGGTATATCCTTATTTTTCATAAAATCATAACCCCAGATGCGGCCCTATGGCGAGGAGTGAAAAGTGAGTGTGTTAGAAGGTCTGATGAGATCTCACAATTGCGGAGAGTTAACAGTAGAGCATGTTGGAGAGGTTGTTACCCTTTGTGGTTGGGTTAATAAGTATCGAGATCTGGGTGGCCTTCACTTCATTGATGTCAGAGATAAATATGGCCTAACACAACTTGGATTTGATGATTACAAAGGTGATTTGAAAGAATTAAAAAACTGTGCACTAGAGTCAGTTGTTATGGCGAAGGGACTTGTCCAAAAAAGACCTGATGGTGCCTCAAATAAAAAAATTAAAACTGGTGAAGTTGAAGTTCAGGTAAGCGAATTCAAGCTACTCAGCCGTGCTAAAGATGTTCCATTTTTTCCTCATGCTGAAGAGATTTTGGCAACAGAGGACTTGCGACTTAAATATCGTTATATAGATCTTAGAACTACAAAACTTCAAGAAATGCTTACTCTTCGAAGTGATACAGTGATGAAAACAAGAACTTGTATGTACTCAGAAGGCTTTGTGGAAGTAGAGACTCCTATTCTCTATAAAACAACTCCTGAGGGGGCCAGAGACTACGTAGTTCCAAGTCGTGTTCATCCAGGCAGAGTTTATGCACTTCCACAGTCGCCACAAACACTCAAGCAACTGTTAATGATTGGAAACACAGATAAATATTTTCAAATTTGTAGATGCTTTCGGGATGAAGATTTGAGAGCTGATAGGCAACCAGAATTTACTCAACTTGATGTGGAAGTTTCATTTGCCACCGAAGAATATATTAAAAACTTAGTCACAAAGCTTTTAAAAATTTGGTTTAAATTATCTGATGACTTTGTACTGCCTACTATGCGCTTTACTGATGCCATGGAGAAATATGGCAGTGATAAGCCAGATACTCGCTTTGGCCTAGAGCACATGATAGTCACTGATGTTTTTAAAGGGTGTGAGTTTGCTACATTTGCTTCACTTAGCGAAAGTGGTGGGCTTATTAAATCTATGTTTATCCCAGAGTCAGTGGGAAGCTTTAGCCGAAAAATATTAGATGGGTTTACAACTACTGTGAAGCCATTTGGCGGAAAAGGTGTGGCCTGGTTTAAAGTGTCCGCTGAAGGTAGAACCGGAGGCATATCAAAATTTGTTACCGATGAAATATTCTCTAGTCTTGAAGGCCTTGCAAGTGAAAAAGGCAATGGAACTTGGCTATTCTTTGCTGACGGCTCAGAGTCTGTTGCTCATGACTGTGCAGATGCTGTAAGAAGAGAAATTGGGAAAAAGTTTAATCTATATGGAGATGAGTACAGCTTCTTGTGGGTTAACGAGTGGCCACTACTTGAGCACGATGAGAAGGAAAATCGATTTGCAGCAAGACACCACCCTTTTACATCTCCTTTTGTCGATGATGTTGATGACTTTTTAAGTCTTGATAATGAAAAACTAAAAGTTGTGCGAGCGCAAGCCTATGACATCGTTGTCAATGGCCACGAATTAGGTGGAGGCTCAGTCAGAATTTATGACCAGGTTGTACAAAAAGCGATGTTTAAAGCACTGGGCATGAGTGAAGAAGAAACTGAGAGGCAGTTTGGGTTTTTCATTGAGGCCTTAAATTACGGCACTCCTCCTCACGCAGGTATTGCTTTTGGAGTTGATAGATTAATTATGCTACTTGCAAAAAATGAAAATATTAGAGATGCAATTGCTTTCCCTAAAACAACCTCGGCCACTGATTTGATGGCGCAGGCTCCGTCCGCTCCAGGAAAGGCCCAGTTAAAAGAGCTAGGTATTTCACTAATAGAATAACAAGAGGTCTAGGGTGGAAAAGATTTTTCATATTGCTGATATTGATGATTTTAATAAACAAATTAGTAGCGGTCAGTATGTGGCCGCGAGCTTAGAGACGGAGGGCTTTATTCATTGCTCTCAAAAAGAACAACTTCGTTTTGTCAGAGAAAAATTCTTTAAAGGTGCCACTAATTTACTGCTTTTAGAAATTGACCCCAGTCTTCTTAGCGCAAAGCTTGTCTACGAAACGGCAGATGGTCAGAGCTTTCCTCATATTTACGGATCTATCAATTCAGACGCTATTGTTAACACTACAAATCTCGATATGGCCTAGGATACTTCTTGATTTTGAAAGTCGTAGTCTGGAGGGCTAAGGTAGATGATATTTGCTGACTGGCTTTCATCCACTCGGTGATCGAGTAATGGTCCATCAGTCGAATAAGTACCCGAAAGAAAATCAGCAACACCCAGTCCATCTGATCTAAGTGCAGGAATGATAAATAATAAACCACCCGAGAGCATGCATATGAGATAGCCATAGGTTCTAAGGCACGCCTGAAGTGCTGTTGGAGCTTCTTCATTTCTCGCAACTACTCTTTGTCCAAAAATAAGCTTGCCCAGCGTTTTTCCCTCTCCCAGAAACATAGTCAAAAAGAAGTAGCTAAAAGAGACTGCCCAGAATAGGTAGCTTTCAAGGCTTCCAATATTTTTAAGCATAGTGAATTGACTCTTGGGATCTACTTGAAAGAAAAATACCTTCATAAAAGAGATATAACTTAAAATCAGTGATTTCTTTAAAACCAGTACTGCTATCATATCAACGTAAAATGCATAGACTCTCTTGTTCAACTTAATCTTCTTTCCAGTGGGCCTAGAATTCTGCCTTACAGGCAAGTGCTCAGAGCTGAGATAGAGAAGATTTTCTTTGTGAGAGCTATTCATGGAGGACTCATCGGGTATTTAGCTGAGTCTTTTAGTATTATTTTCTGATCAAAGGAATTCTAAGTGATATTAGCAATTTAGTAGAATACTTTTTTCTTGTAGTACTTGGGAGTTGTATTCCATTTTTGGTTGAATTTTTTGATATGAGCTATGACCGTCAGCATCTGCTCAGCCGTTAACCCCTGGTTGCGAAGTCCACTAGATCCTGGGCATTTCACTTTCCAGCTTTCATCGAAATAACTGACCTCAATCCCTTGGGAAGTGGCCATAATATTTGTTGAATCATTCTTTGTAGCATTGGGAAAACAAAGGGCCTTTAGTCCAAAGGCCTTTCCCAATTGTTGGGTGACTAAGTTTTGTGAAGGGTCCATGGCAGACCTGTAGTCAATTACAATTAGTGGTAGAAATTCTCCGTCTGGATTACTGCTACCAAGATTGGTTTTAATTTTTTTCTCACCATTAGTGATCAAAATATTAATAGCATTCTTATTTTTGATTTGTTCATTTTCGCAACCATTAAAGGCACTTTGCCATGATTTCGAGCTAAGTTTTTTTCTTTCATCTGCAATTTGGAGAAGTTCGCACTCAGAGCCTGAAATGCTCTCGAATTTGTTAAACGATTTCAGTCTAAAGTGGGCCAATCTCTGTCCCTTAGCACCTTTGAAGTCTTGGTTTAAAGTGGCAATAATTGATTTGTAACGGGCCAATTGCTTTTTACCAACGGGTACATTTTTTGAAATAACAGTTATATTAACATCAAAAATGAGGCAATATTCGAAGCAACCCTCTTTTAAAAATTGGCCTCTCCAATTATTTTTCTCAAAATTATATCCCTTATCACCTATATAGCTGATAGTTCTACCAGTTTCAAAATTTTTAAATGGGTAACCAGGTGATGACCAAGTCATCATGAAGATAAAATAGAATGCGACAAGACTAAGCCTGGTCTTTATTAGTGCCTCTTTATTTACGGCCCAAATATAATGGACTTCATTCTTTTTATCGGAAATTAAATAAGAAAACATAAATAAGTTTTATTACTTGAGTCAACAACTAGAGTTTAGTGGAAGGCAAATGACTCTTCAAACCCAGTGAGTTGTTTTTTTAGATAGTGAAGCTTTTGTAATGCCTCTATAGGAGTCATATTGAGCACATCCATCTCTTTTATTGTATCTTCGAGCTCAAGTAAATAAGCTGGAACAATAACCTTAGGTTGTGAAACTTCTTGCTCTAAAAATGAGAGTTGGATTCCTTCAGGTGACAGCTCTTCTCTATAAACTGTTTGAGATCCATCACTTCGGCCGTGGGCCTTTTCCATTTGGGAGAGAATTTCACTTGATCTGAGCAAAACGTCATTTGGGATACCCGCAAGCTTTGCAACGTAAATACCAAAACTTTGATCGGTACTCTTTTCTACAAGCCTGTATAAAAATTCAACATCACCGTTTTGCTCTAGAGTTTCAACGGTTAAGTTTTTGGCACTTTCTAAGTTTTCTACAAGCTCAATGAGTTCATGATAGTGAGTAGAAAATAGTGTCAAGGCCTTGGTCTTTCTAACGAAGCATTCCACAAGGCTCCAAGCAATAGAAAGTCCATCGTAGGTTGAGGTCCCTCTTCCCACTTCATCCAGAACAATTAGTGAGCGAGAAGTTGCATGTCTTAGAATTTCAGCAGTTTCTGCCATCTCAACCATGAACGTACTTTGTCCCTCTAGGATATTATCACTTGCTCCCAATCGACTATAAAGGGCGTCACATATACCAAGCTCGGCTGAGTCAGCTGGAACATAACTTCCAATCTGGGCCAAAAATTGGATGATAGACATCTCTCTCATAACAGTTGTCTTACCCGCCATATTGGGACCAGTGATCAGTCCGAAATGGCAATCAGAGCTAAGATTTAGGTCATGACAAATAAAACCGTCTCTAAGACCTGCTTTAATGATAGGGTGAAAGCCACCTTTAACTTTTTGAATTTGCTTATTGGGGTAAATTTTTGGCCTGGTGAAATCTTCTTGAAGAGCAACGTGAGTTAGAGATTGGAAAATATCTAACAAGGCCAAAAGTTTTGAGAGTGATAAAATAGCTTCTCGATTCTCTTTTACGCTACCGACAATATCACTAAAAATAGATCGTTCTAATTTTTCAAGTTTCTCTTCAGCCGCAATGACTTCTTTTTCAAACTCAAGTAACTCTTTGGTTATATACCTTTCTGAGTTGACCAGGGTTTGCCTTCGATCAAAGGAATTAGGGATTTTGCTTGTCTGAGTTTTAGAAACTTCAATGAAATAACCATTAACACCATTGTGCTTTATTTTGAGCTTGGATATACCGGTTTTTTTTCTATATTTTTCTTCAAGGTTGAGAATTTCACTGGAACAATTCTGGGAAAGCCTTGCTAGGCGGTCTCTTTTTTTATTGGCCCCTTTTCTTATAAGGTTGCCTTTTTCAAGAGCTGCGCCTATTTCATCATTTATTGTCTCATCGATTGTAGCTGAAAGTTTTAATAGTCCCGATTTATGAGGCTTGGTGAGTTCTAATTCTAAATTTTCAAGGCTGAGCTTTTTTAGGGAGCTAATCTTTTTGTCAATTGCAGTATAGCTGGAAACAGATTTTGAAAGATTGATTAAATCGCTGGCAGTCACTTTTTTGGTACTGACTTTTGCCATTATCCTTTCTAGGTCTCTCACATTTGAAAGCTCATCTCGCAGGTAATCTTGTAAGGCTTCGTTGGTAGAAAGAAATTCAACAACACTTTGTCTGCTTGTGATCTCTTTAATATCTCTAAGAGGTGAAGTGAATAATTTAGATAACTCTCTCGATCCCATAGCGGACCGAGTTTTATCCACAAAACCAAGCAACGAATTTTTATATTCGAGTCTCGACTTTGGATAGATTTCAAGCCCAATTAGTGTTTGCATAGTCACTTTCATTTTTTTCTTTGACCCTTCCATTCTAAAGGGTCGCAAGTGTACTAATTCCTCGAGAGGTTGAGTTGAGCAAACATAATATGAGATGGCCGACATTGGGCAAAGGATCTCTTTGTGTGATTTTATAGTGTGGTCAAATTTATAAGTGGGAATAAATTTTTCAATATAAATTCCACCTTCTTTGACATTGAAGTACTCAATGCTCAAATGAGTTACCAAAATTTGATCATTCTTTTCAATATGCTCAGATATGAGCTTATGTTCATCCCACTGACCTAGAAAAGTAATAAACTCTTTTGGCCTTGATAATTTTATATATTCTAAGAATTGAGTCTGGGTTTCAAATTTATGACCTACAAAATCACCCGTGGTGAAATCGAGAAGAATCAAATAAAAGTGACCGCGGTGGTGGTGACCACAAGCAATGTATCTGTGTTCTCTTTGTTCAGCCTTTTCTAAGTCAAATGGCATTCCCGGAGAGACTACTTGAGTGACAGCTCTTTTTACTATCCCTTTAGCTTCTTTGGGATTTTCTACTTGCTCGCAAATGGCAACTTTTAGTCCTATGGCCGTTAGTCGATCGATATATGTTGTGGCTGCATGGTGGGGAATTCCGGCCATGGGGATAGGATACCCCCCCAGTTTTCCTCTATTGGTCAGTGTGATATTTAACAACTTTGAAGCAGATCTTGCATCTTCAAAGAAGACTTCATAAAAGTCTCCCATGCGAAAGAATACAATGATGTCCTTGTAATTTTTTTTAATCTCGTAGTACTGGCTCATCATTGGAGTCAGTTTTACACCAAGGTCTACGACTTCTTGTAAGCTAAGCTCATTCATATACAGGTTTCCTTATAAAACCTTACCCTATTTGTGGGGTATTTTTTCAATGCGCAAAGCTAACATAGGGAAATGAAAGAGTCATTACTTTCAATGTTATCTAACTGGCCCTTTATTCACATTGCAAAAAAACTTATAAGCCTTATGTCTTTGGTTTATAATGAATTGGTCTTAAGTACTTGCGGAGAAGCTTTGAATTTAATCAATAAACAAAATATCTTAATCTCCAGTTTTTTTCTTAGCTGTTTAGCGTTGATGGCCCTGTCCATTAGGTTGGAAAACTTGGTCTCAAATACAGATGATTTAAAAAGTGCAAAAAATGAAAGAAGAAAAGTTCCTTCAATTTTCCACAACGTGCACTACTACCTCTTATCAGACGGTCAAAACCAGTTGCTTCTTGTAGGCGATAAACTTATGCACTTTGAAGGTACGGGCGAGGTTAACGTAGAGAAGCCCAGAGGGAAGATTTTCCCACCTGAAAACGCTGCAGTTAGCTACTCAGGCGACTCTGGAAAATTCAATTCCGCAGAGCAGGTAATTAATCTCTATGGAGATGTGCATCTAAAAACTGAGCTTGAAGATGTTCAGTCGAGCAGGGGTACATTTTTTGCTAAGCAAAATAAATTTATTGTTGAAGGGGAAGTGAAAACCAAGAAAATATCTCCAAAAACAGGGGATTTAATCTTTATAGATGCTGATAAGGCCCAAGGTTATAGCACTAAAAAAATTGGTAAATATACGGGAAATGTTAAAGGAAAAATAGTGAGGGCCAAGCCTTACGAGCCGCCAGTTTATTTTTCCTCGCATTCGCTCAATGTGGATATGGTCCAAAACGTTATTTATTTAGAAGGTAATGTGAACCTAATAAAACAGCAATTTTCAGGAGTTGGCATGAAGGCCGAAATATTCCTTGAAAACTATAACAAAAAGCTCAAGTACTATGTGCTTTATGACGATGTGAGATTGACGGAGAAGGTGACCTTGAAGAACGGTCGCCAGATAAACAGAATAGCTTACGCTGAAAAACTTGAAGGTTATGTAAGAGAAAAAAGAGTTCTACTTACAGGAAATCCGAGAGTTATACAGGAAAAAGATGTTATTCGTGGTAATGTGATAACCCTTCTCGAAAACAGCGAAGTGATTGAGGTAAGTAACTCAGACTCTAGCTTTATGATTAAAAAGGATTAGTTTTTGGAGTACTCGCAGACAACATTAAAGGCTACTGGACTGGTGAAATCTTTCGCAGGAAGAAAGGTTGTAAGTGATGTGAGTCTTGAGGTGAGCAGAGGTGAAGTTGTGGGGCTTCTTGGTCCAAACGGTGCCGGTAAAACAACTTCTTTTTATATGATTGTAGGATTAATTAAAGCAGATATGGGAAAGATAGAACTTGTTGGTGAAGACATCACAAGCCTTCCGATTCACGCTAGAGCGCTTAAGGGAGTGGGCTATCTTCCGCAAGAGGCATCGATATTTAGAGACCTAAGTGTTGAGTCTAATATCTATGCAGTTTTAGAGTGCAGACATATGAAAAAATCAAAGAGAAAAGTACTCCTTGATGGTCTCATTAATGATTTTGGGTTGGGACATATTAGAAAATCTAAAGGTGGAGATCTTTCAGGTGGTGAGAGAAGAAGAGTCGAAATTGCTAGAACTCTTGCACTTGAACCTGGCTTTGTACTTTTAGATGAACCGTTTGCAGGCGTTGATCCTCTTGCGGTTTCAGATATACAAAAAATTATTTCAGGACTTAAACAAAGAAATATTGGTGTTTTAATTACTGATCACAATGTGAGAGAGACTCTTGGAATTGTTGATCGGGCCTACATTATGAATTCGGGAGAGCTGCTTGTAAGTGGAAATCCAAGTGACATCATTAATGATGAAAGGGCCAAGAAATTTTATTTAGGAGAAGAATTTCAGATGTAGTACAGCTTATGAATGAGCTGACTTATTGGTCATGGAAGGTTTGTTTCACTAGTTAAAGGGAGCGCTCTTATGGCGATTAAGCTGAGCCAAGGTCTTAAGCAATTACAGAGTCTGACTATGACTCCACAGTTGCAGCAGGCAATTAAGCTTTTGACTTTAACCCATCTTGAAATGACTCAAGTTATCGCAGAAGAGATGACTGAGAATCCAATGCTAGAAGAAGCTAATAGTGAAATATCAAGAGATGAATTTTCAGACCAAAGCCAAGACAATTCAAATAAAGAAGCTAAATCAGAAAACTTTGATGCCCCAGATGTAATATCTGGAAAAGAAGATATTGATTGGAATAAATATATAGAAAATTTTAATTCAACTTCTTCTTCACCGCCTTCAATGGCCAAAAGAGATTCAGAAGATACTCCTAACTATGAGAATATGGTCTCAAAGGGAATGAATCTTGCTGAGCATTTAGAGTGGCAGCTTAGGATGGAAAACCTTACAGAAGCCGAGTGGCAAGTTGCCTATAATATAATTCACAATATTGATGATGATGGCTACCTTGAGGTTTCAATTGATGAAGTTATTGAGCTAACTGGTCATGATAGAGAAGACTCTCTTGAGCTTCTTAATATGATTCAGCAACTTGATCCTGTGGGCTGTGGTTCGCGTGGCTTAGTTGAATGTCTTCTGATTCAGGCCAAAAATTTAGATGAGAGGATGCCACTTGTTGAACTTCTCATTACTGATCATTTACAAGATTTAAAAAATAAAGATCACGATAAAATTGCAAAAAAATTGGGACTAGATCTTTCACAAGTTAAAGATGCCGAACTCATCATGATGGAGTTTAATCCCAAGCCTGGTAGGCTCATTTCTCCAGAGGAAACCCATTATATTATTCCCGATATTTTTGTCAGATTTGTAGGCAATGAATTATCAGTAGATGTTAATGATGACGGTGTACCCAATCTTCAAATATCAAATCTTTATAAAAGCTTACTTTCTAAAGGTAAGGCTGCAGCTGAGGGAGACAAAGAGGCCTCAGAGTATGTTCAAGACAAGCTAAGAGCGGCAATGTGGTTGATTAAATCTATTCACAATAGACAAAAAACAATTCTCAAAGTGGCCAAGGCGATAGTTAAATATCAGCCTGAGTTTTTTAGAAAGGGCCCATCAGTATTAAAGCCAATGATATTAAAAGATATTGCTTATGAAATCGGTATGCACGAGTCTACGGTTTCTAGGGTTACAACAAATAAGTATATGCACACACCAATCGGGACCTTTGAGCTCAAGTACTTTTTTAACGCGGGCATCGGCGGCGCAAATGGTGGTGTGGATATTGCTGCAGAGTCACTAAAGCTTAAAATCAAACAATATGTGGATAATGAAAACTCTGGAAAGCCATTATCTGACCAAAAGATTGCAGATTTGTTAAAAAGAGAAGATATTGTTGTGGCAAGAAGAACTATTGCCAAATATAGGGAAATCTTGGGTATACTACCTTCTTCTAAAAGAAAGAAGAAAGCTTAGTAGTAATTACTTAAAAGCATTGGGAGAGTTGAAATGGAAATCAAAATATCTTTTAAGCACTTAGAACATACAGAAGCACTCGATGAAAGAATCAAAGAAAAAACACAGAAATTAGAAAAATGGTTTGAAGGGATGACCTCATCTCATTGGACTTGTTCAGTGGAAAAAGGTGATCATATTGCGGAAGTAAAGATTGTAGGACCGCACTTTGATTATCACGCAAGCGCAAAGTCTGACTCATTATATAAGTGTTTAGACCTAGCTGTAGCGAAACTTGAAAAGCAGTTGGGAAAGAAAAAAGACAAATGGAAAAATCATATCCATCATAAGCACGAAGAAAAAACTGAGTTCGTAGATAGTCCAGAAGTTCTTTTTGATGAGCATGACGAAGACAAGTTCGACGACGTTCAATAAACCTTTTGCGGTAAAACATGCTAGCAGCATGTTTTAGTGCTATGAGGTATGTGACTGAAGGCGACTAACCAGTCGCCTGAGAATCAAGCACAAAAACTCAATTACTAATAAAAATATAACCGGGTGAGCATTCACCTGGTTTTTACTATTATGGACAACGGTAATGGACTACACCATCAGAAAATCAAAGATTGAAGACAAAGAGGCCATTAACAAGGCGCATGTACTCTCTATCAGAGAAGTCTGTTCAAAAGATTATACTAGTGAGCAAATTGCCGGCTGGTCAGCTCTTGTGTACTCAGACGACATCTGGAAGAAAAATGTGGCCCATGATCATCACCTTGTGATTGTTGTAGATAATTCCATCCAAGGCTTTTGCCACTCAAAACTACATCCCGAAAACCTAGGCGAAATCATGGGGCTCTACTTAACGCCCATGATGATAGGCATAGGCGCCGGCAGAAAAATATTTGGTGAGTCCCTAGAGTTTTTAATTCAGGGCGGGGCCAAAAAAATTCACATCGATGCTACTAGAACTGCAAAGGGATTTTATCAAAAAATGGGCTTCAGCATTTCAGGTGTTGAGCAGTTACATGAAACAAGAGGAATTGCTTTTGAATATATCCCGATGGATATGTTGGTATAGTGGGGAAGTGCTATGAGCATAGAGTACAAAGAAGGTTTTGAAGATTCTTATTTTGAGAGCATTTTAGACTTGTACACCGAGCTTGGCTGGACAAATTATACATCTGAACCTCATGATTTAAAAAAGGCGTTGGAAAACTCCACTTATATTGTTCTGGCCTTTTCTTCTGACAAACTTGTAGGTCTTGCCAGAAGTATCTCTGATGAGATCTCAATTCATTATCTACAAGACATTCTTGTTTCTCCAAAATTTCAAAAAAAAGGAATTGGAAGAGGCTTAATGGACTTGGTTTTGGCCAGGTTTTCTAATGTCAGAACTCATATGATTTTAACTGATAATGAACTGAGGCAAAGAAAGTTTTATGAGTCTCTTGGCTATAAGAACCTATCAGACCTAAAAAAAATCCCATTAAATTCATACGTCAAAATGAATGGAGTTGAACTTAGCTAGGTCTTTGACTACTGCACTCAATTCTAAATCAATTTCCCTGCACACTTTGGATAGTGACCCATCTGAATATACCTCTTCGCTGGATACTCTGGATCTCTTTTAATGGCAAGGCCAAGGCTTTGATACAATTGTTTATAGGTAATTTGGTCTCTACCAATAAGCTTCGAATTGAATTTAATCCCTTCAACATAGTTTTTAAACCATGAAGGACTTGCATTCCAAAAATCAAGTTCATTTTTAAATGCTTTACTTTCATCTAGTAGAACTACGTGCTCATACTTATTAATACACGACTTAACCATCTCTTTTCTGTGAGGAATGGCATCCTTTAAATCTTTTGAATTAGAAAAATGAGTAATTTCGTGGCTAATGGTTATAAGTAGATCAGTAATAGGGTAGGCCAGTGAGATTTCAAGTTCAGGTTTTGGGCCTTCTTTTGTGAGGTTCACAAAAAACTCACCTTCTTTTGTTTTATTCTTTGTCAGTTTAATTGTTAGACCGTGTGGGAACCACTGCTTTGATCCTTCAACAAAAAGATCATTGGAGTTTGCCCAAAGTCTTCCCTTTGTCTGTAAAGCGTCTTTAATATTTTTCTTACACTTTTCTTCTGAGAGATTTTTGTAACAATTAATATACATATCAATAAACCACTTAGGGGTTTTTGCTGTGTTTGTTTTACTCGTTGCACTTCTGCCTGAAGCTGCCATTAAAATGAGGGCCATAACTAAAACAACTTTTTTCATGACTTAACCTTCCTGTGAGCGAAACCACTGTCGCCCTCAAATTTTACAAGATAGCGCAATTTGCCATAAGCCTCTTTGTAAACTCTATAGAGGGGTGTCAATATATTAGGCTCCTAAAATCAAAGGGTTATAGGGCATATACGTGATGTCATTGACTTATCTCTGCCCATTTTATAACACTGAATTGTCGCTTAAAAATGTTAAGGGGGAATCCAGTGGAATTCTGGAACTGTCCCGCAACGGTAAGTAACTTAGTTACAAGTCCGAGCACCCTGACATTGTAGATTTCTCGAGGAAGATGTTAATGGACGCGTTCAAGCTTATAATTTTCTTTATTTTACCTTTCAGCCTTATAGCGGGGGATTTAAATCAAACCTATCATATTGATCCCACGAAGAAGTCATTAGGTGAGGTTAAAACTGTGGGCGAAAATGCTTGGAGTGAAGAACTTGAAAGCGGTGAGAGCTCAAGTTTAAAAAATAAGCTAAAAGAAATTCCAGCACTAAATTTAAAATCTAAAAGCACTGGTAATCACTACCGTATGGAAGAATTTTCGATCCAAGGTAAAAATAGTGATACCACCTCACTTAAGTGGGCGGCCCAAAATTTTAGATCGGGATTATCTGGTAGGTCTCAAATGGAGATGATTCCCCTAGGGGACTTTAAGTCTGTTGAGCTCTCTTCAGTCGGTGATAGTAGCTCTCCAGGTGGCGAAATAAGGCCTGGTGAGCGCATAAGAAGGCCTTTCTCTGAAGTTTCTGCCGATGGCCTTGGCCATTATGGGATACGTGCAGGCACTGGAACTGCGGCTGATATTGGTCTTACTATTAATTTAGAGAGAAATTTGGCCAAGCAAAAAATTTACGATCATAGGAAAGGTCAAAGAGTTGATCTTGACAATGATAGGGAAGACTTCATTTCATTAAATGGGGTGTGGGAGATTGAGAAGAATTTAAATTTTGGTTTATTTCATTCAAGGACTAAAAAGGGCATTAGTGGTGATTTTACCCAAAATTTTCAAAATATCGAAGAAGACAAAAACCTTTCACTGATTTACTTTAATTCTCAAAGAAAAATGGGAGGACTTACCCATGACGTAGTGGTGAGTGGAAAGTTATTTCGTTCTAAAATTTCTGATCCCTTTAAGGAATCCCAAAACTTTGGCTCTGAGTTTTCACAAAAAGAGCAAAATATTGCTGGCTCCTATGAGTTTGGTTTAAAGAGGTCTTGGGGCGAGATGAGGCCATCATTTCAATTTGATGGTGGAGAATTCGAAGTTGCAGGAGATGCACGCGCTGCCTCTGTCTATAAAAGAAAGTCTCTTAAGCTAAGACCTCACTACAAATTCCGTTTTTTTGAAACAAAGCTGTCTTCCAATTTAATCTATGATAACTACCTGCCGAGTTCTAGTCCTGGGGAAAGACACAGAAGTAGAGACTATTCGGCCATCATTTACGCTTCTCCTAACGTAAAAAAATGGAATATAAGCTTCCCGGTAACTTTGTCTTATGCCGATAGATCACCAACATTGGTTCAAAAATTTGGGAATAACTCACTTTACCAAGGTAATCCTAATCTTATCAGTGAAAGATACCCCACACTAGAAGCAGGTTTTGAATACAAGAATTCAGGCCAATTCATTTCACTCATATACTTTCATTCAAGGCCCAAAAATTTAATTAGCTATGAGCAAACATCATTTAATTCTTTTAGGGCGAAAAATATTGGAAAAGTTTGGATTAATGGTGGAAGAGTAGAATCAATTTTAAAGGTGAGTGAGTATGGTCTTGCTGCAAAGACCGGCGCGACCTATCAGCAAGTTTTAAACAACACTGATGGCAGCAATTTAGGAAATAACATTCCCTTTAGACCAAAATATCAAATTTCATCGAAGCTTAGTAAATCGTGGGGTGATATCTTATCAGTCTTTTATAGGTTGGAATATACAGGTCGTTACTTTTCAGATGACTCTAATATTATTGAATATCCAAGCTACCTTGGAAACGACATTGGCTTTGAGTGGAAACCAAACCGCTTATTCATCAATGGGGGGATCAATAATGTATTGGATAAACATCGAGGCAAAGTTAGCACAGAGGCGTTACTGGGGTCACAGGAACGCGCCATTAAATCCCCACTAGGTGAATATAAGAAAGGTCGAAATATTTATATCGGAGCAGGTTATGTATTTTAAGTATTGTCTTTTATTAGTAGTTTCAGTTCTTCTTTTTTCATGTGGAAAACCACAGAAATCTGATGGGAAGTCTGGTTTAAATAATGTTGATATCTCAAAAATAAAAGATGCTGAAAAAGATGCAGAGCTAGTTTTTCTTTCAACGGATTACAAAACTATTACCCATATCCATTTCCTGCTCGCTCAGAAAAGCTATAGTATTGAAGGTGGAGATTTTTATCTGACATCTGTGGGCGACAAAGTCTATCTTGCTTCAGGTGATGATCGAGGGGAACTCTATACCTTTTCAAATTCGGGTGTATCACTTTTAACAGAGCAATTAGATATCTATAAAAAAACTCAAAAGATTTTGGAAGTAGATGGTGAAATTTATAGAGTCAATAGAGACAGCTGTACCTTCTCACCTATGAGTGGCCAAAAGGAAATAAATCTATCAACGTATTCTGACACAGCTGAGTATTGCAGGCCCGGAAAAATCTATGGTAGCGAAAATGGAGCTGAGGAAAATAAATTATTTGAACTCATTTCTTTTGAAAGTGAAAAACTTGCCATAACTTTTGATAAAATAATTAAGCTTTCTGGAGAAAACCTTGAACCTGCCCATTTTTCAAATCTTAGCTTTGGTAACCCATATGCCTATGGTGTGACCCAGTACTTTGATTACCTATTTGTGGCCCAGTCCGGCCCATACCTTGCAAATTGGAATTCAGGGATAGATATTTTTAACAGCATTGGAGAGCTCTCTCTCTCTTATGATATGGAGTCTCTGGGGCTCAAAGGTCAACGGATATTGGCCCTTGAAATGACTCCACTAAGGGAGTTAATCCTTTTAACTTCAGAGGGCTTTAGTACTTCACATATTTACCGAATTCTTCCTTTTGATCTGGCCGTAGGGACTGCTAAACTTGAAAAACTTTATTCTCATGCTGGATATATTGGGGCCATTACCTACTCAAGTAGCTCTGATATGCTCTATATCTCTTCTCCTGATGGGATCATTTTGTATTCCATGGATAAAAGAGAAGTTACAGGTGAGATTCATTCTCTTAAGTATGGTGAGAGTACTATAGAGCTAAAAAATGTCAGCAAAGCTTTGCTTCTCTAGGGTGTTTCATCACATGTGATCCACTTAGGGATCAATTTTGCAGATCTTTTGTGAAAAAACTTCAACAATTTAAATTCGCAGCTCCTTAGCGTGGTATATCTGTGGCTCTAGTTTGGAGGTTACTATGGGTCGATTATCGGTCACGCTTGTTGTGCTTTTTCTTTTCAATTTCTCTGCCTTTTCTCGTGATTCGCTTCAGGAATTGAAAAATTGTCAAAATTTATACTCTGAGTATCGCTCACTCGTTTATTCTGAGGATGATGAGATGGCGATGGTATTTTCTGGCATGGCCGCCGCCGGCGGAGCTATTATGGTTAATGGAGCCTTAGTCCCTGAATTTGTACCAGCTAACTCTAGTCCACAGGAAATGGCAACTCTAGGTGTCGGACTAATGGTCATTGGAGGTTCTGCAATTGGAATTAAGGCCCTGATTAAGGCCAGAAGATATGGAAGGATGAGAAGGCTTATAGGTGAAGTGGTTGCTGCAAAAAATGGAGATGCTGGTCCTTTTAAGTTGTCTGAAAAAACAGTGCTAAAATTAAAACGAAAGGAAATGACCATAAGTTTGGGTAATTTACATGATCAAATATGGGCGCTAGGCAAAGATCTTTGCAATGGGAAGTTTTTATTTGATAAAGGGATGAGCAATATTGGAATTGAAAAACCATACAAATGTGATGATCTCTCTAGTGATAAAAATTATGATTGTCAGGGGAATGTACTTAGAATGTACACAAATTCAGTACCCTCTTACAGGAAATTTATCAAGGCCTTGGCAAAATAGTTGTATTTGAATTTATTCAAAATCTAATGTGAAAAAGCAAAGCTCTTTTTGATCACTGCTGGAGCTACTTTCTCCTGGAGCTCCCTCTTCACAATATCCAGTTGCTTTAACATAGCATTTTTTCTCAAATGGCCTAGTGCCATCATTGGTCACAGTACATGTGTAGCGATTATTCTTAACATCGAGCTTTTCTTTTAAATCGTATTTTTGGCAAGTGGTAACCGAGCAGGCTCCACCTATAATATGGTGAGTACTTTTACACTTTGCATTTGATGTCGCCTTGTCATATTTATCTTTTGCCAGTTTTTCACTGCCATACTCAGTCTTTGTATTTGTATAGCCAAGGCTCGCGGCACTTGCAGAATCGGAGTAGGTGACACACTTAAATCGAACTTTTTTTCCATCGACAATAAAATTGTCTACAAGCTGTCCAGCTTTATCTGTTTCTGGTTTTCCACTTAAGTTCCCAAAAACCACCCTAGTTTCTTTGACTTCACTATTTTTTATATCCGTATTTTCGATAGTAGTATCTTTTATGGTCCCTCCGGACAAGATGGCCTCAGTGTTAAGAGTGAGTTTCCCGGCTTCCATAGTGATAACTTTATGGTCGCCATCCAAACTTCGACTTTTCAGCGACCCTTTGTCGATTTTAATTCTTTGTTTATTTCTATCTCCAGTATTAGTGAATACAGAGTTCGTAATTGTGGCATCGGTGGTAGTACCACCAGTAATGGTCGCATTTTCAATTTGAATATCTTTTAATGGCCCACATGGCCCGTTACCTTGAAGTGTTGCTCCTGGAAATAGTTCCTCACAAATTGTTCTTCCTGTCTCATCACTGCTAGAGCAATCAACGATTGCTCCATCTTCTGTTATGTCGAAGTAAATGCTAGGAACTTCAAGTTTTGGGTAATAATCTACTTTTCCAATTTTCTTGGTGACCATCAATCTTAAGGTTCCTGTGGCACTTTCACTATCTGCAGTTTTATCTATATTAGTAATATATAATTTTACGTCGTTTAGAGTTAGGCCTCCAATTTGGTCCCCCGCCTCATAGGTCTTGTTACCTAATTCTAATTTTCCTCCAAGTTGAGAAAAACTATACTCCAAGGGCCTATCTTCGCTAACCCAACTGGCTGCTCCCATATCAATACCAGGGCCATCGATGAGAGATTGCATAGATGCTTCGCAATTTTCGCTATTAGAGAGGAAGTTTGAGAGGTACATAGCAAATTGACGTGCTTCAAAACTGCCTTCATTTCTTTTACTAGTTGTTGTGAGGTTTTTATTTAAATGCATCATACTGTATGCCAAGACGCCCATCATCCCCATGGCTATCATTACTTCTATCATTGAAAATCCCAATTGATTATTGAGGGACTTCTTAGAGAATTTCTTTGAACTAAAATTCATTAAATCTTCCTCTTCTACATTTTTGAAGATGAGACTATTATATTACAGTTACTCTGCGTTTACCTATTTTCGGCAAGTTGAGCTCAAACCTTGTGCCTTTTAATTTAGGCACATTTGTTTGAATTTTCTTGTCAAACTCTGGCCTAAAATCTAAAAAGGCAGATATGAAAACAATTCTTGTCATAGAAGCTCAAGCATTACTCCAACACACAATTACACTAGTGGCTGAGGAGCTCGACCTAAAAACTTATACGATCAGCTCTGAGACTCTTGATACGCTATTTTTTCAAAATCTCATGCCCGATTTGATCATCCTCAATCCAAACTCCTATCCAGGTGGGACTCAGTCATTTTTAGACCTCTATCACGGCCTAGAGGCTCCTATGAAAGCACCAATGTGGATTATTGGAAGCGGTGATGAATACTCAGATAGCAGTGCATTTAGTAAGTGTTGGTCGCTACCTATAAGTCCCGAGAAAATAAAAAACGATCTTTGCCAGTTATTTCCTTCTAATTAGGTTACATACTCACGTGATTAAGGTTTTCAAGTAATCTTTGATCCAATTTGATGGCATCTTCGCATTCAAAATCCTTCAACTTGCCTAAGGCAAGCCTTCAGGAGCTTTGAAAGCGAAGATGCCATCAAATTGAACCAAATATTTACTTGAAAACCTTAATCACGCGAGTATAATTTGTTTATGAGAAATCGCGACGTCATGTTTTTTGCAGCAGCCTTTTTATTAGCCGCTATCGTCTTTGGCCTAACCCTTTACTTTCGAACAACAACCTTTTCTTAAATTTAAATAAATTCTATTTAGTTAGAGGCCCGTTAATTGAAACATAGTTATCAATATTTCTTAAACCCGCGTAGAGATTGTTATTTGTCATGTTATTGTTAGAAGTAGACGAGAGGGTTGGGTGCAGAGAAAGGGGAGTTCCCACATAAAAATAGGAGTGTGGAATGACTTTTCGGATTAAAAATATACATATCTTTACAGTTGTAATGGTATACATTTCAATCTTTGGCTATCTTTTTTACGCCAAAAATCTTCAAACTGAAAAAGTCGCAGAATTAAGCTCACAAAAAAGGGCGCTCTCAGAGTTGTCTGAGAACTTTGCACTTGTTCAAGGCGCTCACCATAAGACCTTAATGGGAAGCTTCTATAGAGTTACAATGCTCGCACCTTCTCAGCAATTAATGGGGGGTGAGTTACTTAGCGATATTGGGGTAAGTAATCCCTATCGACTGACAAGAGTTTCTCCTCTTTTTCCAAAACTAAAAGAGCTATTTTCTGGCTTTAGAACACTAGCAAAAGAAAAGCTTCCTCTAATAAAAGGACTAGAAGCTCAGAGCTCTTTACTTAGTAGTGATATAGAAAAGCAGGTGGCAAAAATTAAAAGTGGTCAAAGTGAGCGAAATATTAATTTTTTACAAGTGGCTTCAAGTCTTGGAAAACTTCAAAACCAAGTGAATTTAAATTTTCTCAGTGCTTCACTTGTAATGAAAAACATTACTTACTTTATGTTTTTATTAAAAGGTCTCATTTTTTCAAGTTTAACTTTTTGGGTATTGCTACTTAGTTTTAATTTTAGAAGAGCTGAAGACGGTAGTGTTTCTATGGATACTACAAAATCTAAAGTGGCCTTAATTGTGGATGATGAAGAGTCGGTATGGGATACATTTGAAGTACTACTCGATGAAGTAGGCTATAAGTGTATTTTTGCCAAAGACGGTGTTGCCGCTCTTGATGTTCTAGAAGGAAGAGATGTCGATATTATTTTCTCCGATATATTCATGCCTAATATGGGCGGTGACGTTTTACTTCAAAAGTTACATGAAAGGGGAATTAATATTCCAGTTATCCTTATGAGCTGTGATCCTAAGAGACCCAAGTCTTTAGAGGGAGAAGAGGCTGGAAAGATTTTTACAAAATCAGAGCTTCTTACACTTCTGAGCGCTGGAAGTCTTCAAGGTATTGCTGCTTAAAATGGCGAAGGCATATCTGGTGAGAGAAGGTACTCTTTCAAGTTCAATGAGTTAAAAATAAAAACAGGGATTCTTATTCGGTAGAATATTCCATTTTCATGGTGATGCTCGTTAATGATATTTGTATTAGCTCTTACTGTGGATTGCACTTTGGCATCTTCATACGGGATGAAGAGATCATAGTGATCTTGTTTTTCTAAAAAGTAATTTAGGATATAGTTTCTGAGAGTTGAAATATCCTCTTCAGAGTGAGAGCTTGTCAAAAAACTGTCTTTATAAGACCTCAGGGCCAATTTTGAGACAAATTTTCCTTCAAGTCGATCACTTTTATTAAATACAATAATCTTCTCTTTATTTTTAATATTGAGCTCTTTTAGTACCTGCTCTGTCACCTCTATATGCTTCTTGTATTGTGGGTCTGATACATCTACTACAATTATTAGAAGGTCTGCCTCAAGCGCCGACTCAAGGGTCGTTTTAAAGCCATTTATGAGAGAAGTTGGTAAGTTTGATATAAATCCAACTGTATCAATGAGAATCATTGGGGGTTTGGTGTCAGGGTTAAGCATTCTGTAGGTTGAATCAAGGGTTGCGAATAATTTATCCTCTGCAAGGATATTAACTTTGCACAATTTATTCATCAGTGTGGATTTACCTGCATTTGTATAACCCACAAGGGCAGCTGTAACAGCTTTTTCCTTTCTTTTCTTTTTTTGCTCTTTTCTCGATTTGGCCACTTCTTTTAGTTGGCGCTTGAATGACTCTATTTTTTTTCTAATCATTCTTCGATCGAGTTCAATCTGCTGCTCGCCCTCGCCACCTCTTACTCCAATGGCACCTTTTTGCCTTGAAAAGTGAGTCCAAAGGCTGGTCAGTCTAGGAAGTAGGTATTCGAGTCTTGAAATTTCAATTTGAATTTTGGCCTCTGCTGTTTGTGCATGCTTGGCAAAGATTTCCAAAATAACAGTATTTCTGTCTATGACATCCATATCGGTTAGAGCTTTTATATTTCTAACTTGGCTTGCTGTAAGCTCAAAATCAAAGACGAGTATGGTAGAGCCTTCAGATCTTGCTCTGTCAGCTATTTCACCTAGTTTTCCTGAACCTAAAACAGTGGCCGCTTCAGGGGTTTTCTTATTTTGGACATATTCATTACCTGGTTCGAGCCCAAGGGTTCTAAGGAGCTCATTAAGCTCTTTAAGTGAAGCCTGGGTCTGGTCCTCAGTTTGATGCCCTTTAAATGATTCACAAACAATACTGACAAGGCTTGCCTTACCCTCTGTTTGTAATTGATAGTCGTCAAAATTCATATTGTGTCTTATATTTCAATGTTATCAATGAGTCTAGTTTTGCCAACTTTAAGGGCCCCAAGGGCCACTATTTTGGAGTCACTTGCCGTTACTGGCAAAAGCTCTGAAGCGCTGTAGATTTCCAGGTATTCCCAACCAGGTTGTCCACAATATCTAAATTTAAATGATTCAAAATCAAAATCACTGCTGTAGTTTCGTTTTAATTCGACAAGTGTATTTCTCAGCTCTAGGGCCTGTGCTCTCTGGCCTTCGCTTAGGTATTGATTTCGACTTGAGAGGGCCAGGCCATCTTCTTCTCTAATAATCTCCATTCCAACAATTTCTATGGGGAGCTCTAAATCAGAGACCATTCGCTCGATTGTCTTAAGTTGCTGGTAATCTTTCTTTCCAAAATAGGCCCTTTTTGGTGACACCAAATTAAAGAGTAAACTCACAACTGTAGTTACACCTTCAAAATGTGAAGGCCTAGTTTTTGCACAAAGTATCTTTGTTAAATGGGAGTTTACTACCACCTTTGTTTGAAAATCGTTTTCATAAATTTCTTCATTTGTTCTGGGAGCAAAAACAACTAGGTGCTTATCTTTAAAGTTAGCAGCTAGCTCATCTAGTATTTGAAGGTCTCGTTCTAATGTTCGGGGATATGAGCCGTAGTCTTCTCCCGGGCCAAACTGAGTGGGGTTGATGAAAATCGAAACAACAGTGGTATCATTGTCTGACATTGAGCGTTCAACAAGGCTTAAATGACCTCGGTGCAAATTACCCATAGTAGGGACAAAGCCGACTTCGTCTGCAGAGCTTGCTCTCCACTTCTGCAAACTTTCTTTATTGTCTATGACCTTCACTTCCTACCACCTCTAGATAAATTTTTTGTGCCAATTGCATTTTACTCAATTGTCCCTCAAATGACTTCCCCAATTTTGTTAAAAAGATATAGGAGCCTGTATCAACTTCAAAGCCGCTGGTTTCACCATTTCCCGAATATCCATGATCCACACGGTTTCCAATGAGTAGATCAACTGGTTTAGAACTCATTTTCTCTGTAAGGACTTTTTCACTTATTTGGCTTTCGGCTGCAAACCCAACAATTTGTTGTGATTTTGACCTTTGTTTTAATACTTCACTTAAAACATCACAGCTTTTGGTATAATCTAGCTTCCCGTCTAGGCTCGATTTTTTTAGCTTACTACCATGATATTCGAATTCGATATCATTGATAGCGGCAGACGAGATGAAAACATCACAATCTTTTAGTTGCTTCAAGGTTTCTTCTTTAATTTCTGAGCTAGTGATTACACGCGAGAGAGAAAAATTGGGAAGTGGGAGTAGAGCTTCTAATTTTGAAGTTGCTTTTTTTCCCGCAATAACACTAACCTTGTGACCACCTTTTAAAAATGCTTTGGCCAGCTCATAACCTGTTTTTCCACTTGATGAGTTTGTAAGGTAGCGCACAGGGTCCAGAGGACTGATTGTTGCTCCGGCAGATATCAGGATTCTTTTAGACTTATTTTTTGCAGTGACAAAGCAAGTTGCTGACTCACAAACCGTATCAACTTCTGGGAGCTTTCCAATTTCACGATCACCACAAGCGAGTTCCCCTACATCAGGGGGATAAATGAAAATATGTGAAAGTGCACTAAGCGTGTCCATATTTTTTTGAACAAGTGGATTTTGGTACATTGAGGTATTCATGGCCGGGTAAATTACACACGGCTTTGATAAATTTGTTAGGAAAATACTGGTGAGAAGATCATATGCACTTCCATGGGCCAACTCTTTTATGGTATTGGCCGTTGCGGGAGCAATAACAAGCCTGTCCATCCATTTGCAAAGATCAACATGTCTAACAGTATTTTTTTCGCTCAGACCCTCTACTTCGAAATCTGAATCAAAGCTATAGGAAGCTTTGGCACCAAGATAACAAAAAGTTTGAGGGAGGATAAATTTAGTAGCTCCTTTAGTAAGGACAACTACTACGCTGTGACCATCTTTGATAAAATTTCTGCAAATATCATAAGCTTTATATGAAGCAATAGATCCACAAACGCCTAGAACGATATTCATGTTACTGACCTAAGTTCTCCCAATTTAACTGTATTGTGCATATTAGAAGTAGTTTGACTTATGACTTGATCAATAAAGGCCAGCGAGTAGTGGATTAGATCGGGAACAATTTCACACTCTAATTCAGAATCGAGGGATAGGTTATTTTTAAATAATGAATAGATGTCTAGGCCTTGACCACCAGTGATAATCACTTGATCGAATGGTCCATAAATTTTAAAAAAGTTAGCAAAGGTTGATACTAACATCAGCTTTGTGGATTCAAGTAGTGCTTGCTCTGTATTTTCTGGAAGGTTAACGTGTGTTCCAAGTTTTAAGAGAGACTGGTTAATGCAGGGAAGGTTGGCACCTTTTTTAAAGGTATCAAGTAGTGCCTGTGTTCCTGGAAATATGAATCCCCCGAGCATGCCATCACTTGTTACAATATCTGCCGTAATATATGTTCCTGCATCAATGAGGGCGATTCTTTTTTGGTTTTCTTTTTCGAGAGTTTTTTTCTTGTAGATATAATAGCTTTGAAAAAGTCTATCATCTCCAATCCCTTCACTATAGTTATAGGGCATGTCTATAAATAGACCATCATTTTTATACTGAGTCAGATCAATTGATTTTAGTATTAACTCTTTTAAGAGCTCACATGTTTCACCGACATTTGAGACTAAAACTTTAAACTTATTTTCGTTTAAAAATTCATCTTTATAAGGAGCAAAATCTTTAAAATTGATAATTGCATCTAGGAGACCATTTTGAAAAATCCCAACATGTGGGTTTGAATTTCCGTTATCGACTGTAATTAGACCATTGCTCACAGGTTAATACTCCCTATTGTGTGATTGTGGGTTGTTCATTAGAGGGAGTAACCTCTCTGATTAATTCTTTATTCAATAAATTGACTAGCTTTTCTTCTTCTCTTTCATCTGGCTGAGAATTGCTGCCAAGGTAATTTAGAATTAGCTCTTTTTTCAAATTGTATAAATCAGCAATTGGGGTAACAAAACTAGGGGCGTCGCTATTTCCCATGCCTAAGAGATCGTTGATAACGAGCACTTGCCCATCTACATCTTCTCCCGATCCAATTCCAATAGTTGGAATATCTAGAGAAGCGGAAATTTCTTTTGCCAATGTCTTATCTACGCACTCTAGGACAATGGAAAAAACACCGGCACTTTCTAATTCATAAGCTTGTTTAATTAGTTTTTCTTTAGATTCTTGGTTTTTCCCATGAGTGAAATAGCCACCTTGCTCGTGAACACTTTGAGGAGTCAGACCAATATGTCCCATAACTGGAATTCCGATATGAGTGAGGTTTTTAATCAGCTCAAGTTGAAGAGGAAATGCTCCCTCTATTTTTACTGCTTCAACACCAGATTCTTTAAAAATTTTAGTTGTATTTTTTATACCTTCATAGACATTTGAAAAACTGCCAAAGGGAAGGTCTGCTATAATAAATTTTTCAGGTGCACCTCTTTTTACTGCACTAGAAAAAGTTATCATTTCCTCAAGAGTCACACGAATTGTATTTTCATAACCAAGAACTACATTGCCGACACTATCACCAACTAAGATCAAATCAACTGGTGTTTCACTGAGCATAAGCGCTGTTTGATAGTCATAGCAGGTAAGCATCTGAAGCTTCTTGCTATCATGACCTTTTTTCCAATTTCTAAGCATCCGTGTATTGAGTTTTTTCATTTAAACAATCCCATTTCATTGTGAGTTGTAGATAACTCTTGTTTCTTCCAAAAACTTTTCACTCTTTTTCTAGTCATTTCGATGTTTTGTCCAGAAGCTTCTTCGAAAAACTTATCACTCCATATGTCATCCAAAATTCTATCTAAGTTCATTTCAAATTTTTCATCAAAAATCAATTCTCTTCCTTTCTCGGAGCCCAGCAATGCATTGGGGCTAATAAGGTCGAAAAAGTCTACAGGCCCGACTTTCATCAGAGCGTCAACGATCAGCTTTATTTCAAACCAACACTCTAAGTAGGCGAGTTCAGTTCCTATGCCACGCTGTCTTAATTTTTGGTAACACTTTAATCCCGCGTATGGAATCAGTGAGCACAGCAGGCTTTGCTCGGAAAATAAGTCAGCTTTTGTTTCTTCTTCCATACTTACGCGGTATGGACCGTGAGTTATGCCTATGGCCGTAGCAAGCTCTGTAAGCAGCTTGTCAGCTGCCTGTATATCCTTTGAGTTTTCTGAACTCATTACTGCGGCAATATTTCCTTTGGTCTCAAACTGAAACCTAAGCTCACTTGCAATGGCCTTAGGGGCCAAAAGAAGATGCTCTAATTTGGGGAACTTTTTTTTCAGTCCCATAGCGGCTAAGCTAAAGCCATGTGCATAAATGACAGAGCTACCCTCACTTAAATAAGGATAGATAACCTCCAAGCATTTAGCGTGGGCCTCATCTGGGATCAACATTAATATTTCTTTAAAGTCTTCGAGCTCAGTGAGTTTATCTTGAATATACTCAAAACCGCACGCCACAACACTCGACACGCTTGTGCTGTCTTTTCTCAAATAATGAACTGGTGTGAAGCCTGAATCCCGTAGGTTAAAGGCCCAAGCTTTTGCTTGATTTCCAAATCCAATAATTAATTTTCTATTAGTTGTCTCTTCCATAACGCTTGGCTTGATCTATAATCCATTATCAATACGAGTTAATTTGGGATACCATGTGCTCTCTAGCTTAGCAATTGTGTGAAGTAGTGTGGACCAAACGCGGTGCATCCGGGTGGAGAATTTTGTGGAGAAATCATTTTCTTTTGATCCCGCTGCCAGCAGAGCATTTTTGTTCGGAGAGGCGTTCTTCACAACCATGCTTTATAAAGATGGCCGCTTCCTTTTTTTGGAAGATCACTGGCAAAGAATTTCTAAGTCGTGGTGTTATCTTTTTTCAGCAGATCAGATTCACACTGTGCTTGATCTCTGGGCCGAAAAACTAGAACTTACATTACAGCAACTGCAGGAGAGCTCAAAACGCAAGGCCATCTGCCGCTTTACCTTCAGCATGGACACAGAAGGCTCAAGCCTTTTTTCTGTTGGGGGAACCCCTAGCATAGAAATAAAAATAAGAGACTATCCCTCAATTGCCAGTGAATATCTCGATGTTCAACTATCCTTTCAAAAAAAATGCCCCAAAACATTGATTCCATCTTTTTTTAAGAAAACATTCTACCTAGATTCGATTTTAGAAAAAAGACAGGCCAGCTCACAAGGTTGGGATGACGTGGTATTTTTAGATACGAGTGATAATTTTGCAGAAGCTACTACTAGTAATATTTTCTTTATAAAAGGTAGTACTCTCGTGACGCCCAAATTGTCATCATGTGTACTCGATGGAATTACTAGAAGAAAAATTATTGAATCCGCTGAAGAAATTGGTCTGCTCGTTGATGTTAGAAATATCCATAAAAGTGAAGCTGACTCTTTTGAATTTGGATTTCTCAGCAACAGTATTAAGAAATCTGTTCCCATCAGAAAAATGGGTGTGGACGCTTCTCACTTTGAGTTTTCTCATTTTAGTGAGATCTACAATTCTATCGTCACCCAACACGATAAAAAAATTGATAATTATGTGAGGGAAAGTGAAAAAGTTGATCGTCAAATGCGCTCATTGCAAGAAGAAATTTGAATACTACAAAAGTGAATTTCGACCATTTTGTACTGAGAGATGTAAAATGGTGGATCTAGGTATGTGGCTCGATGAGAGTTACAATATTGCTTCGACACATACTCCCCTAGAAGGCGAGAGTGATATAGAAGTAAGTGACGATTTTTTTATAGTTTCTAAAGACTTGGAAGATAGTAATGAAAGTTAATGAGCAGTCTTATCTTGGGCATTTAAAATTTGCAAAACAAGCAGCTATTAGTGCTGGAAAAATTTTACTGAGATATGAGAAAAAAATTGAAAGCCTAAGTGTTAGCTATAAAGATGCTGAGGGTTTGGCCAGCACGGCGGACGTGGCAAGTGAACAATTCATCATTAAAGAAATACAAAAAAAATATCCAGGCCATTTTATCTTGGGTGAGGAAAGCTCTTTTGAGCAAGCAGGTACCAACAAGATAGAGTTATTTGAGAGGTGTAAAAAAGAGCCGTTTTCATGGATTATAGATCCTCTCGATGGAACTAATAACTATCTCAATCGTCTTCCTTTTTACGCTGTATGCATCGCTTTGGCAGTCAAAGGAAACCCTGTGATGGGTGTTGTTTATGTGCCCTCGACAGGAGAGATGTATGAAGCCGTCAAAGGAGGGGGAGCTTTTTTCCGCAAGGCGCCAGGTGAACGAAGGCAGCGGATGACTTGCAAAGGTTTTAAAAAAGATCTGGGGCAATGCATATTGGCCACAGGATTCTCCTCTGAAAAAGGCAAGGTATTTGATAAGGAATTCACAATTTTTAAAAAAATGTTAGAAAATACCCGTGGAATTAGAAGATTTGGAAGTGCGGCCCTCGACATGTGTTGGAGTGCCCGTGGAATTATTGATGGTTTTTGGGAAAAAGGTTTGGCCCCCTGGGATATGGCAGCTCCAGGTATTATTTGTAAGGAAGCTGGACTAGTGTTATCAGATTTCAGCGGTGGGAAATTTGACCCATTTGTGCCCAATGTTATTGCTGCTCCCAGAAGAATCCAGACAAAACTGACTAAGATTCTAGGTTAAAACGACTTTTTGAAGTGCCCCTCCTAAATTATGCTATAATATAGATGTACGACTTTGCGTTCCAGGAGGGGACAATCTTGAGCTTCTTTAGACTTTCAGAAACATTTAAACTTTGGGTTACAAAATTTGATGATGTGACGTTAGTTGTGACAATGAGTTTTTTATTTATTGTGACAGTTTCTTTCGTTGTTTATTGGATTTATAACAAGAAAAAATATCATCAGCTGGGACACCAAATTCCCGCTTCAGTGGTTAAAAATTATCTTGATTCAATAATTCAAAACTCCACTTCGCTTAAGTCTTCTCTTTTTCGAGGAGGAGGTCTTGATGTTGATGGAGCTGGAATTCCCTCAGTGCTACCACTATCTGGATTAGGTGGTGATCAGGTCAGTGCTGGTGGCGGCGGAAACCCAGAAGAACTGGCCCAAAAAAATGCACAAATAAATCAATTAAATGCTCAATTGACAGAGAAGCTTAGCCTTATTGCTCAACTAGAAGCAAAGATAGCTGAACTTGAAAAAGGCTTAGCAGCAGCAGCTGCCTCAGGTGGTGGTGATTCTGCTGAGGTTCCAGGGCTTAAGGCCCGCGTTACAGACCTAGAGGCCCAACTCGCGAAAGCACTTGAAGATCTGGCCAATGCGCCTGCTGCAGGTGATGGTGGTGGCGGTGATGAGGCCCTTAAATCAGAACTAACTGCAACTGCAAAAGAGCGTGATGACTTAAAAGAGCGACTGCAAGAATACGAAATAATCGAAGATGACTTGGCCAACCTGAAAAGACTTCAGCAAGAAAATGAACAGCTTAAAAAATCTCTTGCTGATGGGGGAGGAGCACCTCCACCTGCTGCTGAGCCAGCGCCTGAACCAGAACCAGCAGCGGCAGCTCCAGCAGTAGAGCCTGAACCAGAGCCTGAGCCGGAAGCACCTCCAGCAGAAGCTCCACCAGAGCTCGAGACAAAAGCTGAAGCAGAAGATGCACCGGCGCCTGAGGATGTTCCCGATTTAAGTAGTGATGATTCTAAATCGGCAGAAGATCTACTCAATGAATTCGAAAAAATGCTAGGATCCTAATAAATATATAAAGAGGAAATTATGAATCAATTCATAAGAGCTATGGTTTTACCCATTGGGCTGTTGTTGCCCCTATCTACTGCACTTTCAAGTAAGTGGGTCCCGAAATATCTAGAAGGGGACGCTAGTACGAAAAAAAACAAGCAGCAGCTAAGGCCATCCGTGACCGCTATACCAAAAATCAAAACTAAAAAAGCGCCAGATGGGAAAGTTGCGGTGAAAAATGAATCAAAATTACCAAGTGATCCTATAGAGAAGCGTTTTCTAAAAGAGCTGAAAGATAAAAATGAAATCATTGCTCTAAAAAAAGAAGTTCTGGCTATTGGTCCCAAGGCAGTGCCTGTGCTCGTTCGAATCATGAAGGGAGGCAATTTTCCTATTAAGAGTCGCTGGATTGCAACCTTTTTGCTGGGAAGAATTATGGGAAAGAAATCATCTGGTTTTATCAGTAAGTTTGCCTCGCATCCTCACTATGTTCTTCGTATGGCCAGTTTAAAGACTCTGCTAGCTATTAAAGAAGATAAAAAAGTGGGCATTTATCAAAATGCCCTAACTGACAAATCCATGCTCGTCAGGTTTCAGGCCCTCGAAAATATTTCGAAAATGGGGCTGACTAATCTTGGGCCTAGTGTTTGGAAGATGATTTTTGAAAAAGAAAATTACAACGGTAAGAAGGGGAAACTCAAAAGAACTGCTATTATAAAAAAAGTGGTCAGAACACTGGGTGATATTAAATTTGCAAAAGTAAAAGCCCCTCTTTTAAAAATGATTAAAAAGAAGAGCTACAATGATATCTTCAAAGATCTAGACTATAGTCTGTCAAAACTTACAGGCAAGAGCTCTCCAAAGGGCGGAAGAGATCTCAAAAGATCCTTTTGGGGAAAACTCTAAAAATTACCAATTTGTTCACGCTCACGGGCCTTCTCTATGGCCTTGAGCTGATTGTCCATTGTGATAATTCTATCTAGACGATAGAGAAAGACTTTTTCTTGGGTTCCGTCTGTTCTTATTTCTTTCCAGCCTTGTAAGAAGTCTTGCTCAATCAGCTGACGCTTATAAATTGTAACTTTTGCGACTTCCCTGCTAAACCTGTGTCCCTTGACGACATTAATCACCAATTTGAATTTTGCGGCCTTAATTTTATCTGCACTTCCAAAAGAGTCAGCGAAGTTTAGCTCCCTGGTGTTATCGATCCACCTGGTCTTTATGACTCCTGCCTCTTGGTTTTGCTTCTCAATATCATATTTTCTCATTACCTGAAGCACGGCCTGCCAGGTTTGGTTGAAATCTGACTTGAAGACCTTGGATGGAATTTCAAAGTCTTGGGTAATATATTTAAAGTTTTCATAGCTTGAGCAGGCTGAAAGTATCAGTACGAACAGCGTTACATGAATAATTTTTGCTGCACCACATGTGCGATGGACGTAAAAAACTTTGCCTAGTATTCTCATAGGCTAATTTTAGCACACCAGAATTTATTGGCCAATGAAAGGTCAATTGGGAGCAAACCAGTGGCCAACTATAGTGAGATATTTAAAGACGTCTTAAGGCAAGAATCGGAAGCGATCGCCAGGGCGATAACCAAAGTTGATGGTGTCAGCGTTGATAGTGTTGTTCCCTTATTAGAGGATTTAAAAAGAAATGGTGGCTGCCTTGTATTTTGTGGAGTCGGCAAGTCAGGCTTTGTGGCCAGAAAGCTCGCCTCAACATTTTCTTCCCTAGGTCTTGGATCATTCTTTTTGCATCCAGTAGAGGCCCTTCACGGAGACCTGGGTAGGGTTAGAAAGCAAGACGTAGTAGTGCTATTAAGCAAGTCTGGGACCACTGAAGAGGTTTTAAAGCTGCTTCCCTATCTTCCTATGGGATCACAGCGCTTAATAGGCATGTTGGGCAATACCAGCTCTCCCATTGCTGAAAAATGTGACATTGTCTTTGATTGTAGTGTGGAAAAAGAGGCTTGTTTAAATGATCAAGCACCCACAACAAGCTCCACCGTGGCCATGGCCGTAGGTGATGGGCTTGCAGTTATTTTTGAAAAACTCGTAGGTTTGTCGAAAGAGGGATTTGCCATTTACCATCCAGGTGGAAGGCTAGGCAAAACTCTTCGTCTCAAAGTCGACTCCCTTATGATAAAAAAAGAAGATTGCGCTATGGTTGGAAAAGACGCCAGCCTCCAAGATGCATTGATGGTTATGACCAAGCATCCCGTTTCACTTTGTGCAGTTGTTGATGAGAGTGAGAAATTACTGGGCATAATTGTTGAAGGTGATGTCAGAAGGGCATTACTCGAAAATGAGAAAGGCCTAATGTGCAAAGTAAGCGAGATTATGAATAAAACCCCTGCAAAAATCCACAGTAAGGATTTGGCCAGTGTTGCACTTGAAATGATGGAAAAAAGAAAAGGGGGCTGGAATGTCTTACCTGTTCTCGAAGAAGACGGCACTTTTGTTGGTGTTATTCGGCATCATGAGTTGTTTAAAGAGTTTTAGAATATAAACCCTTTTCCCTGCCCTTCCCGTTGACCTTTCCCTTATACCTCGCCGTCGCTAATAAATAGTAAAGTATGTGTCGAGAATGGACCGAATGGACCGAATGGTCCATTCTCGACACATACTTTACATTTTATTCTCGATACATGGTTTACACTTTTTAAGGTACTGCAAACAAAGGGGGTTGCATGCCTTGGAAGGAATCTTCGGTTATGAATGAAAGAATGAAATTCGTTATGAGAGCA
>JABIHA010000104.1 GCA_018649885.1 Bacteriovoracaceae bacterium
GCCAATTGTGTTCAAATTGTAATAGCAGAGCTGCCATCAAGTTGCTAACTCAGCAGAAGATGGATTTATACATCAATAAGAGCTAGAAAAAAGTAATAGCCACTTCAATTTTATCTTCTGCCTGCTAACGATGGTTAAGCTGCGCCCAGATATTGCTCCACTGAATCGGCAAAGTTCATGAAAATTCAAACAACCACCAGGTCATGATAATCCTTTTCCATACCAGCAATTACCACAAAACCCAGCCCCCAGCTAGAGCGAGCTGATCAATACAAAACTACGCCGTTTAAAAATCTACGCCTTGATAAAAGGCGCTCTCCAACCCCCACAGGCCCACGAAGCTATCCAGCGCCGTGAACAATCCCCCCCCCAGATTCCACCAACTAAATCTATTCTGATTACCTTGCCTAGGTCGGTAAATTATATTTTTTTTAACTTAAATGACAAAAATCCCAGTGGTAAATGTTTGAATAGTGTCACCAAAAAATCTTCTGGTTCCTGCTTCAGAATTCTTCGGCGAAGATTTTTTCGGTGATTTTCCAAAACTTGCCCTGTTTTCTAGCTATGATAAATGAGGGCATTCTGAGGAGTCTTTGGTAATGGATAACTTCGTCTACACATTTAATTGTGAGGTCGAGTTCTGGCTTTCTCATGTGTGATCTTAAGAAATTGATATTGAATTTTTTAAGACTGGTTTGATTATTTAGATAGTGGTTTTCAGCAAGAAATTGAGAGTCATAGTCGTAGTATTTTATTGATAAATAGGGATTTCCATTTTTATCAAACCTCTCTTCCATTTTGATGGTATCTGGTTTCAATATATGGGCATTTTTTGAAAGCTTGGCCTGTTTGAGCTTAGAGTCAGCATCAATTAGGACATGGCCACAATCTCTACACTCGCGAGCGGTAATATCATTTTCACAAGAACATTTATCACAAACTTTATAGCGAAAGCGGTATCCACATGGCTCGATTTCGTAAGTATCTGGGTCTTGTGTGCCCCCACGACACTTTCTTCCAAAATGCTCTATGACATCTCCATCAGGTGTCATATATCCCCAAAAATCATTTTCAAACCCACACTTTGGGCAACACACTAGAACGGGTACAGAATCGGAAACTGGTTTTTTATCACTTACCTCAGGACTATAAATATCATGTCCCATTCCGGTGTAATCTAGTACAAAGCAATCTTTTTTAGAGACGTCGATCCTAAGTCCGCGCCCAATAATTTGTTGATACAAACTGACAGATTCAGTGGGCCTTAAAATGGCGATTACATCCACATGAGGAGCATCAAAGCCTGTGGTCAGTACTGACACATTCACAAGATATTTAAATTTCTTTTCTTTAAACTCAGAGATTATATGATCTCTTTCACTATCTTCAGTGTCCCCGAGAACAATTCGCGCCTGGCCTTCTGGGAGACAATCTAGTATTTCGCGAGCGTGTTTTACAGTGCTACTAAAAATCATTACACCCTGACGGTGGTAGCTTTCAGTGATATCAATAATATTTTTTATAATGAGAGGGGTCAGCCTTCTTTGCTGCTTTAATAGTTCTTCAATCTGGGAGATGGTGTACATTTTACCAGATTGGGTTAACTCAGAAAAGTCGTAACAGGTAACAGGTATGTCCACTTTAACAGGAGGAGTAAGAAATTTGTTTCTGATCATATATTCTAGTGAAAGCTCAAACACGCATCGTTTAAAAAAACGACTCTCTCTGGTCCTTGTAGCACCTTCTTGACTATAATTGTATATCCACCCAAGTCCCAGACGATAAGGAGTTGCCGTTAGTCCAAGAATACAAATACTCTTATTCCTTTCTTTAAGCTTTTTAATCACGACCCCGTATTGTGAATCGGCCTCTAAACTGACTCGGTGACATTCATCAATAACAAGCAGAGAAAATTCATCAAAAAAACTACTATCTGCCCTGGCAACAGACTGAATACTTCCGAAAATAACTTTTTGTCCGGACTCTTTTTTTCCAAGGCCTGCGGAGTATATTCCAGCATCCAAAAGGTAGCTTTGGTATTTTTTATGATTTTGTTCCACTAACTCTTTTACGTGGGCCAGTACTAAGACTCGACCCTTGGCGATCCTGGCCATCTCGGCGATGACTAAGCTTTTTCCGGCACCTGTAGGAAGGACGATTACTGCTGGATCGCGTTTGCATTTGAAATATTTCACTGTCTTATCAACTGCAACTTGTTGATAATCTCGAAGTTTATACATAGACAGGTAATATATAAGCTAGTGAGATAGTTGTCATTAGCCTAGTGCGACGGTTTCAACTAATGCTCTCAAAAAAGAGTATAATATTCATGGGATGTTCACATTTTCGACAGCAAATTGTCCGGGAAACTACTTTCCAAAATTTCTCCCCCATTAATACTCCCAATGCTCCTTACAATTGTAAGAACTTATAAATAAGGAGATTATATGAAATACACCCTACTTGGCCTTTTATTCCTAAGCTCTCTTGCTACGGCAGGCACCTTAGAAAGAACATTTACACTAGATGAAGTTGGAAACTACGAAGCAGATTCCAAAGAGTTTTACATTGAAAGCACTGACAAAAAAGATGTCATCCAAATATATTGTATTGATGAAGAAAATGCCGTCTTCATTTTTCCTATGTTTGGTGGAGATGACTCTGTCCCCCATGAGCCACTCAGCTCAGAGAGCTTTACTCTTGAAAAGTGTAATCAAACATACAAACTCTTGAAAACCACAAAAAAAGAAAATATATCATTTAAAGTAAGTATTGATGTTGATGCTATGGAATTAACATCTTTTGAAGTGATTATTAAGTAAGATCAGAGCACATACAAGATTACAATGGGCAGAGTTAATGCACAATGACCCTGCCCATTTTCAATCTTATACAGTACTTTCTATAAACTTTCTTTTGTTACACTTTCCCAGACCCATTCATTTATGTAGTCTTTTTGAATCTGAGCAATTTCTAGCATCACTTTGTGGTAGGCCAGATTGTTTTCTACTGTTTTCCATTTAAAATATAGTGAGTCCATGAACTTATCAACGAGAGCTTGGCCTTGAGCATATTCAGCCTTTTTGAGACCGCTATCAATTAGTGATATCAAATACTGCCCCTTTCCTTTTTCAAAGAAATCCTTTCGGGCTTTCTGAATTTCACCGTGATAGGCTTCAAATACTTTAGTCATACGCACATTTTCATTGGTGTAGGCTTTTGTTCCAAATTCATAAGAACGTCTCATCATATCTTGCTCAGAGAGTTACTCTAATAAAAAGACCTCACTATCCCAGTCAATTCCATTCCCTCTAGTATCATCTTGTGGATATGGTGAAAGAACAAAGCTAGGCGCCACAAGGCTAGGTGTATCTGGAAGCTGAGTTGTCGCTTCATATGTAGCGACAGCAGCACCTGTGCTCATCATAAAAGCGAAACCTATTCCGCTTCCAATAGAGTAACTTGCAAATAGTCCATATCCACCATAGACATAGGCCCCAACACCGCCTGTTAAAAGGCCTAGAACTGCTGCGCCTCCCATAATTTTAATATTGTCAGGGTTTATAAGTTGCCTCACGCCAATATCTATATAGGCTGGCCCTTTAAATTCAAGGTATTGTTGCTGAAGAGTTTCTGTGTTTCTTGATAAGAAAGAAGAAGATCACTATATAGCTCATCAGCACAAACATTCTTTGGTTTTAAAACATGCTCATCCATATATCCGTAATACGATACAGGATACTGCTCAATAATTTTATCTTCTCTTGGATTCGGAAATTTAAAAGGTTTAGGAATGGGATCATTACCATAACCAGCTATTGCCCACTGTGATGCTTCCGAGAATTCTAATTCTGTACTTACACTACATTTATCTAGGGCATCACTTAATTCAGATTTTTGGTCAATGCCACTTTCAATTTCTGCGATAACACTCCAAAGCTCAGTAGAGCAGTCACTTAAATTAAAGGAAAAGGCTCCATGGCCTCCACCTTTTACTGTAACAAAGTATTTGTCAGCATATGACTGACCATCGAAATGGTATCTTCCCATATTCAAAGGAGTTTGAAAGTCCTTATCTCCGTGAAAATAAACAATAGGGGTTTTAAGTGGAAACATTGCTGAATCAAATGGTCTTCTGTCATTTACATCCCAACAAATATCCATTCCATCTGTAAAAATCTGATTATTATATAAATATGTATGAGTCATCTCATGCCAAATTTCACCACAAGCAACTTGGTGATAGAGCTCGCCTCCGTTTTCAGTTCCTAGTGCGGATAAACTTACTTTCATCACTTCTTTGATATTTGCAGTGAAAACAGGAAGAGTATTTTTGACTTTTTGAGGTGTAGCCAAAAAGTTCAAAAGACAGATGGCAATATCTGAATTAGTGCAATCGGTCCACGACTTCAAAAAAGAAGCTGTTAGACCATCGGGTATTTTTCCTGCTGACTTCAGAAGCATTACACTATCGCTACTTTCTTCAATATCGACTCCATATTCATCAAGGTGGCTCAAAGTTTCAACAACTTTTGGTGAAAGCTGAGACTTTACTTCCTCCCACCTTTTTCTCATGGGATCTCTAAAATCCTCATCATTATAGTAGGAGCGCCCCATAATGCCCTCTAAAACCACTGCTCTAGGATCCATGGCCTCTTGGTCATGCTCAAGTTGGTACGCCACATGAGTTCCTAAAATGGTTCCGTAACTGGCGCCATAAATAATATATTGGCCTAGGCCATAGTGCTTAACCGCACTGACAATATCATTTGAAAATACGATGGAGCTAAAATTGCTTTTTGCTAGAGTTGATCCGTCTTCAGTTTCATTGCAACCAGTTCCCCTTGGATCAGTTTTTAAATAAGTAAAAGGGGATCTTTTGTGGCCAAGTTTAGTTGTATCTTCAATTGAAGTCTGCCCAGGTCCACCTGGAATAAAAACGACTGTAGGTAAAATCTGGATTTGTGCCAGGGATTACCTGATAGCGATACTCATAGTCATCAGCTCCATTTATTCCAGCAACATCCACTGAATAAACCGTATCTGAGTAGCAATGTGCAGGAAGATCAGCGTGAGCATCTAGTGATAAAAAAGAGAACAAACCTATTAATACAAATATGCCTGATAAAGGCACGGCCTTCTTACTATAATTCATAAATCACACACTCCTGTTCTAGAAGTCTCACATTACCTTGA
This sequence comes from Bacteriovoracaceae bacterium, assembly GCA_018649885.1. Taxonomy (GTDB): domain Bacteria; phylum Bdellovibrionota; class Bacteriovoracia; order Bacteriovoracales; family Bacteriovoracaceae; genus JABIHA01. The sequence continues at coordinate 5,197 of JABIHA010000104.1, forward strand.
GCATGGATTGGCATCAAGTAAACGGGGCTAAGTCGAAATTCTTACAAGGTAATTGAAATTTATACAAGATAATAGAGCGGAAATTACTCAAGCTGGCGGAAGTGTCGCAAAAAAAGTTGGTTTTTCCTGCCATTTCGATACATTTTAGTAGAGATCAGCTCTAGCTCACCTCCCTGAATGATAAAATTAGCGGCTCCCCTAAAATTGCACTTACCACTACATTTGAAATTTTTCTTGAGAATAAAATTTGTTTCAAAATTATCTGGATTTACGGAATAAAGGGTTAATTGATTTTTTCCATTCAAAAAAGGTGGTATTAGGCCCTTATTATATGTTTCGGCCAAAAAGATTTTTCCATCACATTGCTGAAGTAAGCTTATATTGGCCCCTCTGAATATGGTGGTCTTAATTTGCTTATGAAAATCGAAGCCACTGAGAAACTCATCTGTTTTGGATCGGTATAAACTGACGCTTTCAGTGTCAAAGGCAACAAGAAGAAATTTCTTAAGGCTTTCCAAGTAAACGATATCTACAGCGCCTGTTTTAGAGTGATTAATTACAATCTCTTGCTTTAATAATTTGGGGTTAAAGATATTTTCCATATCGTAAAATAATATCTTTGACTGTAGAGGAGGTTTTAATCTTTCAAGGGGAACCAATACAATTTTTTGATAACTTCTCATCCCACCTGCATGCCAAAGTGTGGGGAATCCGGGAAGAACTACTCGGGAGTGAAACTCTTGATGATCTTTCAAATGTTTGGAAGAAATAAATAATTCTCCCTTTTCTGTGTTTTCATTACCTCCACTTAGAATGTAGGCATCTTCACTTTCAAAATAGATGATCCCTTGAAAATGGTTATTGTAGCCAAGACCATTTTTGGGTGCATGTGTATATTCTTTTCCATTAAAAATCAAAGTCGTATCAAGAGAGTGACTCTCCCCAACATTGCCAATTTGATTAACTGATTTCTCTATATTTTCAAGGCAGTTTCGCTGAAACCAATCTTCAGCATCTGAAGCCGCAAAAGATTGGGTTGAAATTATAAGAAAATGAAATAAAAAAGATATAATGGATTTTCTCCTTCAGTATAGTTTCAATTTTTTAAAATACGCTCATCACTCCCTATATTGTCGGACCTTCTAGTGACTCAATTAAATATTAGATCAATTCAAGATACGTGCCCAAGTTAAAATATGTAATAATATGATTTTTATTTAGCTGCAATAAAATGTCCCTTCAGTGCCACAGCAAAAAAATGAAATAGTTCAGCCGAACAGAAACTTCCTCGGTTCGGCTGCGTGTACTTAGCATTGGGGAAAACCAACTAAATTTCTTAAGATATCAGACGAAGTTGTTGAACACAACGTGTGCAATATTAAATATTTTACATCGACATTTAAAGAGGAGAACACTGTTGAAGAAATTGCTACTAATTACCCTACTCACGCTGTCGGCTATAGCCTATGGATCGACGAGCGCTTACAAATGCGTGGAAGCAGGTTTTTTTAAGTACGATGCCTGCCAAGAAAAGTGTGGAGGTAGTCAATACCCTTAATAAGTGCTCACTTAGCTGTAGCTATTCTATTCAAGGAGACATGGGTAACTGCTACGCTGAGTACCCTGAAAAGGAAGTTAAGATTGATAAAATGATTGCGTGGTGGAATCCTCTAGATAGAAAAATCACATGTTTAAATTGTGCAGGCGAAAGCACTGTTAAAGGTTGTGTTTGCCCTGCAAAATGCGGTTTTGCCACTGTTTGTGGTGGAAGAGAAGGCAAACTCCCCAGTGATCCAGAAGGGCCAAAAGATCCAGAAACTCCAAGTGGTGACTAATTTCTTCTATATTAAAAGTATGAACCATATTTTAGATCAAAAGCTGATCAGGACAGCTTTGGCCTTCAAGTAAACTATTGATTGTCTTTTTGTTTTTTGTAACGAATATTCCCATTTAAGTCAAAAATGGCATTATTTAAGAAGCCTAAAACATACTGACTGCCAAGCTTAACGATTTGAAGTGAGGCAATATTTAAAGGGTGTACCGCGCGCATTTCGGCGTCTACTATACCTTCTAAAATACGAACACTGTCGCCATCATAAGTATACCTTGGAAGCATTATATGAGGATTCTCAGGCACCTGATAAAAGGGAGGGTGCTCTAAACCTAAAAGATGTCCAAACTCGTGAGATGAAGTAGATACTCCAGAGGCCACCTGAGCTTTGATATAAAAGCCAGCATTGCCTCCGATTTCGTGGACATATGAATAAAGGGTTGTATCCATGGGTAGCGGCTCCTCATCATCATAAGGATCAGCTTGTGAGGGAGCAGAGTTTTCAATACGAATAAAATTGATCCGGGGATCTCTGTTCCCCTTAGCGAGTTCAAAACTCTGCTCTTCGCTTAGATACTCAGAAGTAATTTCAAATCTTACTTCAAAAGACTGTCCTTCAAAAACTATTTGAGCTGAAGGAGTACTCCAAAGTGTTTGGATATCACTTGAAATCTTTGTGCAAAGCTCGCTTGAGGCCTCAGTCCCAAAACAAACGATGTGGGATTTAATAATTAAGAAATCTTCAGATCTATTCAATTCTACAAGCGCTGATGAATAGGATTGATTGCAAACTATTGAAAATAGAATTAAAAGGAGCCATTTGTTCATGGCCGTTTCTAACCTAATTTTGAATCTTTCTCTATAGGCCAGGTCCTTTTTTACACAGTGTAGGCACTTTGAGATTTACTAGTTCAGAGAGTTCCAAAAAAATAAACTTAAATATAAAAATTGCACTTATCCAACATAGATTTTACTTTTCGTATAAACTCTGGCCCACAGCACATTTAGGGGGTCGTTTCATGAAGCATCGTAATAGAATGCATATCTATTTTGTATTAGTATTACTTTTAAGTATCACTAGTGCATTTTCACAGTCACTGAAAATTCTTCAGCACACGGCAATTGATCAGATTGTTAAATTGCATACAAAAAGCCCAAAAGTTTTTTTGGGTATAGATGATTCAAAAGGATTTGTGAAAACAGACCTACCTTTTCGCCTAGATCTTATAATGGCAGACCTTATCGACCAACTCTACATCGTAATGAATGACAAAAAGCTTGTGGAAGAGCAAAGTTTTGTTGCCAGCATATTAAAAGACAAACCTTTAGAAAACTTCCCAGTACTCTTAAAAATACTGGTAAAGAACGAAGAAGATAAAATTAAAGCGCTTGTACCCCAATTAGAAAAGAAATGGATAGTCCAAGAATATAACCTCTATGGAAATGCAAGTCTCTATCAAGTGCAATTTATTAGAAAACAAAGATTCATTAAAATTAATAGAAATAAGCTAGTCACAAAATATAACGCCATTGGGTCCGACTCAGAAAGTACTCATATACTACGATATATGAGAGGAAAAATAATGGGACTATCTCCTATTAAAAGACTTACTGTAACAAAAATGAATAATGTAAAGAAAAAGGAGCTAAAAACCTATCGCTCTTTATATTACGCAAAATTTCTTGGAGACTTAAAGAAAACTGGAGAAGAATATTCTAAAAAATTCTACAAAGACCTCAAATTAAAAGTAAAATTCATTGAAAAACCTGACTCTATAGTCGCACACAAAATTAAAGACGACAAGAGTGATGATAAGATCATTAAGCAATCTGTTATTCCTCTTTACAATGCTATTCACAGCTCACCTTTTAAACTCGATTTGGTTCGATTTCTTGTCAAGGAATTGATGACCTCTCACAAGACTGTTCCAATCCCTAATGATGGCGACAGGTTTTACATAACCGATATTTTTGTCTTAAAACATTTGGATCTTATTAGTGAATATATTAAAGAGTATACTTACAGAACTCTTTTACTGGGGATGGAAAATGATCAAGTCATTCTCAAGTTAAGAAGATGGGCAAAGAAAAATAGTGCCCTTATTGAAACGAAGCTTAGTGAATTTAATGATAAGAAAGATGCCAAAGACCAAATTGCTTTAAGCTTTGAAGTTGGTAGAACTCCTAAGCGTTATCAAATAATCCAAGACTTCTCTAAATTAGAGATATTATTTCCTGATGCCCCTTGGATGGAAAAGTTTAAAGAGACTGTGCTTGGAAGACGCGGCCATCCCATTATTTTGGGAAAAGACGGATTCTCAAGATTTATGTACCAAGTATCGAAAGTTGTATTAAAGATTGTTGCTCCTGAAAACCTAGCGGGAACTGCTGCCGGAATACTCGTTACTCTGGCCTCTGGAAATGTCATGGTGGGATCAATTGCCAATGTACTGGTAAAAGATTCCCTTCATACACTTATTCACAACAAAAAATTCACAGAAGGTTTTAAAGAAACTCCGTGGGATGTGGCCAAATCAGTTGTCTCATATGCTCCATGGCTTCCAGGACATTATTTAAAGATATTTTCAGTGGGAGTCTTTGAAGGAACACTTCAAGGAATTCTGACAGGACAAAATATATTGGCCGGGGGTTTTGTAGGGGGAACTTTTGAAGTAGCAGAAGCACTACTACCTATGGCCATTGGGAAGCCAACTATCAAGTTTGATATTGAAAACCCTGCCACAGAAGATATTTTGGCCAATATAGCACTAGAAGTTGGTCACAACGCTATAAAAAAAGGTCTTCAAGGTGGAACTGTAGCCCTCATAACCAATCAACATGTGGCCTCCGGATTCGCTAAAGGAGCTGCCTACGGTGCTGGTGAAGCGGCCCTTAAGATCACTTTGTTTGGAGTAAGAGTGAATTTAACTGATCACTATAGCGAAACTGAAATTCAAGATATGCTTGATCTTGAAAGTGATTTCCAGAATTACTATGGGGTTGGTGAATGGGATCTAAAGGTAACTCAAATTATGGATACCGATTGGAGATATCAGGCAAACGACTGGGTTGGAAATGTACTTAAACTCAACGGTGGTAGGTCTTTTACAGGCCCAGGTTTCATAGCAATAGATGTTACAGATTTTAATTTACTAATTTTATCACATGAAGCCTCTCACCTTGGCTCACAAGATTTCTTTGGGCTCTATGGATTTTACTATAACTGGGTAACAATGGCGCTTAAAACAGGTACAAATGCCAGTGAGGGTAATATTTATGAAAATTACATGTATCAAAATCTGGATGGGATTTGGACACGGCTTAATGATCCAAGCTATGCTCTACTTGAGCTAGTTATTCATACCGGTCTAGAGAAGTTAATCCCCGCCTATATACTACTTAATTTGTATAAGAACTATCAAGACTCAGAGAACTTCTCGCAGAGTCTTGAATTTGATGAATTTGTCGACAAGATACAAAATAGTGAGAGTTACCAAATGATGGTGAGTATTCAATCGACTCCGTTATTTAAAGAATACAACGTAGCTCTTTAAAATAAATAAGTTTACTACCAAAGTATGGCCTCAATACCTGCAGTACTGATGTGTGAGGTTTCAACAGAACCGTTATCATAAATTTCAGTCTTACTACAAGATCTTGCGCTGATCTGACAAATATAAGCTCTTTTTACATATCTGCCGCCAATATATGTTTCTTCTGGAAATTCCTTTGCGTATTTATCAGCTAAAAATGGTGCATTGTAGGTTAGCTCTTCTGCGATAGTCCTGAGTCCATCACCTGAAGCCGAAAATGTTTCAGACTTTGAATATGAATCCCAGCTACAAGCAGTTGAGTCAACAGCAATTTTAACAGAAATAGTACATTCAAATTCTGCATCTATAATCGCAGGACCTGTTGGCTCTATTGCTGGTTGTTAGACGTAAACTTCTTGTATGACTTCGTTGGTAATAGGAGCTTGATTTACTTCAACAACAACTGTTGTGTTCTTCTTACTCTTTTTCTTGAACACAGGTCCAATCCTAAACTTGGCACATCTATGTTTTTTAGTCCATCTAAAGCAAACCTTTCCCTTCGAATAGGCTGGGCCAGAAAAACCAATGCTAAATAAAAGTACGATTTAATGATTTGAATACTTTCTAAGACCTCAGCTCCAATACTAATTTAGTGTAGGTTTTCGTAAATCAGCTTACGCGAAAGGTGCAGACAGAGCGTGTATCAATTTTAAAAAGGCCAAATTAAAAAATATCAAAAGATGCCCTGTGGGCTTTAAGAAAAACAAAGGCCTCAATTTAGGCTCAGACAAGAGACCCAAATACTATTGCGTTACACTTTGATAGTATCTGTACAGGGAACTCTTATATCTTCAACCAGGTCTTGAATATGAGCTGGAGGTGCAGGGGTGGAGAGCAAAATTGAGAGGTATTTTAGATTGGTACGCCAGTAGGCGCTTCTTTGCTGTGAATTCATAGTGTTCCCAAAACTGATATTGAGGAGGTAATATGCCCCAGAGGAACTAACTCGAAAATCTTATTTCTTCACACATTTCTTTTCTTTTTTATTCCATTTCTTACCTTTAATACACTCAACGCATTCACCTTTTTTATTTAAACGTGGACGCTTGTTTGGGCATTTCTTAGGAATTTTTTTGTCTTCTTTTTTTGTAGATTTTGTTTTTTTAGATTTACTAGAGACCCTAGATTTTGTTTTGCTTTTAGAACTCTTCTTAGAAGTGGTTTTTTTAGCTGCTCTCGTTTTGCTTCTAGTGCTCTTTGACTTTTTACTAAGTCTTGCAGTTTTTGTTCTTGTGGAACTCTCCTGTGCTTCTTCCTCTTCTAAAGCGATCTCTTCATCTGTGCTTTGACTTTTTTCTTTCTTATTTAATTTGAGAGAATCTTTTACAGATAAGCACCCCTCTTTAGTAGGTACGCAAAGCTGATTTATCGCCCACCACCTGTAACTATCTGGGATTTGCTCAAAACCTTTGCCACTTGTATTTTCTGGAGGATTGCGAGCTCCTTGAAACTTGACGACTTCTTCTTTCATCCCCGCTTTATGAGCAAGTTCATGAATTAAAATGCCTGCCTTTTTTTTGAGGTCTAATTTAAAAAAGTCAGGGCAAAAGGTTATATCTTTCGCACCCACCTCGGCAAGATGACCACCACACTTTGCACCACTATTTTGGTAGCAAATTAACTCCTTTCCCTTACTTTTTAGTTTTGACAATATTTTAGCTGTTTTTCTACTGGCAGACTTAACTTGTTTTTTTATTCTGGAGGTATAATTAACATTTTTCACCTTGAAAAGCTGAGACTTCACCTTCTTAAGCAGCTCTCTTGCTTTTGAAAAACTTTTCACAATTTTGCTCTTCTGGCCCTTTGAACAAATATTAAATCTTATTTGCTTTTCTGGATCGCATGACATGAAACGAATAGTTTTCCAGTTCCTATCTTTAGGTGCACATGTTCTAACACCATCACTATCAAATTTCCATTTGGAGCATAGCTGTTCGCATTCATAGACAGTTCTTTTCTCATGATCCTTGCAGGCCCTTTTGATGCTATTAAAAGAAGCGGCCCTAGTGAGCTCTCCTCCGCATTTTCCATAAAAAAAGCTGTGTGACCTTGCCACTTCAACCCTAGCTTTATTTGTTCTCACTCTCTCAGTGACTTCCTTACATCCAAACTTCCCCCCCTTATTCGGAAGACAAAACTTATGTTTTGACCACCAGTCATAAGAATCCGCAATGCTCTCCCAATTATGGTTTTTATAATCTCTTGGATAATCACCTAGGTTTCCGAAGTATCTTTCCCCTCCAAAATTTATTATCCCAGTCATATGGGCAAATTCATGAATCAGAGTTGAGGACCTAGTGTCAATGCTACCTGAGTTTCCGAAGTAGCTAGGACAAAATGCTATATTTTTGGCTCCTGCTTGTGCAGAATGACCACCACATCGGCCCTTTACACTGTCATAGCAAACAAAATTTTTCGACTTTTGATTTAAAGAGTTTTTAATTTTTCGAACTTTTTTAAGTGCTTTTTTCACCCTATTTTTTAATTTTTTGGTCAATTTCCCTTCACTTAAGACTGTTTCGATATCACCTTCTAGTCTACCAATCTTCTTTTTCGCCTTGACGTACGCACTACTGATTTTCTCTGCCTCTTCAGGTGTACATCCTTCTAACTTTGCTCCACCTCCATTGGTGCACACCATTGCTTTGGCAATTTTCCAAACTGATTTTGTACAGACAGAACCAATGACCCCGCCTCCTCGCTTAGCACAATCAGCTTTACACTCGTAGAGTGTCCGACCTGCATGGCCCTTACATGCCTTATCTAAATTGTTGGAATTCGTCGACTCAACTCGGTTTCCACCACATTTATCAAAAAAGATCGCGTGCTTGGGAGCATTTAAATTTCTTTGTTGGCAATACATGCGACCTTTCACTTTACCATTGTCACATTGGTAAAGGGTTTTCTGGTTCCACCTGCCACTGGCACAGGCGTCGTCAAGTTTTTGATAGCCGGTATTCTGGTTTTCATCACCACATGAGCCTACGTATACAGACTTCTTGCTACAAGTTCTGCTCTCTATAACTTTCCAAGTAAATTTTCCACTCTTAGAGCAAGTTAGTGCTAATTTACTATTACATTTTTTCTTGCACTCAACTAATTTTTTTCCAGCGAATTTCGGTTCCTTACAAGCATTTCCAATTGAAGTTTTACCAGTATCATCGCCATTGCATTTACCAATAAAAACATGGTGGACATCTAATACCGCTGAAAAAGCTGGCATCATATTAAAGACCATTACAACTAAGCCTATTCCCAATAACCTGATCATGAATTCTCCCTAGTAATCAATTCATTGTACCAGCATAAATGTACTTTCTTATGAACAGCAAATAACACCCATATTTGGGTATTTAGCCCGCCATATGTTGATCAATAAATTTTATTTAAAAACTGCCTTGAAAAAGACACAGTTCTCGAGGTTATCGTCTAAAAGAAGTGTCCAAAACCCTTGAAGTTTGGTTAGGCCCACGCCCACTGTAGAATATCAATCAGGTAATAAGCACAAGCTGGTGATAATATGAAAATGTTGAAATCAAATTTCAATGTGATTAAAGCGACTTTTATTAAGTGGTTGTGCCTATGTCTGATCCTGGCCTTGACACTCATTACGACTTCATGCAATCAGGCAAGTCTTACGATCCCTGAAGAAGATGACAATGCTAGTGGAGCTGCCGCCGCCCCAGTCTCTTTGCTCAGTCTGACTCATGACCTAGATACATCTAGTGAGCAAAATATTTGCACTGCCGTGAATCTTACGATTAATGGCAATACCGATAATAGGACATTTTCTTTTACAGGCCTTGGTGCAACGGTTATTTATTCAGATAATATTTGTACTATTCCTGACCCAAATCCCACCATGACCAATATTCAAACAAATATTACAGTATATGTGAAGAATGCTACATTAGAGCTGATCATGGGAAGTGTTACAGACGGAAGCATTAGCGCTATTTTCACCACTGAGTTTAAGGCCTTTAGTATTCAACCCGCAACCATAGCTTACGAGAAGAATTTACTTGATGGAGATCAATATTATATTGCAAATATTTCTGTGAGGAGATCGACCACTAATAATATTTTAATGACATTTTTCGAACATAAATTTGGCTGTAACACTACCGGAATGTATGGGAAGGTTCGTTCAATGGCCTTCAACGGGGCTATTTGGGATGCAGCCCCGACTACTTTGAGACAAACCTTTGGTGGTCTTGGTTCAGGATGCTTTAGTGGAACTGTTGATATAGCGCCTTTTATAAATGGTGATATTACAAATGCAGTATATAGAGCAAATGACTATGATCTGCATTTTGGTGAGTACGACTTTGCCGCCGGAATGTGGCCACAAAGTCAATCTATTGAAGTAATTCAAAATAGTTCTGGAGGTTATTCTAAAATTCACAACACCTCTCCCTCTGACCTTTTTATTGATATCGCCAAAAATGGTGTAACACAAAATTTCACAGAGAGAATTGCCAATGTTTGGGATGGAGCTCCTACAACGTTAACGATGAGTGCTGCTGCCAATATTAGAGAAACCTTTTCGGACACTGACGGCAATGGAAACACCATTGTTGTCAACGGCCTGACTAATGCAACCTTTGATGTATGGCACTGTAGTGCTGGCGCTGGTTGCATAGGACCTACAATCCTAAACCCTGTATCAGCATTAATATCGGACCGCTTAGATGTGACCTACTCAAAAAATGGTCATGCCATGTTTGTCTTTCATGGTAATATTGGGGGAATTAATGCTCCCTATGCCTATCACTACGATGGAGATACCTGGACTGGTCCTACTCAGTGGGGTGATGTTCAAGGCTGGGGAATCAACAACTTTAATGTGGAATCAGATGATGATGGAAATTTTATTGCCACTTATACCGAGACTTGGTGTACAGGGATGTTTTCAGCCCCTTGCCAAAAATGGAACAAGTATGAAAAAGGTGTTGGTTTTGGAGCAGTCGCCTCTATGTTTCAAGAGTGGTACTCAGGAGTTTCAATACTTCGTATGAGCGCCGAAGGCCACGCTGTTTTTGTTTATGGATTAGATGCTGATACCATTAAATATGTACGCTATATTGCAGGTGCGGGCTGGCAACCCGCTGCCATTGCCTTCGATAATACCACCTTTCCTGCAGGTGGTACCAACGCTGTTAGCGCTACTGCCTATCTTGATGTCGAGTATATGAATGGTCCAACTGGACGAGAATTCTATATGGCCTTCCCTATGAACTACACAGGAGGTGGCATGTTCGCCTACAGGCTCTACTACGTCACTTTCGAATAAGTCGGACTGAATCAGTCGAATAATCATGGTTTTTTATAGAGTTACCGAAAAGAGGCTCATGAGAGGAGCCTTTGTTTTTTCCATTTTTATTATGGCGTCAGCTTTTTCACAAAGCCTAGAAAAGTCATATCTCCTTAACAAGTCACCTTTTAGAGTTTTAGATATTAATCGCGATGGTAGGGTTGATGGAAAATGGTCGGACTCCGGGAATTCTCGTTTTTTCTATTTTGATACTGACTATAATGGCAGCTTTGATGAACAATTGCACTTTAGAGATGGCATGTTGATTGAAAGAATTGGCCAGAAATATCAAATTAAATCCCATTACCTTTACCCAAGTCCTGGTGTAAAAAACCAAATCGACTATCAACTCGGATCTGGGAATGTAGTTCGAAAATTGGAAATTGATAGTGAAAGATCTAGTGTCAAAGTAGAAATTCACAAAGGTGGAAAACTACTGCAATCTAGAGTAGAAGATAGAGAAATTTCTCTTGGACCACTTCTATCAAGGCTTTTTAGAAAAAAAAAACAGCCTCGTCCAGTCCCCTACCCAGATATGTATACAGCGTGCTTAAAGAAAAAAAATTCTCTTCAATGTATGGCGGTTATCGGTGATAGACCAAAGACGATAGAAAATATTTTTTCAGAAATTTATGGAGAGGATGCTGGTAATGACTGTCAGGATGAAAACTATTATTACAACGGATGGGGGATTGCCGTTGATAAATCATGCTTTTCATATGACGTCATGGAAATTGAGAGAAATATTAGAGAAGGAATTAATTCTCTTGTACAATGTTTTGCTCCAGATGAAAACAATGGTGAGTTACAATTTCCTCAGCCTCTTTTACATCAAGTGCTGGAGCAAAATTATATTGAAATTATTAACCAGGGTGGACTCGTTTTAAGCTGTCCTGAAAATTTTAAAGGAAAAGATCGGCCCTGCAGTGAATCAGGAGCAGTCGCTTCTTACGTCCAAGGTTCTCATCCAACTGAAATAGCATTAAAGCGACTTGTGGCCATGCCAGAGTGTTTACAAGGGCCTAAAGAGCACGCCTTTAAAAGTACTCCAGCACACGAGTTTATGCACATTACACATGCCTTGGGTTTTGATCGCAAAATAGATAACCTGGAGATAGCTCCACATAATAGTGGTCCTTCTATTGAGGAAGATCGTATTTACTCTTGTCAGTTTCTTTGCTTTGCTAGGCATCGGCCAGGTTTTAACAAAAAAGTCTGTGAAATGTGCTTGAGCTATCATCAAGATGAGATTGTGGGAGGTGTGCCCTCGCTAGACAAATGTAAGGCCTACAAATAATCCAAGACTAGGGAAAGCATCAGCTTTGGAGTTTATGATGAGTAAAAAAGAATGTAGTAGCTGCGGTAGTATTGCTCAAAGAGCGGATGTTGACAAAAGTAATCAGGCCCAAGTGTCTGCCCTTTCATATATTGGCAATGGAAATGTTCCAGGCTCAGAAATCAAAAAATGTAGTACTTGCAATAATTACTTTCATTACTACTATGCTGAGGGATTTGAATATGGTGACTTTGGAGGAATTGGTGAAGATGAGGACGAGGAAAGCATTAGCAGATTAACTCCTGATCAAGCATTTGAGTTAATGATGTCTACCCCAGAGCTCTACACAAACCAAGTACTTCAAAAAGAATTTGAGGTACTTTGTGAACACAAAAGAAAAACTAGAATCTTTGATATAAACTCATTAGGTGATGAATTAAAAAATAGTGATGACCTACCAACTCGCTCAAAAGCGGCTTGCACTATTGGCCTAATGGCACCTAAATTGTCTGAATTAATTCCCTTGTTACTAGATTGCTATAAAAATGAAGAAGTACCACATATTAAATTTTTTATGGCCTGGGCGCTCTCAAGAATGGATAGTGAGCTCGACAGTTACCGAAGCGATATAGAAAAATTTTGTAATGAAAATGATATTTCTGATGGTAAAAGATTCTTTGAGCATATTTTGTCAAAATTCAATTAATTACTACTGCGATTTTCTTTAGATAACTTGATAAAAGTGCTGATATCACCAAGACAACATTTCCCACTTGGATTGGCAGATTCACAAAAACAGCCTGGCTTAGTCATTTTAGATTTTATATCGTCGACGATGACTTTTTCACTTCCATTTTTCACTGCCTCATATAACTCCATTTTAGAATGATTAAAGCAATAGCAAATAAGTCCTTCTAGGTTTATTTCTTGAATATTAGATTTTTGCTTATCATCACAACACTTCATGACTTCTCCATATAAAACTTAACTATGCAGCTAGCTTTTTCCTTTTTCGACTTATCCTCTCTGAAATTTTGAGAGATGGGCCAATGGCCACAAGTAAAAATAGTCCCCCTAAGCAAAAGAGCCCAGTTCTGTAGTCGTAGTGGTCCGCAATCAGCCCCACAACAGTAGAGCAGATGGCAATCATAACTCCACTACAAAAAGATTTAATGGAGTTTAGGGTTGCTCGGTGATGGGATTCAATATGATGATTTAAATAATGATTCATCAGTGGCATAAAAAGCCCTGCTTGCATCTGCATAATTAAGTGAGGAATAAGAAACAATGGAAAAATCACTAAAACACTAGGCGTGAAAAGTGCAGTGATCGTCATAAAGATTAGTAAATAAATTGTTCTTTTCTCTCCCAGCATTCGGTCCAGGATATAGGCCTTTTGTGAGCAAAATGCAGCGATAACCGTAAAGCAGGCATAGAAGTAACCAAAGTTTTTGGCCTCAATCCCAGAGTCTGTTAGCATCTTTTGAATGTATTGAAAAAATACCATGGAGCTCACTGCAAACATGACAGAAAATATGAGCAGATATTTGATGGTTCGATGTCTTAGCAGATAGTTTTTTCCATTTCTTATATACTTAAAATATTCTTTAAAAGAAGTAATGTGATGTATTTCTCCTTTTGCGCTTTTATCAAGTGGAGGCTGTTTGACTGTCAGTAAAATAAAAATCGAAATATATGTTAAGACTCCTGAGAAAAGAAAAGTAGACCTTATGTCGTATGCTAAAAAGAGAGGACAAAGAAGCCCTCCTCCTGCTAGCCCGTAATAAAAACATGCCCATTTTCTTCCAAGGTATTTAGACGATAGATATTTCTTCCCCGACTGACCAAGAGATTCGATAATTAGAGTTGTATCACTTCCCGAATAAAATGCCTTACCTGCTCCCCAGAGGATAAAAACTAATGACATGGAAGAGTAACTACTTATATTAGCAATTAAAATAAGTGTCGTTCCTAGAAATAAACTTGAAAGAACAAGAGACCACTTAGCACCAAAACGATCTGCAAAACTGCCAGCGGGAATTTCTAGAAATAATACTGATAAACTTTGAATCGAAAAAAGCATCCCAATTTGTGTGTAGGAAAAACCTAGATCCATGAAAAAAACAAAGAGTATGGGCAAGAAAGGTCGAAGCCCAGTCATAAATGAATGAAGACAAATCTTGTTAATATTACTTCTAAAACTATGCGCTTCATCCATTGCAAAAAGATAGCTTGGGGGGAGTCGAAAGTCATCTTTATCAGCTCTGAAAGTGCTCGCAAAGCAGCAAGTTTTGTAAAAATTTTGTATCTAAAGATGGACCAATTCGATTCTATTTCAAACACTTTTCAAGACTTATGGAAGTTTTTATAGATTCTCCCAAAGCGACCCAAATCACTGGTATATTTCCTTTTATTCGTATGGAGGTACAAATGAAGGCAATTGCTACGATACTATACTTTATCCTAGTGGGAAGTTCTTGGGCGGAAAGTGATAATATCTCAAAATGGAGAACTGAAAATTGCAAATTAGAAAGGAAAAGAGTTTATTCAAACCAGGGTTGGGATTTCCGAGCTGCTGGAGGAATGCTCATTGGACCGGGAGTTTTTACCACTGTTTTCATAGTGCCTGGTTATGGAGTTGCAACTTTTGAAGCAGAAGCTCCTTTTATAGATTTTAGTCGATCAACAGATAAGATAATTGCAGGTACCATCGTAAGCTCCGCCGTTCTTACTGCCGGAGCCTTTGGTGTCTCTGAATTGATGAAAAAATCTGCCACTAGAGGTCTACTATTTTTAGAGACCTTGAGTTTCAGTCTTGAGTCCCAAAGAAATTTTTGGCCTAGAGGATTTAGAAGTCTGTACAAAAGATATGGCGAAGGCCTTAGAGAGAGAGGATTTGCACAGAAAATTTTGATTCAAAACCAAAATACCTGTGTTCCATTTTACCGAGAAATTGTTAAAAAAATCAAAGCGAAGAAACAGTAGCATAATAGCACAACATTGCTGACTCATATCATATATCTACCCCATAGAGGGTGATATTTCCTAATAGAGAGTTCTTTAACCGTTAGGAGTCAGAGGTGAAGATTTTTATTACTATTATAATGAGTCTTTTAACAATTAACACATTTGCCAAGCAAATCGACTGTACAACGAAAATTACTAAAGGAAGAATTGGTGGTTCGATGAAAACTACCTACTGTGGCCATGCAGGTGTCAATGCCGTAAATAATGGCATCAAATATAGACGTCAGGCCCAATTCTGCGGCAGTATTAAGGTTGAATTTTTTAGTATCAAAGCAACTGATGCAAGTAAATTCACCCATTACTGTGACAAGATTTTTACAGATAGTTGCTATATGATTGGTATTAGAGATTTGGCGAGCAGAGAAGGCATGGCCAATTTATCGAGTTACGCTGTTTTTTCCAGCATAGCTAATATTCCGACCGTGTTTAATATAAGTGCTTCCGGTGTAGGCCACAATCGCAAAGTGATCCCAAAGCCTGGAATAGCGGTTTATGTGGATTTAAGTTGTAGGGTGAAACCCTAGATTATTTTTGGCAAGTTTTCTTATATCTAAAACAGCTTATTAAGTGGTCGTTGACCATGCCACTTGCCTGCATGTGAGCGTAGATAATGGTAGAGCCAACAAACTTAAAGCCTCTTTTTTTTAGGTCTTTGCTGAATGCATCTGACTCTTTTGTGGTGGCGGGGTAATCACTCATTTTTTTTCTCTTGTTTACCTTTTGCTTGCCCCCAACAAATTGCATGCTGTACTCATAGAAGCTGCCGAACTCTTTTTGAATTTCAATAAATAATTTTGCGTTTTGGACAGCTGATCGCACTTTGAGTCTATTTCTAATAATGCCTGGATCTAGTAATAGTTTTTCAATTTTCTTTTCTGAGAATCTGGCCACTTTCTTCACATCAAAGTTAGCAAATGCCTTCCGGTAGCCTTCTCTTCTTTTTAGAATGGTCAACCAGCTGAGTCCTGCTTGAGCTCCTTCTAGGATTAAAAATTCAAATAATTTTTGATCATCCGTTACATGGACTCCCCACTCTTCATCATGGTATTTAAGCATATCTGGGTCACTACTTCCCCATGCACATCTTATCTTTTCTTTGGCCATTTTTTATTTCCTTAATCTTTAATGTGAAATCATGAGGACCATCACAATTCCATTTGCAAGTCCCCAAAATGTGCTTCTGAGAAACCCAATATTGAACAGGTATGAAAGTAAGAATAATACTCTCAATATAAGATAAGTGATTCCCATTGTTGCCATTTTTCTTGGATCGCAATCACTTACATAGGAAATTATCATTGCCACACTAAAGGGGGCAAATGATTCTAAAAAGTTCGAGTGTATACCACTTGCTCGTATTGAGAATTCATCATTTAAGCTTTTCTGCTGGGCCCTAGGATTGCTATTGTTATATCCACCTTTACCCATGACTTGAACTAGCGGCATCCTGCTAAGAGGTAGGACTAATATATAGGCCGCAAAAATAAGATAGAAAGCAATATCTTTTGAGGCCTCATTAACTAAGTAAAAGTCTTTTAAAAACCAGGCAAATACAAACCCCATCCCATAAAGAGAGAAAACGAGGAGGTGGGCTCTCAAGGAAGTATTCAAGAAATGGTTAGCTAGAAATTGGTCTAAAAAATTATTCTTTTTCATGCCTTATATAAAACTACAATTTCACACAGAATCCAAGAAATTTGATAAATAAAAAATAGGTATTTTATTTAATAGTATGTATTCACCCATTTTGTTGGCACTACATTTTTAAAAATTTTAAGCCTTATTCTTATAACTAGCTAATACAATGTCCAGGCCACTTTCTGCGCTCTTTCTAGAGCTATAATACGAAAGTCTATAAGACGCTCACAACGATTGTTAAATTTGATGTGAAAGGGTCTACTCTGGGGGATGTTGGTGAATAAACTTTGTTTATACAAAATCTTAGTGATTTCAACTAATTCGACAATACCCAACGAACTTACTCAAGTTCCCTCTCCCAACTACCGATTCGTTTCAAAGAAGTACTTAGTTCTAGGTTTTAATTTTTGTAATTTTGCTAACTAACTATTAACTAAACAAAGAAGTATTTATCAAAAATTTAACGACAAGACTATTCACAATATTCACCACCAACACCGCAAAGGCTTTGGTCCTTTTACTAATCATTGGATTCAGTAGTGGAGATCTACTTGCGAAAAAAAGCAGCTCTGGTGGAAATAAAAAACTCGAAAAAATATTTTCCGACTGTATGGATAAGGGTGGAAGATTTAGTAAGTGTAAAAGTATATGTAAAAAAGAGGCGAAAAAGATTGGCGCCAGTAAAAAATATTGTAGAGGCAAAAAAAGAAGAAACTACAAAGCAGAAAGAAAGAAAAGTAAAAATATACGTAAGTCAGATAAAAAAGCTGCTAAAGCGAGTGTTAAAGAGCTGAAGGAGTCCACTTGGTCTGATAAGAAAAAAGATAGAGTGGGAAATCGCAGAGAGAAAAGGACCGTAAGGAAAGAAAAAAGGCAGGTAAAAAGGGCCGCACGCCAAGATAAAAAAATGGACAGACAAAGTGCTCGCGCTGAAAAAAAATATAAAAGACTTGAATCAAAAGGGAAATTTAAAAAGAAAAGAAAACGTATTGAAAAAAGGCAAGCTAGAAAAAATAAGCGCCTTAATAAGAGAATTGCACGTAAAAAAAGAAAAGGCAAAGATATCGCTGTTAACCGACTTCAGGGGAAAAAGCAGAGAATGAATGATCGCCTAGAAAAAAAGAAGAATAAAAAAGAAATTAGAGTCCTATGTAAGATGGGTGCCAGAGATATTGTAGGCAGTGGATATGAAAAAGACTGCTGTGTTTCATGGTTTAAAAAAGAAACCGCCAGAGAAACGGGTACAGAAGTTGGAGTAGTCACCGCCGCAGCTTATGGGGGTGCTGTTTGTACAGCGGTTACCTTTGGTGGTTGTTCTGCAGGTGCTTCAATTGGAATAGCGGCAGCTTCCACAGGAGCGAGTGTTGCCAATAGTACAATTAAAACTAAATTAGATAGAAAAATGGAAGTAGTAGGTTGCGAAAAATATGTCGCCGACTGGAAAACAGAGAAAAAATCAAAAAAACGTAGTCGTAAACTTGGCAGACAAACAAGAAAAGGCATGCGTCTCGACAAAAGATCTAAAAAAGCGAAGAAAAAAGGCAATACTAGAAAGGTTGCCCGAATTGACAGAAAGAAAGGTAGGCTTGCCAAAAAACAAGAAAAACAATTTCAAAAAGCTATTTGCTACGGAAGTTTGACCAAGCAAGATGAGAAACGCTTGACCGAAAATCCCAAATTAATGAATAGATATGATCCCTATACAAGTAAAAAGGCACACAAGCGTTGTTGTAAGATGCTAACCTCTGACAAAGCATTTCAAGCAGTCGCAAAGGGAGCCGGCACTGTCGCTTCAGCAGTGGCCACTATGGGGCTTCAAACTTTCCTGACCAAACCAATGGAAAAAGCAGCTGCTGAAGTATTAAAGCAAGGAGTTAAAAATGCAGCTAAAGGTATCGGCAAGGCAATTGCCAAAGCACAGTTAAACTCCATGGCCAAACAAGTGCAAAAAGAAGCTATGAGGGCGGCCATGAAACAGGCCGGTGAAGGTGTCAGCAGGCAAGCTGCCAAGGCAGCCGCTAAAGCTGCTGGAGAAGCAGCAAAAAAATCCATGAGTAGTGGCTTTAGTTATGGCTCTTCTGCTTTGGCATCGGTTACCCGAGAAATGGCAGCAGCCGGAATGAGTGGGGTCGTAAAATCAACCGCCCGTGAAGCTGGCGCAGCTCTGACAGATACTACGGTGGATGCCATGCAAGAGGCGATGTTAAAAATTACTAGAAAATTTTCAACAAACACTATAAAAGCGGCCAATACAAAAATTGCAAAAGAAGTTGGTAAGTCGATGGTAGGAGCCGCAGTTGGTGGGTTTCAAAAGTCTGATTCAACTTTTAGAAAAGTTATTTATGTCACTGTACAAGGTGGAGCTGTTCAACAAGTTGCACTGGGAGAGCTCTATAATATGGCTCCGGAGCTTAGCTATATAAGTGAAGCAGCCGATTTGTTACTTATTATAGAAAGTAATTCCGCATACAATAAGAGCACTAATACATTTACATTTGGAAAAAATGTTAGGTGGGGTTCTGTTGTGGGAGAGGTTGCAAGTAAATATGCATCAATTATGGCGAATCAAATGGCCGTTTCAATGTATGCACAGGCCTTAACGTCGACAAATCGTGCCCACGATGAATTTCTAGCCACGCAAGATAGAGCTGGACAGGAAAGCTCTGTACTAGATGGAAGTGGTCAATACAATCTAGTTTCCGCCAGAGCAATGGAACTCAACTGTAGTCTCAAACTATTCAAAAAGAAAAAGAAGAAAAAGAAAAGAAAGTAATAGTTTAACATCTATGCAGATTCCAATTCACAAGTGTAATGGAGCCTTCACTTAAATCTGCTCAAGCCTTTTACAAAAATAAGACTGACCTTCATCGCAGGCCAACTGATGGTAGTCCCTGGCCCTATATTGTTTAAGAGCTACAATATTGCTTGGATCTAAGCTCAAGGCTTCTTCATATAAATCAATTAAAACTTCATTGGGGCCCCACTCGGATGGATTGTGATCCACCCCCAAGGCCCGATTTACAATCTCTCGAGATTTTTCAACTTTGTTGTCTGCACTATAAAACTTGCGCTTCACCTTTTTAGGTTCAGCAGCTATTTTTTGATTTGTTAAGCTTTTGTTTTTTATGTTTTTTTCTGGTGAGTTATTGGTTAGTAAAGTATGCTGATCTGTCTTTTTTTTAGTGTAATCAGATGTAACGACTCCCCTCCTGCCTGATAATAGTTTATTTTCCAAGCCCGTTTCAGAAGAAAAAAACAATTTTCCCACAAAAATACCTAAACATAAGGTTATCAGGTGCGAGAAAAACTTTTTTTTATTCATTTCCATCCATTTCATTAGGTTCTCTTGGATTAAAATCCTTTGTATTGATTCTATACTTTAGCTAACTCACCGTCCAATAAGACGCTGAAGGTTGTTCTTACAAACGACTTACGATATCGTACAAATTATCTAAAAAAGCTAAAAGGGACCTTGAGTGCAAAATCTGTCAGAAATATTGAAACTTTTTTTTCGGTTAGGTATCGTTGCCTTTGGAGGCCCTGCTGCTCATATTGCAATGATCCACAAAGAGGTCGTAGATAAAAGAAAGTGGATGGACGAGGATCATTTTCTTGACCTTGTTGGTGCAACATCATTGATACCTGGACCCAATTCGACTGAAATGGTCATTCACTGTGGCTTTCACAGAGGTGGAGTCGCTGGCCTATTTGTTTCAGGGCTATCCTTCATTTTGCCCGCCTGTGTTTTAACAGGCGTGCTTGCACACCTTTATACTCTTGCCTACAAAATCCCTAATTTTGAGGCCTATATGATTGGTATTAAACCTGTCGTTGTTATTTTAATTTTTCAAGCACTGCAAAAATTATGGAAAAAAGCAATTAAGAGTTATGAGCTTGCATTTGTTTCGGCCTTAGTATTAGCTTTGGGTTTTACGGGCATCAGTGAAGTGTTTGCCTTATTTATTGGTGCTACCGTAGGATTCATGGTCCTTAAAGTTAAAGATTCGACAGGTGTAAAAAGTGTCGCTCTACCCGCTATTTTCTGGGTATTCGCAAAAATAGGATCTGTTCTTTTTGGAAGTGGATACGTCCTAATTGCCTACCTACAAGATGAAATAGTAGAAAGACACGGCTGGCTAACAAGTGCTCAAATTGCCGACGCAATCGCCATTGGCCAATTTACTCCTGGTCCTGTTCTTTCAACTTCAACTTTTATAGGTTACTTGCTAAATGGAGGCTGGGGCGCAGTAGTGGCATCTGTTGGTATCTTTCTTCCCTCTTTCTTATTTGTTCTCATTTTAAATCCTGTCATCCCAAAAATGAGAAGCTCTCGTAATTTTTCACTGCTTTTAGATTGTGTTAATGCCGGAGCCATAGGACTTATGGCCTACGCACTTTATCCTTTGGGAAAAATGTCTTTTATGAATCCAATAGGCATTGCAGTTTTCATTGTGGTGATTATGGTGTTTTTAAAGTTTCCAAAAATCAGCTCACTGAAACTGGTTTCCCTAGGAATTATACTTGGAGTAGCGTTTGTTAAAACTGGTCAATATTTTAATTTAAGAATTAGTTAATAAGGATTCCTAAGCATATACTCACCACGAGACTTGGTTACTGAGCATCCTGCAAAAACTAATATAAATACTACAATCTTTAAAAATATTTGATCCTTCTTAACTAAGTTTTTCGGAGATAGACCGCATTAGCTGTGCTCAATAGTAACAATCACTTCATCACCATCTCCCAAATCTAGCTCATCTCTCAATTTCTTTTCAGCGGCAATTTCAATAATTTTGCGTGGATGAGCGCCAATGCCTTTTTCATTGTTATCAGCTCTAATAATGATGCCATTTAGGTGTCCTACTTTGCAGGGGTAAAAGCTGGCTGAGACAGTACCATTGTACTCATGTGCCTCTATTCTCGTGCTGCCACTTGGGATGGAAAACTCGTGATCAAGCTCGAGGTTTAAGGAACCAGGGATTAGATTTAGTTTAGATTTCTTATTGTATAGATCCCACAATCCTTCGATATTTTCGAAAACCCAAGAAAAGTGGCCCTTTCCCGTTTTTACTTTGCCTTTTAAAATTGTCTTAGATTTCATGATTTAGCTTCCACAAGTTTTCCGCCAAAGGCAATTGAGTTAAGGATATTTAGAGCACTCTTTTCATCACATTTTTTTCAGTATGGTGAAAAATCTCTGTCTGTCCTTTTATTTTGATTTGAGTATCCTCATCATAAGAAAATGTGTTTTCATCAAGGCGACCGATCTCTATTTCATAGTTCATTGTTTTAAATTCCTCATTTAGAAATTTATTGGAACAAACACCGTATGTTTCAGATCCCACAGCTGCTTGAACTTTGAACTTTCTTGAATCAAAGGTTGTAGTTCCACCTGCATTTACACTTATTCCTCTCGGAACAATAAAACTTTTCATCACCTGCTGGTTTTCAGCATCCCAAAGCCAATAGCCAACCTCTTCGTGAAAAGGCTCATCATCACCCTCTTCCCATGCAACGGTGCTGTATCTTAATCCATAAAGCTTTTGCTCATGATTATTAACGTCCCCTATAGGAATGAACTCCATTTCTTGACGAAATTTTGTATTCTCTACTTTTCGATCTGGATCTGGCGCCCGGTTCTCACCATTGTCTTCTACGCTATCCCATTTCCCAATTAAAAAGGCCAAAGGCCCATAAAGATCACTGCTCATAATAAATCCTAGTCAAACCATCACTATCTACTCACAATCAATTTATAAGTTTTTTTTCATATTGAAAACTTTAAGACCCATAAATTTTCTAATTCCAGTGTTTTTTTTAAAACCTTGAGCCTGATAAAAAGACACCGCAAAAAGGGATGATCTTATTTTAATAAACTCTCCGCCTAGACTTATTGCATCGGCTTCAAATTTTTCTATTAATTTTTTTCCAACCCCTCGTTTGTGGAACCTGCCATCGACCATAAGCGAGGTAATTTTATTTTTTGATCCCCTTATAACACCAATGATTTGCTTGCCTTCCTCGGCAACATAAACAATGGAACTACGACTAAACATCACCATTAAATCTGCGGTTGATCTTTTTTTAGCATCCAGCAAATCTAAAACTTCATTTACTCCCTTAAGATCAAAATAATCATTTCCATTATATTTTTTAAAAACTTGATAGATAAGCTCTGCACTGGGAACAGTATCTTTTTTTTGAAACTTTCTTATTCTCATTTTGTAATATTGGCCAAGAGAAATAATGGTGAAACGCAACGCTGCGGCGTTGCGTTTCAGTATGGCCCCATTTCTTTAATTCGATTGCAGTCTTCATCACTAATTGAAAAATTGAGTATCTCCAAATCCTGATCCATATGATTAGCTGAGGTAGTTCCTATTATGGGGTTAATACCTTGTTGATATAGGCATCTATAAAATATCTGAGCACTGGTCTTATCCAGTCTACTCGCAAGCTCAACTACCACTTCGCTTTCAAGAATATGTAGATTTGCTTTTAAAGTCCAAAAGCACTGGTAGAAAATATCATTTTCTCTACAAAATGCTCTAAGCTCTTTATCGTGATTAGTTTCTTTATAAAATCTATTTTGTAGTATGGCCGGTTTAATTTTGGCCTCATGATAAAGACTTGCAAATAATTCGGGGTCATAGCAATTGCTAAGTCCTATGAGTTTTACTTCTCCTAATTCATAAATTTCTTCAAAGGTTTGCCAGGCCACAAGTGTATCTTCCCAAGTCTCAAGGGGAGAATGTAGTACCAAAGAATCTAGGTAGTCGGTATTTAGATTGCTTTTTGAGACTTCAAATGAATTGTGTATTTGATCTTTAAGAGGCAATGCAGGGTCATAGGGAATATCGTTTGGATCCTGACCGCGAATCGATGTAAATTTTGTTTGGATAAAAAGATCTTCTCTTTTTAACCCTAATTGATAGGCCCTTTGGATTCCACGGCCTACAAGAGGCTCCTTGTAATGTTTTGGCTGACAGGCAGTATCAATGGCCCTAAATCCTTTTTTAATAGCTCTCTCAACAAGCTCTGCAGTTCTATGCTCTTTCCAGGCAGTGCCATAAAATAGTTTAGGGATTTTTACACCAGTGGAACTCAATATGTGCTGATCCATTTCTTTTCCTTTTTTAACCTGTTATTCTCAACATGAAGACCACTTGCAGCGCACTTAAAAGTAGCCAATTTCATTGATCCACGTCAGTAAAATGGTATAGTTTTCAAATACATCCTTCAAGCCAGACTGAGGAATATAAAGTTATGAAAAAAGTTTTTTTAGTGGTCTTAGCGGTGGTTATCGCCTGCACAGTATTTTTATTTTTTAAGGGCAGAAAGATGCAAGTGATTACTACTGAAATAGAAATCTCTGCTCCTCCGGAAAAAGTTTGGGCCATTATTGCTGACGTAAATAAATGGCAAGACTGGAGTCCCATTATCAATAAATCAAGTGGGTCAGTTAGCGAAGGCTCGAAGCTCAATATTACAATGAAGGGCAAAGTAGAGGGCGAAGATGGACCTCAGTACTCCCCTACAATTACCAAGCTTGATAGGCCCAAATTTTTTAGGTGGCGTGCTTATATGCTCACTGGATTCCTTTTTACTAACGATAAAATATTCGAGTTAGAGGCATCGTCAAGTGGTACACGCCTTATTCATAAGGAATTATTTAAAGGCCTATTAGCTCCTCTTTTTTGCGACCATATGGAGACAGGTGTCCCGCCAATGTTGAATGCCATGAATAAAGCGTTAAAAGAATTAGCAGAAAAACCAGCACTTTAAGCAGCTTCTTTAAAAGAAGTTTCTGAGCTCGAATGTATCTCTTCTCGTTTGGGCACAATAAGAAAATATGAAAAGACCAGTGCAACAGGCACTATTATCAAACGTCCTGTGGTAGACATCCCCGATACAAATGAAGAAAGGTCCTGGTTCATACCAAATAGAAGACCAAAACTATTAAAGCAAATGTGAAAAAAGATACAAGAGATCAGTCCTCTTTTTTCATACATTATGGCGAGGAATATTCCAACGGCGAAGGTGTGCCCCCACTTAAACATTGAAAAGTGAATAACAGCAAAAAAGACACTTGAAAGGATCACTGCAATTGGAAGACTGTATTGTGACCTAAGGCCTTTGAAAATAATTCCTCTAAACAAGATTTCCTCAGAGAAGCCAGGAATGACGGCAAAGAGTAAAAAATAGCTGGCAAGAGAAGCAAACTGATTAGACTCAAATATCACAGGGAAATCAATTTCAAACATTTCGAGAGCTACACTATTGCTGAGTAGTAAATTAAATAAAAGTGAAAGCGAAAATGCAGCAACAATTAATCTAGCAATATATGGCCAGTCTGCTCCTCTCCACACAAAGGTTTTGGTAAAATCTAGCCCAGAGTACTGGGTAATAAATATAGAAGTACCAAGGCAAAATAATAGTGGCGAAAACAAAAACAAGAATATATCTATTTCAAGTGTTGAAATGGCATACCCACCATAAACATATCCCAGAAAGGCGATAGCAAAAGCTAGGAATGCATGTGCCGGGGCCAACGATTTAGATTTTCGTCTTTTGGAACTTAGAATATCATTTAAACTCTTAATATCGGAGCTTCCTTTCCATTGGACCAGAAAGGCCCCTAATGAAAACCATATTAAAACCATTGAAGCAGCTAGGTTTACAAAAAGCCCTAAGGTAACTGCAATGTAATTTGGGTTATTTAACAATAGATTTTCAATAGAAATGGGAAAGTTTATCAGGGGAATACATGCCATAATACTACTAAGCTTAATATCCATTGCCCCGATTGTGCCAATGGGAATCATAAGAGCAAACATTAAAAGTGTTATGAGTGATTGCGCCTGAACTTTTGTCTTGGCAAAAGCACATGCAAGAAAACACATTGACGAAATAAAAATCGCAGCCGATATTGTTCCCGCGATGATGAAGGCAATAGTAGTTGCTGTTAGGGCCGGCAGATTTTGAAATAGGTGATTTGAATTTCCCCAAGCATAAACTATAACAAACTCGATAAAATACGGAATAAGAGTTAAAAGTCCTTGCAGTGCTACATTGAGATACTTACCAATAAATATTTCATGGAGGCTAATAGGATTCATCAAAAGGATTTTAAAGGTTTTCTGATCTCTTTCACCAATGGTGGTGTTAATAGTAGGATGAAAGGTAGACATTAGTAGTAGAAATAATATTCCGCCGCCAATTCCTAATCCCATTACCTTTATCAATTTGGATGTCGATTGGTCTAGATTAACGTCCCAGAAATGAAAAGGGTTTAACTCATACTCCTGGATGTTCTTTTGACTTTTAAAGGATGTAATTAGCTGAGTTTCATACTTTTTGAAAATCAGTCGAGTATGCTTTAAGGCGGCCTGAGAAATGATATTTTCCTCAGAATAGAAGAAATATGTGACAAAAGCTTGAGAGTCTGTTTTAAATACCGCGATATGTACATTCGTATCATCAGTATACTTTCCCTTGAGAATTTGCAGGGCGGAAAGGTAGTCATTTTTTGCTTTAACAAGCTTTTCATTATTTTCTTTTAATATCTTTTTATCTTTTTTTATTTTCTTTTTGAGACTAAATCCTTTGCTCTTTAGTTCTATAAATGCCTTGAACTTGGTCCTGTAATCTACAATCTCTGCTTCATTTAGAGTTGTACTCAACTGCTTTAGCTCGATCTTCTTATTACTGCTTAACTGATCTACTAGTTCAGGGTCTAATTCGCCCTGGTAACTAACCGTAAAAATAGTATCGTCTTTGAGAGGAGCGTTGCTCTTGGCCACTGTATAATTTGCGGCTTCTAAAACAAAAATGAGATATAGTGGAACTCCAAAAAGGGGAATAAAAAAGTTTGTAAACAGTACAGACTTATCTCGCATTATTTGGAGGAATTCTTTTTTAAATACGGCCTTAATATTTCTGAGCGAAATCATGCAGCAACCTGTTCTTCTTTTAGGGCCTTGTAAAATGCCTCAGTAAGATTTGTTGAATTAGAACTCTCTAGCAGCTCCTGGTGGTTTGTCTCTTTTACCAGAATACCTTTTTCAATCATCAAAATCCTATCACTTAGGTACTCTACTTCACTAAGTATATGAGTGCTAAAAATGATGGCCTTTCCTCTTTCTTTCTCAGCTTTTAAAAAATCCATAATGTCTTTAGAAACTACCAAATCAAGGGAGGCAGTAACCTCATCGAAGATTAATATTTCTGGATCATGAATAATAGAAGCTGAAATAAGAGAGCGCTGTTTTTGTCCACTTGAAAGTTCTGAATAATGTTTTTCGAGAATTTCTCCTAGAGAGAATTGCTCTGCCAGCTGTTCGATTCGGTCATTTGTCTTTTTTTGAGAAAACCCCTTTAGATCCCCTAGAAGCCTAAGAGTTTCTAGTACTGAGAAAGTTTCATACAAGGCCATATCACAAGTTAGATAGCCTAGGTTTGTTTTTACCTCTTTATAGTTTTTTTCAAATGTTTTACCACTAAACTCTATAGTTCCTGATGTTGGAAGCAAAATTCCAGCGATCATATTTAGGGTGGTAGATTTTCCAGCTCCGTTTGAACCCAGTAGAGCAGTTACTTCTCCAAAAGGAATTTCAAATGAAATATCATCTACCGCAACAGTATCCTGAAATTTTTTAGATAAATTTTTTATTGTTATGGCCGACATCGCTACCTCACATCCTATGTCGGTAGCTTTAACTCTAATTCTGAGTAGTTAGAGTTAAAATTGTCAGAGATTTGGATATTTTCACTAATTCTTCCTGGACCAGAGCTGAGGCTCTTTGCTTAACCAGCATTCCCCGAGTTAGAAGATCTGTTACTTGAATAAGTAGACCTTTTTGTACTTTTCAGAGTTTATTGACCTTAAGGATACTGCGTCCATAATCTGCTCTATCAAGTCAATTCCAACTTGATATTTGGCACTGGATAGTTCTGCAAATACAAAGTATTTGTTTAGCATAGACAGAGTTACAGCTTTTTTACCTTTAAGGGTGTCCTCAATCTCAAATGTAAACATACACATCAAGGCGATATTTGTTCCTTTAAGAGAAAAGATATATTCTTTTATAAATTCAACCCCCTCTTCTGGGAATGAGTAGTTTACCTTATCTTGGATTTCTTTATAATTAATAGAATGATAAGCATGATCATAGTAACTACTCTCATATTGATAGATCTTTTCATCCTTCAACTCAAGAGTTTGCAGTTGATTTTTCACAATAGTGTGTTGAGATGTTCTGTAATCTGATCCGTCACTATCTGTTACCCAGCTACATTGGCTCCTACCTGGTCGCTGATCATTTGGAAAAAGTATCTCCTTTCTTGTTTGATAATTTGAATAAATGGTCAGATTTTCTTCTAATGTTAAAAATTTAATTTCTCTGTATCCTGTATTAAATTTTTCCTGGTAGTAGTCTTCTACATTATCTTCTGTTATGTATTGGTCATATTCAATTTTACCAACAACATTCAACATTATGTCTGCATAAGTATCAGAGACGATTGTAAAAGCGATTGATTTTTCTCCATGATTCAGTGTCTCAATGAATTTTAGGGACTTTAACTCACACACCGATAGTATTTCGCAATTGTCGATATAAGTTTGACTACTTCCTAATTCATTAAAAATGGTAATTGCTAACTCGTAACGGACTTTAAAAGTATCATTAGTACTGCTATTTTCTTGTATCTTGTAGATATTGAAGTGAACTCTGTCCTTTGCATAATCATCTGGACCAACAAAAATAACTGGAGAATCTAATGCAGCGAAGAGATTATTTGAGATAAGCAGTAGCATCAATAATAGGTAGTGGTTCTTCATTTTTCCCCCAATTGAAAATTCAAATCTTCGATTTTTTATGGCATGAAAAAACATGAATTACAAAAGGCTTAAACCTATCTTGAGAATTTTCTATATTTTAATTAAAATGATGTTAAGTTTTGATTGAAATTTTTTCCTGATACCCAGCTAACAAAAAAGGTATCAAATACTGGATGTTTAGAATTTTTTAAAGATGAGATTTTCATTCCAGGTAATACGGTTGTCACCATTAAGAGTCAAACTACCAAATTGTTCGATGTTATTATTTGGATGAATAGTAATAAAGCTATTAAGGGAGGATGCTCCTGCTTTCACATTTGTGGTAGCAGTATTATCTATTAAACAACCTTGCCCTGCAAGAAGACCGTCTCTTTCGATGTCAAAAAGAGGACCAACTTTGTTGTAAAAAATATTTTTTGTTTCAAACTTTTTACCATTTGAGATTTCAAATTTCCGTCCTATTTCACCACCTATAACTTTCATTGTTATCTTAATGGTGAAATCCCCTCCCTCATGCTCGATCCACCTTCCCGTTCCACTGTACAGCCCATCTGGAAAGAAATGAAAAACCTTTGACGAGGTATCTAACTTTGTTTCAAAAAGTGTTTGAATCAGCTGGTGGTACGTATCTTTCTCGGAATCAGTAGTGGCATTTTCATAGCAAACCCTTAATGTGAGATATTGCCTTTCAGTTGAATTAAGTTTGAGGTTAATGGCCAAGCGTTCAATCAAGTCTGAATTTATTTTCTTCTCACCTCTTAATACTTTTGCCAGTAGATCAGGATGGCCTAGTCCAAGTTGACCTGACCATCCTCTGATTGAAAAAGAGGAATTTTTTTTCTTTTTTCTCTCTAATTCTTCTTTAATAAAATGGAGACAACTTGTAGTACTAATTAAATTTGTATTAATTTCAAATCTTGTACTAACATGTTTCCCCATAATTTCCACAAAACCTACTTTCGAATGTATTTTAATATCTATTGAAAATACAATCACCCTTGCCATGGCCAGTCAAGTTAAAGATTGCCTTCAATTTGTTATGACCTTCAAGTTCTAATTTAAACTTAATTGCAAAGGTTTCCCCAGTTGGCTCAAATCTCCTTTGAGTTCCATGAAGAATTGTCTTGGCCGCAAGCCAACGAGATGTAATTGTCCTTTTACGAAGGAGCTTACCTTTTCTGCTGACTCTTTCTGTTTGATTCTTACCAATCTCAACTAAAAGGGCATCACGTAATACGAGCGCTCCACTCTTATCACGATACTTACTAGTCCAAACAAGTCTTTCACACCCTACTTGCTCAAGTTCAATTAAGTTCGGGAATTTTATAACATCACTCTCCGGACAACTTCCAATCCATGTTCCAGAAAAGTCGGTGCAAGAAAGATCACTTGAGAAGGCATTGGCGCTGATAATTGCAAAGAATAAGACTAATAGTTTCATGATAAATCTCCTTATTTATGATTAATGATTCATGGTTTTAGACAGAATCCTAAAACTCATTATTCAAAAAAAATAGGGAAATTGAATACTTTGACAAAGAAAGTGTCAGGCCAACCTGACACTTTCTAGGAATACTTTTAAAAAATTCATTCTCTCAATTAATTTTTCATTAACATTATTAGGAATATATATGGTTACAGGTTTTATTTTATTGGAGTCAATGTCATGCTTTAATGACACCGAAGCTTTGGTAATACTGGGTTAAGGAGCCCCCTAAGTGTTAACTTCTATTTGGTAGTTGCTTCAGAAAACTTACAGCCGAGTGCTGAAAAGTAAGCATTTGGATCGAAAAGAATTTGATGGCCACCTCTTAGAACATTATAAGTTCCCTGATCTATAGGATCCAACTTCACCCAATCTGATGTTGTAAGGCCATATTCAACTTCTGTACCATCTATGTACTCAACTCTAAGAGATTGAACGAGTCCCCAATCTTCTTGTTGAATATTTTTCACCTCAGCTAGTTTTTGGGTCCAACTAGTATTTGCTAAATATTCATTTAAATCGGAAACAAGTACCACAAGATCAATATCAGAGTCTTTTTTCTGATCTCCTCTGGCATAGGAGCCTACAAGTAAAACACCTTCAACCCCCGCTAACTCAAATAACCATTTAAATTTTTCATTCATGACTATGAAGTATTATATTCGAAGCATGATGACAAGACGAGTTGTAGTACATGAAAAGCTTGATGCTATCACTCATCGAACATAGAGCAAGTTAAAGTTGAAGCGTCACAAAAAAGGCCATCATCACAATCTGAGTTGGCAAAGCACCCATTATCTAGCTGACAAAGACCACAGTTAGGGCCACCACAATCAACATCTGTTTCATTTCCACTCATTACTCCGTCACTACATGTATTTGTTGAAGCAACAGGATTTAAAATGGAGGCCAATGTCTCGCCTGTGAAGTCACCAATATGAGTAATTTGTGTAGCAGGGTCATCAACAAGGCAACTATAGGCATCAGGATCAAAATTAGGCCCATTGCCAATTATATGGAAACGTATTCCTGTATTGTCAAAGGACTGTTTGAAATTACAATGTATTCCGTCTAAAAAAGGATAAGGAGCGGCATCAACAACTAATAAAAGTATTCTCTCAGAATCCATCGAAATCGGTTGTGTCAAAATATCAACTGTATGCTCAAGGGCGCCATAAAGAAAGCTTGTCCCCCTTAAATATGAAAGGCCTTCAATTTTCTCTCTCATCCATGGAATATTTTCATCACTTATTAAATTGTCGCCAAGGTCAGAATGTATTTCAAGTAAATGACTACCGCTATAGCTCATGAAATTTAAGTAAGTCTCACTATCTTTTAATTGTTCAGATTCTAAAAGTGATATGGAAAATTCCTTAAGATTATCCCAAGCATCAAGTCCCACACTTCCCGAGCTATCTGCCAAGATCATTATCTCTCTTCTAGGGAGCTCCACAATCTCTGGTGTACCTTCCTCTTCCACATCAACGGGTGCAACTTCATTTTGGCCCGCAGTCGAAACGGTAGAGCTGCCAGAGCTAGCAGAATCGCTATTGCATCCTGAGGCGAAAACGATAATTAAAAGTAAAAATGTAAGTGAGATAGCTTTCATAAACAATCCTTGTTTGAAGACTAACCAATCCCTGGTTAGCTTTATATAGTGCAAGCAAAATGCCAAATAATTACTATAATTCAGGGAACTTAGAGAAGGTACTTTGACTAATTTTAAGCCAGTGTATATATAGAAAACACTTCCTGAACAGACGTAGTAGGCAGGTAACAACTATAATTCTTACCAAAAACCAGTCAAATCTCTATAAAGTCCATATCTTTGGTGATACGAGCTATTTCTATGCAAGTAAAAGTACGCTTTTTAGACAATCTCAGGCTTCAGGCCAACTTTGATGACTTTAGTATCATCACTGATCAGCCTATTCGCTATAAAGGTGATGGAACAGCTCCAGGGCCTTTTGATTATTTTTTGGCGTCCTCCGCTCTTTGCGCCGCCTACTTTGTTAAGGTTTATTGCAAGGCCCGAGATATCCCCACTGAAGATATCAGCATTACTCAAGACAATATCATTGATCCTGAAAATAGATACAAGCAAACTTTTGTCATTCGTGCCGAACTTCCAGAAAGCATTTCTGAGAAAGATCGAAATGGTATTATCGCCTCAATGAGCAGATGCACAGTCAAAAGAGTTGTTCAAAATGTTCCAGATTTTAAAATTAACGCTATTGGTGTTCTTGGAAAAGACTCTGGTCTTCTCTATGAGAGTGACTCCGATGACAACACGAAAACCATGATTCTAGGAAAAGATTGTTCTCTTGAAGAAACAATCACCAATATGACGGCCCTAATAGAGTCTCTTGGAATAAAAATTGAGATCGCTTCATGGAGAAATATCGTTCCCCATGTGTGGTCTGTCCATATAAGAGACGCCGATTCTCCCATGTGCTTTACCAATGGAAAAGGTGCAACTAAAGATGCTGCCCTTTGCTCGGCCCTGGGGGAATACTTAGAGAGAATCAGCAATAATTATTTTTACAATGATTTTTACTTAGGTGAAGAAATAGGATCGAGTGATTTTGTTCACTACCCCAACGAAAAATGGTTTGGCCCTGGATCAAATGACAGTCTACCTGGGGGCCTAATGGATGAAAGATTCCTTGAGGTTTATAATAAAGATGGTGAGCTTAAGGCCTCTCATTTAATAGATACAAATTCAGGGGCCATCGAACGAGGCATTTGCGCTCTTCCTTATGAGCGTCAATCAGACAATGAAACAGTCTATATTCCAGTAAACCTGATCGGAAATATTTATGTCAGCAACGGCATGAGTGCTGGAAATACAATATATGAAGCAAGGGTTCAATGTCTGTCGGAGATTTTTGAACGTGCGGTGAAAAATCAAATTATTCTTGAAGAGATCACCCTTCCAGATGTTCCGAGATCGGTACTTGAGAAATACCCCACAATAGTCGAAGGCATTGATAAGCTTGAGGCCCAAGGTTTTCCAATTATTGTTAAAGACGCTTCACTTGGGGGAAAATTCCCTGTTATGTGTGTCACCTTAATGAATCCCAAAACTGGTGGCGTATTCGCTTCTTTTGGAGCTCATCCAAAATTTGAAGTAGCACTTGAGAGAAGTCTAACAGAGCTTATGCAAGGTAGAAGTTTTGAAGGCATGAATGACGTACTTCCTCCTACCTTTAACCAAAACGCGGTAAGTGAGCACAATAATATTGTCGATCACTTTATTGACTCTACTGGAGTGGTTTCTTGGAAGTTTTTCAGTGAACAAACTGACCATGAATTCTCAGAGTGGAATTTCTCTGGATCCACTGAAGAGGAATACAACTACCTTATGGGAATTCTCTCTGAACTGGAAAAAGAAGTCTATATTGCAGACTATGAAGAATTGGGTGCAAAGTCCTGTAGGATTTTAGTTCCTGGCTATTCTGAAATTTATGAGCCAGAAGATCTTATTTGGGATAATCACAACCGAGCACTTAGCTTTAGATCAGATATTCTCAATATTCATGCGCTCGGTAACGAGGCCCTAGCAGGATTAGTTGAAAACCTAGAAGTTAGTGAACTTGACGATTACATGGCAATCTCCGAGCTCATTGGGGTTTCCTTTGATGAAAACTCAGCTTGGGGTCAATGTACTATTGGAGAATTAAAAAGCTTAAGCCACTTAGCACTTGGAAATGTTGAAGAAGCTAAAGGACTGGTTGAAATGTTTTTAACATTCAATGATGCCAACCCCACAAGAAGAAAATTTTATCAAGCCTTAAATGTTGTACTTGATATCACTCTACGAGAAGATCTTGAACTTGAAAACTACGCTCCCAACCTAATAAGAATGTTTGGCGAGGAAGTTTTAAATAGCGCCATAAAAAGTGTCTCACGTGAGATTAGTTTTTTTGGATTAACCAAAACAAATATGAAGCTCGAAGGCCTTGATAAACATCTTGCTCTGATCGAAAGTTACCAGAAACTTCAAGTGGCCAAACAAAATCTCTTTACACAAAAAGAGCGACTATGAACACTAGCCTAGATCGATAATTACTTTAAACTATTCCTCTCCTTATCGACAGGCTCCTGGGACCGAAAATAATATTATGTTACTCACTAATTATTCCGATCTCTCCTTATGGCGATGATTAAATTTTTATCTTTATATATTACTTTTTTCTCAACAAATTTCCTTTGCTGGAAACCCCTTTTCTTCTCCCTTAATTTTGGAGTACCATGAAGACATCGAGAGAAACCATTGTGGCCATAGTGATTTAAGGCCTGAAATGGAAAGACGAGGGTTACCCGATCGTCGACACCAAGATTCTACAGGGTGGTGTTATGCCATGGTAGCGGCCGATCTAGTTTCTTTTGAAACTCACCAAAATATTTCTCCAGCCGATATAGCTAAACACTATATCAACGCAAACCCTATTAGCTTTCAATATGATGAGCTCCCCCTTCCAATTCAGCAATTAAACCCTTTGGGAGGCGGTTTTATCAAAAATGCTATAGAGCTTACCATGAAGGATGGTTTTTGTCAGGAAGCGGAGTTTCCTTCAGAAGATTATAGTTTTAGCATCATCAGAAATAGCACTTTAGCCCGAGAAGACCTTATGAGAAATTATGCGGAAAGTCAGGGAGTGAAATTCTCCCCTGGAGATAAAATTAACCTTCCACTGGTTTGTTTAGAACTAGCTGCTGTATCAAATATTTTTGAACTTCCTAATATTGACGTTTTGGTTAATATGATAAAACAAAATGATTTTCGAAGAATCTTGGAAACACTTTCTCAGTCTAGGTGTACCTATCGCTTTCCACTCAGAGGAAATAAAAGGCCCCATCAAATAGAAAGGCCAAGTGAGAAATACGAATCCAACTCCAACGACTCCTTTTTTAATACAATCGAGTCCCTCATTTCTAGAGGTAAACCTGTTGGCGTGGGGATTGATAACTCCATCTTTCACAATCCTCAGGATTCACTTCTCACCGCGCCCGAGCCCAATCATGCAGTTCAAATTGTTGGTAGAAGATTTAATGCAGATAAGCGAAGATGTGAGTACCTCATGAGAAATACTCAAGAGGGATGTCAGACTTTTAATGAGGACTATGAATGTGAAAATAACCATACTTGGATTCCGAGGGAAATCGTTCAAATGGGCACTGTTAACGCTGTCTTTGTTTCTGAATAATATGGCCTACTCTGAAAGCGATGAGATCTGTAAAAAGTTTCAGATTACTCACACATATATGGCAAAAAAGAAAAATGAAAATAGCGAGTATTGTATCAATTTTAAAAAAAATATCCTTTTTAATAAAAAGTGTCGCAACCAATTGTGCTTAGAAAGCATGGAGTACGATAAAAAATCACTAAAAGAGGGATATATGCCAAATTTTGGCACCCTTGGTTTTCATTACTGCCAAAAGCTTTTCGGAACGGCTCAAGTCATTAAGGTCAAAATGAGTAAAGGCAAATGGCGTACATTTGATCGCTGTATTTTAAAAAATGGAGGAGTCATAGATACGGTCTCTCTTCTAACATGGATAGAGCGTAAAAACCAAGACAAGGTCATCCAAAAAATTCCGACACATTGAAATTATAAACTTAGTGACAAATAATTAATTCTTCCAATAGTTGAACCCATTTAGTTTTCATTAGGTGACCCTTCGGGTGCATTCATATTGTTCTGACTGTTTTCCACCAGTAATGGCTCAGCTCAGCTTCCTAGATATTGACGTACATTTCTTCCATGCGTGGACAATAATAGCTAGAGCGACGAAAATGCTTAGATGGAGATGATTTTATTATGAAATATACGAGAGAATTTATCAGAGAAATACCCAAAACCGACTTACACGTTCATCTGGATGGATCTCTCAGGTTACGCACTCTTATAGATTTGGCCAAAGCTGAAAAAGTTCACCTGCCTTCATATGAAGAAGAAGGTTTGAGGGATCTTGTTTTTAAGGAAAGCTACCAAAACCTCGGTGAGTAT
Source organism: Bacteriovoracaceae bacterium (assembly GCA_018649885.1). Taxonomy (GTDB): domain Bacteria; phylum Bdellovibrionota; class Bacteriovoracia; order Bacteriovoracales; family Bacteriovoracaceae; genus JABIHA01. The sequence goes on from JABIHA010000104.1 coordinate 41,218, forward strand.
CTTCATGGATTTATGTACACTACTGCCGTACTAAGAAATCCGGAAAATTTAGCAAGAGTGAGCTATGAGTTGGCCCGCGATAATCAAAACGAAGGGGTACGCTATATGGAGGTGAGGTTTGCACCTCAACTGCATATGGATGGTGGAACTCTTACTATGGATGTCATTTTAGAGGCCGTTAATGATGGGCTCAAAAGAGCACAAGACGAATACAATGAAAGACCTGAAATTAAAAATGGCGATGAGCCTCCCTTTAAATACGGTATTATCGTTTGTGCTATGAGGATGTTTGGAGAGAGCTTTTCCCCTTATTATGGAAAGCTCTATAGAATTCACAATTTCAGTCCGGCGGGAGAGGTCATGAAAATGGCCGCACTTGAACTGGCCCGCGCTGTAGTCAAGATTCGTGATGAATCATCAATTCCAATAGTCGGATTTGACTTAGCTGGCCAAGAAGATGGTTTTCCTGCAGAAGACTACCAAGCTGCTTATGATTATGTTCACAGAAACTTTATGCACAAAACAGTCCATGCAGGAGAAGCATATGGAGCTGAAAGTATCTTTCAAGCTATTACCGATCTTCATGCCGACCGTCTTGGACATGCCTACTACCTGCTCGATAGCTCAAAGATTGATAACCCAAATATTAAAGATAAAAAACTCTATATTGAGAACCTAATCAATTATATTGCCGAGCAAAGGATCACCATCGAAGTTTGTTTGACTAGTAATTTTCAAACCAATCCTGAGCTTAAAAATTTCAAGCAACATTCTTTTAAAGAAATGATGAATAGAAACCTTTCTGTTACTCTATGTACTGACAACCGTTTAGTTTCCAACACTACTGTTTCTAAAGAAATTGAAATTGCTGTAAACAACTTTGAGATAGCTCCAGGACCATTTAAAAATCTCGTGGTCTACGGGTTCAAAAGAAATTTCTACCCAGGCCAGTACTCTGATAAGAGAGATTACTCAAGGCAGTGTATTTCTTACTACGAGAAAGTGGCAACGAAGCATGGAGTAGACACAGAGTTCATCTCTAAAATCTAGCGGGACACCACCGCTCTTCGTCACTTAGACCCCTTCCCTCACTCTCCAAGCAGTGATATTATTTCTTTTTTCGATCCCTTAAAAACTCGGAGCCTGCAAATGGAACTACTTAACCCAAACTCCTATATCAAATCGTCACCAAACCTAGAAACCCATGAAATGATGAAAAAAGTCATTCTCTGGTTCGAAGAAAAGGGATTAAAAAGTATAAAAAAAGATTTCCACGAAAAAAACTGGAACTACGACTTTGTAGAGTTTATGAAAAAAGAAGGAATACTTTCGACTTTAATGACCCCCCAAGGGTATGGGGATGAAAATTCCTCTTGGAATAGTAGCCGCAACACCGAATTCGCTGAAGTTAGCAGCTTTTATGGCATCACCTACTGGTATACCTTCCAAGTATCAATGCTCGGCCTTGGACCTATATTCAACGGCGAAAACGAAGATGTGAAAAATAAAGCTGCCTCACTTCTAAGAGACGGTGAAGTCTTTGCCTTTGGCCTTTCGGAAAAAGAGCACGGCGCTGATGTCTATTCCTCCTCCATGCGCTTAATTCCACAAGATGATGGAAGCTACCTTGCAAGAGGAGAGAAATACTATATAGGAAATGGAAATGAAGCTGCACTAGTTTCAACCTTTGGAAAGATTGAAGGCAGTGATGATTACGTCTTCTTTGTCGTTGACTCTAAACACCCAAAATATGAATGCGTCCAAAACGTAGTTAACGAGCAAAATTACGTGGCAGAATACCGATTAAACGACTACCCCATCACCGAAAAAGATATTTTGAGAAAAGGAAAAGGCGCTTGGGATGATATGCTAAATACCATTAATATGTGTAAATTTAATTTGGGATTTGGTGCCATAGGCCTTGCCACCCATGCTTTTTACGAGGCAATGGATCATGCTGCCAACCGAAATTTATTTGGCAAATATGTTACTAATTTTTCTCATGTAAAACGCTTCTTTACTGATGCCTACTGCCGTCTTTTTTCAATGAAGCTCTTCGCTACTCGTGCCACTGATTACATGCGCTCAGCGAGCCTGGAAGACCGAAGGTATTTACTTTACAACCCCATGGTCAAAATGAAGGTGACTATGCAAGGAGAAGAGGTAGTCCGCCTATTATGGGAAGTGATTGCTGCCAAAGGGTTTGAAAAGGAGCCATTTTTTGAAATTGCTGCCCACGAAATTGGCATGCTGCCAAAGCTAGAAGGTACCGCACATGTCAACATGGCGATCATTATCAAATTTCTCAAAAATTATTTTTTCAACCCAGGCGAGTATCCTGAAGTTCCCAAAAGAAATGACAACACAAATGATACCTTTCTCTTTAATCAAGGCCCCACAGGAGGCCTTGGTAAGGTTCAGTTCCACGATTACAATATTGCTTACAATAGTGTTGACCTTGAAAATGTAAATGTGTTTAAAGAGCAAATCAAAACCTTTAAAACAATGCTTGTGAAGTGTGGGCCCGATGAAAACCAAATAAAAGATATCGACTACCTTCTTGCTCTCGGTGAGATCCTAACCCTTGTGGCCTATGGTCAGCTACTACTTGAGAATAAAAAAATCGAAAATGTAGAAGATGATTTAATGGAAGAGATCTTTGATTTCATGATCCGCGATTTCTCTACTTACGCGCTAACCCTCTATTCCAAAACAAGTAACACTGACGCTCAAAAAGAGATGGCGCTTAAAATGATCAAAAGCCCTATTCACAACCAAGAACGCTTTGATAAAATTTGGAATGATAAAGTCTATGCCATGAAAGGCCAATACAAATAGCTCTAATCTCTATCAAAGAACAATACGCCTTGATTAACAAGACTTACTATTGTTTCTTTAACTGATGAAGGTAGTGGGGCCGTTATTTTGATGGCCTCATAGCCTGGAGTATTGAGCATTTTTTCCACAACATCATATTCTGAGTTAGAAAGTTTGTAGTCATGGCCATTTGCAAATAATCTCACATTGGCATCACCTTCTCGGTGGAAATTAAACCTCAAGTGAACATCTCTAAATAATGGCACTCCACTTTCTAGGTTTTGATAAATCTCACTGGCCGGTAATTCTTCGTCAGATGAAACCTCATGGTTAGTAGAGGTAATATAGCGACCAAACCAATCAGTCATAACTTCTTTGGTTAATATTTCATTCTTAAAGAAGTTGATAATATCCTCAACACTTTCATCAGTATATTCATGGATATTTTTAGGAAGATCTGGACTTTTAAATTTTAGGCATTTTGATGAATCATAAGTGGTTAAAAAATCAGTGAAAAATGCACCAGCAAGATCAGGGTAATCAAAAGATCTAAAACCGATGGAATAAGAAATACTCTCTTCAAGAGTAATCCCGTGATGAGCAACCCCAGGTGGAAGATAAAGTAAATCCCCCTCCTCTAGTTCATATTCAGCGCCTATTTCAAAATTTGATAAAAGCTTTATATCGAGACCTTCAACGTATGCCTCATCTGGATTTTCATTAATTTGCCACAAACGCTTTCCCTTTCCTTGAAAAATAAAAACGTTGTAATTATCAATATGAGCTCCAACACTGGCGCCTTTTACGGAGTATGTGGCCATGATGTCATCAAATTGCCAGGTAGGAACAAACTTCATCATATCTCTTATTTCACGAAACTCTTTGAAATAGAGCTCTAGACTATGAACAATAAGTGTCCACTTGTCTTTTTCATTGCGAGTAAATTGATCATCTGTAAAAGGACCGGCCTTAGCTTCCCAAGGTTTTGTGCCACCTTCACTCCAAACCATACGAGTAAAGAAATTCTCGTCTTGCCCCATATCCATTAAATTTTCAGGAGTTGCTAGGCCCATGGTGTTTGAAAAAGCGCCTTTCACAAAAAGCGGTTTCTTTTGCCAATATTCTTTTAAAAAAATCTCAGGTGTCATTCCACCAAGTACTTGCTCTACGTTATTTTCCATTAGAGTCGTATATAACTATAAAGACAGTTCCGAAAGTTGATAAATATTAGTTTAAATGGGGGGCGCTGAGCACTCAAATTGCCATAAACCCTATTAAGGAGCAATTCTTTGGACGATTTCAGAGGTATAGCCACTGCCAAATTCAGTACGACTACCGTTAACATGGATTCCGTAGGCACCATATCCCCAACACCTAACCTTGCCACCAGTTGTGACCCCACAAGTGGGAAAGTTAGCACCAGAGTCTATTTGAGTAAAATCGGTTACATCGGCAAGGGCACTGTCTACAACAGGAGAATCAAGCCAAGCTCTTTGAGTCCTAGAGCCATCTCCAAGCATCAGCACATTATTTCTACCAACACAGTAAACCTTTTTATCAGTACTCTTTAATACACATGAGTGCCAAGGCCCACCAGTGATATCAGAAGCATCAGTAAAGCTCACACCAGTAGATGATTCCATCATCTCATCTGCAAAGGGCCTATTGTCTGTGGCATTTCCAGTTCTATTATTATTATATTTTTCACCCCAAGATCTGACAGTGTTTGCAGTGGTGAGTGCCAAAACATGATCCCCGCCAATGGCAATCTTAGCTATATCAGTTGTCTCTACACCTATGGAGGTTAACACTTTTGTATCAGCATACTTAGTTAGTGCAGCATCATTGTCACCGCACACACCCTCAAAGACTTTCCCCCAACAAGCGGCAGTATTATCAGTTAATACAACACAAATCAGATCGTCAGCAACACTAGCTGAGGCCACATTTGTAAGAGTGGTACCAGCATCTATTTTTGCTACGTCTGCATAGTAGCGGTTAGTAGTCCCACCGTTGGCCAGCAGACCATTTGAGCCATTATAGCCCCAGCATTTCAATGTATTGTCACTTATTACAGCACATGAGGTATATGTGCCTACGGCCAGAGCAGTAACATTATCCAAATAGGTTACTCCAGCATCTTTATAGACTTGAACAGCGTAGTTTTTAGTACTTGTTGTGTTATCTCCAAGTTGGCCATAGTTATTATAGCCCCAGCACCATGCCGAACCATCAGTTAAACGGGCACAACCATGCCAGGCCCCCAAATCAATCTCTTCAACATTCGTCAGCTCAACGCCACCAGTTTTTTCCACATAGGCCATTCCAGAGGCATCGTTTGGCACTTGCCAATATTCTTTATTACAGTCTTCCCCGTTACCAATTTGACAGTTGTTATTTTGCCCCCAGCACATAACTTTTTTGCCAGTTGTTCTGGCACAGGCAAAGTTATTACCTACTTTGACTTCTGCAACAGTGGTCATATCGGTCCAAGTTGGATTAGCACTATCTACTGATATAACTTCATTTTTAGCGTACCTGTATTCAGTGCCTGATCTTATATTACCTACTACACCATAATCATTTTCTCCCCAGCACCTTAGAATGCCACTTGGAGGAAAGAGTGCACACCCATTTTTATCACCCATTTCTACATCAGAGGCCTTAGTAAGAGGTGTTGTTCCATCAGCGCCTTTGACTAGTTGATCTGCATATAAAAATGTGTTAGTAGTTCCATTATTTCCAAGGGCATAAGCAGAATTATTTCCCCAGCAATGAATTGTTCCATTACCTTCTTTTACTGCACATCCAAACCCATCACCAACTCCAAGGTCTACAATATCTGTAATATTTGATGAAGGGCCATCCCATACAAAGTCTGCTTTTTCATTTATGGTGGTAGAATTCCCCATGTATCCTGTACCCCAACACTTAACTGTTTTATCTGCCTTGATGCCACATCTCATGGTCTCATATCCCCAGCCGTGGATCGAGCTAGTGGCAAAGTTACCACCGGCCTCATCTAAGACTACGGCCGTTGCATAACCCACATTGGCCACATTGTTATTACCTAATCTATAGCTAGAGCCGTAACCCCAGCATGTAACAGAGCCATCATTTATGAGAGCACATGCGGACCTATCATCGACAACAATCTTATCTACATTAGTAAGCGAGACGCCCACTGAAGTTTCAACTAGTTCAGCATAAGTTTGTGATCCAGGAAAATTTCTTCCCAGGTGATCATCTTGAGATCCCCAGCAGCGAACAGTCCCATCATTTAAGACAGCACAACTTCCCCAGTAACCTGTTGCTATATCGACTGCATTTGTTAAGTCTGTACCTGCATCTATTTTAATGACCTTAGCAGCGTCACTAGATCCTTTTTGCTGAGACCTTCCCCAACAATAAACTTTTCCACCAGAAGCTAATTTCTCTCTAGCACAACTTCCGTACAAGACAGATTCCACTTGCTCTATATTTGTTAGGTCTCCACCACCACCATCAATTTGAACGGTTTTAGGTATGAGAGTTGATCCAACAGTATCGTCTTCAAGGCCCAAATAGCCTGAAGTACCATATGGCTCAAGAGCAAGCCCCCAACACTTAACTGTGTCAGTATTAATGACTGCACAGGCACGGTAGTATCCAATAGAAAAGTCTGTGACATTGGTAAGAGCGTCACCTGAAGCTGCAGTATATCCTACGTCCATGGTCCCAGTATCATCACTTTTAGCACCAGCTGTTGCGATGATAGCGTCTGCCCCCACTACATTTAGGACAGTCCAAGTTGTCGAAACTGCCGGTCCAGCAACAATTGTTCCCACACCATTTGAAGAAGTTTGGTTGCCACTAGAGTTAAAAGTCCAAGTAGCGGATTCTGTTCCTTTATAGTTGCTATCGGCATCGTAACCAACAGAGAATAAGGTCATCGTGGTACCGGACGTCACATCATTAAAATATTCGCCAGTGGTAAATACATTTCCTGAACCATCGGATTTAGATTCAACCCGAATATTGACAAGAGCACCTGCTGTAATTTCAAAGCCAGCATTGACTGTTCCTGTATCATCGTTATCACCACCTGATGAGAAATTGATGACACAATGATCGGCTGCGATCGTGGCTTGATTAGCATAGAACGTGACCGAAGCTCCAGTTTCGCTATTGTCATCTGAGCCAGGTAAAAAAGATCCCTTATCGTTGGTAAAAGTCCATGTTCCACTTGGATTACTTATATAGTTTCCATCACTGTCATAGGCAGCACCATGTAAGGTAATACTGTCATCAGCTGTCATATTATTTGTTTCTTTTGCGACCCCACCAGAACCTGATACATCATTAATTCTGACAGTTGCTTGGGCACCAGCACTAATTTCGATACCTGCAATGGTAGTCCCCGTATCATCAGTGTCTCCACCAAAGCTGGCCCTAATGACGGCGTGATCTGCAACTACAGTTGTAACATCTGCGTTGAAAGTGACACTTGTGGCAGCTGATACAGAGTTGACACTGGCATTGAATGATCCTTTATCGTTGACGAAGGTCCAGTCTGCAGCGACATTAGCAATCCAGTTGCTGTCACCATCGTATGATGAAGCATATAAGAGGTCTGTTTGATCGGCAGTTAGAGTATTGGTATCTAATTCACTTCCACCAGATCCGGCAGCATCATTAATTTTGATAGAGGCCTGAGCACCGACATTAATTTCGATACCAGCTACTGCTGTCCCTGTATCGTCAGTGTCCCCTCCAAAGCTTGCTCTAATAACAGCATGATCTGCAGCTGAAGTAGTAACATCGGCATTAAAAGTGACACTTGTGGCAGCGGATACTGAATTGACGCTGGCATTGAATGTTCCTTTGTCGTTGACAAAAGTCCAGTCTGCAGCCACATCAGCAATCCAGTTACTGTCAGCGTCGTATGATGAGGCATATAAGAGGTCTGTCTGATCAGTAGTTAGAGTGTTGGTGTCTAATTCACTTCCACCAGATCCGGCAGCGTCGTTAATTTGAATAGAGGCCTGAGCACCGACATTAATTTCGATACCAGCGACTGTAGTCCCTGTATCGTCAGTGTCTCCTCCGAAGCTTGCCCTAATGACAGCGTGATCTGCAGCTGAAGTTGTGACATCTGCATTGAAAGTCACACTTGTGGCAGCTGATACTGAATTGACGCTGGCATTGAATGATCCCTTGTCGTTGACAAAAGTCCAGTCTGCAGCCACGTCAGCAATCCAGTTGCTGTCACCGTCGTATGATGAAGCATATAAGAGGTCTGTTTGATCAGTAGTTAGAGTGTTGGTGTCTAATTCACTTCCACCAGATCCAGCAGCGTCGTTAATTTTTATTGAGGCCTGAGCACCGACATTAATTTCGATACCAGCTACTGTGGTCCCCGTATCATCTGTATGGCCACCGAAGCTTGCTCTAATGACGGCGTGATCAGCTGCAGAAGTTGTAACGTCTGCATTGAAAGTGACACTTGTAGCTGCTGATACTGAATTGACACTGGCATTGAATGAGCCTTTGTCATTGACGAAGATCCAATCCGCTGCCACATCAGCAATCCAGTTACTGTCAGCATCATATGATGAGGCATATAAAAGATCTGTTTGATCCGCAGTCAGGGTGTTGGTATCTAGCTCACTTCCACCAGCTCCAGCAGCGTCATTGATTTTAATAGAGGCCTGGGCACCAACATTAATTTCGATACCAGCAACTGTTGTCCCTGTATCATCAGTGTCCCCACCAAAGCTTGCCCTAATGACAGCGTGATCAGCTGCAGAAGTTGTAACCTCTGCATTGAAAGTAACACTTGTGGCAGCGGATACTGAATTAACACTGGCATTAAATGATCCCTTGTCGTTGACAAAAGTCCAGTCTGCAGCCACATCAGCAATCCAGTTACTGTCAGCATCGTA
>JABIHA010000118.1 GCA_018649885.1 Bacteriovoracaceae bacterium
CTCCTCCTCCGATACAACGGGATGCTATTAAGCTTCGTGTCATATCAAAATGTGAGGTGGGTGACTTTTAGGCCGTTAAATGGCACTTACCCGGGTGACTATTGGACTGCTAAAACCAAATCAAGGGTCCGAATTTGAGATTTGACCCAATAGATGTTCAGAATTTTGTAGAAGAGCGGAAAAAGAGAGGGGCTAACCATTAGTAATTTAGTCGAAATTCCAGCTACTTGTGCACTTGCTCCTATCATGTTAGCTGGGAGAGAGTATTGTTCTTTTACATTTGAATATAGTGATTGGCCGGATTTAGTAAAAATCTGGAAGACGAGAAGACTGTTAGTTGTGAACTTCTTCTGCTTTGGCAGGAATGGAGATTACAATGACTAAAAAACAAAAATACAGAAAAATCGAAAAAGGTATACGTAAGAATCTTGGTAATGGGAAATACGGTATATACGGTTTGGTACATGGAGAAAAAATTCCTGAAAAGGAGTTTGTTTCAATGAAAGAAGCGAGAGAGTTTAGAAAGAGGTTTATTGCTTCAAGACAGTTAACTACTAAGTCTAGTTCTGAATCTTTTACAGGTGAAACAAATGAAGTTTACTTTGGTGATATATGGGAAATATATAGAAGAGAAAATGTAGATTCATGTACGACCACCTCTACTAGGCAAAATCGATTAGATAAAATTCCTTTTTTAGAAGGACTCTTTAAGTTTAAGATTCATGATATTTCGTCTTTAGTTATTTCAGAGCATTTGGAAAATGAAAAAACAAAATGTTTATTAAAAGCTGAAGAGATAAAAAGAAATGTCGAAAGTCGGGATGCAAAGAAAGCAAAACTTAACTTACCAATAGAACGCTATTCAAGAAGGTCCAACTTCAATGATGACTTGAAATTTTTGAAGTGCCTCTTTAATTGGTACAGAGAGCGATTTGATGATACGAATTTTGGAAATCCCGTATTGAAGAAGCATAAAACTACTTCTGAAAATAAAGGTGCCGGATTTATAAAATTACCTCATCAGAAAGAAAAAAAGATGTCGTCTGAAGAAATGTTTGCATTTTGGAAAGCTTTTACACCTCAAAATTCTATTTATCATGACCTTGCAGTGATGCAGTACTATTTACTTAATAGGATACAGGAGCCCTGCGGGCTTCAGGTTCAAGATATCAGCCTAAAGTTTAAAAAACTGTGGATTCGACATGTTTGTATTTGGGGCCAAGATAAGAAATTTCTTGAACTAAAAATTGGTACAAAGAATGGAGAACATAAACCTGTATTCTTAAATGAGACCTTGATTGAAATAATTGAGAGGCGCTTATTGGTCAGAGACCCTGAGTGTAACTTTTTATTTCAGATTGATGGTGAGCCTTTGAACTATAGGTCTGTTCAGTACCAATATAATAAGGCCTTAAAGAGTGCGGGATTGTTTCCTCGGTTTTCAGCGACTCACTTTAACCGCTACAGTGCAGGTACTGCGATTCGCTCACTTACTGGTAGTTTGGATCATGCTCAGGCAAGTGGTCGCTGGAAAGATTCAGGTGTGGCGCAAGGCTATTGTGCTATTGACTATGAGCTTCAACAAGAGAGTACGGTCATACTTGAAAAGCATATGCAGACTCATAATAAATCTCAGTCCTAACTATTTCAGTTAAATTTTTTTGTTCGTAAGAAAAATGGCACTCCTAAGTGTTTTTTTCTGGGTAAATTTTGAAATTTAATTTGGAATTATTCTGGGTAATTCTGGGTAAGCAAAAAAAAAGCCCGTGATAACACGGGCTTCTTATAAAATGGTACTCCCAAGGGGATTCGAACCCCTGTTACCGCCGTGAAAAGGCGGTGTCCTAGACCGGGCTAGACGATGGGAGCAATTTTCTCATTATACTAGCGAAGATTTTTTCAAGAGTGGTGATCCCGCTGTGACTCGAACACAGGACACCCTCCTTAAAAGGGAGGTGCTCTAACCAACTGAGCTACGGGACCAATCTCTTTGAAAAATCGAATTAAAAATTAAGTTTTTACGGTTATATGTCAACGTTTTAGTCGGGTGAGATTTCATCTATTTCTTGCCATTGAGGGGGAAATTCATTATTTTTGCACTCTCGCGAAGCAATATGAGTATGAGGATTTTCTTTGGAAGGCAGTGTGACAAGTCAAATTGAACAAAAAAAGGTGGCCCTCCACACTTTGGGTTGTCGTCTCAATTTTTCAGAGACCGGTACAATTGCTGGAGGTTTTACTGAGAGAGGCTATGCGCTTGTGCCCTTTGGGGACAAGGCTGACGTGGTTTTTATCAATACATGTACTGTCACCGACCAAGCCGATTCAAGCTGCAGAAACCTCATAAGAAAGGCCCATAGAAGTTCTCCCGATGGGCAAATCGTAGTGGCTGGGTGCTACGCACAAATGGAAGCCGAAACTATTGCTAAAATGCAAGGTGTCGATTTAGTTTTGGGCACTCAAGAAAAATATAAAGTTTTCGATTTTTTAGAAGATGCCCAAAAAGACATTATTCATATTGATACAAGTAATGATTTTTGGGGGGCGAATACCACCATTTCAGAAGGCCATACTAGGGCCTTCTTGAAAATCCAGGATGGTTGTAACTATATATGTTCATTTTGTATCATTCCCTTTGCTAGGGGGCGGTCTAGGGCCATCTCCATCCACGAGGCCACCGCTAAGGCCGAAACACTGGCAGCACAAGGATTTAAGGAAATAATCCTAACTGGGGTCAATATTGGTGAATATGAGCACAAAAGTGGAGAGAAGCTTTCTAATCTTCTTGCTGCCATTGATAAAATCGATGGAATTGAGCGCATCAGGCTGAGCTCAGTTGAGCCCAATACCATAACTGATGAGTTGCTTGAGGTGATGAAATCATCTCCGAAATTTTTAGATCACTTTCATGTGCCGCTTCAAAGTGCAGATCCTGAAATTTTAGAGTCCATGCGAAGAAAGTACACTATAGAGAAATACGGCTCAGTAATCAGCAAAATTAAAGATGCCTTTCCAGAAGCCGCCATAGGCGCAGATATCATAACTGGATATCCCGGGGAAAGTGAAGAGCAGTTTGAGCAAACTTTTGAATATTTGAAGAGCTCACCGATTACTCATTTTCATGTATTTCCTTTTTCTTCAAGAAAGGGAACAACGGCTGCTGGTCTTGAAGGCCGAATCCAGTCTGGTGAAAAAAAGAGAAGGGTTAAAACACTGATTGGTTTGGGAGAGTTTAAGTTAGCAGAATTTTCAAGAAAGCTTATTGGAAAAAAATGTAGTGTTTTATTTGAAAGAGAAAACCAAAGTGGATATTTTGAAGGCTACACTTCAAATTTTGTCAGAGTGTGGGTTAAATCCTCTCAAGATCTAAAAAATCAGATATTCGAAGTTCTTCCTCAGAGCTTTTCAGAAGGCCATTTAACAGGTGAATTACTGCAGTAGCTACAGTGTAGCTTCGGTGTAGCTTTGTTTCACAAAGTGGCTAGTGTTGATATAATGCATTTTTTCAAGTTTACGGTAGAGATCCAAGTATTTTGATTTTTCATTTTGCCAAGCAGGTAGCTTAATCTTATGGAGCTTTTTATATGAATCAATTGCTGCGAACAAAACTTGGTTGGTTTCAAATAATTGCCAAATCTCATTACTTGAAAGTTTTAAACTATTGTCTAATATATAACTTTTTAAATTGCCCATCGATGATTTAAGATCACCTATTCTTTCAGCTTCTTGCTGTAAAAATTCACTCTTAATGACTTCCATTCTTTTTTCACTAAAACTTTTGTGTCCTGCTTTTTCATTGATTTCCCAATAGAGGCTAAGACCCATAATAACTATGACGAATAACTTTAACGAAAAAAGAACTTTGATGTAAAAACTTTTTGTAACTTCCATGTATTCCCTCCTTGGATTGAAATGAATGACCTCCGAGTCATTTGCGCACACTATGAATAAAGCAAGTTAGAGGCCAACTCTAACTATCCAATAATAGGTAACTCGTGGTGCGTTAGGTACCCGGAATCTATCCAGAGCCCCCGTGAACTGATAAGTTGTCTCCCATGAATAAAACAGAACGCGCCAATTGGATTTCAGATCAGCTTGAAAAACTTTTCCCCGAAACGCCTATTCCCTTAGATCATAGTGATTCTTTTACACTGCTCATTGCTGTGCTTTTATCTGCTCAATGCACTGATGTGAGGGTTAACACCGTGACTCCGAAACTATTCAAGAGGGCAAATACTCCAAAAAAGATGATTAAATTATCTGTGGAGGAAATTGAGGACATTGTAAGGCCTTGTGGACTGGCACCAAGGAAAGCCCGGGCCATTCACACTCTTTCTCATATTATCTTAGATAAGCATGGAGGGCTCGTTCCTGAGAGTTTTGAGGAGCTAGAAGAGCTACCTGGTGTGGGTCATAAAACGGCTTCAGTAGTAATGTCACAGGCCTTTGGACACCCGGCATTTCCAGTGGACACCCATATTCACCGGCTGGCCCAGCAGTGGGAACTTACCAGTGGCAAAAATGTGGTTCAAACTGAAAAAGATTTGAAACGATGCTTTGATGAAAGTAAGTGGAATAAGCTTCATCTTCAGATCATTTTCTACGGTAGGGAGTTCTGCAAGGCCAGAAGCTGTGACGGTCTTAGCTGTAGATTTTGTGAAGAGTTATTCCCATCTAGAGTTCGTGCACGAAAGTATAAAAAGGCATAGTCAGCTAATCTATACTGCGATCAGTATAAAGTTGTGCGAGTGGGCTTTCCCATAATTTGAGATTCAATTTCATTCATAACAAGTCTCATCGTTTCTCTATAGCCCAGTAGTGGGTGGTAGCAAGAAATATCATATCCTGGGAGTTTAATTGTCTGGAGCTTAATGGTGTTGAAGTAAGTTGACCTTCCGTTTTTGTAGATAAACATAGTTTCTGAGTAGGTATATCGATTTCCATTTTTTGTTTTCCCTGAGTTATTTAAATTGGGGAACACTTTTAGCCCTTCAGTATCTTTATAGATATATTTTTTGTCACTTTCAATGAGGTCGTTCATTCCAAATTGAGAGCCAATTCGACAAAAAATATAGCCAGCATCTTTGATTTTAATCTTAAGAGTCTCATCTTGGTACTTATCACTAAAGCTGGCACTTATTGCGCCGTTGGATGGAATACTGATTTGCTTTTTTAGATATTGGCTTTCGATGGGAAAATATCTTAGGTTTTTGGCCTCCCTATATGCGTAAGGGCCAAGGCTAGAAACCCTTTTTAGGTAAAAATTGACATGCTCGGATCTGGTAATATCTTCGTTTGTGTTGGGCACTACAATTACATCACCTGTGTCTACCTCAGTGGTAGAGCAAGAACAAAGCGCTAAACTGAGGATAGTCAGTATTAAAATCTCTCTCATGGCCAGAGCCTATCAACTTAAAAATAGAGCTTCCATAGCTTTGAAAAAAATATACAATGATTCAAGGAGTTTAATGGAATGCAAAAAATCAGCCATCTTTTGGCCTTATTACCCCTAATTTTAATGGGTTGTTCATCTTCTGGACTTCGTCCAATTGAAGAGGTTTGGGATGATACCAACTTTGAAAGTGAAGAATTATCTTTCATTTATAAGAGGAGATGTTTTAGAGAAACAACGTTTTTTCTAGGCTGTGTTGATGGACTCAATCTTGTGCTCTTAGATAAGAAGAGCAAGCTTCTTCTTATTCCAAGAAAAAATTTTAAAAAACTCACAAGATTTATAAATAAAGAGGCAAACCAAAAGATTTTGGGATCAAATAGTAGTTGGTTAAGTGATTTTATGATCGTTAATAGCTCTGAAGGATTCATCAAATCATTTTCAAAATTATTTTCCAGGTGGCCAGGAAGATTTAGAAATATCTACACACGTGCATGGATTGACCATTATAATTTGGGCAAAGAAATTAAACTCTATGAGCTGTTAGGTAAGGTCATAAGCTTTGCAAAAGAAAAGGGTATTTGGACTGAAGCAAATGATTCTTTTTACGCTTCAAAAATATATAATATATTTCTTTCAACATCTATTGATAGGTACTCTTATTTAACTCCTATAGATAAAAAACTCAAACCCAGTGACTCACAAGGATTTGAAAAAATACTGGGGATGTACTTTACACTAGATAAAAATAAGAAGGCATTAGAAATAAAAACAGTGGTCCCAGGCAGTGCAATAGAAGAGGCCAAGCTGTACTATAAAGATAAAATCATGGCCTATAAAGTAAATGGTGAAGATCCATTTATCTATATAAAAGATAGTGGGTTTGATAAAGCTCTAGAGGATATACAAAACCCAGAGAGTGAAAAGTTTACTTTTTTAATAAAACCATTTCATGGGAAGAAAGAGAAAACGCTCAATATTGAAAAGAAGGGGTTTAAAAGGGATTTAATTCAAAAAAAGGCTCTATCAGTAAAGAAGAAAAAAGTACTTTATTTAAAGCTCTTGAGTTTTAGATCAAATGAGCTTTGCAAGAGTTTTGAAAAATGGCCAAAGGAGTTGGCCGGGTTTGATGCGATGGTTTTAGACCTTAGAGATAATCCCGGAGGGTATGTTGAGGCAGCATCTTGCCTTGCCAGTATTTTTCTTGGTGAAGTAAGTTTGATCTTAACTTTGAGAGAACTTAAATATGGTATGGACAAGCCCACTGTTTTTAGTGGCGTCAGTAAATACTTTTCAAACAATAGATTCGGCAATATTAAAATACCTCTGATCATTTTACAAAATGAAGATTCAGCTTCAGCTTCAGAAATTGTGGCAGGAGCACTTAAAGACCATAATAGGGCCATTATTGTAGGTAAAACCTCTTATGGTAAAGGGACAGCTCAATCCAATCTCTACGAGCACGACCTGGTTCCCTATGCCAGAAAAAATCTCGATGTGCTATTTTATACAACTAAGGGATTAAGTTTTAGACCTTCAGGAGAGTTGATAAACTATGAAGGTGTTCACCCTGATTTTATTGTTGATGAATTTTTAAAAAAGAAAAAAAAGAAATTTGAACTGCAGAGTTGGCTTGATAATAGTTATGATTTAAAGGTGAAAATCAAAGGTAAGAAAACCCGGCCTGTTAATAAAAAAAGTCTAGTGACGGGGAAAATCAGAAGATGTGTTAGAAAAAGAAAACGCTCTAGTATAAGAAGGTATCGAAAAGAAGATAAACAACTTAAAAGGTTGTCCTCACCTGATTTTCAATTAATGCGCTCGCTTGATATTTTTCACTGTATTTTATAGTCTGAGTAGACGTTTCAGATATTTTTAAAAAGATAGCTCCAAATAAAACCCCTGCCTGTTAGCTCTAGTATGGCATCAATACCCAGGATTCCCTGGAACAATAATATTACTTTAAAGGCAACGCCTGTGAACCTATCTCTATCTTTCATTGAAAATTAGTGCAAACCATGTGATTTGTTTCCCCGCTAATAGTATAGAATTGAAGTAGTAAATCACCAATATGAAGATAATTCCTCTTGCTTAGCCTGTGAAGCTAAGAAGAGTTTTGAAAATATAGCCTGAGTCGTAGTAAGTGAGAATAGCATCTAGACCTAGTAGTAGTTCTGCAGCGATTAAAATTGAAAACGAAATATTTACACCTCTATCTTTAACTCTATTCAGATTTTTGGGCGCATCGAATTCATCATGATCTTCATGGACGTCAAAATTCTCATTTTCATTATCGCTCATACCTATATCCTAAGATACTCACTAAAATCGTTGATACTATTCTAAAGCAAATTTATGGGCTTATAAAATTCGGGCACCTACAAATGAACTGGAGGTGAAAATTTCTTAAATCCGCCCCAGCTATGAGGCGAATTTAAAAATATTTTTTATTTAGAAATACTCTTTTCTGAAGGATATTTGTGATCTCTCTGGGCCGTAGGCCAAGATGCCTACAGGGACGCCCACAAACTCTTCGATGATATCAATGTACTCACCCAGTTCTGTTGAGAGCTCTCCATTTTCAAAAGTGTCATTGAATGGTGTCATATCTCTATAAACAGGTTTTACTTTTTCTAGGTCAAGTCCTGGGAAGGCCGTCTCATAAATTTCACCTTCATACTCATACCCGACACAGACCTTTAACTCGTCAAGTCCTGATAAAATATCGAGCTTAGTCACTGCAAGAGACGTAAGGTTGGATACTTTTGCTGAGTATTTAAGAAGGGGAAGATCTAGCCATCCACATCTTCTTCGTCTTCCAGTTGTGGCACCGAACTCGTGACCTTTGGTCTGAATAAGCTCGCCCATATCGTTAAGCTGCTCAGTTGGAAATGGACCAGTACCGACTCTTGTGGTGTAGGCCTTAACAATACCAACGCTTTCATCAAGTTGCTTTCCTGGAAGCCCAGCACCTGTATAGACACCACCACTACTTGTATTTGAAGAAGTGACAAATGGATAGGATCCATAATCGATATCGAGTAGGACTCCCTGTGCACCTTCAAATAGTATTTTCCTTCCAGCTTTAACAGCGTCGTCAATTAATCCAAATGTATCGGCCACAAATGGCTTCAATATTTTTCCGAGTTCAAATAATTTCTTTGCTTCTTCTTTGCATGATGGATATTCGCACTTGTAGAGGTTATCAAAGAGAAATTTCTTCTCCATAATTTGCTCTTCAAGTCTTGCTTCAAGGTTTTCTAGGTCGAATAGGTCCTTTATTTTTATTCCACGACGACTAATTTTGTCTTCATAACAAGGGCCTATACCTTTTTTGGTAGTACCAATCTTGGTGCCTGAACCTTCTTCTCTAATTCCATCGATAATTTTATGGTAGGAAGTTATAACTGCAGCACCAAGAGAAATTTTTAAATTATCTCCAGTAATTTCTGTCGCTGCTCTAACTTCCTCTAGTTCTACTAAAAAGGCCTCTGGATCAAATACAACTCCATGTCCTATAATAGAAAGGCAATTCTTATGTAAAACTCCAGATGGAATAACGTGAAGTATCGTTTTCACATCACCGACAATAATTGTATGACCGGCGTTATTTCCCCCTTGAAAACGGACAACAAGATCTGCTTTTTGTCCGAAATAATCTGAAATTTTTCCTTTTCCTTCGTCTCCCCACTGGGCGCCAATAATGGCAAGTGATTTCATTAAACCCTCACTTCATTTGTTAAATTGTTATTGTTAAAAAACTCTCTCAATTGATTTACGGCCATTTCACCAACACGTACCTGAGCTTCCTCTGTAGAAGCTCCCAGGTGAGGCGTTAGTATTATATTTCTTAGATTTTTTAATTGATCATTTTCGGCAAGTGGCTCTTCTTTGAAAACATCAAGAGCTGCGCCTCTAATTTTACCATCACTTAGATGTTGATATAGATCTGCTTCATCAATAATGCCACCTCTAGCAGCGTTGACTAGTATGCTGGTTGGTTTCATTAAATTTAAAAGCTTTGAATTAATTAGGTTTTTTGTGGCCTCAACAAGAGGTGTGTGAACAGTAATGATATCTGAGTCACTAAAAATCGTCTCAAGGTTTTTTACTTTCTTTGCATAGGGAATATCTGTTTCTTCGCAGTAGGGGTCAAAGAAGAGCACCTTGGGATCAAATCCAGATATTCTCTTGGCTACTATTTTTCCAATATTTCCAAACCCTACAAAACCTACAGTTTTGTCAGCTAGCTCCATTCCTGTGAAAGCAGATTTATTCCACTCACCTCTTTTCATAGATGCATCTGCAAAGCTTGTTTTTCTCAGAAGACTCATCATTAGTGCAACTGCGTGTTCGGCTGCTGAGTTTGCATTGGCACCTGGTGTGTTGGAGACACTTACGCCTTTTTCCTGACAGTATGCTTTATCAATATTATCCGTGCCTTCTCCTGCTCGAATTACATATTTTAGATTGGGGGCCATATCAACTAGCTCTTTACTCACTTTGGTAGCTGATCTTATGACTAAAGCCGATGCTTTGGGCATTAGCTCTTTAATTTTATCTTGGCTTAGTTTTGGTTCGGGAAAAACCTCAAAGGAGTCTTGATTTAAAAGTTCTTGGAATATGGTCTTGTCCATTCCGTCACATACAATGATAAAGGGTTTCATAGAAGGTCCTCGGCAGTTGGATTTTGAAACCACGAGAGTATACGCCCGTTTATACAAGCTTCCAATACCCTATTCATAAGCCATGCAACACAGTTTGATGCACCATGTAGGAAACCTAAGCTATGGAGCGTAGCTCAAGGTTTACCTTAAGTTGATCGAGCACTCCCTGGAACTCCGAAATGGTAGGAAGTTCACCAAAATGCGTGTTTTCATTGGGTGACATAGAGAGAAAATCAATTAACTCAATGGGCTGTGATTTCTCACTTCCTTTAGGGAAAACTCGAAAACATGATTTTCCATGTGCGCGGTAGTTTTTAAAGACACAGTCAATCAACTCAGTTTTTGATAGAGCTCCAAGACCTACCACCTCTTTCTGGGAGCAGAGCTCTAAATACCATACCTTGTAATCTTCTTTGTTCTTGGGGTGTTTTGCCGGTTGAACGGCAATGATAAGCAGTGTGTGCATTGTGACATCCTTGTTCGCGTGTGTAGGTAAAAGCAAAACCTTCCATCCTAGAAAGCCTTGCTCGACCTCATATAGGGTCAATTCCTAGACCCAGCTATATTTTACAAAGAGCACACTGCTGTGGCAGCTCTTTAAAGCTTTCACGATTTTTAGAGAATTTAAGAATAAGGGTGTTATTTGGGTACTATTGGGGGGTTATGAGTGTCTTTGTGACCCTGGTTCTTTCAAACTTTCCCATAAGCCTGATACAAAACTATAAGCTACGATGACTTTTATCACTGAAAATAGAAGGATTAAAAGATTAAATTGGGCGGGTACTCCGTAAATATACATGCTCCAGCTACTTCCTAAGAGGATTAGCATAAGCTCAGAAAAAACTAATATCGTAGTTAAGGCGAGCTTTGATCTGGCCAAACTCTTTTGAGTAAAGCCGCTTAAGACGTAACTTACAATTAAAGCACTCCAGAGGAGTCCTGCACTTATACCCAGGGGATGTACATATAGGTCTGCTCCTAAATAGAACATTGAAAGGAACATTTTATGAACAAGGAATCCTGAGATGATCAAAAGAGATCTTTTGCGATCAAAACATGTACCCACAATCATTACACCAAGTGTGAATAGGTTTTGAACAGATCCTGAAATGGGAAGCGTGATGCTCATACTGTACATCAGCTCTAGTAAAAAAATGGCAATAGGAATTAGCATCAAATCGTTTTTCAATCTATCTTTTGATTTATTTCTTTTAAAAAATTGGTCAGATAAAAGATGTTGATTCAAATAAAGCTCCTATAAAAAAAAAGGGCCTCGCAAGCGAAGCCCCATATTATTTTTAAGCTAAAAGCGGTGCTATTACCAAGGCAACAATACTCATCAGTTTGACGAGAATATTCATGGCAGGCCCTGAAGTATCTTTAAAGGGGTCACCAACAGTATCGCCAGTTACGGCAGCCTTGTGGGCCTCAGTTCCCTTTTCCTCTCCTTCAACATGTCCTTGCTCGATTGCTTTCTTGGCGTTATCCCAAGCACCACCGGCATTGGCCATAAATAGTGCAAGTAGTACGCCTGTTACAGTCGCGCCTGCAAGAAATCCACCAAGGGCTTCCTTACCTAGGAAAAAGCCCATGGCAATTGGAGAAGCAATAGCTACGAAGCCAGGAATCAGCATTTCTTTAAGGGCAGCATCTGTGGCGATTCTAATACAGTTTTCAGTATCTGGTTTTCCAGTACCTTCCATAATTCCAGGAATCTCTCTGAATTGTCTTCTTACCTCTTCAACCATTTGTTGAGCAGCTCTACCAACAGAGCTCATAGTGTTTGCACCTGCAAAAAATGGAACCACTCCACCAATAAAAAGCCCAATAACGACAAGTGGGTTCATAATATTAATGGTCTGAAGCTCAACTGCAGTGGCATATGCTGAGAACATTGCAAGGGCCGTTAGGGCCGCAGAGCCAATGGCAAAACCTTTTCCAATGGCAGCAGTTGTATTGCCAACTGAATCAAGACCATCAGTAATGGCCCTAACTTCTGCTCCAAGTTTACTCATCTCTGCAATACCACCAGCATTATCAGAAATTGGGCCGTAGGCATCAACAGTCATGGTTACACCAACTGTGGCAAGCATTCCAACAGCAGCAATACCAATGCCGTAAAGTCCTGAAAGACTGTAAGCCGAGAAAATTCCAATACAAATAAGAATAATAGGAATTACACAAGAATACATTCCCACAGCAATTCCAGCGATAATATTTGTTGCAGGGCCAGTTTTTCCAGCAAGTGCAATACCTTTTACTGGGCCGAAGTCACCTGAAGTATAGTACTCAGTAACCAAGCCAATAAAAAGTCCTACAAGAGATCCAGTTAGCATTGCCCAAAAAGGTCCCATTGGATTAGGAAATTCTGTCGTAAATGCCATGGCATCCACCGCAAAATATGACCCAGTGAAAAGCACTAGAAGTCCTACGATTGGGGTCCATCTAAGGGCCTGAGCTGGGTCCGTGTTTTTCATTAAGTTCATAGTTAAGATGCCCAGAACTGAGGCGATCAAACCGATGCAAATAATGATAAGAGGCAGAAGAACAGCTCCATTATGAGAAGTTGAAAGTGTTGAGCCAATGAACATAGTAGCAATGACAGATCCTGCATAAGATTCAAAAATATCAGCACCCATACCAGCTGTATCACCAACATTGTCACCAACGTTGTCTGCGATTGTTGCAGGGTTTCTAGGATCATCTTCTGGAATACCAGCTTCAACCTTACCAACCAGGTCAGCGCCTACGTCAGCAGCTTTTGTGTAGATACCGCCACCAATTCTGGCAAAAAGTGCGATTGAAGAAGCACCCATGGCAAAACCATTAAGGGCTTCAATATTGCTAGCATCAGTGAAGATAAAGTAACATGCCACAACTCCTAAAAGTCCGAGAGAGGCAACTGACATACCCATAACTGACCCGCCAAAGAAGGCAATTAAAAGGGCCTTTCCTTGTCCAGAGCTTGCAGCAGCTTGAGCAGTTCTGACATTAGCTTTAGTGGCAGCTTTCATACCGATCCAGCCACAAAACATAGATGTTAGAGCTCCGATCAGGTAACAAGAAGCAGTTTTTCCGCTTAGTTGCCAAGCGAGTAAGCTTGCAACGACAACTAAAAAGGCCACTAAAATCGTGTACTCTTTTTTGAGAAATGTCATTGAGCCAGCTTCGATCAGGCCTGCAATTTCTGTCATTTTAGTGTTTCCGGCAGGTTGTTTTATAAGCCAGCCATAAGTGGCCAGTGCAAACATAAATCCCAGTAAACCAATGACAGGACTGTACTTAACAAATGCAATTGATGCTTCCATAAATTGTAATACTCCTAAAAATTTTGGTGAATATCTTTAATTATTTATCTTATTTACTAATACTACTTCTCGAAATTACCTTCGTCTTTTCTATTTATCACTTAATTTCAGCGATCTATATTAATATGACAAATTGAACATTGAGACAGACAGGTTTAACATATGAAAGTCTAGGCGTAAAACATAAAACCTTTGCGGCTTTTGACTTCCGGGAGGACGGGCCATTTCATCGAAATTACTGCTTTTATTGTCTTCTGCCAAAATTGCATCGGCCACTTTGATCAGCCGTGTCTTAGGGCTAGTAAGGGAACAGGCCATGGCCCACTATTTTGGGGCCACAGGGTTAACTGATGCCTTTTTAGTGGCCTATAGAATTCCCAATATATTGAGAGATTTATTTGCTGAAGGGGCCTTCTCTTCTGCATTTGTTCCCGTTTTTACTGAGGAGAGTGAAAAAGATCCCAAGGCTGCTCGCACCTTGTTATGGAATCTCTTCCTACTTTTAGGAGGGGTTACCTTAGTATTTTGTGGGCTGATAATGATTTTCTCTCCTCAGTTAATTGCTGCTATCGCACCAAGGTTTGCAGATAATCCAGTTCAGTTGGAATTGACCATAGGGCTGACCAGATTTATGGCACCTTTTTTGGTTTTTATATCCATCGCAGCTCTTTTTATGGGGGCCCTCAATTCAGTGGGCGTATTTTTCATACCCTCCCTTGCTCCTGCCTTTTTCAATGTGGTGATGATTTGCTCTATCATTTTCCTTCCGCCTGTAATGAGATCCATGGGCCACAACCCAAGCTATGCCTTGGGATTTGGTGTCTTTTGCGGCGGTGTTATACAACTTTTGATTCAGATTCCTCTACTTTATAAGAAAGGCTACGCTCCCAAAATTAAAAGGCCTCTTTTGGGCCACGCGGAGAAAAAAGTCTTTAAAAAGCTTGGTCCAGGTCTAGTGGGATTTGCGGCCACTCAGGTTAATGTCCTTATTAATACAATGCTTGCAACAGGTGCTGGAGTAGGGGCAGTTTCATGGCTGGCCTATGCATTTAGGCTGTTTCAATTTCCCGTGGGAATTTTGGGAGTCTCAATTGCTAACTCCAATTTGGTTCATTTCGGCCGATTTTGGAAAAAAGGTGAAGAGGATAATGCCAAGGATGTGTTGGTAGAGGGCTTTTACTACTCACTTTTGACCATAAGCTTGGCCACCATGCTCCTTTGTGCATTATCCCACCAAAGTGCACACCTGATCTTTCAAAGAGGATTATTTAACATAACTGATAGTATTCAAACGGGAAAGGCCTTGTTTTATTATGCCCTTGGGCTGCCCTTTTATGGCCTCTACAAGATTATCACTCCCACCTTTTATGTGCTGGATAAGCAACAAATCCCGGTTAGATGCTCCATACTTGGTGTCATTTTTAACGTGGTATTTTGTGTCGCCCTCACTCCTCATTATGGATTTGTGATTCTCGCCATTGGAACCAGTTTGGCCATAACTTTAAATGCCTGCATCCAATTGGTTTTACTTAAAAAGGAGCTAAATTTACCTCTAGCGTCTCTGCTTTCTTTGAGAAATGCAAAGGTCATAGCGAGCGCATTTTTAAGTTTTCCCGTAGCCTTCTACCTTTCTAAGTATTTATACATCTTCGAAGACTCACTGCTGGAAAGGGCCTTGGGCTTTGTCGTTTGTGCAGGTGCTGCGACAGGTTGCTATATGGCCTTACTTTTTCTATTCGGTGAGGGTAGGGGGATTACGCAATGGATAAAAAATAAGATTAACAAAAATTGAATGCCATAAATTAATTTTTCTCAAAAGATATGCGTGACTTATTCAATTTTTTTAGGCTACAATCCGGCTAATACTAAATCTTCCTGGTACTCGGTGCGAAAAGGAATCAAAACATGAGATCCGATAACGAGACTCTAACCACCCTCGCGGTGCACGTTTTAAATAATTTGAATGAAGCCAATATGGTTGAGTTCCATGCTGAACAAAGAGCTGCTCTTTTAGACAAACTTTGTATGGAGCTAAACGTAAGTTTTGCTACCGACGAAGATATTAAAGATCAGGCCATTGAAGAAGTTCAAGATAAAATGGGTGATGACTATCTCGTAGATGATGTCACTGAAACAGAAATATTCAACCACGCTAGAAAAGAAATCATTAAATCTTTTCAGGGTGAGAATGTTGGTGGTCTCTACCTAGTAGAATCACTTCACACAGCTGGTGGCAGAATCAAGGACTTTCTCCTAAACTGCGATCTTGTTGAAGATGTTTTTGGTACTGATGAAGAGCTTGTTAACTTTATGGTGACTAAGCTTCGTCAATTTTCTCCACCAAAGAAAGCTTTCTAATAAAAAGTTTCAACTAAACTTGGCATTTTTTAGTACTTCTTCGAAGTAGGGTCCCTCGAGTACTCCGTTTAGTACACTAGATTGCGATCTCGCCATGATGGTGGTCTTATCTTTGAGTCGAAACAAGACATAGTCGAGATAGATCCGGTCTTTTGACTCTTTTGTTCCCGTTCCTTCAAGTCTTATAAAGCCCTCAACATTCGCGATAATTTTTTCATTGGTAAACAAGTGACATGCTTCAGAAATACGAATCTCTTTTTGATCAAGGATAATATCGTGCTTTTCCATATCTATGCGAGTGAGCTCAATTAGTGATTGATCCGTCACTCCCATATCTAAAAACTCAGCGTACCACTCATATCTGGTATCAGTTCTTTCGAACACGAATACACTTTCATCATCCTCTGCACTGGTTTTAGTCCACCAAGAAGGAATGGGAAGACTAAAGGGACCAAAGCTCATGGGGATAGCAGTATCGAGATAAGCATCTCTTTCCTCTCTTATGGCAATCATGCCATAAATAAAAAACAGCAGCACCAACCCAAAGATGATCCACTCGAAAATATGGTCATAAAAAATCATAGTATTTTATTATCAGTTGACCTACTCCTTGAAAAGGGATGGGGTGAATTAGTGCAGGTGTTTATGGGTGTTTTGATAAAAATTGAGCAAGGTTTTTTTCCCATGAGCTTGGTTATGGAGTGTAATTATTTTTCTGATAAAAAGAATGATCAAAATAGAGCTGGCTCCGACTAGTGAAAATGGAGGCATTCCCCCATACCATTTATCGAGATTAAACCAACTTTTATATCCAAATGCAGCGATATGAAGAAATGTAATCAAGAGGGCAATAATTCCACCCTTTTGGATATTTTTCCATTGCTTAGCGTGCATTTCCCTCATTACAGGTGGAAGAGAAATTATGGCGATAAAGAAAAGGTGAAATAGGGCAAGGGTTCCAAAAAGCATGGATAGGCTTCCTTGCCAGTTTAAACGGCCTGTTTCTAAATTATAAAACACTTCATAATTATTTGGAGACATCAAAAGAAGTGACATGGCCCCATGGCTTGTCCCTAGGAAAAAACCTCCGATCCCAAAATATTTTCGATGACCTAAGTACTTTTTGTATCGGGAAGAAAATTTTGCTAGAGGACCAATTATGTAGGCCAGCGACATTATAATCACTGAAGAAACACCAAGGGTTTTATTTAGCAGATAAAAAGGTAAATCATACCAAGGCTCATTGTGTTGAATTGTGTATCTGCAAATTGCGTATAAAAGAGATGGGATGAAAACTATTAGAAAAATATTGTAAAATTTCTGAAACTCGATATATTTTTTTGCTCTAGGTGATCTTGTTGACTCACTTTTTGGAGCAATTGCACCTTCTACTTCCAGCTCACTTATCAAATTTTCAATAGATTTTTTTGCAATAAAACTGGCATCCATGGTACTTAATTAATAAAATTTGTTTCAATGGTCAACCTTTTGTTTGTTAGGTCGAACGCTTTTGCACTGCTTTAATGTGTGCAAGACATTTTCACGCTAAATAGTACACTGGTTCAGACTTTGACCTTTTGGCCAACAAAACAAAATCAATTTATTCAGTGTACTTGTAACTTAAGAGTTTTACTTAAATTCCGAGTAGTTTCCTATGGACCCTGTTGTTGCCGGATTAATTATTGGTTGTGGAGCTAGTCTAGAGCTTGGAGTAGGTCTCAATAGAGCTTGTAAAGTTATCAAAGAGTGGGATTTACAAGGCAGGGGGTGTGGTTACAATTATACTTACTCAAAAGATGCATTACATTGTAGAGTTGAATATTTTTCTCTAGGTACTAGAACTTCATCACCACCATCTTCAAGTTTAGATTTTTATGCTGGTTGCAATAGCTGTTCTTTATCTATAAAAAAATCTGAAAAGTCATATGAAGCATGCCAAGCAAACCAAAGTACTGTGCAACCAAACCCTGAATCAGTAAGGCACAAAGCTATAGAAGATGTTGAACAAATCATTATCGACTAAAATGAAACAAATCATGGAATTGGTGATTAACTACAAAGGCTCGCACGATTTGGGAGATTACTCTTTGCACTGGCTAAGTTGTCTTCGCTTGAGGAGTTAAAATGGTTTAAGCAGTCCACCTTTATCTATGCATGTTAACATGCTCATCAGTACACCTTAATCTTGTACCTTCCCAACCACCCGTGCACGAAAATTTATAGCTTATTTTTTATAATTCAAAAGCCTAACTCCTTATAATAAGCCTCCTAAAAAAACAAACCTGACTCTTTTGATATTAATTTACAACCCACCGATATGACTTCATGGTTGTGCGACTATTAAAGGCCTTGTGCCTTTTTGTATTTTCTATTTCCGCTTTTGCCACCCCGTCGTATCGTGCGGGCGAGAGCACTCAGCTAACTTTTGGTGCAGACACCGAAACGTTTACTAACGCTGGTTTTGGGCAAAGATCAAAAGGTGGAATTGGTGGGAAACGACCTGAGGATATGGGTCCACATGGTGCATCGGAAGAATATGAAAACTGGGGAGTCATTAATGAGCGAGACCAGGATAGCGACTTTACTTCTTGGAAAGAAGACTTAAGCCCTTCTGAAAAACAATATCTCTATAGTTTAAATATAAATAGTATTATTGATAAATATATTGATTGGGATTTTCTTTCTCAGCAGGGAACAACTGTTTCTGACGGTGATAGTGGCGCCGAGGATACTGAGGGAGTCGCACTTTCAGAACGGGCATTTGAGATTCTTTATTCAGATTTATCTGGAAAAGAAAGACGCGCTAAGTATGAATCGTTTATTACACTCAATCCCATTAGTACTCAAACTCTAGGTGCCTTTAAGGGTTACCTTGATGATGAAGATACTGATTACTTTGATTACATGGATAGTAATGAAGAAGAGCTTCTAGAGATTTATAATGAGTCCTATTACCAGCAGCATGGTGTCTACCCGAGGGATCATTTTACAAAAGAGCAAATTGTTGAATCTATTTCAGATATTCTGCTTACACTTGAAACAATTGTAGATCCAGAGTCATGGGAAGGCTACTGCCAAGAGTTTGCCGCTTTAAATAGTAACCCCAAATTTCAAGATCTGTTTAGACCCTTTAAGGAAGATAAACGAGGTCGAATTTACCTCTGTGAGGCCCCTATTTCTTATAATGAAGTAGAAGATGCCATGACTCTTCTCTATGGAAGTATCGAGCTAACAGAAAAAGATCCTATGGGAAGGGGAAGAGAGCTCAGCCCTCCCTCTAGTGTTGTTCAAAATAATAATTACTCAGCTTCTCGTTTGGCAATTACACGCAGCTCGAGTGAAAGGGGCGGAAGCTTTTATGAGCGCCTGTACGATAAAGAGAAAAAACTTTCGAGTTTTCTCTACACCCAGTATTACGATCGCATGGGTATCAATCCTCACGGGATTGATTTTTGTGACTATGATAAAAGAGTTGATGAATATAAGTTTGGCGCCTCTAAAGATGACAAAGATCCCTTTCCTATCGTCAATCTAAATGTGGATGGAGAGATTTGGAATCATGTACTTTTAGGTGTCGATAGAAGAGTGAGTGAAGGAAATAATCTCAATGATTTAGTTCTACGGTTTAGAAGAGCAAGATATGTAAAGGACATTAGAACTGACTCTGGTAAAAAGGTATTCTCTTCTTTTGTTAAAAGTGTAGTGGCACTTTGTGAAGATAGTGATTTTAAAAGAGAGTTTATGAACTCTGGAGGCGACTGGAATGGAATTTGCCGTGATGGAGTTTTAAGAGTTCGGCCTAAACCACTTCTAAACCATATCTCTAGATCTGGTGCCGGAATTTATGAGTGCTCAGAGCTTTCAATGGAGTGTTTTGGAAAACATACTCCTGAATGCAAGAGACAATATGCTGCTTGTGAGGAAGAAAGTGAGGGGATTTGTAGTGAGGGCTGTTATATGGATCGCTGCCTTCCCAGGACTTCTCTAGGTGAAGAAGATATTTGCTATAACGGAAGGCCAGATAGTGACGGAAGCATGGGAATTGAACACTTTGCAAGGGCGATTGAGAAAAAAAGTGAGTTGATGGAAGTGTTTGCGCTCGATCTATTAAAGGGGATATTTGATAGCAAAATGACTAAAAAGAAATCCTCATTTTTAGCAAAATTTTCTGTAAATGAAGTTGTTCTCGACAGTCAATTTCTCAATACAGGAGATCCTTCTGTGAGTGATAGAAGAAAGAAGCTCAAAAGTGAAGAGCATAGTGGAAATGTACTACTTAAAGATGATCAGCCGCTAGGGTGTTCATGGAATAATGTTTGGCAAAAAACTGGGACTGGAGAAGAGCAAAAATATTCGGGAAGTGTTCCTGGAAGTATTTATACCATGGAGCTTCCCCACTGCCCGGCTGAAGACAATTTGGCCTTTAAGCTTCTGGATAAAGTGAAAGGTTGCGAAACACTAAGCCAGGTGGTGAGAAGTTTCACTAGACTCGTATTAGCGCTTTCTACCAATGCAAGTATTGATGGGAATTATGACGCCGAAGTTGAGATTGAATACCTCAGCTCATTAATTGGTAAACAAACTCCAGGTGTCGATCCGGCGGGCTTTATCAGGGCCGCTCATGAAATGGTTGGAAGTTCCTGGGATCCATAATTATAAATAAAAAGTAATTTCTTAGCGAGTAGGAGAAAAATTATGTTACTAAAATCGAATCGAATTCACAGCTTTTACTTGGTCTTTGCCTTGATGATTGCCACTGGACTGTCCTCTAATTTGTATGGTGGGGATAAGACATATTGCTACGATGATGCTGAAGGACAAGGATACAAAAACTGTAAAAATTGGAAAGAGCATTGTAGGGGAAAATACTCTTTCAAATGTAAAAGGAAAGATACTGGAATGTGGGATTGGTTTAAATGTACTGACCTGGCTGCATCATACGATAGTAATGCTAAAGCTGCTGTAGATCTCCTATGTGATGATGATAGAGATGGATCGAGAAGAGGTAGCGGCGACAGAGACTGTGATGAGGCCTATAGAAAATATTTAGAGTTCAAAGATGTAGAAGGTCAAAGTGCTCAAGCTGATAAGTGGCGTGAAAAAGCTAGGGAAGCTTGTGGTGATGATCTAGAAGATCTGAGTGCCTCAGGTGGTAGCTCATCTAGTTCACCAGTTTGTGCTGGGAAAGTAATAGAGGGACAATGTGTGCCCACATCTTGTTTAGAGGGTCTCAGAATAAAGCGAAGTGTAAAATGCAAAAAATATCACTATCTTCTGACTGACAAATTGAAGTGTGAAGTCGATACAAGTGCTGAAGGCAAGGGAATTGGACTGATTGTTTGTGAGAACGGAGTCAATTATATACCTCACCATCATGGTGTGGATTATATTGGAGTTTCAGAGTTTGGTTACGACCAGCCACTTATTTATGAATCTGGAGCTGCTGATGGTGAAACTAGAAGTGGATCATCTTTTGGACTTTAAAATATTCAGCATAAGAGTATGTAGATGTGTGAAATATTATGGAAATAAATAAAAATTATTTCTCTAAAGAAGATTTAGTAATTTGCCGAAGTAAAGGTGACTTCTTTGCGAGTAGGGGAAAAGATATGTTACTAAAATTGAATCGAATTCACAGGTTTTACTTGGTCTTTGCCTTGATGATTGCCACTGGACTATCCTCTAATTTATACGGTGGGGATAAGACCAATTGCTATGATGATGCTGAAGGACAAGGATACAAAAACTGTAAGAGTTGGAAAGAGCATTGTAGGGGGAAGTACTCCTTTAAATGTAAGAGTAAAGATACTGGCGACTGGGATTGGTTTATTTGTACTGATCTATCAGCATCTGTTCGAAGCGATGCAAGAGGCGATGCTGACCAATTATGTGATGAAGATAGAGACGACGACGGAGACGGGCCAAGAAGAGGTGATGGCGACGGCGACGAAGACTGTGATGAAGCCTACAGAAAATATATGAAATACAAAGATAAGTCTGGTCAGAGTGCTAAAGCTGATAAGTGGCGAAAAAAGGCCAGAGAGGCTTGCGGTGATGACTTTGATGATATGGGCAGTGGATCGAGTTCAGGCTCAAGTTCAAGTTCAGGACATGGGCATGGTGACGTCCATGTAACTGGAGGTTATTCAAGGTCTCACGATCATGACTATGATCGCGACTATGATCGTGATTATGAAAGGCGCTCGACTTATCCAGATTGTTATAATTGTCGTGCTGGCTCAAATGCAGCTGATGTCATTGGTGCAGTTGGTTATGCACTTGGTCAGGTAGGTGCACCGCTTGCCGGAGTTTGGTCAACTCATATTGCGGCCAGCTCACAAGAGAAAATCCACGCAGGTTACAACAATAGAGATATTAGATTAGGCCGTCAGTGTACTAGACGCTACGATAGTTATCTTGGACATATTGCCGATTATCAAGGCTCACCTGTGGATGGTGAAACTGCCATTGCACTAAGTGAGTGTGAAATTAATGGAACTTCACCATGGGGCTATGCCGGCATGGGTGGCATGAATGGCAATATGTACGGTGGTGGTTACAGTAATCCAATGTTTTCTGCTGGATATAGCCCAGGCTTTGTCGGCGGGATGATGGGTCCTTACGGAATGAACGGCGGGATCAATATCGGAATGGGCTCTGGAGGCTATGGTTATGGCTACCCTTCTGGTGGAGTAGGATTTGGAATGTCAGGCTATCTTGGAGCTGGTGGCTTTCCTCCTTACTACGGTGGCGGCGGAGGCTACGGTGGTGGCGGAGGCTATGGTGGTGGCGGAGGCTATGGTGGAGGCTACGGCGGAGGCGGTGGAGGCTTCTCAGGTGGAGCAACTTTGGGCCTAGGCTATGGTTCTGGTTACGGCGGTTACCCCTATTACGGTGGTGGCATGCAAGGTGGCTGGGGTGTCGGAGCTGGAGTGATGCCTTACGGTCAAGGTGGATCTAGTTACTGGAATAATTCTGGTGGTTGGGGAGATATGTACGGATCTTGGCAAAATAGTTATTCACAACAACAAGCTTATCAACAACAGGCTTCTGCTGTTGGAGCGAGAATGGGATATGACGTCTATGGTAACCAATTAGGTAACCAGGCATTACAACAAAACTATTACAATGCAGGCGCTATGTACGGTCAAGGAGCAGGTTATGGCGGACAAGGATATTATGGAGGTTCTTCAGGGAATCCTTACTATGGTAATCCCTATGCAAGTTCTTATGGTGGCCAAGGCTATGCCATGGGTAATATAAGTGGTGGTTTTGGATTTAGTTTTTGAGAGAATATTAATATTTAAGATCAATAAGGGAGGTTTATCGCCTCCCTTTTTTATTTGTTGTGAATAAGTGTTTTGATTTCGTGACGGAAAATGACTTCAATTTTGTCATTGTCGACAATGGTCTGAACAACACCTGGCCCAAATTTAGTATGGTCAATGATATCACCAACGATGAAACTGCCTTTGATTCCGTATGCTTTTGATTTTCCATTTGCATTGGAAACAGCTTCTAGCCAAATTTCTGCAATGGGTTTTGTTTCAACTTTTCTGCCTCTTGTTTTACTTCTTACTTTGGCCTTTGCCATTGAAGGATCTTTGTAAGCATGAGTGGCCTTACAGGTATTACATTGAACACGGTGAATTGTTTGGGTGTCTTTCATGATCGTAATTATATGTGATAGGCTGAGCTTACATTTATTGCAATAGGAGATAATATCTTTACCTACGCTGTAATCACTTGTGGTCATGGAGGTCCTTTTGAGGTTAAACCATTGGGACGAAACGTTGTTTCTTAGTTGGCTGATGCCTACTGGAGTGGTTAATGCCCAAGAAAAATTCTAAACTGACATTAGAGATTAATAACGCAGAAGTAAAGACGGGTTGCGTCCCTCATGCCTTGCAGGATAAGGCCAAAACACTGCCTAAATTGCCAGGTTGTTACTTGATGAAAAACCGATCTGGCGACATCCTGTACATCGGAAAGGCCAAAAACTTGCAGGCCCGAGTTAGAAGTTACTTTAACAACTCAGCAGCGCCGCGCAAGGTAGAGGTGTTGGTCTCCAAGGTAGCTGATTTTGACTTTTTAGTGACAGATTCTGATGCCGAGGCCTTTGTGCTGGAAAATAATCTCATTAAAAAGCATCGTCCTAAATACAATATTAGGCTTAAAGACGACAAGTCTTACCCATACGCCGAAATCAATAAAAATGAAATTTTCCCCCGAATTAGATTTAGCCGAAGGCCTGTGAAAAAAAAGGGCATCAAGGTGTTCGGTCCTTTTGCACAGGGCTCTAATATTTTTCAAATTATAAGAATTGTTACCAAGTCATTTGGCCTAAGAGATTGTAGTTTGAGGGAGTTTAATAAAAGGGAGCAGCCTTGCCTTCTCTATCAATTGGCCCAATGTTCCGCTCCTTGTGTAGGGAAAATTGAAGCAGACTCCTATAACGATGATCTCGAGGTGGCCCTGAGTATCTTTAGCGGAAAAGGGAAGAAGGCCATATCTTTTCTTGCCGAAAAAATGGAAAGGGCAGCGAGTGAAGAAAAATTCGAGCTAGCGGCGCTTCTTAGAGATAATATCTCCGTATTGTCTAGTTTTGTCCAAATAACCCATCAAGAAAATGCGGAATTTTTTGGAGGTGCTGACAATATTGATGCTATCTCTTTTTATGAAGGAGAAGCCGAGATTGATATTTGTATTTATATCGTCCGCTCGGGCATGCTTTTATCACATAAAAATTTCCAGTTTTTAAAAGCGGACTCACTTGAAGAAATTCAAGATGAAGTGCTTTTAAAAGTTTTTGATTACTACTGCGACTCTATCAGTGAAATTCCTCAAAAGGTGATACTTCCATTACCCTCTGAAAAGTTGGAAAGCTTTGGAAGTGCTTTAAACGAGATTTGTGAAAAAAATGTAGTTGTCACAAAACCTATAGGTAAATATACGGGCCTTGTTAACTTGGCCCAGAAAAATGCCAGTGAAACTCAAAGAGTAAGGATTGAGGGTCAAAGTAGCCCTTTTATTGGGCTTAGAAAATTAATGGATTTGCTCTCACTGAGTGAGAGGCCCAGGCGATTAGAATGTGTTGATGTGGCCATTTTTCAAGGGGATTCACCTACTGCTTCACAAATTGTCTTTGTAGATGGAGTGGCCCAAAAATCAGATTATCGCTACTATCATTTAAAAACTCTGCCCGAGGGAAATAATGACTTCGCTATGATGCGAGAGTTTGCTCTTAGAAGGTTTAACCCAAGTAAAAAACCTTTTCCAGATGTGTTGATTGTGGATGGGGGAAAGGGCCAGTTAAGTAGCGTGCTTGAGGCCTTGAAAGAAGTCGGAGCTGAAATTCCAGTAATTACCCTAGCAAAAAGTAAGGGCACAAGTGACTTTAAAAATCAGAAAATTCAAAGAAGTGAGGAACGTTTATATATTCCTGGAAGGGCCAACCCCTATATTCTCAAAAAATGTCCATCACTATTTAGAATCTGTGTTCAGATGAGAGACGAGGCCCACAGATTTAGTAGAAAGCTTCACCACAAGGCCGAACATAAAAGAGTGATAAGCTCATGGCTAGATGAAGTTCCAGGTGTTGGCGAAAAAATAAGAGACAAAATATTACAAAAGCTTGAATTTTCTAAAAGTGAGCTTAGTGAATTTTCAATAATTGAACTCGAGGGAACTCTCAGCGTATCAACATCCGTGGCCACAAATATCTACCAATATTTGCAAGGGCCACATTCTTCAAATGACGAATCTAATTGAGGGTACAGATCGTTTTTCTTGCACCTTCGCCGCACTCCATACATCTTGCAGATTCTTGAATCAGAAGGTTCTTATAATCAGGTAAGTGGTTGAAAACCATTTTAGAGCCGCATTGCCGACATTTATTGATAATTTTTTTAACATTTTCAGCATCACCAAAATATTCTTCAAAGCATTCAAATTTGTAGTCTTCTTCGTAGGACATCGCAGGAACTCCTAAAATCTAAGTTTTTGCCCTTGAGCTTAGGACCAAAGATAGTTATCTTTGAGCTCCATGACCCGGACAAAGTACCTATCGGGGAAGGGCCCGGCTGTTTTAATTAGAAGTAGAGTCAGAGGACTCTGAGGAAAAAATGGACTACCAAAAGCTAAGAAATAGTATAAATCTAGTACCAAATACCTATGAAGTGGCCATTTTTGGAGGCTCTTTTCTTATTCCTGAATCTATTAACGGTGAAAACCTCACCAAAGGCCCGGACCTACCTGTTCAATCAGGTGAAAAACTTGAGGTAATTCGTTCGCTTGAGCGCTTTGCTGAAAAGGAGAATTTGGGGAGCACGCCAGAGGCAAAAATGCTTTTTCTCGCCGATTTTGAAGGAGTTGAAAAACCTGGATGTGAGGGTGAACATTTAGGAAGTGAATCCACTATTTTGTTCACTAGGATGATAGGGGCCATGAAGCTTAGCCCCTCTGGGTATGAAGCCTGCTACTTACCTAAGAAGTCGAAAGAGGCAACGGATCTCGAAATTAAAAGTTATATAGATAAGCTACTAGTGAGTAGTGAACCCAAATTTGTGCTGTGTTTTGGTGCAAGACTGACTAATTTGATTTTAGGGCGAAAAGAGAAACTGAGCACTGTTCATGGGCAGTTTTTGCCCTATGAGGCTTCCGGTGTAACTGTAACATTAGTTCCGATTTTCCATCCTGATTACTTAAATATTAACCCAAAGATGAAAAAAGCTGCTTGGGTTGATCTTCAAAAGGTTCTCAAAGACCAAAATTCCTAGAATATCTTTGACTTGAATTTTTCGAAAGGTATAAAATGGTAATAGGGCAGATGGATCTGTCCTTATAGCTACCAACCTTCTCAAATAGGATTGATTGAAACACGGATGTTAATCAAAACTTGCTTTGCGATACTAATCTCTTTAATGACTACGAGTCTATCTGCCACTCTCGTAGCGGGTCCTCTCATCAAAGTTCGAATTGCCAAGGCCTTAGATAGAGTGAAAATTACGGGCATGGACATGATAAGAGAGCTTCCCCAGGTCAAAAAAAATGATAGGTACCTAGGAAGAAAATCCCTGGTATTTAATTGTAAGGCACAGGGAAGTCAAAGAGGACAAAGATCCCTTGTTGTCGCCTCCCTTAGCTCTTCAACTGGAATTCTTAGCTGGAAGAAAAAAACCTACTTAGGAGACCTTTTACTTTTAACATCTCATTCAGGTAAATCGTGTGACCTTGTTAATCAACTTCCAATGGAATCATATATTAGCTCCCTGCTCGCCAAGGAAATGAATAGCAAGTGGCCTACCGAGGCGCTAAAGGCCCAAGCAGTCGCTGCTAGATCATACGCTATTTATAAAATGAATACTGGTGGAGTTTCTAGAAAGCTTGGGCGGGAAGCGCACTACGACATAGAAAATAGTGAAAAGCATCAAGTTAATGGAACTTTGATGGATACAACTAAATCTACTTGGAATGCGGCCAAAGAAACTACTGGTGAAGTGTTGTTAAAAAAAAATGGCGACTTTGTGCCAATCTTTTTCCACTCCAAATGCGGAGGAAGGACTTTAACACCTGACCAAGTGTGGGGAAATAAGATTGAAGGTTACAAAGGCGTTGAATGCCCCTTTTGCCATAAACATGGAAGACCTGCATGGCAAAATAAGATGTCAGTGGCCAAGTTCAGAAAATATCTAGACAAGGCCCTTAAGTGGAAGCAAATGGACACCAAACTTCAGCTTGAGCCAAGTCTTTTGAAAAAGCTTCTGATTGTCCCAAATAAAGTGGCCGATCATGATTTCAGGTATTATGACGCCGGCAATATGATAACACTGGAAAAAAACTATTTGAGAAGAGTGGTAGGAAGAAAAGTTACACCCTCTCATTCGTTCAAGGTATCAAGAGAAGGTGAGGAAGTGGTCTTCGCTGGACTTGGAAATGGGCACGGAGTAGGAATGTGTCAGTACGGTGCGTTTGATTTGGCACATAAAGGTTGGGATTATAAAAAAATTCTGGCATACTATTTTCCCGGTTACCTTCTTAAAAAAGTATATTAGAAAAGAATGCTACTAGCGCTATTTTTGATATTTTATTCATCTCTTTCATGGTCGTGGACCATTCTTCTCGATCCAGGTCATGGTGGCGAGGATCACGGTGCCAAATCAAAAGTCATCAAACACCGTAAAGGCCGTAAATCGAGCAGAATCACTGTATCTGAAAAAACGATTACCTTAGATATTTCGAAAATAATTAGAAAGAAACTTCTTAGTCTTGGACACTCTGCCTACTTAACCAGGAGTGTTGATAAGTCTGTTTCTCTATCTCAAAGAGCAGAGTTAGCAGAAAAAGTTAAAGCGGATATTTTTGTTTCCATTCATGTAAATTCAGAAAAAAGTAGAGGACCTAATGGTTTTGAAACTTACTACCTAGACAATCACAACGACAAGGCAGTGAGAAAAGTTGAGGGAGTAGAAAATAAAGATGTGGGTGGAGAAGAAAAAATCGTCAATCAAATTCTAATTGATCTCGTCATTCAAAGAACTGCTCCACAATCAAAGCAGCTTTCACGAATTGTCCACTCGCACGCCATTAGAGCAATTAAAAAAAGATTCAGAATTAAGGACCGAGGCGTAAAGCCAGGCCTCTTCTACGTACTCGCCCTCTCTAAAAGACCCTCAATCCTACTCGAAGTAGGATTTCTCTCCCACCCCAAAGAAGTCCTAAAAATCCAAGGCCCCAAATTCCAAGAAAGACTCGCCACCTCCATCGCCACCGGAATCCACAAATACTTCCTAAAACAAACCCGCTAATCCTCACACGGTAGAGAATGAGTTTCGATCTGATCGGACAACTTGATAAAGGCCCACATGGAAAGTGTGAGCCTATATGAGTGTTTAACAAATTTTAATTTAGTATTTTAATGATTTTCACTACTCTGCAAATGTGGTTACTTCATTGATTTGATTTTCTTTACCCACAGTATATTGTCTCGTGGTTAATAATATCGGCTCAGACCTGGCATCAGAGGTAATGGCAATGGAGTTATTTTTATCCATAGTTTCAAATAACACTTGCCCAATTTGATCGTTACCATTTGGGGTATTTTGTATAATTGAACAATTCAAATTCCGAAGTTCTACAATATCTGTCTCACTTGTCGCTGGATAACTCTCGCCATCTCGTTGTAAATGATAATATTCTATTTTTAATACAACATCTCCAGTACATGAGGCCATAAAAGGAATGTTTTGAAGATCAATCACTGCACTTCCTTCAGAATATGTAATAAACCCAGGTAATGGAACTCTAGGATCTAGCATAGCAACTTGGAAAGTTTCATCACCAACTTCAAAAGTAAACAAAGGCTTTTCGAATAAATTAAACCCACTCAAACTAAACGTCCCTTTATAACTTAGAACACGAATTGTTTCAGATATTTCATCTTTATATTTTTCAATTTCAGCATCAAAGTCAGCTGGAAAATTGCCTGTGCTTGCAGCATCAAAATCAGCTGAAAAATTGCCTGTGCTTGTAGCATCAAAATCAGCTGAAAAATTTTGATCTGATGCAAATGCAAATGGGATAGCCGTTATTGAAATTATAAGCATAAGTAGTGAATAGAATCTTTTCATTTTTTTCTCCAAAGTTTGATACTGTAGCCCAAAGCGACTTTGTTTTTTTCTCTTACTACATTTTAAGGTATTTCGGTCAGAGTTACGGAGTAGAAATTTTGTAAGATAAAATTTAGGTTCTTTGAATTATGTCCAAATCTTCTACACAAGCAAGACTTAGCTGTGCACAGTTTATGTTAGATTTGAGTGAAGCAAGGAGAAGCGATTGGAGATGTACTTTTGTACATCGTAATGAGCGCCGACGCAGCCTGAGCTCAAAGATGACATAAAATGTGTGCAGATAATAAAAAGGGCAAGGTGAGAGCCTTGCCCGGGAGAGAGAGAGAAAATCAACCGGCCTACCTATTTCTAACTAGGCCTGATGAAATCTTATATTAAATTTAATTTGTTTTTTTTAAAGAAGAGCTCTTTATAAAAGCCCTTCTCAATGGTTTTGATTAATAATAATTTGAGTAAGGATTCCAGTAACTATATGAACCGCTATTACACTGTGAGTATCCAGTATAAACATCAGTATCAATCGGAAAGAAAGCCGTAGGAAATGAAGTTGCTGGATAGTATTCGTAATCCCCAACTTCAAGCCATACTGATGATTTTAAAATTATATCATGCGAGCAGCTTGAAGATGTCGCAGTATACATTGTATCAATTCCTAAATTTGTAATTGTTCTACCGCCGCCAATTAGTGGAACGCCGTTAGAAGTAAAGTCGCACATTTCAAGATATACATTATATCCAGTAATCGTTGAGCCACTTGTTAGCTCTTGCACTGCCATAATGTCACCAAAGATACTTCTACCGAGGTAGATGCTTCCTGTGTAGCCTCCGCTATAGCCAGCAGTGTAAACACCGAGACCATTTGGATCATTAATATAGTAACTAACAGTTGTTGTTCTACTGCCACCAAATGTACATGAAATTGATGACCTGTAAGGGGAAATTGCACTCTCAATGCTGGCGTCCCATACACCTGTTGTGTAGCCACTACTCGCAGAACCTGAGCCTGATCCAAGATCATCTTTTTTGACGTTGTTATCGCTTCCACATGAAGTGACTAAAAGCATAACCATCACTAGTGACGTCAGGTTTCTTGTTAGTAAGGTGAGTGGCTTAGACATAAGCGTTCTCATCTCTTCTCTCCTAAGTTTAAATTCAAATTCTTTTAATATCTCTTTTGTTCTTTACATTGCACATAGGGTGCCAACTTTTACGTTCATAAGTTGCACAGCATTTCATGTGATTTAAAGGGATTGGATAATCTAATGTGGAAAGGCGCAAAATAATTGATCAATTTGAATAAACAAGTGCACAAACAATAGACAATATTCTAGACATAAACCTTGTTTTTACACAGTAGTAAATAAAAATTATTTTTACCTTGAATTACTTGGGAATTTCCCGAAAGGTGATTGCAGTGAGGGATAGATGAAATTTTTAAGTAATATAAAAGACATTGTACTGGGTTTGCTATCTAAGTTATCAAAAAGTATAGATGAAAAACAAAAGTTCAGATTTCGAATTTCTTTCCTGGTTACAGTAATTCCAACGATTGCCCTTTTATTCGTAGGTTACTATCTCCATTTAATATATGAAATTAACTTATTGTACTTTGATGCCTACTCAGCTCAGGCTTCTGAAGAGATTAGAGAGGCCTTTGTGGCTTTTATGGCCGAAAAAAGTCTTGGCTATATAGGTATTTTTGGGTGCTTCTTTTTACTTCATTTCTTTGTGGGAATGCATATTTCAGCTCTTCTTTTAAAACCTTTTGAAAGGATTGGTAGTTATTGTAATGAGTTTTTGGAAGATAATCGCAAAGTATATGAGCCAGACCTATTTTCTGATTTTAAGCTGTTAACCTCATTTAGTGAGTACTTCTTTCGCCATATCCACTCAACTTTAAAAAAGGAGAAGTGGGACGATCAAACTATCCCTCTATATTATACAAGAATTCACGGGCCTATTTTTGAGAGGGTCTTTTTCTTCCATTCTTGCTTGATGCTTGGATTTTTAGGAACATTATCAGTAGTTTTTATTTACTTCGTTTCCATCGATATGAATTCAAATCTTATTGAACTGGCAATTACCACTCTTAAAAGTTATGGACCAGAAGAGGTTTTCTTTTTAAAGGGGCAAAATAGCTTTATTTTGAGTGCCATCACAGTATCTGGAAGTATGGTCTTCGTATCTTATGCGGTACTTGCCATTGTTTTGTATAACAAAGTTTCTGGGGCTGCATTTGCATACTTTGCAACTATGAGATCCTTTATGAAAGGAAAGTTTTCATCAAGGGTTCATCTCATAGGCTATAGCTATGTAAGAAATTACGGCAGGGATTTGAACAGGTATTTAAAATTTCTTGAAACTAGACTAAATGAATTCGAAAATCCAGAAATCGGTGATTCAGAAAAAGTCAAAAAACTGAAACGATCGGTCTAGTTTTTCCCTTCAATTTAATAATTACACATTCTTTATAGATGATTCTTTTGAAATAAGTTATAGTAATCATGAAACTTTATTGAAAAAGGAAATGCCCATGAAAAGTCAGATTGCTTTGTCCATCTTAGCGATACTTGCTCTAGCATTGGTTGGTTGTAATTCTGAGCAGCAAATCAAAGACACTATTAAGAAAAATCCAGATCTACTCATAGAAGCCATCAAGGCCAAGCCGGTAGAGTTTATTGATGCTCTCAATGATGCGGTTAAGATTGCCCAGAAGGGTGAGGCAAAAAGAAGAGAAGACTCAGAAAAGAAGAGACTTGAGGAGGCTTTTGAAAAGCCACTAACACCAGTACTCAGAAGTGATGAAACTTATCGAGGCGGTGGAAAAGATTCGCCATTAGTACTTGTAGAGTACAGTGACTTCGAGTGTCCCTTTTGTTCGCGAGGTTTTAAAACGGTTCAAAAGCTTCTTGAAACTTATCCTGGCAAGTTAACTTTCGTTTACAAGCATCTTCCACTAAGTTTTCATGCTAATGCTATGAAAGCGTCGCAGTACTATGAGGCAATAAGACTACAGGACCCTAAAAAGGCATTTAAATTTCATGATGAAATTTATGAAAATCAAAGGGGCTTAAAGAAGGGCGAAGGATTCTTGAAAGGTATCGCGAAGAAAGTAGGTGCCGATATGGGCAAATTGGCTGCAGATGTAAATTCTGAAAAAGTTAAAAAACGTATTGCCGAAGATATGCAAGAAGCCGAAAAATTTGGCTTTTCCGGAACACCTGGATTTTTGCTCAATGGAGTTCCTGTAAAAGGTGCTTATCCTTTCTCACACTTCCAAGAAATTATTGGGAAGCTGAAGGCCAAAGGAAAAGTTAGTCTTTAAATACAAATTCAAATGATGTATAGCTTGGCCCTCTATAAGATATAGAGGGCTTTTTTTTTGGAAAACTATGAATATAGATTTAGCTAAATTTGAGGAATCCGCAAAAGATAGAAGGTTGCCCTTGACCCAGAAGATGGACAGGCTTGGAGAGTCTAATATCAACTGTAGAGACTGTCCTGGAGAGTGTTGCACCTTTACATCCAATTCCATGCAGGTGACTCCAATTGAAGCGATCGATATGATGATCTATCTGAAAAAGCAGTCTCAATATAGTACTTCGACCTTTCATAGTCTTGAAAATTGTATAAAAAAATATCGGCTTGATGGGCCCACTCTCTCAAACGGTAAGAAAATATTTATGAGAAGAACCTATACTTGCCCTTTTTTTGGAGGAGGGGAGCTGGGCTGTACTATCGATCCTGAATATAAACCATACGGCTGCTTAGCGTTTAATCCCACACATATTTCATTCAAAGCAGATTCTCACTGCCATTCAGATAAAGAGCAGCTCCTGCGCACGGACGAACAAAATGTTCAAATTCATGAACAATTGAGCGCGGACCTTGTGAGTTCCCTAAAGCTCGATTGGGAAAAGCTGCCTATTCCAGTTGCTATTGTAAGGTTGTGGGATTTTCTTTAAGTTGATTGGTTTTCAATCTGGGCTTATCCTATTCTAAGTATAAATAAAATTTGTGGGAGCTTTTCATGGATGAGAATCACTATACCGAGCTTGGAAAAAGAGCTGGCTCAAAGATAAACCATACTGAGCCTTCTTTTTTTAAAGGTTCACAGTCACTCGAGGACTTACTGGAAGAAAATAAATTTCCAACGAGTGCCGAAATTGTTACGGCCTATCTTAATTCGATCCAAAAGATTTTGGATTATGAGCACATCGAAGAAGTTATTTCAGAGTCAATAAACTTAAAAGAAATTCTAGATGAAGTAGATAGGCTTTACACAACTCCAAGCATGATGAGGGACAGTCTTTACCTGAGGTTATCCCCAATATTCATGCGCTATGTATTGTCAAGCGTGTTGGACTTATCCCTCGACAAAAATAATTTTGTCAAGGAATTAATGGAGGTATTTCGAGTCGTTCTTGAAGAAGAATATCATCACTGGCGTGAAACCAGCATGGATATTGATAAATAGATAAGGCCGATTAAAAAACTATTTGTCATACGGAGTAAAATAGTTAAACATTTTAGTTATGTTACTATTAACTATTTTGCTCGGAGAGTGAACGCATGAACAGAAAAGAGCTTGTAGAAGCCATCCTAAAAGAAAAAACTCTTACTCATTTAACTAAAAAAGATGCAGATCAATTTATTGCAACACTTTTAGATACTGTTAAAAGAACAGTTAAGAAAGGTGATGATGTATCTCTAGTTGGTTTTGGTACTTTTACTAAAACTAGAAGAGCTGCTAGAACTGGTGTTAATCCAGCGACTGGTGAGAGAATCAAAATTAAAGCAAAGACACTTCCAAAATTCCGTCCAGGAAAAGCTTGGAAAGACATGTTCTAATTTTAAGTAGTTAACAATGTTTAAAAGGACCCTCCAGTTTTGGAGGGTTTTTTTTTGCCAATTTGAATATCTGATTAAATAAAACCAGCGTTGCTTTTTTGACACCACCTCCTGAAATATTTTCCGCATTCTTCCCAAAAAAAAGCAGAAATTGCCTACTAGAAGGGGGGCTCCTTGATTTGCTTTCACAGGGTGTTATAATTTTTGACAGGGAGTTCTACTAGGATAAGAACAATATTCCGGTAGAGATTAGAGCAGCTTTTTAATGAAAAGGTAGAGTGATGGCTGAAGAAGAGAATGAGCAAGAGGGAGCAGAAGTTGCAAAAAAAGAAAGTACTCCTAGTCAGAAAAGTCCACTAGTTCTACTTCTACTTATTGTAAATGCAGCGGGAATAGGAGCGATAGCCTTTATGCAGTTTCAGTCACATCAAAAAGAAATGGCAAAACCAGACATCCAGGATGTGGTCAAAGCTGCCATGGAAAAGAAGATCTCTGAAGAAGATGGTGGTGAAGAAGAAGCTATTTCACCTATTAAAAAAGATAAGGGCCTGCTTCTCCCCTTAGAAGGCTTTACTGCCAATTTGGCACAAGGTGATGGACCAAGAAGGTTTGTCCGTTTGAATGCAGTATTAAAGTTTAGTTCAAGTTCAAAAAGTGAAGAGTTTGAGGCCAGAAAACCTCAAATTAGAGATACGATTATTAGTATTTTGAATTCAAAACGACCTGAAGACCTTCTTAAAAAAGAGGGTAAGGTTTATCTCAAGGAAGAGATAAAGGCTTCAATTAATTCCTTTTTAATTGATGGAAAGGTCGTAGACATATTCTATGTCGGTTTCCAGATTAATTAATCTGAGAGAGGCGTTCATAGAAGAGACTTTATTATCTTAG
Source organism: Bacteriovoracaceae bacterium (assembly GCA_018649885.1). Lineage (GTDB taxonomy): Bacteria > Bdellovibrionota > Bacteriovoracia > Bacteriovoracales > Bacteriovoracaceae > JABIHA01. The sequence continues at coordinate 35,093 of JABIHA010000118.1, forward strand.
GCAAGATCCCAGGAGGGGAAAAATGGCCCAAGTCCTTTCGCAAGACGAAGTAGACGCACTATTAAATGCAGTTAACGACAGTGAAGAAGAATCATCTGATTTCGGCGGTGATGTTGGAGATTTTGATGATTTTGAAGATGATGATGAGGGTGATCAGAATATTCAGCCCTATGACCTTACCAACCAGGATAGGGTTATTAGAGGCCGAATGCCTATCCTGGAAATTATCTATGAAAGATTTATTAGGCTCTTTAGGGTCTCTTTATCTAATAGTCTAAGAAAGATCTCAACAATCTCTATGATTTCAACTGACCTTTTGAAGTTCGGTGAATTTGTTAACACATTACCGATTCCATCTTGTATGTGTATTTTGAGATTCAATGAGCTTAGGGGCCCAGCATTATTAGTTTTTGAATCAAAGCTGGCCTACGCCATTATAGATTCTTATTTTGGCGGCACTGATAGACCTTTTACCAAAATTGAGGGAAAGGAATTTACTCAAATAGAGCTCTCCTTTATGAGAAGAGTTATGGACATGGGAATTGCAGATCTCGAAGAAGCATGGGCCCCCGTTCACCGAATTGATGCTCAATACCTTAGAACTGAAATTAATCCCCAGTTTGTTGGGGTTGTGCCACCAAGTGATGTAATTATCGCCACTACTTTTGAAGTAGAATTTGAATCTGCCTCGGGAACAATTATGGTTGTTGTTCCCTACTCAACTATTGAACCAATAAAGCAAAAACTGAGCTCAAGCTTCCAAACAGATAATGACATGGTGGATACGCTTTGGACTAAGTCGATGCATGATCATATTGGACATACCTTTGCGACACTTGTCATTAAGCTGGGTGATACATCAATGACTGTAGGGGACCTCGTTAATTTAGAGATTGGAGATATTATTCCTCTTGAGCAAGATGCTTCAGGGGAAGTGAAAGTAGAAGTAGAAGGAATTAAAAAATTCAGCTGTTTAATAGGCACACACAAAGGTGCTAAGGCTGTGCAAATAACTAAACAACACAAATAAACTTAGAGAGGGTCAAATGGCCGAAGAAGCAGAAAACCAAGAAGCAATACCAGCGGAAGAACCAAAGAAAGAGGCTCCAAAGCTTTTGAAATCAGACGAAGTGCAAAGACTCGTTGACGAAATTCAAGCAGGGGATGATTCAATCAATAAGCTCAAGGTTCAAAACCTTGATTTTATACTGGATATTCCTCTAAAGGTCAGTGTTGAGCTCGGAAGAACTAACGTGATTATTAAAGATCTTCTGCAACTCGGTCAAGGGTCAGTTTTGGAACTTGATAAGCTTGCTGGAGAGGCCCTAGAGGTACTAGTAAACGGTAAGTTAGTTGCACGGGGTGAGGTTGTTGTTGTTAACGAAAAATTTGGAATTAGGTTAACAGATATAATTAGTCCAATTGAAAGAATTGAAACGCTTAAATAGAGGTTAGAAGAGATGAAAAGTCGATTCACATTAATTATCATCCTGGCATTACTTCAATCACTTTGTTTTGCTGCTACAAAATCCAAAATCACTAATATAAAGCTAGTGAAGCATAGTAATGGGTTTGAAAAATTAGTGGTTGAATATTCTGGGAAGTTATTGGGTGAGCCTGAGTTAAAAGTGGGTAAGAATTTTTTGCAGATTCTCATTCCAAATAGTTATGTTTGGCCGAAATTAAAAAAATCAGTAAAGACACCCATCAATGGAATTGATACCACACTTCTTGCTTATCAGTATGATAGCGGGAATGTTAGGGCCCGTGCGGTAATTAACAACCTCAACCAAGGTGTTGCAAACAAGGCGTATATAAGCCTGAAAAATCATGCCATTGAGCTAATCTACCCAGTAGCAACTTCTTCAATATCTAAGAAGCTAACTAAAAAAGGGAAAGCAAAGGCTAAGAGCAAAGCTAAAAATAGCTATGATGAAGCCTACCTTGACCAGCTATTAGGATTAAAAGGTGAGGGCACTGGTGAAAAGAAGCAGAAAGCAAAAATTGCTAGGGATGAAATCAAAACATCACTGGCTTCTCTAGAAAGCAAATTAAAAAGTGATGGGAAAAGCCAAATCGACTGGGCGACCTACCTTGGGAAGTTTGTAGGGTTTTTAGCTCTTGTGATTCTCTTCTTTTATGGAATTGTGACTCTCTTAAAAAAAGGCGTTATTAAAAAAGGTAAGTTAGGCTTTTTAAATGACACTAAAGTTGTTCAAGTCGTAAACACTACTTATCTCTCACCTAAAAGAAGTCTCATCATGGTGAAAGTTCATGGACAGGTATTTCTTCTAAGTAATACTGAAAATGGAATTAGCTTTCTCTCTGAAATCCACGATGTACCAAAAATGATCAAAGATGGAGAGAGACGAATTTCTGGCTCAAACTTTGACACTAATCTGACTAGTGCAGATGAATTAAAAAATCTTGAAGAAAAAGTAAAAATGAAAGATCTGGATAAAATTGATTTGTCTGAGCAAGCTGCCAAAGTAAGTTTTTCAGAACAAATGAAAAAGAAGTTTAAAGATTTAAAACCCCTGCAATAAGGAATGGTTAAATTGAATTTAAAAAAGAGAAATATTTTTAAATTTATACTAGCACTAGTAGCAGGCTTATCCTCTGCAGCGCTATTTGCTCAAACGAATATGAATGTTCCAGGCGTTGCAATTAACTTCGGACAGGGTGTTAATTTTGTCGATACACTTCAGGTCTTAGTTCTTTTCACTGTTTTGTCCATGGCACCATCATTTATCATTCTTTGCACATCTTTTACTAGGATAATAGTGGTTCTTTCCTTTATGAGGCAGGCCATTGGCACTCAAAATATGCCGCCAAATCAATTATTAATTGGCTTTGCGCTCTTTCTTTCGATTTTCGTGATGGCACCAACTGGTCAAAGACTCTACGACCGCGCCATTAACCCGTATATAAAAGAGCAAATAACAACTCAACAAGCACTACTTGAAATGGAGCAAACTCTTCGAGGCTTCATGGTTAAATATGTAAGAAAAAATGACCTGCAGTTGTTCTATGATGTTACGGGAAAGAAGTTGCCTAACACAATTAAAGACGTACCAACCCATTTTGTAATTCCTGCTTTTATTATATCTGAATTGAAAACAGCTTTTCAAATCGGATTCCTGCTTTATATACCTTTTTTAATACTCGATATGGTTGTTGCCTCGATTCTAATGGCCATGGGTATGATGATGTTGCCACCCGTAGTTATTTCTCTTCCATTTAAGATCCTGCTCTTTGTTTTGGTTGACGGTTGGAATCTTATTACAGGTTCAATACTAAGGTCCTTTTCTTAGGAGGAAATTATGGAAAATGATTTCATTGTAGATTTAGCTTCTGGTGCTATTAAAGTTGCTGTGATGTTAGCAGCTCCCATGCTTTTGGGGGCACTAGTTATTGGTATCTTGGTTTCAATCTTTCAGGCAGTAACTCAAATTAATGAACAAACTCTTTCGTTTATTCCCAAAATTTTGGTGATCATGGGGATATTAGTTTTGGGGAGTCCTTGGATGTTAGACACTCTCACGGACTATACAACAAATTTGTATACGAATATACCGAAGATGGTAATGCAAAAATGATTGGACTTGATATATATAATTCCAATTCACTCGTTGCTTTTTGGTTGATATTCACCAGATTGGTAACCATTATGTTTCAAATGCCGCTCTTTGATAATAAAGCTGTTCCTGGCATAGTAAAAATACTGTTTACCGCTCTTATTACCTTTGCATTTTATCCCGTACTTAAAACTCCAGTCATGAATGAAATTGCTGCTAGTGGGGGAGCCTTTTGGCTCTTGACGGCCTATCACGCTGGTATCGGACTTCTTATAGGATTACTTGTAAGAGTTATTATTCAAATTTTTGTTGGCGCAGGCTCAATTATTACTCAGCAGGTTGGATTTAGTGCTGTTGCCTATTTTGATCCATCGCTTGCTCAAAAAGTGGGTCCTTTTGAGACACTCATCAATTGGACAATTGTAGTTACAATCGTTATGTCAGGTGCATTACTTCCTATGTTTAAAGGAATCCATGGATCTTTTTTTTCAATTAACTTCTTTGATTTAGGTAGGTTTTACTCTTCTCCTAAATTTTATATAGATTTTTTTAGATCAATGTTTTCATCTGCGCTTCTCCTCGCTTCTCCCATTTTATTTACCAATATGGTTTTAATGATGGTGATGGGAATAATTGCGAGGACTGTTCCTCAAATGAATATATTAATGGTTAGTTTTGTAGTGAATATCGGTGTGGGACTTTTAGTTTTCTCTGCAAATGCAGAAGAATTCTTCCACACTGCTTTTAAAATATACGTTGAAAAATTAGGGCTATGGTTCCAGTTTATTAACTAAAACGGATTGATTAAATGGCTGAAGAAAATTCAGATTCAGAAAAGACGGAAGACCCCTCCCAATATAGGATTGATGAATTCCGTAATAAAGGGCAAGTCTCTCAGTCGAAAGAGCTGACAAGTCTTTTAATTCTTGCTGCCACAATGATCACATTGTCATTATCAATGGTTTTTATTTTTGAAGTACTTTTGGAATATATAACCTGGGTGTTTAAACTTAATCCAACTCTTGTTTACAGTGAAGAGGCCTTCAAGAAATTCGTAGAGAAATCTATTTTAACAGGACTTAAGTGCGCTGCTCCTGCCCTTTTAACAAGTTTATGTATCGGGGTGATTTCAACAATAATGCAGGTTGGGATACTTTTTTCTCCAGATATTTTAAATATTAAGATTGAAAGGTTAAATCCTCTTGAGGGAATTAAAAGAATTTTTGCCAAAAGAGCAATTGTTGAGACTTTTAAAGGTATTTTGAAATTTTCGATTATTCTGTCCATTGCTTACTTTACTTTCAAGAGTGATTCCAAATCTCTTGGAGGGTTCTTTCAGGTGGAGATCCTTGAAGGAGTTATGTACGGGAAGGGTATTATCTTACGGCTTGCTTTTTCAATCCTTTTGGGTCTTGTGATTGTGGCCGTTTTTGATTTTGCTTGGGAAAAATATAGTTATAAACAAAAGTTAATGCTTACCAAGCAACAAGCAAAAGATGAATTGAAAGAAAAAGAAGGTAATCCAGAAATTAAGCAAAGAATCAGAACTATTCAAAGAGAAATGGCCCAAAAAAGAATGCTTAGTGACATAAAGGGTGCTGATTTTGTAGTAACTAACCCGACTCATATCTCCGTTGCCATTAAATATGATTTAGATAATATGGTTGCGCCAAAAGTTGTTGGGAAAGGTGCTGATTTTATGGCAAAAAAAATTAGAGAGCTTGCTAAAGAAAATGGTGTTCCTCTTATTGAGAATGTATCTCTTGCAAGAACCCTTTACAAAACTGTTAAAACTGGAGAGTCCGTTCCGCGGAATCTCTACAAAGCAATTGCTGAGATTTTGGCCTTTGTTTATAAGATGAAAAAGAAGAATAAAGCTCTTGGTGTGGAAAGGTAGTAATGGACAAGTACTTTGAAAAATTAAAATTTTTCACTAATAATTCAGATATTGCAGTGGCGCTTGGTCTTTTCACTATTCTTGGAGTGATGATTATACCGATACCTCCTTTTTTACTGGATTTGGCGCTAGCTTCAACTCTTTCTTTTTCAATGATTATTTTACTTGTTTCAATTTATACCAAAAGGCCTCTGGATTTCTCTACATTTCCATCAGTCTTACTTGTGGCCACTCTTTTTAGGCTTTCCCTAAATGTTGCTTCAACAAGAAATATTCTACTTCGCTCTGGATCTGAAGGAGCCGGTTCTGCCGGAGCTATTATTCAAGCATTCGGAGACTTTGTAGTCGGTGGTAACTTTGCAGTTGGCATTATCATCTTTTTAATTCTAGTGCTGATTAACTTTATTGTTATTACAAAAGGTGCGGGTAGGGTAGCTGAAGTTGCTGCACGTTTCACCTTGGATGCGATGCCTGGTAAGCAAATGGCCATTGATGCTGATTTAAATGCTGGGTTAATTGATGACAAGCAAGCTAAACAGCGTCGGGAAGAAGTTGCAAGTGAAGCTGACTTTTATGGGTCTATGGATGGTGCTTCTAAGTTCGTTAGAGGGGATGCCATTGCGGGGATACTGATAACTTTTATCAATGTTATTGGTGGAATTTATGTGGGAATGGCCCAAAATGGGTTGAGTTTTGGTGAAGCGAGTGAGCTCTATACACTTCTAACAGTAGGTGATGGTCTTGTAGCTCAGATTCCTGCTCTTATCATTTCAACTGCAGCTGGTATTACCATTACAAGAAATACCTCTGATCATTCACTTGGTACTCAGATTGGTGACCAATTTCGACTTCATCCAAAAACACTTTATATTTCAGCAGGTATACTCTTCTTCTTTTCAGTTATAACGGAGCTTCCCGTTATGCCCTTTGCAATTATTGGAACAGTTTTAGTTTTAACTGGAATTAGAGTTGAGAAAAATAATGAGCTTAGAACTGAGAAGGCGAAAAAAGATAAACTTGAGATTAAGAAAACTACTCCAGATAACCTTGAAGACTTATTGCCGCTTGAGCTCATTGAACTTGAAGTTGGGTACGGTCTTGTCTCACTGGTAGATGCAGAACAAAATGGAGACCTACTTGAGAGAATTACCCATATTAGAAAGCAATTTGCTCTGGATTGGGGAGTTATTATTCCCTCAGTGCGAGTAAAAGATAATTTGGAATTAAAACCGGGTGGATATAACGTCAGAATTAAAGGTGTGAGTATTGCCGAGGGAGATTTACTATCTGATCACTTCCTAGCAATGGATCCAGGGACTGTTATAGAAAAAGTTGATGGGCTTGAGACCACTGAGCCAGTATTTGGGTTGCCTGCAGTATGGATTAGTGAAGAAGATAAAGACGAGGCCCAGTATAATGGATATACTGTTGTGGACAACTCGACTATTATTGCTACTCACTTAACTGAGATCTTAAAATCAAATCTTCATGAATTATTTGGAAGGCAAGAGCTTGTTAGAGTTCTCGACAATTTCAAAGAAGACCACCCAAAACTTGTTGGAGACCTTATTCCTGAAATTCTTCAGCTTGGAACAGTTCTCAAGGTATTACAAAACCAATTGCAAGAAGGGGTATCGATCCGTGATCTTAGAACAGTGCTAGAGGCATTAGCAGAGCATGGAGTGACCATAAAAGATGTTACTTCATTAACTGAGCTAACTAGACAGTCATTATATAGAACTATCACTGAGAGAATTAAAAGTGATCAAGGTGACATCCCACTATTTACTCTAGATAGGGGAATTGAGGAAGCGATTGCTCAAAACCTTATCCAGACTGATCAAGGTCAGCAATTATCGCTTGATCCCAAGGTCACTCAAAATATTCTTGCTAGCTTGAATGAGAAGATTGAAGAGGCAACTAATATGGGTGAAAAAATGGTTGTGCTTTGTTCTCCAGTAATTAGAAGCCATTTTAAGAAATTAACGCAGAAATTTATCCCCAACTTAGTAGTTGTTAGTCATAATGAATTAAGTCCTGAAGCGAACATTCGTTCCTTAGGCACGGTGAGGTTATAGTATGTACGTTCGAAAATTTGAGGCAGATACGCTGGATAAGGCCCTACAAGATATAAAAGGCGAGCTTGGTCCCGATGCTATTATTTTGAAAACAAAAACAAATAAGGGGCTCAAGGGAGCTTTCAAGAAGAAAAAAATCGAGATAACTGCTGCTATTTCAGAAAGAAGCTATGTAAAAAAGGCCAAAGTCGATGAAGTTCTTGGACCTGAACACAAAAAAGAATTCTACAAAGAATCTAATAAAAGTATTTCGGGAACAATTGATACTTACAATAATTCCAAAACTACAAATTACGGAAGTTTGGGTCTCAATAAAGCTGTCAAAAATGCAACTGAAACAATCAAGTCTGGACTTGATGAGTTTCTTGGGAAAAATGATGTAGAGGAGAAAGCTTCCGCTACTCCCACCCAAAAGGCCCTTGAAGAAGAGTATTACGAAGATGAACCCGCACTACCAGCGCACGAAGCACCAAGTTATCATGCTCAGCAACCGGTTTATGACGAAGAAATTAAAGAGGAGCTAGAAGAGCAGCAATCTAAGATTGCGGAGCTTGAACAGAAATTATTTGATCTAACTCACTCACTTGAAAACCGTAATAGTGATGGGCTTCCTCGAGGTATCAAAGAGGTTAGGGCATCTCTGAAAACTCTCGATATTTGTGAAAAATTCATCCTCGAACTAGTAAAGAAAGTTGGATTTGAATTATCACGTGAAGAGCAAGAAAACCCAGACACTGTATTTGATTTGGCCTTAAGAGAAATGGCGGGGACAATCAAAGTTGGACTTCCACTATTTTCAAAGCCTGATGCAGATGAATCTCCAACTGTTACTGTTCTAGTCTCAGAGGTGGCTTCAGGTCAAACGAGTACGGCACTGAAACTTGCTACTCTCAAGAAGGGATCTGTTGTGGTCCAAGTAGGAGGGGCAGGGGACACTGATACAAGATTCTACAAATCGATTTTTGATTTAGATATTGAGAAAGCTTCGACTCCCAGTGAGGCAGTTTCAATGTGTAGAAATGCGGTACAGAATGGGAAGTCTGTATTTCTCGATTATAGAAATACAGGGGACAAGGATGAGACCAAGAATTTTTGTAATGGTCTAAAGAGGTCATTTGACGGGATCGAGATTCTACTATGCCTTTCGTCCATTCAAAGTGAGCTTTATAACCAGAAAACTATTAAGAAATACCAAGAACTGTGTAGTGGGATCACTGTTTCACATATCGATTTATGTTTGAACTTTGGTGCTCTATTTAACTTAAATTACCAGTTTTCGGAGTTGCCTTTTATTTTCTTTGGAACTGGCAGCTGTGTACCTGAAGATTTGGAAGCAGCTTCTTCTGAGAGAATTCTCGGAAAACTTTTTCAGTTTGATATTTAATTAAGTACCAAAGTTAGTTTTTTATTTTGCAGTAAATTTATAGACAGGAAGTTTTAGGAGACAGGATGTCATTTGAAACAAACGTAAGCCAGTGGCTTGAATCGTTTAAACATGAAGAGAATTTTCCCAATTTATCTACCTTTCCCAGATTTAAACAGGTTGTTAGAAGACCAGTGTCTATCTCCATAACAGGAGGCAAGGGTGGGGTTGGAAAAACATCGATTTCATTGAAGTATGCACTTGAATTGAAAAAAATTGGATACAAAGTACTCTACATCGACTTTGATTACAATTTATCAAACTCAAGAATAAAATTAGGTCTTCCACTCGATGACAATTTCAAAAAGCTACTTCGAAGAGAAATCGACTTTGACAGTGCCTTATATAAAAATGGAAATTTTCACATGCTTTCGGGATGTAATGGGGATGTGGATATATTTGATGAGCAAAGTATTCGCTTTGATAATGAGCTCATTAACTTGCTCGCTAGCCATGAAAAAGATTACGATTTTATTCTCTTTGATTGTCCAGCTGGTATTAACAAAGATGCACTAAGCATAAATGCATATTGCGACCATCGATTTATTGTTGTGACTGCTGATAAGTCATCAATAACTGACTCATACAGTTTGATAAAAGTCTTAAAACTTAGATATGGAGTTAACGAAAACCACCTTATTGTTAACAAAGTGGAGAATCTTGCCCAATACAAAAAGGTCGTTAAAACTATCAGTGAGACCGCCGAGAATTTCCTAGGTGTGCGGACTTCCGTTCTAGGAGGGATCTCCAACTATCGGGACAAACCCGAGGAATTTGATTACCAATTTTTATTTGAAGAAAATTCAAAGATCCATAAAGATTTCCTTAAAGTTCTAAATGTTACTGCCGAGAAATGTTTGCACCTAGTGCCATGTGTTAATCCGGTTCATGGTATTCAGGAGCAAGTATTGGAAAAGGAAGTCCAAACCATATAGCAGCAAGGAGTGCTCAATGTCCTCAATCTCGGCGAAGCTTAAAAATCTAAAAGATTACAAAACAAAGATCGAAGGTGAACTTAAAGACCAAATTATTGTCGAATATGCTCCACTAATAAAGTATATCGCTCAGAAAATAGCTGCGAGGTTACCCTCGAATATTGAGCTTGATGATCTAATTAGTTGTGGAGTAATTGGTTTAATGGATGCGATCGAAAAATTCGATCCTACAAGAGACAACAAATTTAAAACATACGCTGAATTCAGAATTAGAGGTTCTATTCTTGACGAGCTGAGAGCTCAAGATTGGGTACCAAGATCAGTCAGAGAAAAGGCCAAGGTTGTTGAGAGAGCTTTTCAAAAGCTAGAAGGTGAATTAGGCCGTCCGGCAACTGAAGATGAGATGTGTAAAGAGCTCGATGTTTCTCAAGACGAGTACCACCGGCTTCTTAATAAAGCTAAATCTGTTTCACTTCTCAATATTGACGACGCTGCCACTTTTAATAGAGGTGATAAGAAGTTAATGATGGGTTTTATGGAAAATCATCGTTCCATGAATCCTTATTTAGCTGTAAACTATAAGAAGGCACAAGAGATTATTAAAGACGGAATAAAGAGTTTGCCTGAAAAACAAAGATTGGTTCTATCATTATACTACTACGAAGACTTGAACCTTAAGGAAATCGGTCAAGTACTGGATGTGACAGAGTCAAGAGTTTCTCAGCTTCATACTCAAGCAGTATTAAAGCTAAGAGCAAGGTTGAAAAAAGATTTTGATTCCCACGAGGACATTGCAGGATAAAAGCTTTGGAAGAAAAAATTTACAGTGCAATTAAAAGAAGTGAAAACGGGTTAGATGACCTCAAGTTCGTGCTTGGTGAAAGTAGTGATGTATTTGTAGATCAAGTAACCAGGGAAATCGCTCAGGTAAAAAATGAAATAAAAACTGGAAAGCTTTCTATTTCAGAAGATCATCCTGAATTAAAAAATATCATAACTAAACAATTCAAGAGTCTTATCAAAAATTGGTTTCTTTCGAAATCAAAATTACATCAATTTGATTTTTACTTCTCTAATGACTCTCTCTCTATCGATGCATGGGAGAGGCTTCTAGGGCTTGTTCCCCATTTCTTAGAATGTGCCAGAGGTTTTCCCTTTAGTGGAAATGTGGCGATTGAGATTAAATCAGGGAAGATGTACCTGCAGGGACATCTTGAGAATTTCGATCCAGATGAAGAGAGTAGGAAAAAGATATATTACTTCACAAGAGAGCTTTTAAAGAAGAATGCCATATTAACGTATAAAATTAAGGAGTCTTCCAAGCTTGCTGGTGCAGACTTGGGACTTGTACTCGATTTTTCTCACTCAGATATTGAATTCTTAAAGCTCAAAGGCTTTAATTTTGAAGGTGCTGGAGTTTTTATTACAAGGGCATTTTCTAGCTATATTGCAGATAGAAAAATAGTAGGAGATTTAAAGGATCATTTTTGTCTAGAAATTACTAAAGACCTAGAATTAAAAAGGTTAAATCGAATACCAAAAGAGTTACTACAAAGTGATTTTGAGGGCGTGGGAGAAAAAGTAATTTTTCATTTTCCCTTTCTATTTCGTCCTTTATCTATAATAATACCAGAAGGCATGGAGCTGGTTCAGGCTCCTAAAATGCAAAATGGAAACGACACAGGAAGTGAGACACGAGGTAGCCTAGGGCATGAAGCTTTCAGTAAGCCATCAAAAGACTCAAGAAATTTTTATCTCGATTTTTTTCAGTTCGCCTGTTCCTAAAACGCTCTCACAGCTCTTCAGTTCGTTTCTACACTTGATGAATTCAAAGGTTTGAACTATGAAGCCAATTCTTAAATTAAACAAAAATGCTCAGATTCTATTTTATTCTCTGTTTACTCTTCTCTCGCTATTTTTGGCGGCAGGGGGATTCTTTTATTGGAAAGCAGGTTTAATGGATGGATCGAGAACATCATCTCTTTATGAGGCAGCAACTCGCATTGAAGACCTTGTAAATAATAAAAGGATCCAAACAGTTGGAAGCCTTGTTAGAGATGGTAAAGTCAGGGCCTCTGTTACAATGTATGAGGCCATTGAGAAAAAAATTCGAAAAGTTAATCGAGTATTTTCAACAACTGAGGAATATGAGGCGCTTGAAGAGGTCTCTTATAAAATGAAAAAAGAGCTGGCTTCTCTTCTTTCCCAGCCCGATGTTATTCCAGTATTCAAAGTTCTTAGATCCAAATTTTCTCAGTTCAATACTTTTGTAGAAAAAAATAAATGGAAGACCCTAAGTAGAATTAGTGGGAGAGTCGTTCAGAAAATGAATACCAATTCAAAGATCACTAGCATCTTTTTGCGCCAGATTTATCGTTCGGCCAAGCAAGATGTGACAATTATGCGGCAAGTTTCAGAATCTTCGGTATTAACTAAAACTGATAAAACCCTTATTACGGCAAGATTAAATTCTCTCCAAAATGAGCTTTCAACAGTTGCAAAATATTTAACAACTCAAAAACGTTTTCTAAAATACCTAAATAATTTCAGTAAGAAATTTGATTTTTGGATTAAAAAAGTAGGCCCTGGTCTTGCGGCTGAGCAAATCAGAGTAGAAAAAAATGCTAAATACTTTGCTTTTGGCATTATTTCAGTTTTCTGTTTTATTTTAGTGAGCCTATTTGGTTCAAAAATCATTTTCAATAAACTCATTAAGAATGAAAGTCGCCAATTAGAGATTAATTTTCTAAATCTTTTAAAGCACGGAATGATTGCTGAGACTTCTCCAAGAATTCCATTTGATTTTTCCGATGAGTTTTTAAAGGCTTTTGAGGCCAATAGAGAATATGTGCACAGAAGAATGAAATATAGTGGCTACTTTCAAACAGCCTTTCCATTTGCTTCAATACTTTTAGACACAAATCTAAAAGTTGTGTGGGCCAATGAAACTTTTTGCGATTCCTGGAAAATTGATCCTTCAGAAATTAAAGGAAATAAAATCACCTGGGATTATCTCAATAGATTTACCAATCTTGGTGGTGATGATCCTGTTTTTGAATCTTTTGAAAAAGATATACCTGGAATTTATCAGGTACAAGTTAGGATAGATGATACAAAGGCAAGGATTCCCTATGAGATGTATGTTTCTCCAGTCGGGTCAGCAGATGATAAAAAATTAATGGTATTTTTCTATCCACTGATTTCACTTGAAGAGACGATTGAAAATCAGGCGAAGTCTTTGGTCTCTCCAGTTGCCAAAGCTCTCGATGCACTAATGGTAGGATCATTTAATAAAGAAAAACGAGAAAAGCTGAGATCGGAATTTGAAATCGCTGGAATTCAACATGTGTTTGAAAAATTTAATGGTTATCACGAGTCAAATCAATTACAAAAACAAGGATTGTTAACTGAGATTGATGATCTAGAAAAGACGATTTCCGATCAACACAAGGTTCTCTCTGACGTTCACCAGGTGCACGGGGAAGTTTTGACAAGGACAAAAGAGTTTAAAGACCATCTCAATAATACTAGAGACGGGGTGATAGGCCTTTCTGATACCAATATTTGCATTGATGATGTGGCCTATAATTCTTTAAATAAATTTAAAGAAGTCTTGGATAAGTACACTAAGACACAGGGAGCTGGTAAGGCAATTAGTGAAAGGTTGGCCCAAAGTAGTGAGATCGCTGATGGGGTAGGCACCTTTAAAATGGAATTTAAAAAGATTCGAGACAATATGAGCTCGGCCAAAATGAGGCTGCTGCAAGCAATTGATCAAGCACTTGTGTTCCAAAGAAGTAATGATTTTGAACCTCACCAGCTTGAGCACACTTTTAATAGAATTAAGACAATGGCCAAAGACTTAGACCAATTGGTTTGTACTTTTGAAAAGCAGCTGGTCCAGTTTGATGTACAGATGACAAAACTTAGAATGGTCTTAGAGTCACATGATGAAATGGGTACTAACTTTTCAGAAAATCTAGAAGCAGTATATAAATATCATTCAGGGCTTGAAGCAGATAGACGAAACCTTTCTGGAGAAACAAAGTACTTTGAAGATAGACTCGTTCTTCTTATGAACAATATGTTTGAGTTCTACAAAGAAGTTAGATCCAATGTTCATTTCAGCGCTAAACTTGCTGAAGAGTCACTGCAATACAATGAAATTCTACAAGTTGTAAAAGAAGAGAAGGGCCAGACTGCCGTGAAGATTGAGCGTCAGGGCCTTGCTGAAAAAATTCCTACTGTATAAAAAACCATTAATCAGGACGCTGATACAAGCGTCCTAGCCTCTTTTTAGAATCTGCTTAACTCTCATAAATTGATCTGTATTAGTTATGGTCTTTGGACCAAGTGAGGCACGTGACGCCATGATGTGCATTTGTCTCACTCTCTCTTCACTTGGTGGATGAGTACTCATAGCATCGGCAAAAGGTTTAAAGGCTTGGTTTTTAGTTCTTTTATAGTTCTTCTCCATTGACAGAAGTTTAGTATAAAAACTTCCCACATGATCTTTATGGTAGCCGGCATTGACTGAAGTTCGAAAACCAATACGGTCAGCTTCCATTTCGTCTTCTCTAGAGTTGGCCATAAATGCAAATTTTTGAATTAAAAGTCCGCCTGCAGTTCCTGCCAGTCCTCCGTAAAGAGCGGCCCTTGCCATACAGCCCTTATCCCCTTTTTTACAAAGAAGCTTTCCAAGCCCAAAGCCAGCAGCGCCTCCAAGAAGGGCCCCGCCAAGTCCGTAAAGGATACTCTTTGTGGATTCTTTTTTTTGTTGCTCCATTCTCTCTGCGGTATGTCTCGCCTTAACGTGCCCAATTTCATGGCCAACAACTCCTGCTAGCTCAGCTTCTGAGTCGGCCATGGCAAGTAGAGGTGCAGTTACCATCACAGTGCCCGCAGGAAGAGCAAATGCATTAACAAATCCCGCTTTTACTACGGTAAAATTATAAGTATATGGCTTTGCATGAAGACCGTTGGCCATGACAATTTTGTTTCCAAGGGTCGCGATATATCTTTGTGCCTCTCTGGAAGGATGAGTTGGATATTCCTTTCTCATTTGAGGCAGATACTCTCTGGACATGCGCTTTTCATCTTCAACGCTCATGGCTGTTTTCTGCCCTTTGTTGTCACCTTCTCTATGTCTGTGCTTTGATCTGGAAGAACAACCTGTAAGAAGGAGAGGGACTGAGATTATAAAGGCCCTTCTACCCTGGTCTGTTGAAACCAGCTCTTTTAAATTTTTTTCAAGTTCATTGAGGGCGTGCTCTTCAGAAATATACATGGCTTTCCATCTCCAGTAATTAATTTTTGCAATTGGTATAAGTATTGTAGTGTAAGCGATTTTACTTCTCTAGTCACATAACCAGAAAATCCAACAATTTTTGACAACTTTTTTGGAGGTGCTCTAAGTCGCCACTATTATCAACAATGTAGTTAGATAGTGACTTTTTTTTCTCTATGTCCATTTGGCTTTGAAGAATTTTTTCGGCCAGCTGAGTCGTGGTACCGTCTCTTTTAATCAGTCTTTCAATTTGAAGTGATCTTGGTGAATAAACACAGATGTGGAAATCGACCTTTTGGTATAAGTTTTTCTCATATAAAAGTGGGACATCGTAGACTACAAAGCCTTGTTCCTGGAATTGTACGAGGTTATCAGAAAAAATCTCCTCCATTTGAGGATAAAGAAAATTTTCTAATTTTTCCAAATGCTTTGGATTGTTGAAAGCAAGACTTCTCAGGGCCTCAAAACTAATTTGATCATTCGTGATGACTTGTGGAAAAGTCGTTTTAATAAAATCAAATGTTTGATCTTTTTGATAAATAGTCTTGATCATTTGATCAGCACAAATTGTACGGATATTTTTTTCATTTAAAAATTTTGAAACACTAGATTTTCCCGTGGCGATGCCACCACTCAGTGCGATGAGAGGAAGCGGGCAATTGTAGTGCCTTTTTTCAGGAGTAAGTGTTACTAATTTTTGATTTAACACAATTTTTCACTTTTTTTGGCTAAATTCCAATAGTCTTCTTTCTCATTAGAGGAAAGCTCTAAAAAATTCACCCCGTGATCTTTTGAAATTTCTACCATTTTTTCAAATCTTCTAATAAATTTGGCATTGGCATCCCGAAGTAGCTCCTCAGGGTTCAAATCGAGATGTCTGGCAAGTTGTGCGGTGGAAAAAAGTAGGTCTCCTAACTCTTCTGCGGCCCTTTCTTTATTATACTTTCCATGAGGCGGAAGCTCTTGTTTTAATTCCTGCCACTCCTCTTCAACTTTTGGAAGTACCTCTAAAAAGTTATCCCAATCAAAATCAACTTTTTTACTCTTTTGACCTATTTTATATGATGAAAAAAGTGCGGGAAAGGCTAGGAGCTCACTATTCATCTGGGCCAGGGGATCACTTCCTTTTTCTTTTTGCTTGAGCTGATCCCAGTTTTTTACAACTTCCTCGGAGGATATAGACTCATCTCTATTTTTAAAAACATGGGGATGTCTATATATCAATTTATCCGCCAATTTTTTTGCGACAGACTCCATATCAAAATGACCATTTTCGCTGGCAATTTTAGCGTGCAGCAGAACTTGGAGTAAAACGTCTCCAATTTCTTCTTCCATTTGAGAAGACTCTTCTTGTTCTACTGCATGGATAAACTCGTAACTTTCTTCGGTGAGGTACTTTAAAAGACTTTTGTGGGTTTGTTCAAGATCCCAGGGACAGCCGGAGGCAGGGTCTCTTAGCTTGGCCACCACATCAATCAATTTCTCAAGTTCAGGATAATTCACAACACACCTTTGACAATACAGCTCTTACTTTTTATACCAAGGTATAAGATATAAGAATCAGGGCATTTTGTGGAATTAAAGTCTAAAAAATTATCCTTTTCTATCAGCTACCCTGTCCAGCTGGGAATCGCTGGTTTTGAGCAAAAACTAGAGGGTCTTCTAGTTGTTTTGGAAGAATTTTTAGAGCGCGAAAGTTTATTACACGAGAAGTTAAAAGAGATGGTGAAAATCTCTCTAAGTATTTGTTTTTGTGATGAGGAAACCATCCACTCCTTTAATAAAAAATATCGAAATAAAGACAGCGTAACCGATGTGCTCTCTTTTCCCGTTCACGGTGGTCTTAGGCGTGATGATCAATTATTAATTGGCGGTGCAGATCAACTTGAGCTTGGTGATATTATTATTTGTGTGGGACGGGCCACTGCTCAGGCCGGGGAGTTTGAGGTAACACTCGAAAATGAGCTCATTCATTTAATCATTCACGGCTTTTTGCACCTTTTGGGCTTTGATCATGAGGTGTCAGATGAAGAACAAGAGGTGATGAACCGTTTAGAGGAATCACTCGTTATTAAAATCCATCATTATTTTAGGTAGTTAGCTCCTATCTTTTCTGAAAAATTTACTCTATTTTTGATAAAATCTTAAGCAAATTGCAAGGCGTGATATGGTGCGTCAGAATACTTAAGCCCTTGGTGTGCTTAGGAAACGGAGCCTTTTATGTCGTTGCGGTTGTTAGCTGTTTTCCAGCTTCTTTTTATGCAATTTTCTTATGCTGAAATTGGAAATATTAATGTTGAAAGGTTTGAAAACAAGCTTGATGAAAAAGAGATATTCAAATTTTATAGTCCCGAGGCTTTATCCAAGTTAGTTGGATTATTTGAGGAAAGGATAATTGAAATGTCTGCTATTTTAGATAGAGACAAAAAATCAAATGGTAGTGAGCTATCAAAAAAAGAACGTGAGGACTTGGAAGAGCTTCTTGAAAACTACAAGTCTTCCCTTGTTATTTTAAGTACCGATATTGCAGCTGCAACTAACAATAGGGAACTTTCAAGGATCTATAAAAGTGGCAAGCGGATGATCTTTGCTCTCAGTAAAGATGAATTAAAGCCGCAATATTTTAAGCCAGGAGCACTTCTTGGCCTAATTTTTTCTCCCCGTGTAAAGCTCAATTATGTAGAACCAAGCTTAGTTGGAACAAAAGTGAAATCCTTTAAGGTTGCCGAAAAAGAAGCCCGAAACTTAGTAAGAGTAGAGGAAGGTGGAATCCGAAACTCCATGGATATAACAGGAATTATTGGTCAAACAATTGATGAAATTTCTCGCCTTGAAATTCCTAGAAACCACACACATTTTTACTCTAATACCTATTTAAAATCACACTCCGATACATGGAGTGAATTAGAACAAAAGGTTGAAAAAGCTGCGTCAATTTTTCTTTCGAGCGATGAGGGGAAGCATAAACTAAAAGAGTCACAAAGATATAGTTTGGATAGTGCCAGGAAAGTTTTATTTTTCAGCAAGGTCAAAGATTCTGCCACAGGAGCCAAAATTAATACAAAAGATATTTTTGGGCTCAAGTGGAAAATGAAATGGGGCTCTGAAGTTCAAACAGAGCCAGTGGCTAACAGAATGTATATGAAACTGGGAACTAAGTTTGTCGACCTTCTCTATGTTTCTCATTTTCAAAAATCACCTCAGTATTTAATCCTTGATGAGGAGGATGATATTGATGAAATGAAAAGATCTGATTTTAAAAAGGGATGTAGAAGTGCGGCTAGTGTAGAGGGCTTCATCACATGCTTAAAAAAATCTAAGTATCACTATGATATAAAGCCATATATCAAAGAAAGCGGCATCATTGATTATCAATATTTTAAAACTAAGCTAAAGCCACTTCTTCCAGAAACAGGAATATCTTATAAGAAGATTAAAGAGAAGTTTTTGGGCAGGCCCTATATTCTTTTAACAGAATCATTGGTGGAATTTCAGGGAGATACAAATTTTATTAAAAGAGTTGGTCCAGTGGCCTTTCATGGCCTAGGAGCTGAAAAAGATAGGGTGGCAAGAGGTATGGCGCTTTTTAATGTCTTTTTAAATAATAAAGATGCTAAGGCCCAAAATAATAAAGCCTTTTTGTTTCTCTCAGATGAGATGAGGTATTACGAAAACCAACATGATATTGGAGCAGTTTTTGGAAATCTCTTTTACGAGGGAAAAATTAATCTGATGCAAACGGGTAAAAAATTTGCAAAGGTCATAAGGGTACCTGGGAAGAACCAATATGGACTGAAAAATAAGAAAGTTCGTTTTGCAGGATTTTATATTTTCAAGCCCAAGGCCTGGAAAGCTGCCACCCCTGCAGATCTTCTTTGGATGGCGAGAAAAATAAGCTCCATAAGTGATACAGAGTTTAAAGAAATGGTGAGCCACACTCTTTGGCCTGACTTTGCCCAAGCAGTATATGTCTATAAACTTAAGGCAAGAAGAAATAGAATTGCAAAACTTTACGGTTTGGAAAAACTTGTAAAAGGTGAAATTAATGAAACTTTATCGTTTGATCCTATTGATCTTTCAACTGATAGCGCTAGGGCCAAGGCTGCTTTTAAGTACTCCATACCCAAAGAAAAAATAGTCGAGTTGATGAGTGATAAAAAGCTTATTAAGTCTGATGGAAGTAGTCAGTACCATGACCCAGTTGTGACTGATAACAAGCTAACATCTTGTCGCAAAAATATCCTGACCGGGCTGATCGAGCAGTATTCCCATCCAACAGGAGTTTACAGAAGGCTAATTCGGATATTTGACCAACGCGGCTTAGGGAAGTGCCACCTCTAGCTCTACTCAATTTATGCAAGCCGTGATAGCTTGGTCTTTCATAGGTTTTGGAGGAAGATTCAGTGGATCAGACTATCGTAATTAAAATGGGTGAGTGCAAATCTAAATTTCCGGAATTTAAGGATAAGTTGAGTTTAATTCGGAGGTCACTTTGACATCGATAAAAGAAATAAAAGGTTAGCAGAAATAGTTGAGATGGAGTCTATGGAAGGCTTCTGGAATGACACTGAAAACGCCTCAAAAATACAAAAAGAAAAATCCATAAATGCCGAAACTGTCAAAATCTACACAGATCTAGAGGAAGTTCTCGACGAATTTGAAATCCTTTGTGAATACGCTGATGCAGGAGACGAAGAGTCAGCTAATGAGGCCATAGAGCTTTTTCCTAATGTTGAAAAGCGTGTAGTAGAAGCCGAAGAGCGAGTTCTTTTATCTAAAGAGACCGATCCCAATAATGCCATTGTATCAATAAATGCAGGTGCAGGTGGAACTGAGTCGTGTGACTGGGCCATGATGATCTCTAGAATGCTGACTAGGTATGCTGAGAAATTGGGGTTTAAAATCGAGACAATCGACGTTCAACCTGGAGATTCTGCAGGCATAAAATCTCAAACTTTTATGGTCAATGGCCCTATGGCCTATGGAAAATTAAAGTCTGAGTCAGGGATTCATCGTTTGGTGAGACTTTCTCCATTTGACTCTGCCAATAGAAGGCATACTTCTTTTGCCTCAGTGTATGTGTCGCCTGAAATTGATGACTCTATCGAGATTGAAGTTGAGGATAAAGATCTAAGAATTGATGTTTACCGTTCAGGAGGTGCTGGAGGTCAGAGTGTAAACACCACAGATTCCGCTGTTAGACTTACTCACCATCCCTCAGGACTCGTGGTGACCTGCCAAAACGAAAGAAGCCAATTGCAAAATAGGCAAACGGCCATGAAAGTATTGAAATCGAGACTCTACGATCTTGAAATGGAAAAAAAGAGACAAGAGCAAAATAAGGTTGAATCCGAGAAAAAAGAAATTGGTTGGGGCTCACAAATAAGATCCTATGTTCTTCATCCTTATAAAATGGTCAAAGACCACCGAACTGGATTTGAAGTAAGCTCTCCTGATAAAGTTCTCGATGGCGATATAGCTCCCTTTGCCAAGGCCTATCTACACTGGGATGTGGGTAGCGATAAAGGAGAGTTTTAAGTGCACAGTAGTACATTTTCAATTCTTAAAATTCTTTTGAGTGGTAAAAATTCAATTAAGTTCCTACTGGGGATTGTCCTTAGCTTTTCATTTTCCATTACTGTGATTCTCGCCACAATTGGTATTATGGATGGCTTTGATGTGGCCTTAAAAAAAGGCTTGAGAAAAGCTGAAGGTGATTTGAAAATCCAATATCGCGGTGGTTTTTTTGAGCTTGAGCAAATTGAGGACAAGCTCGATCTTCATCCAATCTCAGAGATTACTGGGATTGTTCGAAGTGAAGCATTTTTAATTTCTAAAGATCGTAGTAAAGGAATAGTTTTAAGAGGAGTGGAGCCGGACTCATTTAATGAGGTGACAAAATTTAAATTGGAATTGGTGGAAAATGATATTGTTCTAGGCCATGAGCTTCTTGCGGAACTGGGCCTCAGCATTGGAGACGAGGTTGTCATTGTTTTTGCCTCAGGGCGAGGAGATCATGAGCAACTTCCCACACTCCACCGCTTTAAAGTAGTGGGGGATGTCAGTCACGGTATTTATGAAAAGGATTTGCGCTACGCCTATGTAAATTTAACCTACATCCAAAAGCTTTTTGGCCTAGAAAACCAAATCAACCAAATTCTTCTAAATGTAGAGGGAGCTCAGAAAATTGATTCCCCTGCGGTATTTGAAAAAATAACCACACTTGGAGAGACGATTGAAGACCAACTGAATGGTCTTTATCGTGCCATTCCTTTTTGGATTGAATATGGTGGATTGATTGAGGCCGTAAAAGTAGAAAAAGTGTCTATTACTATTGTTTTGCAGATCGTGGTGGTGGTATCCATTTTTAATGTCTTGGCATTTGTCATGTTTCTTGGTGAAACCAGGTCAAAAGAAATCTTTTTAGTTGAGGCCCTGGGCATTAGTAAGAAGGTGATGAATCGGGCGTGGGTGTTACTTTTATGTGGGATCTGGGGGCTGTCTTGTTTTGTTTCATTTTTTCTGGTGGAGATTACAGACTATGGACTTCAAAATCTTTCAATGCTTGAGCTTCCAGGGGATGTTTATACGGTATCAAAATTGGCCTTATTTTTAGAACCCAAGTATTATGGGATAGTCTTTTTGATCTCTTTAGTATGGGTCTTGGTAATTTCGGCAGTAACATTGTATAGAATGAGCCGAAAAGAGATTATACAGGGGTTAAGGCAGGAGTTCTCTTAAATATGAATCTAATTGAGATTAAGGATATTAAAAAGAATTTTGGTAGCACCCAGGTATTAAGGGGAATTAATTTTAAATTTTCTGAAGGAGAGCACTGGGTTTTGACAGGGTCTTCAGGCTCGGGAAAATCCACCCTTTTGTATTTAATTGGCGGCCTCGATACTGCAAGCTCTGGAAAAATTTTTGTAGAGAATAAAGATTTAAGTCTGCTTAGCGATGAGGTTTTAGCTAACTATAGAAATAAGTTTATTGGATTCGTTTTTCAGTTTCATTACCTACTTCCCTCAATGAATTGCATGAACAATATTTTACTTCCAGCAAGAATCGGTGGAGTTGTTGAAGGTCCGGTCAAAGACCATATTATGTGCTACGCAGAAAGGCTTGGAGTAGAAAAACTGCTGACTAAGTACCCATATCAACTATCAGGCGGAGAGCAGCAGCGAATTAATTTGCTGCGGGCCATTTCTTTAAGGCCAAAGCTTCTTCTTTGCGATGAGCCTACAGGTAATTTGGACTCAACTAACTCACAGATAGTGGTGAAGCTACTTAAGGAGCTTTCTCTAGAGCTTGGAGCGACTCTTCTCATCGTGACTCACGATGAAAATGTAGCCGGAAACTTTAGTAATCGAATTAAAATGGTAGACGGGAGACTAGTTCAATAATCTACCGCCGCTTTGCTCTCAATACACGACAAGATCTCTTTGTAGTTTCGCCCCAAATAAGATAATTTATATCGAATTATTTTAGGAGAGTTAATGTCTCAACCAAGTTGGGCAATACGTATATATTGTTTCATTTTTTCACTTTTGTTTGCTTTGCACGCGCTTGCGGGCAATGACCTAGGTAAAAAGGTTAACCTTTTTAAGGTTGATAAAGTTGATGTTCAAGGTCTTAAGAAGGTCGAGATAGAAGCCGTATTGGAAAAAGTTTTAGTAAAAGAAGGCATGGTCCTCGATAATTATCTTTTGAAAGGTGATATTGAAAGAATCTATAAACTTAAGTTCTTTGACTCTGTAGAGGCCCACCATGAAGTCAAAAATGGTAAAAATCATCTAATATTTAAAGTATTTGAAAGACCCATTATTGCTGAGATTATCATTAAGGGAAATGATGACATCGACGATGATGAGATAGAGGAGAAGATCAGATCTAAGCAGTTCTCTCTTTTAGATGTCGATACGGCCAAGAAAGACGTGGCCATCATTCAGAAATTTTATGAAGAGAAAGGCTTTTACCTGGCCTCAGTCAATTTTGAAGTCAAAAAAATTAATAGTGAAAATGTTGAGTTAGTATTTCAAATTGAGGAATTCGATAAAGTTAAGGTGAAGATGATTACCTTTCTTGGGAATCGAAGTCTACAAGACGATAAATTAAAACAACATATGGAAACCAAGGAAGAGAGCTTTTTTAGCTTTCTCTCTGCCTCGGGCTCCTTCAAAGAGGTTAATTTCCAAACTGATATTCAAAGACTTAAGTATTACTACCAATCAGAAGGTCACCTCCAAGTTAATATTGGCGCTCCAGAAATAACTGTTTCAGAAGATAAGAGATGGGTCTTTATTACTATTAGAGTTAATGAAGGACCTAAGTTTACAATTAACGAAATCTCTTTTGAAGGCGAGGTTTTATTTGAAGAGGATAAGCTCTTCTCTGAAATTAAACTTAAAAAAGAAGAAACATACTCAGAAGACAAACTTAGAAAAGATATCCAAAAGCTAACTGAAATGTATCAAGATAAAGGATACGCTTTCGCCAACGTTCTTAGAACACTTGAGGTTGTCCCTGGAGAAAACCGAGTCAATGTGAGGTTTTCTTTTGAAAAAGGTAATATCGCTTATTTTGGAAGAGTTAATGTTAAAGGTAATACATCTACAAGAGACAAAGTTGTTAGACGTGAACTTAAAATTAGAGAGGGCATGCGCTACTCCGGTACTGCTCTTAGAGAGTCCAAAGAAAATGTAAATAGGCTCGGTTTCTTTGAGCAGGGAAGTGTTGTCTTTAATACAGTATCTCCTAAAGGGAAAGATGACGTCCTCGATGTAGATATTTCTATTAAAGAGCGTCAGACAGGACAAATTTCTGTTGGTGCTGGTTATTCCACAGCAACTAAGTTTTTCTTCCAAGGTTCTGTTAAAAAGAGAAACTTCAGCGGCCTTGGTCAAGATTTAGAGCTTTCTTTTAACTGGTCAGATACAAATACCACTGGTCAAATTAGTTTTGACGAGCCCTATCTATATGATACGAAGTGGAAGGCGGGAACAGATGTTTACGCCACAAAAGTCAGCCGAGCTGGTAATGAGTCAGAAAAGTTTGGTTCGGCCCTTAGAGTTGGCTACCCTGTTTTTGAATACACCAATTTATTTGTCACTTATAATCTTGAGAAAACTCGTCTTATTAAAAGTACTGATCCGCTGCTCTATGAACCTAGGTACAAAAAACTTGAAAATGGTTTAAAGTCTTCCATTGATACAACAATTAAACATGACAGAAGAAATAATGTCTTCGAGCCTTCTGGTGGATATTACTTGAGAAGCTCTACCGAGTACGCAGGTCTCGGTGGACAACATAAGTTTATGAAGCTTGGAGCAGAGGGACAATTCTTTGCTAATCCTGTTGGAGATTTTGTATTTCGCTCTAGAATCCTAGCAGAGCACTTAGTTCAAACTACAAGTAGAGGTATAGCCAGAACTAGACATTTTACACTAGGTGGTGCCAAAGACCTGAGAGGCTACTATTTTGCTGATATTGGCCCAAAAGAAAATAGAATGATCGACACTAATGGTGATGGTACAGATGATACCCTCGTTGTTGTTAACGTTGGCGGCCGGTTCAAACTTATTAGCCAGTTTGAATTAGAGCATCCTCTTGTTAAAGAAGCGGGACTCAAGTGGGTCTTTTTCTTTGATGCAGGTAATGTTTTTAGGCGCTACCTTGGTCATCATGGCAGATTCACTCTTCGTACTGATTACGGTTTTGGATTTAGGTGGTTTACCCCAATTGGTATTTTGAGATTTGAATTTGGTTATCCGATTGCTAGAAAAACAGGTGAGTCTGGATCGCAGTTTCACTTTGATATAGGTAAGTCTTTTTAATAAGAGGTGTTATATGAAATATTTGGTTTTTTTAAGTTTATTTTTTGTAGGTATTAGTTTTTCTCATGCCAATACGGTAATTGGTCTTATTAATATGGAAGCCATCATCAATAAAATTAGTGATGGAAAAAAAATTAGAAGCAAACTTGAAAAAGAGTTTAATAAAAAGAAAAAAACTCTTCAAAAAGAAGAAGAGACTATAAAGAAGGCTCAAGAGAATTATAAAAAGCAGTCAGTTGTTTTAAACGACAAAGCTAAGATGAAAAAAGAAGAAGAAATCACCAATATGATTAGAGGCATTCAGCAAAAAACGATGGCCTATCAAAAAGAGATTCGTGATCTTGAAGCCAAATTGAAAAAACCACTTCTTAAAAAGATTCAAGCGATTGTAGATACTGTTTCTAAAAAAGAAAATGTGGCCATGACTTTTGAAGTCAGCACTTCTCCTGTTATCTATGCTAAAGAGAAAAAAGACCTGACTGGCAAAATTATTGAAGCTTATAATAAGAAATACAAAAAATAGGCCGTGCTCGTATGGATTTTGAAGAACTTAATTCAATTGAAAAGAGCTTTGAGATATTGCACGGTAGTCTTGATTTTTCAGTTGAAGAGATATCGTCTACAGATGATCCAACAAAGCATTCAATTTGTTTTCTAAAAGATATCAAAAACCAAAGAAAAGTTGGTCGTTTCTCTCAAAGTGATTTTTTTGAGAATTGTTGCGTAGTTCTTGAAGAAAAATTCTATGGAAAAATAAAGGGAACTGAAGATTTTGAAGCTCTTTGTAATAGCTTCCCCGTTGTTGCTAAAATAGAATCAATTCACCATGCGTTGCCAAAGTTTTCAGAACCATTTTTCCATAAGAAATTTTCAATGTGCAATGATCTTGTGGATGGAAGACAGCTCGGCAGTGTGGAAATACATCCCACTGCAAATATTGCTCAAAATGTATTTATAGGAAGCCACGTTAAAATTGGCAAAAATGTCGAAATCTTTCCTGGAAGTGTGGTGATGTCACTTTCTGAAATCGGAGAGGGCACAAAGATATTTCCAAATGTCACAATTTATAGAAACGTAATTATTGGGATGAATTGTCGAATCCATTCACAATCAGTCATTGGAAGTGACGGCTACGGCTACAATTATTTTGATGGTATTCATCACAAAATTTGGCATATGGGTGGTGTTGAAATAGGTGATGATGTTGAAATTGGATCTATCACCAGCATTGATAGCGGAACTTTCTCAAAAACTTATATTGGAAGTGGTTCTAAAATTGATAATCAAGTACAAATTGGTCACAACAGTCGTGTTGGTAAAGGTGTGATTATTTGCGGCCAAGTAGGCCTTGCGGGCAGCTGTATTGTTGGAGATTTTACTGTTTTTGGCGGTAAGGCCGGAATGGGAGATGGAAACCAAATTGGGGCTGGCGTGCAAGTTGCGGGAGCGGCCATGGTCAATAGTGACTGGCCAGATGGCGCCAAGCTTGGAGGTCACCCAGCAAGACCTTTAAGAGAGTGGCTGAAGGGCCTGGCCTTTATAAGACGAGAAAGTCTAAAGTAACGGGAAAAATTCTATGAAACTTAATTTTGAGCAAGTCAAAGCCTATATACCTCACAGAGAACCCTTTCTTTTTGTAGATAGTATCGAGAGTCTTGAATACGAGGGCGAGGGACCTTTTAGCTGCTTAAAAGATCTTATTGGCGGAGTTGTAGAAGCAAATTTTAGTGTCAAAGAAGATTTAGAAATACTCAGAGGCCATTTTCCGGGAAATC
The DNA here is from genome assembly GCA_018649885.1 of Bacteriovoracaceae bacterium. Taxonomy (GTDB): domain Bacteria; phylum Bdellovibrionota; class Bacteriovoracia; order Bacteriovoracales; family Bacteriovoracaceae; genus JABIHA01. The sequence goes on from JABIHA010000118.1 coordinate 61,899, forward strand.
CTGTTTTACCTGGTGTTGTTCAGGTAGAGATGATGGCCCAGGCATCTATCTTCATTACTTTTGAGCTCTTTGAAGATCCCTACAATGTTGATTTAGAAGTGGCCTTACTTGGAGTGAAAGATTCAAAATTTAGAAAGCCAGTTGTTCCAGGAATGGAACTGAAGATAAAATCGAAGATGATCAAGGCACGAGGCCAAATTATGAGTTTTGAAGCTGAAATCAGCTCAGGCGATGAAATTGTCTCCCAGGCTTCTTTTTTGGCCAGCTTCTCCCAAAGGAATTAATTATGAGTCACAGTGAATGGATTCATCCAAGTGCAATTATTGAAGATGGTGCGGAAATAGCAGAAGGTGTCAGAGTTGGAGCTTTCAGTATCATTGGGCCAAATGTAAAAATTGGCGCTGAAACAGAAATAGGAAGCCACGTTGTTATTAATGGCCATACCAGCATTGGACAAAGAAATAAAATTTTCCAATTTTGTTCTATTGGTGAGAGACCTCAAGACTTGACCTATGATGACCAGCCTACTCAGGTTGTAATCGGAGACGATAATGTGATTAGGGAATATGTCTCCATCCATCGTGGTACACTTAAACAAGATAAAATTACTAAAGTTGGAAGCTCTTGCCTTATTATGGCCCATGCTCATCTTGGTCATGATGTGGTGGTGGGTGATCACTGTGTAATAGTAAACTCTGTCAATTTAGCAGGTCATGTCACCGTGGAAGACCGAGTGATTATTAGTGGGGCCACAAATATTTCTCAATTTATTAGATTGGGAAGAGGTTCATATATTGGTGGAGCAAGCGGTGTGGACAGAGATATTCCGCCATTTTGCACGGCCTATGGGAACAGAATAAAGCTAAAGGGAGTCAATATTGTAGGCCTTCGAAGACAGAGTTTTGAAAAGCCGCTGATATCAGAGGCCGTAGACTTTTTTAGAACTATGGAGGCTTCTCCTCTTTCTCCTAGAAGCTTTGTTGATTCCAGTGAGCTTATGTGCGAATACGAGAGTAATGAAATTGTAGAAGAAATTTCTGATTTTATAAAAGCGAGTAGAGTAGGGATCGCTCCCTTTAATTTTGACGTATAAATCTATGAGGACGTATGGGTTCAAGAGTTGCCTTAATTGGTCATGGGCATTTAGGAAAATTCCACGCTCAAAAAGCTTTTGAATTAAAAGGCACTGATTTTACATGCATTGTTGACTCCTATAAGCCACTTGATGATATTGATACCTCCTCTTTTCCCCATGTCCTTAAATTTGATAATCTGGACCAGGCCCTCACTCATTTTGATGCAGCTATTGTTGCCACTCCAACAAGTAATCATTTCGAAACTTGTAAAAAACTTATTAAAAATGACAAACACGTATTTTGTGAGAAGCCAGTAACTGAAGAGATCTCTCAAGCAGATCAACTTCAAAGTATGATGGAAGAAAAGAGTCTTGTTTTTCAGGTAGGACAAAGTGAAAGGTTTCACCAAGTTTGGGAAACTATCAAGTCAGAAAAATACCAGAATTTTTTTGGTGCAAACTCTAAAATTAAGATCATGAGAGTAGCACCTTTTAAAGGAAGGGCCACAGATGTAGATGTTGTGACTGACTTGATGATTCACGACGTGGATTTAATTTGCTACTTAACAGGTCAAACTCCTAAAAGTGTAGCCTCTAGAGGATATAAATATCAAACCTCTCATTGGGATCACGTAGAAGCTGAATTTGAATTTAGCTCGGGAATGCGTGCTGAAATAATCGTAAGCAGAAATTACTTCGAAGAAAGAAGAGAGCTTACCTGTACAAGTGATTCAGGTATAATTTCTGTTGATTTAATGAATTGTGAATTCCATTCAGTTAGCAGTGACGGAAGCCGAGATGAGTTACTAACTTATGAAAAAAATGATCACCTTCTTAATGAGCAGCGCTTATTTTTTGAAAGTATCGAAAAATCGACAGCTCCAGTTGTGACCCTAAAAGAAGGGAAGATTGCAGTGGAACTTGTTAAAGGTGTACTAAGCTCCCTTGAAACTCAAACTCAATTTAGGTATGGCTAATGGACAAAAGTAGTTGTCTTGTTATAGCTGGGGAAAAATCTGGGGAAGAGCACTTCCTAAGCTTCTTTGATGGCATTTTGGCAAATTGTCCTGACACTCATTTTTATGGTGTTGGGGGAGATCAAATGTCTGATAAAGGGGTAGAGCTCCTCTACCACCTAAACGAGTTTTCAAGTTGGGGATTTAGTGAAGTGATTGGAAAAATCCCATTCTACTACAATGCTCTAAATAAAGTTGCCTCCGAGGTTGCTAAGAGAAAGACTAAAACAGCAATTCTTGTTGATTTTCAGACTTTTAACTTAAAGCTGGCAGTTCGTTTAAAAAAATTAGGTGTTAAAGTTCTCTACTATGTTGCTCCTCAGGCTTGGGCCTGGAAAGAGTTTAGGGTAAAGGCATTGTCAGAATCTGTTCACACTCTTTTTTCCATCATCCCATTTGAAAAAAAGTGGTTTGGGCAAAGAGGTGTAAACTCTGTGATATCAGTTCCCCACCCTCTTTATCATACCTATAGTAAGTACTGGCAAAATATTGACGATCGCCAGTTTGGTGGATTTTTTAAAAATAAAAAGATCAATATTCTGATTTTACCTGGAAGTAGAAATTTTGAAGCAAGACTACTTCTGCCGAGATTTTTTGATGCCATATCAGAAATTAAAAAAAATTGGGATGTGTGCGTTTCAACAGTTAAGTCCCCTTCTATTTCGGAAACTTTCTTTGACTACTATGGTGATCAGATTGATATTTTTCACGAGAGCACTAATATTAGTGAAGCTCTGCTTGGCGCTGACTTTGCTTTCGCCGCTAGTGGGACAGTGACACTTGCCTGTGCACTATTTGGGGTCCCTACAGTTGTTTGTTATAAGGGTTCTTTGCTAGAGCAATTTGCTTATGACAATTTTATTTCCTACAGGGGACCCATATCACTGGCAAATATAGTAAATGATAAATTGCTATTTCCTGAATTCATCCAAGATTCTGTGAATACTTACAATTTGATAAAGTTTTTTAATGCAATATGTACAGATGAAATTGCCTATGAAAAAATGACTAAAGAGTTGACTATGACGAGGAATAGGCTGGTTGGAGATGATCGCGATATTGCTGAGTACATGGCCTCTATCATTAAGGAAAACTAAGAGTAATGTTATTTTTGAGACTTAAATACTTCTTCTTTCTTCCAATTTCATGGCTTTGGAAAACGATTTATCGTATTAGAAGAATGCTCTATAACTCTCAGGTATTAAAAAGCTACGAGTTTCACCTCCCGGTTATCTCAATTGGGAACTTAACCTTTGGGGGAACCGGCAAAACTCCATTCGTAATTTGGGTTTCAAAGCTTATCTCTGATAAGAAAAAGAGCCCTGTAATTTTAACTAGGGGATATCGAGGCGAGCTTGAGTCTAGTCATGGGATCATCAAATCCGGAGAAGTGCATGGCAAGCAGGCTGAAAAATATGGAGATGAGGCGATTTTACTTGCCCGTCATATTGACCGAGGTGCCGTCATCGTTGGTAAAAACCGAGTAAAAAACTTAACTTATTATATTGAGTCCAACCGGCCAGACGCCGTTATCTTGGATGATGGTTTCCAACATTTGAAAATGGTGAGGAATTTGAATTTTGTACTATTTGATTGCCTCTTACCTATTTCCCAGTACCGAACTCCTCCGCTTGGTTATTTCCGAGAAGGATTAAGTGCATTGAAGCATGCGGATGCCATAATTCTCAATCGTTCAGATCAAGTACCTAGACAAAAAGTAAGTGAAATAACACGTAAGCTAAAAAGACATACTCCAAAGGGAATTCCTTATGCCGAGGTTTTTTATCGGCCAGTGTCTATTAAGGATTTAAACTTCAGGGATGTCTATTCAATACCGGAAGCAGCAGGCCTTAAGGTTATTGCAGCAACGGGCCTGGCGAACCCTGAAGGGTTTTTCAAAAGTCTTGAAAGTGTTGGTATTGAAATAATTGATAGAATAGTTTTTGCTGACCATCATTATTTTACAAACGAAGATATTAACGAGCTGATTTTAAAGGCCAAAAGCCTAGATTGTTATATAATGGTCAGTGAAAAGGATATTGTAAAAATTAGGAAGATAACTGAGAATCCCAAATTTCACTACCTTGAAATAGCAGTGGATTTTTTATCAGGCAAAGAGGAAATTGAAAATCTGGTTTACTCTTGTACTAATTAATTGAGAATTATGGATTATAAAATACTACTTATACTATTTGTCTTTAGTGGTTGTGCTTGGAATATTCACCAAGACGATATTACAAAGTTAAAAAAAGAAAAAGACCTCGTTGAAGAATTTTCAAACAAACAAGAAATTCTAGACAAATTTAAAGAAGATCCAAACTTTTCTGAAGAAAGCAATATTGTCACAGAAATTGTCAAAAAAGAAACTGATAAAGAAGACGACAAACCTGAAGAGGAAGAGGAGGATGAAGACGAGGCTTATGACCGAACTTCTGTACCTAAGGTTGTTCGTGAAGAACCTAAAAAATTTGAAGCTCCAAAAGAAAAGAGGAAGAAAACTCCAAAAGTAGCTGAGAAGAAAGTCGCCCCAAAGCCAGCTGCAAAATCAATTGATCTAAAAAAGATTGAAGCTAAGTCTATTAAAACCCGCTATCCTAAAGGCTATCCAAAAGTTTTGAAAGGATATGATAAAAAATCCGAACCTCTTTGGAAAAAATTCTCACCTAAAATCTATATCGGTGAGAAAATGGCCCTGGATGTGAAGTACTTCAATATTACAGCTGGAAAGATTTTTATTGAGACTCTTCCGATTAAAAAAATTGGGGGAAGAAAGACATTTCATTTCTTCGCAAGACTTAAGTCAGCTCCATTTTATGAGTATATTTATAAGCTTGATGACTATATCGAGTCGTTTATGGATATCGAAACATATACTCCTATCAAGTATGCACTTGTGCAGCATGAGACGAAGCAAGATGTTGATGATCTGCAGTTATTTGATGATGAGGCTTTGAAAACCTATTTTTGGTATAAAAGAAAGAAGAATGGGCAAATCAAAGAGGTCAACAAGTCTGCTTTTATACCCAAGTATTTTCAAGACTCAGTTACCCCCTTATTTTTTATGCGAGGTCTCCCATTTAAAATTGGAGCAAAGTATGAGTTTCCTGTCATTACAAGGGCCAAGCTTTGGATAGTAAAAATAGAAGTAGTGAAAATTGAAACCATAAGAATAATGGGAGAAAGAATAAAAGCTTACAAGCTAAAGGCAGAAACAAGATATCCTGGAGTGCTTTCAAAAAAGGGCGACATTATATTTTGGTTCTCAAAAGATGCCAGAAAGAGATTTTTAAAATTTGAAGCAAAGGTTAAAATAGGCACCATCACAGGTGAACTTGTAAGTTTCTCTAAATAAAATGGAAATAGATAATTTTTTGGTTATTTGCCCAAGTAATAAATGGGGTACTAAGGAAAAGGCTGCTCTAAGAGATATTGGAGTACTAAGTACTAGTGGTAAAAAAGTAAGTTTTGTTTGCACCAAAGATTCGTTTCTTCATCTAAAGTCCAAAAAATATAAAATTGATATCATTCCCTGTCGTTACTCTGTCATTTCAAAACTATTTGATACTAAATTTTATTATTTTATCAAAGAGGTAGTGAGAAACGGAAATTACTCAGTTATTCATACTTTTGATTTCTACTCCCTCTACCCTCTTTCCTACCTACTTAAGCAAAGAAAGAGTGTGGCACTTTTTTTTAGCTTTTACGGCCAGTCTCTGCCCTATCGAATGGGGCTTATTCACAAGCTCTTTTTAGGGAGAGTTGATCAGGTGGTAACCCTTGGAGAGGAGTTGCCGAGGAAAATATCGCGTTCAGTGAATTTACCAGAAAGAAGAATTGTGGGTCTAGGTGGGGGAATAAGTGTAGAAAAAAATAAAATGCTCGATGGCAAAAGGCCCTATAATTCTCTAATTCTTGGAGGGATTGTTCCTGCAGACAAGGAGAAAGTCGATTTCCTTGTGACACTCTTTGATGCACTACTTCCAATGACAAGCATGGTTTCGAAAATTCTACCTAGTAAGGACTTTCAACTGTACTTATTCAGCGAAAGGCCATGGAGGCAAAGGGTGATTTTCGAACATCTCAAAAATTTTCTTTGGGAAAAAGGGGTCGAAGATATGGTCCATTTCAAAGAAATCGGCATGAGTTGTGAAGAAGAGGCCATTATTCAATGTGATATCTGGATTGGTCTGGAGACCAATAGTTGCATTGCCTTTGATCTCCTTTATGGCCTTTGTTTGGAAGTCCCAACACTTGCCTCAAGAAGTCCATCGACCAGCAGTATTGCAGGAAAAGCTTCCCCACTTCTCAAGACCTTTGCTGGAGGGGATTCCAGAGAACTTAGGTCAAAGTTTAGCGAGATATTAAGTGATTTTAGTAAGAAGAAATCCAAAAAGGCTTCCTCTGAAGAAATTTACTCAGAGCATAATCTAGATAAATATAGCGAGGACCTGATGTCTATTTATAGCAGGGCCTTAGAAAGAAGAGCTAGAGCTATGCGTAAAGGTACCTGACTCGAATGCTACTGCTTTAAGCCACTTGGTTTGAGGATTTATACCTATTTCTTGGAATTAGCAAAAGGCTAAATGTCCCTCTTGTTCGACGTTTCAGTGCTCTAGGCTCAACCCTGAATTTGGAGTTCAGGGTTTCATTTTTC
>JABIHA010000141.1 GCA_018649885.1 Bacteriovoracaceae bacterium
CAGCAATGTTTTTTAGATCATCAAATGACATGTTAAAATATTGGCAGAAAAATTACGATTGGCCAAATAATATAAATGACATAGGGCCGCACCGGCAAAAAGATAGAAGGGCCCGACAACTTATTGGGCAGTTACGAGAGGTAAGTGACTGAAGAGGACCCCGAGCCCCCTGAGAATCAAGTGAGGTATGTTGGAGAGTATTATTTTTATTTATTCAAGAAGGGCAGGATTATCATCACCACTGTCATCAATATCAATCCCGTCAATATCATCAACAGAGGATTGATCCACACTGGTAGGTGAGCTATCATCACAAGACTGCTCATCTTCAAATAATATATCATTAACCTCATCACTTCTCAGATATTTATCTAAAAAGCTAATTTGAGAACGTAATTGTATATTTGATTTAAGTCTACTTCCGCATAAGCTTTCCACACCTTCGGTATTAATTAATTGAAATAAATAATCAAAATTATTGGCAGCATAGGCCTCTATACTTTGGTCGCCCCCTCCGATATTTCCAAAAGTTGCCATTGTAAAAGCTGTTACTGGCATACTGAGTGCTCTTGCTGCCCAACCACCGAGTAGCTTAGCACCCCCAACAACAACTTTGCCTGCTGTTTGTGCTAGTGGCCTTGAAGCGGTCCTACTGGCCAGTTGTCCTACCCTGGCTGCACAAGTACTAAGTCTAGGCAGTAGAGCTTTTGATGTTGAGCCCACTATAGATTTAACAATACTTTTATTCATAATAGTTTCTAGTACGGTGCTATTTGCAAGAGTAGTTCGCAGAAGCCATTCATAAGATAACTTCGATCCAACGGATATCTCATGGCCTGCAATTATACGCTTCGCAAAACCAGGAGAATTAAGAGCTTGGGCCTTAAAATTTGCTGCAAAGGATTCTACAATTTTTACAATATCTTTTAATTTAAATTTGTAACCAGAACTTGCTAAGGTTGAACGAATTTGGCGAGCAATATGATTCTTTGACTCCTTCACAAACTCAGCAGTTTTTTCAACAACTAATTTGGCAAAGTCTTCCTCTGAAATTATTTGTCTAAAAATTTTAGGTCTATATATAAGATCTCGTGACATACTGCTTAGACCTTTGCTTTTGGCCAGTTTGATAAGCGCCTCGTCTACGCTACCAGCTACATGAGTAAAATTTGCGGTCAGTCCCCCAGCAATCCTTTTCATCACTAAATCTTTATGCCGATAAATTACAAGAGCGCCACCGAATGCACTGGCCGTAGTTGCTAAATTTTGTGAAATTGATGGATTTAAGGCAGCTGTTCCTGCTTTTGACATTTTAGCAATTGCAGATTTACTTAAGCTTTGTAGTGCATCTCCGTAAACTTTTCTTCTCATCAATGATATATCATCGTATAGCGCTTTTACTCCTGCTAGTGCTGGATAGGCCAAAGAGGTTGAAAGTTCATCTGGAGAATTTTCTGCGCCTGGAAAAGAAGTTTTTAACCACTGTGCAACTCTTTTTAAACTCCGGCATGAGGCTTCTTCGCCAACATTTAAAACCAGCTCCTCATCAACTTCTGTGCTCGCAAAGCTTGTCTCACAAATTAAGAGAATAATGAGTAAATAAGTGATATTTTTCATTACTAACTTTATCGGCAACTTGCTAATAATATACTATTAATTTTGTCTTCGAATTAAAGAAATAAGTTAATACAATAAAATTTCTTTAGCTCTCTTCTTAAGCTCAGCTGCTTCCCGAAATAAAACCAATACTCCAGTTGTTGGGCCAATAAAAATTATCCATAGCCTTGTAATTACAACTGGTTAGCAATTTAAAATCCCTATACACCCCTTGTAATCTTTTCAATTCACCCCTGGCAGAGGCCCCCAGAAGTTAAAATAAATTATATGAAACAACTTTGTAAATTTCTCAAACTCTCTTTAGTGTGCGCGGTTTTCACCGGCTGCTTTAGCCAAAAACCAGATACCATGAGTGTATCCATGCCTATTAGTGAATTTGAGAAGGCCCAAAGGGTTGAATGCCAAAAGCTTCGATTATCTGGCCAGGTTCTAAGACATGACAATATTTTAACATTTTTTAAATGTACTGGTGATAAAGATAACTTTTCACACTTGTACAAGGCGATTGAAGATACTGGTGCAGATACGTGGAACCATTTATTTTCCAAGTTTGATGATTTAATTTTAAGTGATATTGATACAAAAAATAAATATCTTGGCTACTTTCGTGAGCTTGACCGTCAAGGCGGTTTGGATGATCTTGCCACCATACTAAACTCTATGCATGAAAAAAACTTTTGGGATGCATTTCTTAAAATTGCTCATGGAGCAGATACCCATGCGGCGGACTCCAAGGTTAGTAAAGAGGAGTTATTATTTTTGATAGAGTCTCTTGATAAACCTAAAATGGTGACAAGTGATTTAATAAGAGTCGTGAACTCTTTAATGACCGCAGCTAAAAAACCAATGCCAGAGATTGGGCCTGCCATGAGAAGGCTTAGTAAGATTGACCGCTTTCAGGAGGTACGTCTTAAGCTTATAAATGAAATGGTCACAAATTTTAAAGAAGATGATTCTCTGGCAGTAGAGAGAATCCTTATTCCCTCTATTTTAAAATCAGTAATAGATGTTGAAAATGGAAGTCAGCTTCCCTTTATTTTTGCTTGGTTAAATACCAAACAAGGTAGTGAATCAGTTAATGATGACGCTTTTAATTTTGATTATTTTAAAAAATTGACAGAATTTCCCATCTTTACTTATCCATTGTGGTCTTTTGAAAAAGAGCATGGAAAATATCAAATCCTTCACGATATAGAAGTTTTTAATAAGTTGATAGGAACTGAGGGTGATCCAATAATTTTTGGATGTAGAGGCTCAGCTCTTGAGTTTGATTTTTCACCAAAGTTTTCTCAATTCCTAGGTGTTCTTGCCACAAGTGAGAAGAGTGTTGTTCGCAATTATCTTGAAGGTCTGCCAGGAGAGCTTGATGCGGTAGATGCAGGATGTAGTATCAAAAATGATCTACTGACTGGAGAGTATCAATTTGATCTACAAAATAGCGTGGATAAGCTAAAAACTCTCTTTGATGACGAGCAAACCTTTACAGTCGCCCAATTCTTACAAAATGAAGCAATCAAAAGTGGTGACGGAAATTACTTTCTTAGGAAGGGAAAGAGTAAAATGACTTCAATGCTTTTGGAGTTTGTGGATCTATCATTTTTTGGGACTCCAAACCTAATGGCACCAACTTTCAGTATCATTAGAAATCTTCCGATTGATTTGTTCTTCCCTATGGGAAGGCTGATGGACTATTTCTTAAGTAATCCTGATAATTTAAAAGAGGTTAGAATATACGGGAAAATCTGGGAAGGCCTTGAACCTGAAATGCAGTTATATCTACTTAATATAATCGACCAGCATTTTGCTGCCGATGTAAATTACGAAGCACTTTTCCAGTTTTATCAGTCAGTATTTCAAGAACTTCCTGAAATATTGCCGGCGATAGCGAAGTCTCTTACTGGAGACACTGAAAAAACTGAGAAGACATACAATTCACTCTATAAAATGGCCTTTTTGCATCAAGGTGAAGAGGTACTATCTGACCTGCGAAGATGGTTCTCCAGAGAAAAGGTCTTGCAAATTGTAAAACTCCTTAGTGGTCAAGCAGTTCCGCTTAAAGGGTTTGTTGAATTTCAAAGTCCTGAAGGAAGTTATGTGATCCTTCAAAGTGAGCTGTCTGAGCTTGATTCACAAACTAAGAGCTGTTTTGAGAAGTTTAATAAGTTTACAGACTTTTACCAAAAGGTTGTCAACTTCCCAGCAGAATGTGAGGGCGTTTATACAGATGGATTTATCCTCGATTTGTACTACTGGCTTTCACTTTGGGAGAAAAATTACCGTGAATCCTTTCCCGGGAAAAGTGTATTTGATAATAAGGGATTATTTTCTCCTGAATCACTTACAGATAATTTGATTTTCTTGAAAAATGTTGATTTGAGTATTGAATTTGTAAATGACCAAGGACTTACAAGAAACGGAATAGGTCAGCTTGCCATTGATTTAGGACAATATTTTAATTTACACCCTGAATACAAAGAAGACTTATTTAATTTATTTGATATTTCAATTGAAGCGCTAAATTCTTTTACCAACGATAGTAAATACTTTGTCGATGGAGAGAAGGCTTTCTTCACATCCCAAGTAAAGTCTTTGGCAGAATCAAATGCTGAAGTAATTAAGGGACTGATGGGAGAAGTCGGTACTCTTTTTGTTCACTATGGTGAACAAACTAAACTCATTTGGCAGCCCAAGAAAGAAAAAAGATCTTGTAGTGCTACATATATCTACAATTATGGTGAGCACAAGGCGTGTCCAGAACTTGAGACAATTAAAAGAAGAACACATATTATAGCCAATACACTACTTCGAAAATTTAAGGGTAATCCCAGATTGATAGAATCTTTTCTCAATGCCTTTAATCCTGAGAAAGAGTTCATGATTCCTTATGAAGGGAAGAAGAAAAAGCAAAAGAGCTTTAAAATGACTATTGAAGAGGTCTTTACATGGGTCTTTGATTTAAGCTCTATAAAAACTGAAATGAAATTTCATCATGAAGATACTAAAAAAGATTTTAAGAGTGAGGTGACCTATCTTCAAATGATTGAAACAAATATTAGAGAAACTGGGTTTATGAATGGAATCTTTGGTTCTATTTGGGCCAATGCTGTATCTCGTACAAATAATTACGACAGAACTCTTAAGGCCAAACAAGTGGAAATGGGCCTTTTGAAATTTGCTACCGGAATACTTAGACATATTAAAAGAAGAAATCCTTCGAAAAAGAGAAAATATAGAAAACTAAAAGAAGTTTTTGACGAAGAAGGGCTTAAAGGAATGAGCAAGAAAGAGCGAAAGAAATATCGTGAGCTTCAAAGTGAAATTGAGAAATATGAGGCACGAAACCTAGAGTACTGGGTGCCTAAAGAATCTAAATGGATGATGAAAAATGTTGTGGAGACTTATGAAGGTCTCAAAATGAATAACCACAAATATCCAGACACTAGAACTTTTAATAGAAGTGAAACAGGAACTAGAAGCCATGGTGATTTTATTATTGCCTATATGAGAGCGCTTGTTGAGTCGTCATCAGATAGGGCACAAAATATTAGTGGTTACAAGCTTCCTCATGATCCTCTAATTGCTCTTGAGCATAACGGGATGTTTTTAAATGAAACAGTAAAACTCTATGCAAACTCTAATTTTAATAGATGGCTTGGAGATAGAATCTATAAAAATGAGAAAGGGTTTAATCGTTTTCTTAGTTCTCCAGAATTTAGAAGAGTAAATGATAAATTATTGAAAAGTTTGAATTGGGATGAAGCTTATGCATTTGTAGCTAGACTTGGTCAAAAATATGGAAGTGCAAAAAATATTGAAGGCAACCCACACAATAGAAATCTATATACATTAATAGATGATGCTGTGGATGGTATTGCTGATCTTGATTATGATAATCTTCGATTGCTTGAAGAAGTAGTAGGGAATTCATTAGTTCTCACTACCTACTTAGGGCCAGGTCATTTCGGTAAAAATACATACCTGGGCGATCGATATGCTGGAAATACAACTGATAAGGGACTATTAATCTTAGAGCGAATTATTTCCTCATGGGATCTCATATCTCCCCATCTTGATCTCTTATCCTTTGATATACGCGATCTTTTACTTCCGCTGCATAAGATGACGACTTATCTAAGAGAGCAAGTTTTAACTAGTAATAATGGTCCTAGCAAGGGCGATAATATTGTTTATGTTATCAACGAGATGTTTCTTGTTCTAGATGATCTATTACTGAAAGAAGTTGCAGGTAGTACAGGGATTGATATCCTTCTTTCGAAATTCGAAAAGGACCCAGTCTATTGGATCTCCACAATGCAAAGGCTAATAGAAACATTTACAAATCTTGAGAAGTCTGGAAAATTCTCTGACGGGAATATGGACAAAACACTTATTGAAATGGGACGCTCACTAAAAAGTCTTGCTGTGAGCCCTAGCTTTGATCCTCTCTTTTTTAGAGGCTATCTTCTGTATACTCTCAGTGAAACCATTGATGGTGAGCCTAACCCTCACTATCATGAAATTGAAAACCTTATCGAGTTTTTCGCCCAGAAAAATGCTGATTCAAAATCAAGAGTTAGGATAGCACTTGAGGAAATCTTCGAAAGATCTCTGGACCGGGTTTCACTGTGGCTAGAAGACGTCTTGAAACTTCTTAAGCTTAAAACTGTCTCTGACAGTGGATCTGCAGAGTAAGGCAGACAGCTGGATTTATTCTAGCGATAGATAAATGAGCTCATCCTTTGCCTTTTTTCTAATTTTTTTGTTTTGGTGATTTTTTTTGTATCTCTCGAGAGTCGCAATGGCCTCTTTTGTCTTACTTTTTGCCAGCAGTTCAATAATCAAACTTTGACCTCTAGAGCTTTTGAAATTTACATTTGAGTTAACGAGTTTTAGCTCATCACTGCTTAATTTCCTGGTCATCAGGATATTGTGGACAGTGAGCCTCAGCTCTTTATGAAAAGAGGTTAGATATTGAATTAAGGTCGAATTGACCTCAAAATTTGATGTGGTTTTGAGCTGCTTTGAGGCCTGGATTTTCATAGCGTCACCACCAAGTCTTAAAAATTTGATGAGTGAGCTTAGTTTTTGTTCAATGGGGTACTTTTCAAGTATATCTATGACAGGTCCACCAAAATTGGCATTGATTTTATTAATGTGACTTGGAATTCCCATCACAACCTTTTTTGTTAATTCTCTACCTTTTAATGTGTTCGTTGAAAGTTCTCTGAGTTGTTTATGTGGATACAAAGAGTACCTGATAAGAATTTGATTGGCACGGACAGTGGTATTTGAAGACAGTGCTTTAATGACATTAATTCGGTGCTGATTTTTTCCTTTATTAAAATATCTGGTAAGAAAGTTTGCAGATGATGTGGTTGGGAATTTTTCGAATAACAAGATGGCCTCTTCTTGTTTTGGCAGCTTAGTGGATTGAATTTGAGCTATCAGCTCTTTTTCCAGTCCTGCTGGCAAATCCCTTGAAATAAGTGTCACAAGCGTACCTGCACGGTGTGAGGCCCTAGGCTCAGTTAGAAATTTGAGAAGAGGGATATTGGCCCAATTCTGATTTTGAGTTGAGAGCATATCAATGGCACTTTTTCTGATTTTATAATCCTGGTTTTTTGAAAGTAGGGTTATTGCCTGCGCTGATTTTTCAGTCCCAATCTTACCAAGCAAACTCAGGTGATAACCTGCATTTTCTGAATAGGCCTTCTTCTTATTGAAATGAAGGATTTCTTTTTTTATTAGTGGTAGGTATGAGTTTGATAAATTCCTTTCTTTTAAAATATCTCTAGATCTCTTTTTGATGGTGCTCTTTTCGTCTGTAGATAATTTGATAAGTCCAAGGTTGCTATAGAAACTGTCAACTTGGTCAAAAGAATCAAGGATGTGGGATTTTCGAAATTGACTTTGTTTTTTTATATCGGTCTGAAGGTAGTTGGCAATGAGATCAGACTTTAGCTCTGTACTTAGTAGTGTCAAATAAGGCAATGCTGTCTGATCAAATTTTAAATGATTTAAATTGCTCCAATTTTTAATACCAATGCCGGAGGCCCTACTGAACTCATAACTTTGATCACGCTTAAGAATGTAAATAGAGTTAAGTCCTTTGAGAATTTCTGTTTGGACCTTTTCAGAAATCTTATCCTGGACAAGAGATTGCACAACTGCCTGCCGCCAGCCTTTTAATCTTGCCGCGTATTTTGAAAGGACCTTCTTTGCAGGATAGGAAATTTGGGTTGACCTATTTGCTACTAGGGCACTTAGGTGAGAATCAGCTTTTTTCTTAGGATAGAATTCCAAGAGCTTTGTTAAAAGGTGGGAGTTCTTCTTTGAGATGGTATGTGTAGAATTAGTCACAATTGCGGAGACTAATTCGGTAGAGCTATTTTTTTTATGAACCTTGTTAGTATTAAGATTCGCTAGCAGTGGATCTTTGTTCACTAGATGGAAAGTGGCGACAGGTCTGAGCTTTTTACTGACGATTTTGCTAATGGAGTGAGTTTTGTAGAGAAGCTGGCTTGTTATCACTAGGTTATGGAAATCTAAATTTGTTTTAATTTGAAGGGTATATTTCTCACGACCTTGCAATTTATAATACACATAGTGAGAGCGCTCATCTTGGTAGAGCTTAATATTTCGAAGTGCTACCTTCCTTTTCTTTAGGCATGGCTGAACGTAGCTATGGTAAACACCACAAGCAATAATGGCGTAGTACATTCTTTTATTGGCCTTGGTAGGCATTATGATTTGACCGCTTTTAATGGGGAAGTAGGCCAGCTTCTTTTGAAGAATTGGTCTTGACCATAGTGGAAGAATTTTAAAAAACTTATCAACTTTTTCTTTTTTTGCTGGATCATTAAGGTTTGGACTATTAATTTGAATTTCAAGGCCTTTAATTTTGGTTATCTGTCGCCCTATGAGAGTATCGAGTTGAACAAATGATTGGATCGATTTATTTTTATTAGTGATTTGAAAAATACTAAAGTTTTTCAGCGACAGGCCATCATAAGTTGCGAGTAGGGTATAGCTCTTAGTTTTTGATTTGAAAGGAACAAGAAAGTGACCGCCAAGATGAAAGCTATAAAAACCAAGTTGTGCAGGAAATATAAACGAGAATTTTCCTCCAGGGCAAAGAGGAGATTTTGAATTTTTGATCAGTGTGAAACCACATCTTTTTAATTCATCAAAAAGTGGCCGGTCTCTTTTATCAAAGGAGAGTTTTTGAAACTGATGATCCTCGGTCATGATTTCAAATTTTTCTTCAATTTGGCTGACGGCCTTTTGGCTAGAAAAATTTGCGCATCCTGTGAAGATGACGATAATCGAGGCAAATAATCCAATTCGCATGAATTTACTCCAGTTGGTGTTTTTCTTATTATTTTAATACGCATCCTCGTTTCCCAAAAGCTCAACATGGGCTATCATAGTGAAAATTAGGGAATTTCTATGTTTTTTAGGACATTTTTGATTCTATTGCTCCTCTGCGCCCGAGCGTACGGCTCGGGTAATGTCTCTGTAGTGGGTGAGTTGCTGATTGAAACGGGAAAAAAATTGGGTGGCGTTGAAGTGGGAGGTCTGTCGGGACTCTTTTATGATCCCAAAGATAAGTCTCTTTATGCCATCCAAGACGGTCCAAGTCCGGGTCAAACTCGCCCTCATATTTTTGTTTTTTCGACTTTTTGGGACCGCGCTAAGCTTGAAATTAAATTCAAAAAAACTATTACTCTAGAAAATTTAGCAGCTCCCCATTTGTGGAGTGATTACGATGATCTCGAAAGCATTGTAAAACTTCCTAGCGGTGATTTTATTCTCAGCTCTGAGGGGAGCAAGCAAAAATCAACAGCAGCACTACTTCGATTTTCTTCCGTTGGAAAATTTAAAGGCCTTGCCTTTGCTCCCTTTGATTTTTTACCCAAAGAAAATAGGGGAGTGATGCATAATCGCTCGCTTGAATCTCTCAGTGTTAAACCCATGGGCGAGGTTCTATTTACTGCTAATGAGATGCCGCTGGTGCAGGAGAAAAGTGGTGGCGCAGTGAGAGTGGTTCAGTTTTTGTGGGAAGAAAAAAAGCAGATGAGTTTTAGGGCCACCTATTTTTACCCGCTCGATGCTATCCCAGGTAATGGAGTGGTTGATATTACCACCATCTACGATTACAAACTGCTAGTCATGGAGCGTGCTTATGACAGTCAAACCGATAGACCCTCTATACGTATCTATCAGACACTTCTCAGAAAATACTTAAAAGATGGCAAACTGAGCTCTGTGCTTGTAGGACAAAAACTTCCCAAAAACTTGATATTAAATCTAGATCAGCTAAAGCCAAAGCTCAGCAAGCGACTTTCCAATCTCGATAATTTCGAAGGGTTAACTTTGGGACCCAACCCTTCATGGCATCGTGGAGAGAGAGGAAAGACCATAATCATGGTGAGCGATAATAATTTTAAGAAAACTCAAATAAACGCTTTCGTTGTTGTTTATATAAAAGACCTATAGGGGGAGTGTGAGTACATTAACTCTAGTCGTTTTTTTAGTGGGAAGCCTTCTTACTTCTGTACTCTCAGCAGTGACAGGAATGGGAGGAGGGATTCTTCTACTGTCGCTGATGACTTTTTTCCTGCCCCTTGGAACTCTTATTCCCCTTCACGCCGTCAATCAGCTATCAAGCAATAGTATTAGATGTTTTCTTCTCAGGAAAAATGTACGCGCCTGGATTTATCTTCCTGCCCTGGCAGGATCACTGATAGGAGTTGTTTTTAGCTTTCTTTTTTTAAAGAAGGTCGATGGCAGGCAAATTGCTTATTTAATTATTTCACTCTTTATTTTCTATTCACTTTTTAAACCAAAGAAACTTCCCTCAATTACACTGAAGAAGAAGGGCTTTTTTATTTTGGGTTTGGTTTGTGGTTTTCTGGGGCCACTAGTTGGAGCTGTAGGTCCTATGATTGCTCCTTTTTTCCTTCGATCTGATCTTAAAAAAGAAGAAGTGGTAGCAAATAAATCTTGTATTCAACTGACTATTCATTTTTTAAAAATTCCCACCTACTACTCACTGGGCTTTCCCTTTGGGGAGTATAAGTTTGAAATGCTGGCCTTGGCAGTATTTGCTTTTCTGGGTACAAAGTTAGGTGTGAAAATCTTGAAACACATCCCCTCTCACATTTTTGGTATTCTTTTTAGGGTTGCGCTTTTTGCTGCAGGAAGTAGACTTTTGTATAAGTCAGCTTTATCTCTGGGAATATTTGGGCCATAATAATTTTTTTTTGGAGGACGGATGAATTTAGAACAGGCGATTAATTTTTTGAAACAATCTGTTAAGTTTTGTGCTTTAGACGATATTAAACATCTCGATCCCGATTTGATCGGTGCTGAAAAAAGAGCTGAGTTCACCAAGGCCTTGATAATTACTAGAATTGCCGTTGATAGCGGGGAGATCAGTGACTCTGATCTCAAGTCAAAGCTTGGGTTGTCCTAAATTTATTATGTAAGTTATTCTCGGGGCTTGCACGCCCCGGATGAAGGTGCTAATAAATGCTTTTAAGCGAGCGGGAATCAAAAATTGAAACGAATTAGTATATCTATTACCTTTGTATTTCTTTTATATTTTCAGGCATTTAGCGCTTTTGCTATTCCTATGGATGACTTTGATCTCAAAAAAGAGTTTGAGTTTATCTACCAAGATCTCATTGAACAAAAGGGTTTTAACTCTTATGAATTCTCTGACTGGCAGGCCGGTTTCCTCAACCGTGAACTTGTTGGAATTGTGCGAAAAATAAAAGCGCGAAACCTATATCTAGGACTTGGACCGGTATTTAACCACCGTCTCGATTCAGGAATCATGGGCCAAGTTGGCTATGAATACCCCGTGGCGAGAAAATTGACCATCAAAGGCGAGCTCAATAGCGGCCGCGGCTTGGCCAATTTAGTCGATGATCTTTGGGCCTCAGAGGCCTATTTAGGCGCCAACTACATATTCTAAATTCCTTTTTAATTTCAACCACTTTTGATAATGTCCTGGGACCTGATTCATTCAAAGGAACGTAGCAAGTGAGCGAAAAAAGCGCCCCCCAAGAAATTAAATTATCTGAATACCGTGCCCCTGATTATCTTATCGAGAAAGTCTTTTTAACCATTGAAATTGATGACTATAAAACGGTGATTAAATCAAAAATGGGTGTGGTGAAAAACCATACCGGAGAGTCACGGCCGCTTGTTTTAGACGGTGAAGGCCTGACACTGGAAAGTGTTGCGATTGATGAAGTGATGATCGGAGATCATGAATATAAGCTTGGAGATGAGAGCTTAACTCTTTATCCAACTGCCCACAATTTTGTAGTAGAAATTGAAAACACCATCAATCCTTCAGCAAATACAGCTTTAGAAGGAATCTATAAGTCAGGCCCCATCATTTGCTCTCAGTGCGAGCCCCACGGTTTTAGATGGATCACATATTTTATCGATCGCCCTGACAATATGAGTTTATTTATCACTGAAGTGATTGCAAATAAAAAGGATTATCCCATCCTTCTCAGCAACGGAAACTTAGTTGAGAAAGGGGATATGGATGACGGAAGACACTACGCCGTTTGGAGTGATCCATTTAAAAAACCCTCCTATCTTTTCGCCCTTGTGGCAGCTGATTTGTATTGCAAGCAAGATAGCTACACCACAGGTAGCGATAGAGAAATTGATCTAAGAATCTATGTGGAAAAAGGAAACGAAGACAAGTGCGATCACGCTATGGAGAGTTTAAAAAAATCCATGAAGTGGGATGAGGATGTCTACGGTCTTGAGTACGATCTCAATATTTATATGATCGTCGCCGTTTCCGCCTTTAATATGGGCGCCATGGAAAATAAGGGCCTCAATATTTTTAACACCTCTTGTGTTCTGGCAAACCCCAAGACTGCTTCTGATAGGGACTATTACCATATTGAAGGAGTCATTGGTCACGAGTACTTCCACAACTGGACCGGAAATAGGGTGACCTGCCGGGACTGGTTTCAGCTCACTTTAAAAGAGGGCCTTACTGTTTTTAGAGACCAAGAATTCACCGCCGATATGCACTCAAGACCTGTTAAAAGAATTAGCGATGTGACACGTCTGAAAGAGATTCAATTTCCAGAAGACGCAGGTCCTAACTCACATCCCATTAGACCTGAGTCCTACATTGAAATAAATAACTTTTATACCCCCACTGTTTACGAAAAGGGAGCCGAGGTCATTCGTATGATCCACACCCTTTTAGGACCAGAAAAATACCGAGCGGGCATGGATTTATACTTCAAGCGCTTTGATGGCATGGCCGTCACTTGTGACGACTTTGTCTCCTGCATGGAAAGCGCCAGCGGACGCGATCTTTCCCAGTTCATGAACTGGTACAAATTGGCCGGCACTCCCAATGTCAGGGTGGAAAAAACTCATGATAGTGAAAAAGAAACTTTGAGTATCAAAATTCATCAAGACCTCTCTCACACCACAGGTCATGCTACGGGTCACCTACATTTTCCCTTCAGGCTCGCCGTCTTTAATGGTCCTGGTGAAAGCGTGGTGGATGAAATTGTCGAAATCACCAAAGAGCACACAACTATTGAGTACAAGGGAGTTAAAGATCAGCACTACCTCTCTCTCAACAGGGGCTTTGATACCCCAGTTAATATTGATTACAGCTATGATAGAGACGAGCTGGCCTTTTTAATGGCCCACGACACCGATTTTTACAACAGATGGGACTCAGGCCAGGTTTACGCAAAGCTTGTACTAAACGATTTGGTGGCCTCACTTCAAAAGGGTGAGAGTCCAAGTATTGATGAAAACTTCTTGAGTGCTTATAAGCATCTTTTAGAGGACCAAAAAATAGATCCGGGCCTTAAGTCTCGCGCTCTTTGTCTGCCTACTGAAAACGCTCTCATTAGAGACGCGGACTGCCCTGACTTTGAATCCATCAAAAAGGCCCACGACTACCTCCGCCTTGAGCTTGGCACCCAATTTACAAGTCAATTCATCCAAATCTACGATGATCTACAAAAAATCGAACGCGGAGGCCTCACCTCTGACGATGTCTATCGGCGAGGCCTAAAAAATGTCTGCCTCAACTTTTTAAATAACATCCCAACTGAGAGCTACCGCGAAATGGCCTTCAGACAATTTGAAACGGCCGCCACAATGACCGATTGTGAAAGTGCTCTTTCGGCGCTTTGTAAGCATCCAGGCGAGCTGCGGGATCAGGCACTGGCGATCTTTGAAACTGATTGGGCGAATGATCCACTTGTTATGAATAAGTGGTTTGCTATTCAGTCTCTTTCTGGGGCCAGTGATACGATGGACCGAGTAAAAATGCTTTCAGAGCATCCGCGCTTTAATATTAAAATTCCAAATGATGTTTACTCACTGCTGAGAACTTTTAGCTACAACTCTTATTTCTTTAATATGAAAGGTGGTGAGGGTTATAAGTTTATTGTGGACCATGTTAGGGAGCTGGATAGGATTAATCCTCAGGTTGCTTCGGGAATACTTCAAGGCTTTGCTATTTTTAAGAAGCTTGATGGGGATCGCTCGAAGATTATGAAAGGGTTGCTGACTGAGCTTGTTGGGGTTAATGGGCTTTCGAAGAATGTTTTTGAGAGGGTTTCGAATATTATTCGGTAGTGGTTTATGAGTCCGGGCGATGTCATCGCCCGGGGGATTCTTACATAAAAAAGCTTAGATTAAAAGCAATCATGTGTTCCGTGTAATCGTAGTTTTTCTTATCTTTTGAAGTTTTGTTGACGTAGTTGTAGTCAATTTCGGTGGTGAAATGATCTAGC
The DNA here is from genome assembly GCA_018649885.1 of Bacteriovoracaceae bacterium. Classification (GTDB taxonomy): domain Bacteria; phylum Bdellovibrionota; class Bacteriovoracia; order Bacteriovoracales; family Bacteriovoracaceae; genus JABIHA01. The sequence goes on from JABIHA010000141.1 coordinate 14,427, forward strand.
CAAGTTTTATTTGCCTTTATCCCTGGATTATAACTTTTCTCCATACCTCTGGTTTTGTCCTGACTCATTGTATCTGTCAAAATGAGTGTAAAGTAGGGACCTACAGTAATACCGTAATAAACGTCCTGGACGAAGTAATCAATCCTGGCTCCGTAGTCGTTGGTATTCTGGCTTCGTGAAGAGTAGCGATTAAAATCTCCATACAATGTGGCTAGCATTAAATGACCGTCCCACCATGGCATGGTGGCGGCTTGGTTTAAAGAGACAGTAGTGGTTTTTGAATCAGAGCTTGTCCGGTAGGAGTTATAATCCTTCCTGCTAACCACAAATTGGGTGAAACCAATGTCAAATAGATTAAATTTTTCGCCGATGCTGAAGGTATAGGATCTAGAAAAGAAGAGCTTTTTCTTTTTAGCCTTATAGTCTTTTGCTAGGTAGTCGTAGGTTCCTGTAAAAATCAAAGATCCTGGTTTTTTGAACAATGTATGTTCATAGCTAGCTTCTAGAACTGGAGTAAAACCGTACTGATCGTTTTGGTAGATGTTGCTGTGAGTTCGATCAAAGTAGTGTTGGTAAAAGGCGGAGATTGAAGGGGTGACCACCAAACGTTTTTTAATAGGCTGTTCCCAGGATGCTGAGGCAGTACTTTTTGAGGACCAAGATGATTTTTGAGTGGCCCTGAGAGTCGTTTGATCGGCTTCCTGTACTACGTTGGAGTCATAAGTAGTTGATTGGATGGCACTTAGTGCCCATCTCTGTCTACTAAGCATTCTACCGTTGGCCAGCTTATAGCCTAGCAGGTCGTATTTTTTCATCACTGCATATTTTTTCTTTCTAATATCAGTTGAGGTCAGGCTTTTTTCATCAATTCCAAGTGCAGTGTTGAGTGCTGGGATGACATATTTTTCTACAGCCGCTGCCGGATAAGGTGTTTTCTCTGCTTGAGCTAGGTAGATCTTGGCGATGTTAAAATGAGAAGCCTGGATTAAATCTTTTTTTGCGTAACTGTATCTAATGAGCTTTCGATAGAATTTTTTTGCCTTTCCATATTGCTTTTGAGTCTGAGAAACATAGCCCAAATAAAAAAGCGATGTGTCCTGAAGGTGGCGATTTCTAATACTTTTTACAAAAGCCATTTTTGCCTTGGAATAATTCTTAGTGGCAAAAAGCGCTTGGCCATATTCGTAGTAAAGATCTTTGGCATCAGAGCCCGAGCGGATCGCCCTTTTAAAATTTGCCACTGACTTGCCATACTCTTGGAGTTTACTGTGGCATAGACCCTTCATATAAAAAACGGTGGCCCTTAAATCCTCATCGCCCATGAGTGCGTTGAGTTTATCCAGAGCGGTTTCGTAGTCACCCATTTTGTATTGAGTATAAACATCAGCTAGCCCAGAGTCTTGAGCAATACTGCCATAAGCCTGTGAGTTAAATAAACCAAGACTTATAAGAAAGCTAAGGCAGAATTTCATTGTTAAAGAATGCACTCTCATTTCTCCTATTGAAGGGTAATGTTAAAATTAACGGTTGCTGACGTGTTATTATTGTCTTTATGCGGCGGTTCTGGTACGAAACTTAGACAAGCAAGTGGGTCCTGCGGACACCCCCCCCCTCCTCCGGTAAGCAATGGTGGTGGGGCAGGCTCAGGCTCAGGCTCAGCCTCCTCACATTTTGGACCATTACATATGGTTTCTATTTCTGGTTTGGTTTCATCGTCCTTACTTGAAGAATTAGCAGCATTTGGATCTGCAATAACTTGCCCGTCTAATGTAACAACACTACCTTTAGGTGGGACATAGTTGCCATCTTCTCCCACACCGCCAGTTTCAGGTGGTGGGATGGCAAGTCCGGTGTTGGGGTCAATAGGACTATTTGCAGGAGGAATAATATAACCCACTCTCGGGTGGTAGTAGCCACCTTCTTTTATTTTGCTTCCCCCCGCTGAACTTCTATATTGAGCCTTGGCAGCGGACACCGTATTTTTTGCTCCTTGAAAGGCAGAACTGCCAATACGACTTTTGATCTGGTTGCCAACACTCGAACTCCTGTTCATAAAGGCACTGGCATTGGCACCTCTAGGGATAGGTGATCTAAAGCTTCCCCTGCTCTGACTAGGTGCTCGCTCAGTAGTCGCATCAAACGTCTTATTTCTTCGAAGAGCAAAAAACTGGGTAGGAGAAATTCTTATGGGATTAAGAGGTTTCTTATAAGATGAATTGATCGCCGAGTACTGACCTTTTCTAACAGAAACACTTTTTTTCATATTAACTGCGTTATTAATATCTTGCACAGATTTAGCACCGCCTTTTGGAAGGATCACACTTCTAACTTCACCAGAGTAGGCGAGAACATTACTGAGTCCATTGGCAGGATTAAAGCTAATTTCAAAGTCCGTACCCCGCACACCCATGGCCGCATTTTTGGTTCGAATTAAAAGTTTGTTTTTGGCGACAGCGCCTTGCTTCTTATCGACCTTGGCCCGAAGTTGACCGCCAATGAGAGAGATCAAACCTTGTTTGCCGGCCTTAGACCCTCTTTGGACAACCATGGAACTTTTTGGTCCGAGAGTGACTTGGGATTTGTCTGAGAGAACAATTTTGACGAAGCTTTTCTCGCCAGTGGAAATTTTGGTTTTTTCGTTTACCCAATCACCTTTTTTCAAGGAGGTGGTGGCACCCGAAACTGTTGCGTTTACTGTTCCTCTCATCATCTGCACCTGCGCCGCTTTTTCTGCAGCCAGTGCTGTGAAGGAAAGTAAAATGCATGCAATGATAACTAATTTGCTCATGGAAAACATCCTTATCTACCTTAAACCGATCTCTTTTATATATAGCGAGTATTTTATGAAACAAAATACTGGTTCGACAAGCTAAATTAATCAAGTTTAAGATTACTAAACCAATTCGGTCTAAAACTCGCAAATGAGCTTGTGAAAATTTGCTGCCTTAATCCAAAACAGGATTCATGGTTTAATGGACAAAGGTTATGCGATACTTTGCCCAGCTCATGGATGAGCTCAAAACAATTACTGAAAATGCAACTCCTGGACAAGATCTTCAGGTCCCTAGCCGTTTGCGACAAATAAAAATAAAAAACAAGATGGTCAGGTATTTATGCATGGGTATAGCCCACGATCCAAGCGATATACCCATTATATTCCTTCATGGTTACGGCGGCTTTTTTATGGATTGGCCGCGAGTGATGACCCCATTATCAAAGCGCCATTTTGTTGTCGCCCTCGATCTGCCGGGATGGGGATTTTCCGAGGCCCATGACGATGGAAGTAAGATTGAAGATGATGCCTGGGTGGTTTTGGAGTTTATTAAAAAAATGGGGCTGAGTAATGCAATTTTAGTCGGGCTTTCATATGGCAGTGCTGTTGCCTGGAGTGCGGCGAGCATGACTGCCGATGTGCGACTTGAAAGGGTCAAAGAGGTATTACTCTTAAATCCTATGCCTCCACATCCCATCAAGCACATGAATTCAAAACTCTATAAAGGCCTCTTTCAGTTAAACCGTTACAAAACACTAGCGACCATAGGAAATAAATTTTTAACCAAGTCTCACTACAAGGCGATCTGCAAAGAAAACCTAAAGCACGCCAGACTCTTAGACACTTTCTATCTCCAATTGGGTTACTTGGTGACCAAGCAAAAAAAGGTTGTAGAAAATCTCTACCGCCACTCCAAGGGTGCACAAAATATTGATTGGGATAGGTGGGAGAGAGAGCTTTCCAAAATCAATTTGCCTACAACAATTATGCAAGGACTCGATGACAGAATTTTTTCAATGGAGTCCGCAAGATACTTAGGTGGGCTAATCCCAAACTCAAGGCTTTTAGAAGTGGATGACTGCGGTCATGCCATTGTATTTGATAGACCTCAAAAAGTAATCAGAGAGCTGATCAAGCTAGCTGCCAAAATGAAATCTGAAAAGAAAGCTTCCTAACAAGATCTTTGTGAAATGGCCTTACGGAATAGTAGCAGTCAAATTGAAAACTTGAGTTCCACCATCAGCACCAGTAACAGTCAAAGTCGCTGTATATGGCCCAGAAACAGGTGAGCTTCCATTACCAGTTGCCCCTAAGAAGTCGATGTCCACAGAGCAAGTTGAACTAGTGCCTAGGTCAGTTGTGTCACATGTATCAGTTCCCTTATTCCAATAAGAAGCGTCGTCAGGAGTGAATGTAACGGTGATGGCACCACTTGTGGCGTTTCCGTTGTTGACTACCACGTAGGTATTTGTAACATCAATTCCTGTTGTGCCGTAAGCTTCAGGATCACTAGTTCCATCGATATCAAAGTCAGCACCGTTTACTGTGACGCTATCGTTATCTGTATTAGTTGATGAAGCACTATCGGCGATTTGGGCCACATCAGTGACTGCACCGCCAGTGTAGCCAGCTGTGTAATCAAAACATGTCATGCCGCCGGTACATGCTCCGCCTGTATAGGTTGAGCCAACACTTGCACCAGAGTTATCAGTTGTAAGTGAGGGAGTGTATGGTCCGATACCACCGGAGAATTCGTATCTATAAACATCTGTTGTATTAGTCGAAACAATTTTGTTGGAAATTGCCAGGGCATCGAAGAATTGAGTTGCGCCACTTGTACAATCTGTAGTCATGCCACCACTTGAAGCTTTGAAGTAAACAGTTTCTTCAGTATCGTTTTGGGTGGCGGTAAATACAGCAGTTCCGTTTGAACCGTTGGCGGCAACTGCTCCGCCACTTATGGTTCCAGCTCCTGCTACAGTACAACCTCCGTTTGTAAAAGGTGTGAGGGTCACTGTATCAGTGGCAGAGTCAACCACATTTCCAAAGGCATCTGATATTTGCACATTTGGCATTGTGGTGAGGTTTGTTGAAGTTAAGTTTTCAGCGTTTTGTTGGACGGTAAAGGCCAGGCTTGCTCCTGCTGCAGCTGAAACTACTACTGAGGTTGAACAGTCTGTTGTAAATCCACCACTAGCAGCTTTAAGGTAAACAGTTTCTGCTTTTTCATGGTTGAGAGCAGTAAATGTGGAGGCCCCACTGACTGCAGCTTTTGAGCCACCGTTGAGTGTTCCACCAGAAGCAGAGCTACATCCACTATTTGTAAATGCTGTGAGAGTAACTGTATCAGTGTTAGTGGTAATATTTCCGTAAGTATCTTGGATATCAACAACTGGTTGAGTCGCAAGGTTTGAGCCCGCAGTTCCTGTACCACTTGGCTGAGTTGAGTAAGCAAGTTTGTTGGCCGCAGCTGCTGATATGACCACTGAAGTAGAGCAATCAGTTGTAAGTGCTCCTTCAGAAGCCTTGAGATAAACTGTTTCAGCAAGTTCGTGGTTAACAGCTGTAAATGTAGCAACTCCGGCAACTGCAGCTTTTGATCCACCGTTAAAGGTTCCGCCTGAAGCAGCTGTACATCCAACATTTGTATAAGCTGTTAATGAGACAGTATTGGTTGAGTTTATAACATTGTCGAAAGCATCTCGAATCTCAACAACTGGTTGAGTTGAAAGATTTGATCCGGCAGTACCTGTTCCCGCAGGCTCTGTCGTAATAACGACTTTTGAAGCGGCAGCAGCGGATACGGCAATTGACCCGGTACATACTGCGGTCATGCCACCAGCAGTTGCCTTGAGATAAATAGTTTCTGCAGTGTCGTAGTCGGTACCAGCAAAAGTGGCGACCCCAGCTGAAGCAGCCTTTGGATTGGCAGTGGCACTGAGAGTTCCACCAGCTGCGGCCGTACATCCAACATTGGTGTAAGCAGCAATGGTGACATTGTCAGTGGCAGTGTCTACAAGGTTGTTATATGTATCTTCAATATCAAAAATAGGTTGAGTGGCAAGATCAGCACCGGCAGTACCAGTTGTTGAAGGCTGAGTATTTACTGCC